>QBZY01000041.1 GCA_003282155.1 Pelagibacteraceae bacterium AG-337-I02 | reverse complement strand
TTGTTATTGCTGAAAATATTTCCTTTTTTTGCGTAAACAATATTCTCTTTTTCATCATTAAAACTAATTAAAATATCATAATATTCATTATTTATTTTTTTAAAGTCTAGTATTGTAGTTTTGTTTAAATTCAAAAAATTTGAAAACACCATATTATTTAAATCTAAAGTATTTCTTAGATTATACTCCTCATTTTTATATTTCTCATAAATTTTTGGTGATAAATAAAAATTTAGAACAGAAAAAATTATAATAATTACAAGAGTAAAGAAAATTAAAGTATCCTTAAATGGCTTTATACCGAAACCTAAAGTTTGAATTGCTATTAATTCATTATCTTTATTTAATTTTATAAAACACAATAATAATCCAAATATTAAGATAAAAGGAGTTATTACGGTTATTAAATTAGGTATAAGATAAGTTGATAGTATAATAATATCAATTACATCAATATCCATTAAATTTGAAATTGTAAAAAGTCTAGTTATTTGAAGTATCCAAGCGATTGATAAAAAAATAAATAGAATTAAGAAAAAGTATTTTGTAATTTGAAGAAATAAATATAAATTAATTTTATTTAATACCATTTTAAATTTTTATTTATAAATCTTTATAATTTTACTAAGTTTGCTAATATTTAGTAAAATTATATTTTAAATATTATCAAAATATAGACAAATTCAAATTACTAAATTAGAACAAAAATTAAAAATTTAGGAGTTTAAATGAGCAGAACCTTTTCAATTATCAAACCAGATGCCACAAAAAGAAATATAACTGGATCTATTAATAAAATTATTGAGGATAATCATCTAGTAATAGTTGCCCAAAAAAGAATAAAACTATCTAAAGATCAGGCAGAAGGCTTTTATGACATTCATAAAGACAAAGCTTTTTTTGCTGATCTGATTGATTATATGACCTCCGGCCCTGTTATTGTTCAAGTTTTAGAAGGTGATAATGCAGTCGAAAAATATAGGAAAATCATGGGAACGACAAATCCTGAAAATGCAGATAACGGAACAATAAGAAAAGAATATGCATTAAATATTCAAGAAAATTCAGTACACGGATCTGATTCTGATACAAATGCACAAATTGAGATTAAATATTTTTTTAATGAAAGTGAAATACACCAATAATTGCTAAAATAAAGAAAAAATTATCACCAAAATTATAGCAACAAAGATTATCGTATAAACTGAAAGCTTATTAAATGTTTTCCATGTTTGTGCCTTATCTTTGGCTATATTGTCTTTATTATAATCCATTCAAATTATAATAATAAATATAAATGCAATTGCAATAATATAATGAAAAAATTTATTTTATTTTTATTTATCATTTTATCATGCAAATATCTTTATTCAAATAGCTTATTCGATACTCTGTTTTACGAAGTTGATTTTATTTCTAACGATATCGAAAGTGAAAAAATAAAAAAAATTGATGAAATTAAAAAAAAATCAATTTCTAATTTATTTACTAAAATATTAGAATTTGATCAATTTAAGAAAATTAATAAAATTCTATCAAAAGATCAAATTGATACTCTTATAAAAAATATTATTATTAATGATGAAAAAATTATAGGTGATAAATATATTGCAAAGATAAAAGTTAATTTTGATAAAAAAAAAATAGTAAATCTTTTAAGAAAATATCAAATTCCCTATGTGGAAAATATTCCTAATAAATTTTTATTGCTTATTTATGAAGAAAATAATTTAGATCATAATATTTTATCAAAAAATAATATATATTATTCATTTTTAAATAATAAATCATCTGATTATGATTTGTTCAAAATTCCAAATTTAGATATAAACGACAGATTTATTCTTAAAAAAGAAGATATATTAAATAGAAATTTTAATAAAATATTAAAACTTTCGAATAAGTATAATTTAAATGAAGTAATTGTTATTATTGCTAAAAATCAAAATAATAAATTGTATTACAATATATCTTTATATTCAGATGATAAATTTATTGAGAAAGAATTACAATTTGATGGTCTTGATTTTGATATTTTTTTTAAAAAAATACAAAATGAATCAATAAATTTATGGAAGAGAATAAATAATATTCAAAACACTTCTTTACAAAATATTTTATGTAAAATTAACTATTTTAATATA
>QBZY01000040.1 GCA_003282155.1 Pelagibacteraceae bacterium AG-337-I02 | reverse complement strand
TTTAACGCTTGTTTCAAAGATAACTTAGACATTATTCTACCACCTTTGGTACTGCAAAAAAACCTTCAAGTTTATCAGGTGCATTTTCAAGAATTTCATCACTTGAATTAGTATCTTTAGATACATCTTCCCTTTTAGGTAAAATAGATGATGATATGTTAGTTAACGGTTCTACATTTTCGGTATTTATTTCATTTAATTGCTCAACCCAGTCTAAAATGGAATTGAGATCCTTAATATAATCTTCAGATTCTTTATCATCTAACTTTATTCTAGATAGACGAGCAATTTTATTTATTGTATTTTTGTCAATCTTCAATTTATGAGCTCCATTATATGAATGATCAAAATAAATTAATCGATGGCCTTAATACATCACAAATACTTGTAGGTCTAGACCTAGGAACTAAAACGATTGGCGTTGCTGTAAGCGATAGATCAAAAATAATCGCTACACCGCTTTCAATTATTCAAAGAAAAGGAATTAATAAAGATTTGATCAAAATTAAAGATATTTTGCAAGAGTATGAAATTGGTGGGTTTATTCTTGGTCTGCCAATTAGCCTGGATAATAGTGAAAACAAACAAAGTCAATTAGTGAGAGATTTTAATATTAATCTTCAAACCTTTTTTAAAAAACCTACGGCTTTTTGGGATGAAAGGTTTTCATCTGATGTAATTTTTAAAGAAATGAGAAAAGCTGATCTAAGTAAAACAAAAATAAAAAGTAAACTTGATAAGCAGTCAGCTGCATATATCTTACAAGGATATTTAGATAGATATAGAAATAATTAGTAAATTAGTTTACACATATTGACACATTATTAACACATATGAAATCAAAATATCTTAAATCGGGACACATTAAACTATATAAAAGAGAAAATTCAAAATATTGGCAAATGAAAATAAAAATGCCAAAAATAAAAGCAATCAGGTCATCTACAGGTTCAAAAATACTTAAAGATGCAGAAAAAATAGCTTTAAAATATTATTCATCATTTTCATCAAAAATAAATATCAAATTAAAAAGAACAAAAAATATTTTTAAAAAAATTCATTTAGTAGAAACAGCAGATTTAACTAAAAAAGAAATTGAGCACATCTTGTATGAATCCAAAAAATACATATCTTTCAATAAAAAGAAAATTAAAAAAATTAATGTTCTAGAAGGAAGAACAGTATTTAATCTTTTTTTTGAAGATTCAACAAGAACAAGAACAAGTTTTGAAGTTGCCGCTAAAAGGCTTGGAGCAGATCTCATTAATGTAGTTGTAAAAGATAGCTCTATAAACAAGGGGGAAACTCTACTTGATACTATGACTACTATTAATTCAATGAATCCTGATATTTTAATCGTAAGACATCCAGAGGAAGGAATTAGTAAAAAAATTTCAGAAACAGTTGATGCGTCTGTAATTAACGCGGGTGATGGTAGTCATGAGCACCCCACACAAGCATTATTAGATGCACTTACTATAAAAAATAGATTTGAAAATTTTGCAGGATTAAAAATTGCTATTTGTGGGGATATTTTACATAGCCGTGTTGCTCGATCAAACATAATCATACTATCAAAGTTAGGTGCGAAAATAAATGTTATTGGACCTAAGGAATGGTTACCAAAAAATTTAAATAAACTACCTGTGAATGTTTATACAGAAATGAAAAAGGGATTACAAAATTGTGATATTGTTATGATGCTACGTATTCAAAAAGAGAGAATAGTTAGGAAAATAATGCCAGATCAAAAGACTTATTTTAAAAAGTATGGATTAAATCATAATCAACTTAAATATGCAAAAAAAAATGCTTTCGTTATGCATCCAGGCCCAATGAACCGTGGAGTAGAAATAGACTCGAAACTTGCCGATGACGTCACTAGGAGCTTAATACAAGAACAGGTAGCTATGGGTGTTGCTGTAAGAATGGCATGCTTAGACTTAATTATTAAAAACAGAGATGACCTTAGTAAGTAGTTTATCATTAATCATATTTTTTTATGTGATGGGATCATTACCCTTTGCATTGATTTTTACAAAATTATTTGGCTTGGGAGATATTAGAAAAGTTGGTTCTGGAAATGTAGGTGCAACAAACGTTTTAAGAACAGGAAATAAATTTGTAGCATTAATTGTTCTTTGTTTTGATATTTTAAAAGGTTTTCTTCCATTCCTCATTTTACAAATGTATTTTCAAGATATTTCTCTATTGAATAAAATTCT
>QBZY01000039.1 GCA_003282155.1 Pelagibacteraceae bacterium AG-337-I02 | reverse complement strand
GGGTTTTTGATATTATTCTATAATTAGCAATTACCTGAAAATATTGAAAGTTTGCTTGCATCTATTCCTAATAAATTAAATGCATCGTTCCATTTATTACTAACTTTTTCATCGAAAATAAAATCACTATTTGCTTTTAGCGTCATCCAACTATTTGATGCCAACTCCTTTTCAATTTGTCCAGGACCCCATCCTGCATATCCAAGAGCTAGAATACTATTCTTTGGACCATTACCTTTAGAAAGATCTTCAAAAAACTCTGAAGTACTAGTCAGTGCTACACCATTATCTATTGTTAGTGTTTCTTTTTGAATTACTTCGTCAGAATGTAAAACGAACCCTCTGCCACTTTCAACAGGACCACCATAGCGAATGTAAAGTTTCTTATCTTCTAATGGCTTATCTATACCTAGTTGTTCAAGCAAATCGGGGTAAAGATCATAATCAATTTTTTTGTTGATTATTATGCCCATAGCCCCATCTTTAGAGTGAGCACACATATAAATTACCGTTTTTTCAAATCTATCGTCCTCTAATGAAGGCATTGAAATTAAGAACTGACCAGTTAAATTCATATAGTATATATATTCGTGTTAATTTATATTTTTCAATATTGTATTGATTTATTTTATATGAACAAGGTAATAAAAGTTAGAAATCTGTTAAAAATTGCAATAATGTTTGCTCTTGGACTATTTAGCACGGCTTCATACTCCTTATCTTCAGATTGGGCAATTAGTGAAAAATCAAAAGTTAGATTAATTTCCCCAATGACCACATCAAATAATAATAATCAATTAATTTTAGCATTAGAATACGAACTAGAAGAGGAATGGAAAACATACTGGAAATCACCAGGAGGAGGAGGTTTTCCTCAAAAAATTATTTGGAATAATTCTTCAAATGTTAAAGATATAAAAATACTATGGCCAGAACCAATAGAATTTGAAATACTAGGTTTAAAATCAATTGGATATAAAGATAAAGTTATCTTTCCTTTGATTGTAGATCTTGAAGATAAAAACAAACAAACAAATCTAAACTTAAATATTAATTATTTAGTTTGTAAAGATGTTTGCATTCCAGGTAATGCAGATATTTTTCTAAATATACCATCTGAAGATGGTGAATATACTGATTATTTTTTTGAAATTGAAAAAGTTCTATCTACTACATTAAATAATAATATTGATTTTACACCCATTTCTAATTTCTCATTCAAGGCTATTGAAAATAACAATAGTGTTATTTTCGATATAAAAATATCAACTAACTCTTTTTTTGATGATCCAAAAATTTTTATTCACACACCATTTGGACTACCTGTTGTAGAACCAATAAATAATTATTCCCTTGATTTCCAAAAATTGAATACCTCTTTACATTACAGCTCCGACCAATTTAATGAAAAAAAATTTCCAATAGAAATATTTTTTTATGATAATAATCACAGCTTTAAAGTTGAAAAAAATGTAGAAATTGAAAATGTAGATAAAAATATCTCTATAAATACTAGTCTTATATACTTACTCTTAATATCATTATTAGGTGGGTTCATTTTGAATCTTATGCCATGTGTTTTTCCAGTATTATCTTTAAAATTATTATCTGTAATTAATACTGAAGATAAAAAGATAAAAAGTAGTTTTTTTATAACCGTATTTGGTATTATCACTTCTTTTCTGTTACTTGGTGCATTTTTTGCTATCCTGAAACAAATCAATATTTCAATATCTTGGGGTATGCAATTTCAAGAACCATACTTTTTAATGTTCATTTTGATAATTATATCAATGTTCTTCTTGAACACACTTGGTCTTTTCCAAATAAATTTACCAAGTTTTCTATATTCATCAAAAATTTTAAATTCAGGAAATAATTTTTATTCAAAGAATTTTTTTAATGGTTTTTTTGCTACACTACTTGCTACACCATGTTCTGCACCTTATTTAGGAACAGCTGTGACAGCTGCATTTACTCAATCAACAACATATTTATTTTTAATATTCTGTTTTATGGGCATAGGAATGAGTTTACCTTATTTGGTTATAGCTTTTTTTCCAGGCCTAATTTCCTTCTTACCTCGATCTGGAAAATGGATGATTTATTTTAAATATTTTTTATCTATTTTATTATTAACAACAATAGTTTGGCTTTTAAGTATATTGAATAGTTATTTTAATTATTTTTTTATAGTTACATTTACTGTTTTATTAATCTTAATATCAGCAATTTTAAAATTTAGAATTTACCAAATTCCCTTAAT
>QBZY01000038.1 GCA_003282155.1 Pelagibacteraceae bacterium AG-337-I02 | reverse complement strand
TTGTAAAAAAAGCTCTGAAGATAGCAATAATATCTATACCATGATGGTTGTAAAAATTTTTATCCTCAGATGCTAGAAAAGCATATTTAATTTTTTTTGGTATTCTATTCTCAGGGATAAATATTCTTTCTTCAGTAAAAAAACTTTTTAAAAGAAAGCCATCTGAACTATAAATTCTTGATGATAAATTTGGTTTGTAATTTACGATACTTTCATATGATGGTAATTCTGGTGAGTATCGCCAAAGTGTGTAAAAAATTGTTGAAATTGAAATAAATGCAAATATGCATAGTAAAATTAATAATAATTTTATATAACTAAAAAAACTAATCATATTTATATACTACATTGTGAAATAGTTAAAAATGTGACATTAGGCAAATATTATAAAATATTCAAAAATGATTTTAATATATAAAAATTTTTACGGAGTTTCGGCATTATGTCAAAAAATATACTTATTGATACAACAAATAAAATTGAAACAAGAATCGCAGTTACAGAAGATGGTAATCTTGATGATTTTGAAATTGAAACTAATAAAAAAAATGCAGTAAAAGGAGATGTTTATCTAGCTAAAATTACAAGGATAGAACCCTCTCTTCAAGCAGCATTTGTTGATTTTGGAACAAACAGAAATGGTTTTTTACCTCTTACAGAAATACACCCAGATTACTTTAAGATTCCTGCTGTAGATGAGCAAAAAATAAAAGAACTATCCGATAAAATAAATAATGAAAAAGAAGAAGATGATATACAAAACTCAGAAAATTTAAATGAGCTAGATGAATCAGAGAATGAAAATATAGTAACTAAATCTGAAGAAGAGCAAGAGAATACAGATGAAAAAACTATATCTATAAGAAAAAGAAAAAATAAAAAATTAAGCCCTAGAAAAGAATACTTTAATTATTTTAGAAAATATAAAATTCAAGATGTAATACGACCTAAACAAGTCTTGCTTGTTCAGATCAACAAAGAAGAAAGAGGTTTAAAAGGTGCAGCATTAACAACATATTTATCATTTGCAGGGAGATATTGTGTCCTAATGCCAAATAGTATGAATAATGATGGTATATCTAGAAAAATTGGAGATATAGAAGAAAGAAAGAAATTAAAACAGATTTTATCATCAGTAGAAATACCAGAAAAAATGTCAGTAATTGTAAGAACAGCTGGGATTGGAAGGACAAAAAAAGAAATCTCAAAAGATCTTTCATTCCTTGTTAGCCAATGGAATAAAATTAGAGAAATTACCTTAAAATCAGAAGCGCCAGAAATGATTCATGAAGAAGGTAATGTTATAAAAAGAGCAATTAGAGATATGCTAAGTGAAGATGTAGAAAAAATTTTAGTTGAAGGGAAAGAAGGATACGATAAAGTTAAAAAAATTACAAAAAATTTAGCACCAACTTTCGTTAAAAAAATAAAACAATACAAATCTGATGAAAACACACTTTTTGCTTCGAATAATATTGAAACACAAATTAACGATTTATTTAGTTTAAACGTAAAATTAAAATCTGGAGGCTCTATTGTAATTAACACAACTGAAGCATTGGTAGCAGTAGATGTAAACTCTGGAAAAAATACATCTGAAAGAAATATTGAAAATACGGCCCTTAAAACAAATTTAGAAGCTGCAGTGGAGATAGCCAGACAACTAAGATTAAGAGATTTAGGAGGATTAGTAGTTATAGATTTCATTGATATGGATGACTATAGAAATAATTTTAAGGTTGAAAAAAGTTTAAAAACTGCCCTTATAAGGGATAGAGCGAGGGTTCAAATTGGAAGAATAAGCATGTTTGGATTAATGGAACTATCTAGACAAAGATTAAGATCGAGCTTAATAGATAAATCTTTTGAAAGATGTAATTATTGTAAAGGTTCAGGTTTAATTTTGAACTCTTCATCGATAATAGACCAGATATTAAAAGTGATACAAGAAAAAATCTCTGAAAACAAAAATTCAATTATTAATGTAAAATGTAATAGTGGATTAGCAGAAAATTTATTAAATAATAAAAAGAATGAGATAAATTCATTAGAAAATAAATTTGAATCAAAAATCAATTTTTATTTCGATCCACAATATTCTTTACATGACCCCATAATTGAAATTGATGAAAGTTATGAGTCCAATAATATTGAGAAAACAAACATAAAGAAAAAAAATAAAACTACTAAAGTAATTAAAAAAAAGAAAGTAATAAAAACTAAAAAAACAAATAAAAGTATTAAGAAAAATAATTTAGATAATAATGAAAAAAAAGAAGATGATAAAATTGATACACAAAAGAATCTTAATTTACCTGAGAGTGAAATAAAGGAAGATGAAGAAAAAACTGGTTGGTGGTCTTAAAAAAATATTATTTTT
>QBZY01000037.1 GCA_003282155.1 Pelagibacteraceae bacterium AG-337-I02 | reverse complement strand
TTACAACTTTACGTGAGGATGTTAACCAAATGGGTAGACATACAAATGTAATTTATACCAACAGTTGGAAGAAAGATTCAGCTAGAAGAGATTTTACTTTCAATGCTTTATATGTTGGAAATAATAATAAACTACATGATTATTATAATGGCCAATCAGATTTAAATGAAAGTAAAATTAGTTTTATTGGTGAAATAGAGGATAGAATAAAAGAAGATTACTTAAGAATCTACAGATATTTTAGGTTTAGAGGTCTATTTAATTTACCTAAAACATCTTTAAGCGATCAAAAAATCGTAGAAAAATATATTCATGAATCTTTAGCAGTGTTAACCAACGATGTAATAAGGCAAGAAATATTAAAAATGTTTAATATGCCTTTTCCATTAAATTGTTTTTATACATCTCATCAAACGTTACAAAAATTTAAATGGGTTGAAATAGTTAAAGAGCATTTCATAAGAACAAAATATGATCTTGGATTAAATAAATGTTTAGATAGAATTGATAATTTAATAAATTAAATAAATTAGTTTTTTAATTTGCAATTTTCACACAAACCAAAAATTTCAAGACAGTGTTTATTATATTTAAAATTATTTTTATCAGCTTGTTTAGAAAAATAAGAAAATAAATTATTTCCAATTAATTCAGTAACATTATCGCATTTTTCACAAATTAAAAAAGATGTAGAGGTTTTTGCATTACATCCCTCATGTTTACAAGCAACATAAGAATTTCTACTTTCTATTTTATGAACTTTTCCAATTTCAATCAATTTATCGAGTGCTCTGTAAACTTGCAGAGGAGATTTTATTCCCTTTTTTTGTATATCATAAAGAATTGTATACGCCTTCATCGGTTCAGAAGAGTTTTCTAAAACTCCAAGAACTGTTTTTTGATTTTTGGTTAAATTTTCTGATGCTAATGCCATAAATCTCAATTACCAAATTGTTTTCATTTTTGCAACTTACCTCTCAACTCTAGTGGAATTAGAGAAAGGATAAATAATATCAGAGCTATAACAATAATTGAAGGTCCTGAAGAGGTATTCAATTCCAAAGAGGTAAATAAGCCAATTGTGACAGATAAAATACCAATTAATATAGCTACAAATACCATTTGTTTTGGATTGTTAGTTATATTTCTTGATGCGGCAGCCGGTATTATAAGTAGACCAGTTATTAAAAGAGTTCCAATCATTTTTATAGACAATGCAATAACTCCAGCAAGAAGAAGGGTAAAGATCATATTATATATGTTCGGTTTCATTCCTTCTGCTGAAGCTAGATCATAATTAACTGTAGCAGAAAATAACGATTTCCAAATAAAATACAAAATTCCTAAAATTATAAAACCACCAATCCAAACTAAGGCAATATCTTGAAGAGTTACTGCTAAGATATCGCCAAAAAGTAATCCCATAATATCAAAACGAATACTTGATAAAAAACCCATTAAAACCAAACCAATTGCAAGAGTAGAGTGAGCTAATAATCCAAGTAATGAATCACCAGCTAATCTAGTCCTCTTTTGTAAGTTGAGAAGAAGTAGAGCGATAACTGCAGATATTACAAATACAGAAAAGGCAATATTTAAACTAAAGGCATAAGCTAATGTTACTCCTAACAAGGCAGAGTGAGCTAAAGTATCACCAAAATAAGACAGTCTCCTCCAAATTACTAAGCAACCTAGTGGCCCTGTAATTATTGCAATACCGATACCAGCAACTAATGCTCTAGTAAAAAAATCATCTAACATTAACTTGATACACTTCCGTCAGAAGCATGTGTGTGATCATGATCGTGCTGATAATATGTTAAAGTTTTTGATCTATGCTCACCAAATAATTCTATATAAGCTTTATCTTTTATAACCGAACTTGGTTTTCCTGAACAACAGATATGTCCATTTAAACAAACTACATGATCTGTTGCAGACATTACAAAATGCAAGTCATGGGAGACTAATAAAATTCCACAATTTAGGTTTGCTGAAATATTTTTTATAATATTATAAAGGTCAATTTCTCCATTAAAATCAACTCCCTGCACAGGTTCATCTAAAACTAGTAATTCTGGTTTTTTTGCAATAGCTCTCGCTAGAAGGACACGTTGAAATTCGCCACCAGATAGACCATGTATTTGTTCCTTGAAAAGTTTTTCTACACCAGTTTGATTTAAGGATTCAATAATTTCATTATTACTGAGATTATTGGTTAATCGCATAAAATCTACAACACGTAATGGCATAGTCCAATCAATATTAATTTTCTGAGGAACATATGCTATTTTATTTGTATACCGTTTCAATGAACCTTCATCAGGTTCAAGAATATTAAGGACCATTTTAGCTGTTGTAGTTTTTCCAGAACCATTGGGTCCAATTAGGGTAACTATTTGACCACTTTTTACCTCAAGAGATACACCTCTTATCAACCATTTTGGTGACTTATAAATACCTGCGTTCTCTAAACTTACCAATA
>QBZY01000035.1 GCA_003282155.1 Pelagibacteraceae bacterium AG-337-I02 | reverse complement strand
GATTTTGGAACATATCCTTACGTTACATCATCAAATACAATATCAGGCCAGATATTTTCTGGCACAGGTTTTAGTGATAGAAAAAACCACAAAATTTTAGGAATTACTAAGGCATATACTACAAGAGTTGGATCAGGCCCATTTCCAACAGAGTTAATGGACAACATTGGAGAGCATCTAGGTGAAAAAGGTAAAGAATTTGGAACAGTAACAAAACGAAAAAGAAGATGTGGATGGTTTGATAGTGTGCTTCTGAAACAATCAATTAAACTGAATGGTATTACAGACATTGTGCTTACTAAACTTGACGTATTAGATGAATTAAAAGAGATTAAGGTATGTACTGGATATATAATTGATAACAAACACTACGATTATTTACCTAGTGAAGAATTTTTATTCGATAAGATAAAGCCAGTTTATAAAAAGGTTGCTGGATGGGAAACAACAACGGCAGGGATTAACAAATTTGATAATCTTCCAGAAAATGCTAAAAAATATATTAAAATACTTGAGGATCTTATGGAAACTAACATTTCTATTGTTTCTACAGGGCCAGAGAGAAAAGAGACGATTGATATTAAAGGAACTTTATCTAATATTTGAAATTTCTTTTTGAAGTTTTTCTAATGCTTTCTCTTCAATTTGCCTTACTCTTTCACGGCTAATTTTATACTTTTTACTCAGATCTTCTAACTTTAATGGATTTTCACTTAGTTTTCGAAGTTTAATAATTTCTTTTTCTCTTTCATTTAAAACTTCAAAAGCTTCTAAAAATAAATTTCTTCGATATTCAAGTTCATCTTTATTTTCAATAATCCTGTCATGAGTTTCTTTTTTATCTTCTATTAAGTCTTGCCATTCAGTGTCATGTTCTTGTCCTAGTTTAACATTTAAAGATTGATCTGAAGTAAAAAGTCTATTTTCCATATCTATTACTTCACCTTCTTTTACATCGAGTCGAGTAGCAATCTCTCTAACATTTTCTGGTGACAAATTACCTGAGTCAATTGAGGTAAGTTGATTTTTAATTTTACGTAAATTGAAAAAAAGTTTTTTTTGAGCTGCAGTAGTTCCAATTTTCACTAAAGACCAACTATGCAGAACATATTCTTGTATTTGAGCTCTTATCCACCACATTGCATATGTTGCTAATCTAAAACCTTTTTCTGGATCAAATCTTTTAACTGCTTGCATGATTCCAACATTACCTTCAGAAATTAAGTCAGTAACTGGTAAGCCATATCCTCTATACCCCATTGCTATTTTAGCAACTAATCGAAGGTGACTTGTTACTAGTTTATGAGCAGCATCTGAATCTCCATGTTCCTTATAACGCTTAGCTAGCATGTACTCCTCTTCGGCTGTGAGCATCGGAAATTTTTTAATTTCTTGCAAGTATACTGCTAAATTTCCTTCATTTGATAGTACAGGTAAATTCATAATACGCCTATAACACAAATAAAATATAATTTAATATTTATGCAATAATTCTATTAAATTCTTAAAATCTTCTGGAAATTCAATATCAAAATTCACCCTTTTTTTTGATGTAGGATGATCAAAACCAAGATGATAGGCATGCAATGCTTGTCTATCAAAATTTTTTAAAATCATAAATTTATTAAATGTATTTTTATCTTTTCCAAATTGATTAATTTTACTTTTTCCATAAATCTTATCACCAATTATTGGAGAATTTTTAGAAGTTAGATGAAGTCTAATTTGATGGGTTCTTCCAGTATGTAAATGGCAGTCAACTATACTAGCAATACCAAAAGTTTTTTCTAATTTAATATCGGTTTTAGAATATTTACCATAACCCTTATTATTTAAACTCATTTTTTTTCTATTTTTTCTATTTCTTTCTATGTACCCTTCAATTGATTGATTATCAGGGGTTCCCCAAACTATTGCTTTATATCTACGAGATATTGTATGTTCTTTAAATTGTTTGGCTAAATCAATATGAACAATATTATTTTTTGCAACAACAAGAATTCCACTAGTATCTTTATCTAAACGATGTACTATACCTGGTCTCGCACTATCATCTAGATTACTAAGTTGATTATTAGTATAATGCATAAGAGCATTTACAAGAGTACCACTTTCATTTCCAGGAGCTGGATGCATTACTAAATTTGGAGGTTTATTTATAATGAGTAAATCATCATCTTCAAAAATAATGTTTAATTGTATATTTTCAGCTGAATGTTTTGTTTTTTGTTTTAGGATAATATTTATAGAATAATTTTCATTTTCTTTAGTTAAGTAAGATGGATCTTTTATTTCCTTTTCATCAAGACTTACATTACCATTTAATATTAAAGTTTTTATTTGTGTTCTTGAATATCCATCCAGTTTTGAAACAAGCACTTTGTCTAATCGTTGTGAACTTAACTGTTTATTTATAGTTAATTTAACATTATAGAATTCGTTCATGTCTCAAAAAATTCTTAAATTCATTGTAATATTTTTAGGTATATTAATTGTTATTTGTTTTTTAGCTCTTGTTTATGGTTTGTATATAAAAACAACAAAAAAACAAAGTAATTTAGAAACAAATTTAATTGAATACAATTTGAATTTAGAAAAAGGACATAAAATTACAGATATAGATTTTATTGATAATAATAGGATTTTATTTACAATAAAAAATAATGATAAAG
>QBZY01000034.1 GCA_003282155.1 Pelagibacteraceae bacterium AG-337-I02 | reverse complement strand
TTTATTTGATATTGTGAAGTTATAATTAGCCCTTTTGTTTGCGGCTATAATTTTCATTTATAGTAGTTGTAATTCTTGAAGACAATTTTTTACTGCTTTTTTTGTATCATTTTTGATTTGTGATAAAGGCAGTCTTATATTTTCATTGCATAAACCTAGTAATGAAGCTGCATATTTAACTGGTCCTGGACTTGATTCTGTAAATAAAGCATTATGTAAAGACGACAATTTTAGATTAATTTCTTGAGCTTTAGTAATATTTGATTCTTGCCAAGCAGAATGCATTTCAGAACACAATTTTGGTGCTACATTAGCAGTTACTGAAATGCATCCATGACCTCCCTGTGCTAAATAAGCTAGCGCCGTTCCATCCTCTCCAGAAAGATAGCAAAATTCATTTTGCATTTTTTTTCTAGTAAGTAATGGCCTGAATAAGTCATTAGTTGCATCTTTAACCCCAATAATATTTTTGATTTTTGATAATTCAATCATAGTTTCAATAGTAATATCAACAATTGATCTACCTGGAATATTATAAATTATTATTGGTATATTTGTTTTTTCTGCAATTGTTTTAAAATGTTCATATAAACCTGATTGAGTTGGTTTATTATAGTATGGTGTTACAATTAAAGCTGCATCTGCTCCAGAATTTTCAGCATGTTTCGTATACTCTATAGCTTCTAAAGTATTGTTTGATCCAGTGCCAGCTATCACAGGAATTCTTTTATCGGTAATTCTAATTGTTTCCTCAATTATTTTTTTATGTTCACCATGTGATAAAGTTGGTGACTCGCCGGTTGTCCCACAAGGAACAAGTCCATGAGATCCATTATCGATTAAATGAGTTAAAATTTTTGTCAATGAATCATAATCGACTTTGTCTCCAACAAAAGGAGTAATGACTGCCGGTATACTTCCCGTAAACATTTTTATATGGCGGAGAGAGAGGGATTCGAACCCTCGGAAGGAATTACTTCCTTCGCAGGTTTAGCAAACCTGTGGTTTAAGCCACTCACCCATCTCTCCAGTTGTTTATTCATAGTACTTATAATGATGTAATAACGAAAATAGAGGGGAATCTCAACATTATTTAATTAATATTTAAAATATTGTTAACAACGAATAAATTATAAAAAAAGCATTTCTTAGCGAAAGTTATAAATCCATTGTTCCCATAGCGTAATTAAAATTTTATTAAAATTAGAGGTTGTTAAATCTTCTTTTTTTGGTAGCTTTATAATTTGAATTTAGGCAAATTTGATTAAATAAAATTAATTCTTTCAAAAAACCAATATAACCCGATACTAGAAATTAATATAGAAGATGGAACTTGAAAAAAAATTCTATAATTTTTATTTTTTGCAAATTTTAAAGCAACTAATAGATATAAAACCAATACTATAGATATTTGAGCAACTTCAATACCAAGATTAAATGAGAGGAGATTTACAAATAAATCACCACTTTGATACCCTATATCACTCAAAACTAATGCAAATCCTAAGCCATGAAGTAATCCAAAAAATAAAATTACAATATATCTTAAATATTCTTTTATATATTTTTTAAAAATATTTTCTAATCCGATATATACTATAGAAAGTGCAATGATAGGTTCAACAATTTGAGGATTGATTCTCATTAAAGATAAAGAAACAAATACGAGAGTAATTGAATGAGCAATAGTAAAAATAGTTATTTGAGAAATTAATTTTTTTAAAGATGATGAAAATAAAAAAAGTCCAAATATGAACAAAATATGATCTAATCCTTTTGGTATGATATGTTGAATTCCTAGTATAAAAAATTTTGAGAAGCTATTAAATGTTTTTCTAAAATTATTTTCCTTAAATGAAAATTTACTTGATTCAATTCCAGATTGCAGATATTCTGTAACTAATTCATCTTCTAATTTGTTATTATTATTCTCTCTTAAAATAATTGGGCCGTAGTTTTTAATCCACCTAAATGTAAATTGTTCAGAATTTTTATCTATTAAAACTCTAAAATAAACATGCGTATCTCTACTTATTTCATAATTTTTTATATCTTCAACTTCAGTTTTAATTAAAGTAATTTTCTTTAATTCATTATTAATTTTAATATCAATATTAGAACTTATTTCACTCCAAGAATTTTGAAACATTTGTTCAAGGTCTTCTTTGCTTAAAATTCTAAATTTATCATAAATTTCACTTAGTGTTGAAGAGTCAGTATTAGAAACAGTAGATGCATCAATATTTGATAATATCAATTCAGCGTTTAATCTTATTTTAAAATTTAAATAACTTTCATCATAGATAAAATCTGCAATAGATGGCTTTATTTCATGACTAATTGAAGATGTTGAAAATATATTTAAAAAAACTATTTGAATTAAAAATAGATATAATTTTATAATTTTTATATAAGATAACATAATGAAATTATATATAAAAAAGTTAATATTTATTATTATCTTAACTTCAATATCTAAATTTTCTTTAAGCCATGAATTTTGGATTGATCCGCAAAATTATCATTTATCAAATAATGAAAAGGCTATAGCAAATATATTTATAGGTGAAAATTTTGAAGGATCACCAATACCATTTACTAAAGAATATTTTAAAATTGCATTCCTTCATTCTAAAGATGGTAAATCTAAAATTAAAGGTAGATTAGGTGATATTCCTGCTCTTAACATTAAAAAAATGTCCAAAGGATTAAATGTAATACAGATTGAGTCAGTTACTAAATATGTTGAATATGAAAAATTAGTCAAATTTGAAATATTTACAAGAGAAAAAGGTTATCCAAATTTAGCTCAAAAACACAAAGAAAAAAACTATCCAGATAATTTTTTTGAAAGTTATAAAAGATATGCAAAGTCATTAATAAGCATAGAAAATTTTGACGGTAAAGATATCGACACAAATATGGACTTTGAATTAATTTTTTTAGACAATCCTCTTAAAAATTTAAATGAAAGTAAAAGAATTTTATTAGAATACACAAATAAAATACTAGCTGATCATAAGATTTCTATTATGAGTTTAAATAATGGTTATTTAAGAAAAGAATATCTTAGAACAAATGAGTTTGGATATTTTGATTACTTATTTAAAGAAAACACAAAATATATAATTGAAAGTGTTGTTATAATCGAA
>QBZY01000033.1 GCA_003282155.1 Pelagibacteraceae bacterium AG-337-I02 | reverse complement strand
CAGCTTCAAAAATTTTAGAAAATTTTAATCCAACTTATGAATCATTTGTCACACAAAAATTATTAGATGAAGGATCTGTTTTTGTTGGTAAAACTAATCTTGATGAGTTTGCCATGGGTTCAGCTACTAATACAAGTTTTTTTGGAAATACAATTAATCCTTTATCAAAAGAAAATGAGCCTTTAGCTCCTGGCGGATCCTCAGGCGGTTCTGCTGCTGCAGTTGCCGCAGATTTATGCTTAGGTGCAACTGGGACAGATACAGGTGGGTCAATAAGACAACCAGCTAGCTTTTGTGGTGTTGTTGGTATTAAGCCAACATATGGCCTATGTTCACGTTGGGGTATAGCCGCATTTGCATCTAGTTTAGATCAAGCAGGAATTTTTTCTCATAATGTTGAAGATGCATCAATATTATTACAATCAATTTCTGGATTTGATCAAAGAGATAGTACAAGTGCTAATGTAGATATCCCTAATTATTTTGAAAATTTAGACGATGATCTAAACGGACAAACTGTTGGTATACCTAAAGAGTATTCTATTGATGGCACACCAATGGAAATAAGTCAGATATGGGAAGATGCTATCAAAGTTTTTGAAAAAAAGGGCGTTAAAATTAAAAATATTTCACTTCCTCATACTAAATATGCACTTCCTACTTATTATATATTAGCTCCTGCTGAAGCTTCCTCAAACTTAGCTCGATATGATGGAGTAAAATATGGTTTTAGATCTGAGAAAATTGACTCTTTAGATGATATGTATGAAAATACAAGAGCACAGGGATTTGGTAGAGAAGTAAAAAGAAGAATTTTAATTGGAACATACGTATTATCTGCAGGTTATTATGATGCATATTATCTTAAAGCACAAAAAGTAAGAAAATTAATTGCAGATGATTTTAATAGAGCTTTTAAAGAATGTGATTTTATAGTTACCCCTACTGCACCAAGTGCTGCATTTCCTTTAAATGAAAAACAAAATGATCCTATCAAAATGTATTTAAATGATGTGTTTACTGTTCCTGCTTCTTTAGCTGGTCTACCAGGTATTTCTATTCCATTTGGGAAAGATAAAAATAATTTACCACTAGGTATTCAAATTTTAGGAAAACACTTTGACGAACAACAAGTTTTTAATGCTGCTCTATCTTTAGAGAGATCATATGAATAATCTAATAAAAGGTGAAAAGCATGATTGGGAAATGGTAATAGGTCTTGAAATACATGCTCAGGTAAAATCAAATTCCAAATTATTTTCTTCATCATCAACAAAATTTGGCTCGTCACCAAATAGTCAAGTATCTTTAGTTGACGCAGCTATGCCTGGAATGTTGCCAGTAATAAATAAGTTTTGTGTAGAACAGGCAGTAAAAACTGGAGTTGGTTTAAACGCAAAAATTAATAATTATTCAGTCTTTGATAGAAAAAATTATTTTTATGCTGATCTCCCACAAGGGTATCAAATTAGCCAGTATAAATATCCAATTATTGGAAAGGGAAAAGTTACAATTGATTTTAAAGACGGTACGTCAAAAGATATTAGAATTGTAAGATTACATTTAGAACAAGATGCTGGTAAAAGTATACACGATCAAAATCCATCAAAAACTTTTGTAGATCTTAATAGATCTGGTGTTGCTTTAATGGAAATTGTTAGTGAGCCTGACATTAGAACACCAGATGAAGCTGGAATGTATATATCCAAAATCAGATCAATTTTAATGTATTTAGATACATGTGATGGAAATATGCAAGAAGGTTCATTAAGGGCTGATGTAAATATTTCAGTAAGAAAACCTGGTGATGAATATGGCACTCGTTGTGAAATTAAAAACTTAAACTCTATAAAGTTTATTAAACAGGCTATTAATTATGAAGCAAAACGACAAATAGAAATATTGGAGTCAGGGGGTTCTATTGAACAAAATACAATGCTCTTTAATACATCTACTGGTAAAACTAGACCAATGAGAAATAAAGAAGAAGCTCATGATTATAGATACTTTCCAGATCCAGATTTATTACCACTAGATATATCTGAAGAAGAAATAGAACAAATTAAATCATCAATACCAGAGCTTCCTGATGAGCTTAAGAATAAATTTATTGATACTTATAAACTATCTAATTATGACGCCTCAGTATTAACAGCAGAGAAACAAATATCTGATTATTTTAATGAGTCTGTTCATTCAGATCCAGAATTAAAAAATCATGTAAAAATAGTTGTAAATTGGATTACGTCAGAATTATTCTCATTATTAAATAAAAATAACATTGATTTAAATAATTCCCCAGTATCACCTAAAAACTTAGGACAACTTATAAAGTTAATTTCTACAAATGAAATTTCTGGTAAGATTGCAAAAGATGTTCTGGAAGACATGTTTTCAACAGGAAAAACTGCCAGAGAAATCGTAGATGAAAAAGGTTTGCAACAAGTTACAGATCAGGGAGAATTAAAAAAAGTTATTGATGAGGTCATTGCAGAAAATCCAAAAATGGTTGAACAATATCTTTCTGGCAAAAATAAGCTCTTAGGCTTCTTTGTAGGCCAAGCTATGAAATTAACTAAAGGAAAAGCTAATCCAAAAATATTAAATGATATTTTAAAGAAAAAATTAAATAAAAAAAATTAAACGCAATGAATAGCATCTATAGGCGACAATTATAAAAGTTAAAATTATCCAAATAATACTTCCTTTATAATTTTCTGCTGCTTTCCAAATTCCAATAGAGATAAATATTGTCCAAATAAAAATAAAAATTTTTGAGATTAAAGTAAGACTAGTAAAATCTAAAAAAGGTATTTGGAAAACAGATTTGTTTGTATTAAAAAAATAAATTTCAAGATTAAATATAGCTAGCAAAACAATGCCGTTTAATAATTCGCCAATTAACCAATAAGATTTCCATAATTTAACATTACCTTGCCAAAATTCATTTATTAATTTTGTATTAAGCATAATTTAGATTATAATAATAATATACTTTAAAATCTACATTTCTTTCGTTTATGAATAATTTAATTAAAATATCATATGAACTTTATGTTTAAATATATTAAGTTATTAATCATTAAATATAGAATAAATGATCTGCTTTACTACTTGTTTTCAAGAAATAAATTTAATAATAAATATCTTACTTCTGAGTTACAAAATACAGATACTCAATTAAAAAAAATTTTTGATAAGTATGCAATTATCATCAATAACAAAAATAATTATTCGAAAATTTGGATAGATATTATCAATAGTTTTTATAATGAGTTAACAATAATTTTTGAAGAAAAAGATTATCAAAAATTTAAATTTATCATGAATTCTTTTTTAAGAAATAATATAATAAGAGGTGCTGAGGATGGAAATTTATACAAAAATTTTATTTTAAGAACATCTCATAAAGTTGCTATTATCAAATCTATATATTTCATTTCAAGATATTTGAACATAATAAACTATGAAAATCCTTATCAACCAGAATTAAAAAAAAAAATTAACATTAATAATTTATATGAAAAGATTGAAAAAAAAATTCCAATTAAAAA
>QBZY01000032.1 GCA_003282155.1 Pelagibacteraceae bacterium AG-337-I02 | reverse complement strand
AAAAAAAGATTGGCAGATATATAATCATTAATTATTGTATCTTTATCTAGATCGTTATTATTGCCTACAAAATCTAGGTATTCTAATCTTTGCACATAATCAAGAGTAGTAAAGGCCTTGTTATTTATTTTAAATATTATTTTATTTTCTGAGCTAAATAAGTTTTTATTACTTAAAAATATTATTCCAAAAAAAATATAAAAATAAATAAATATATTAATAATTTTTCTCAAATTTATCATTATCTATATTGTATCCTTCCCAATTTATATCTTGTTTATCATTTTCAGATACTGCTAAATTAGTCGATTTATAACTACCAATATTTTTAAATGAAAACATTAAAGTTAATATATCTTGAGGTTTTAAGTTATCTTCTTCATACGATTTTCTATTAAAATCGATATTTATGCCAAAACATTCATCAAAATAACTATAACCAATACTGTATTCTTTATTAATTTCTTTTTTTAAATCATATAATCCAGTTAAATTAACTTTTGAAAACTTTGAAAATTTTTTACTTAAAAAAGAATAATTTATAGTTTCTACATCTTTTGTAACTATATCGTTTACTTCCGTATTTTTGTCTAAATATGAAATATTAACATCTCCAATATTTGTTTTAGAATTTAAGCCAATAACTTGTTGCTTTAAGTATGAGTCATCTACATCATATCTAAAATTATATGTTAATTCATTTTTATTCAGATATTTGAATGAACCAATTAAATCACTTAATTTATCATCATTACCTTGTTCTTTATGAAAATTACTGTTTGAGGTAAATTCATATGTTTGTGATATTGATGATGTTAAATATTGAGTTTGCGCATCTAAACCAAAGGTGATTCTTTTTGAATTATCCATTTTATCAGATCCACTATATCTGTTTAGTCGATAAATATTATTAATACTGAAATCATTATTTGTTGAATCCTCATTTGATAATTTATTACTATTAGAAATACCTGGTGTTACTATAATATTTATTTTTGGAGTAATTGTTAAATTGTTGGAATAATTTTTAATTTTAAAAGGCGTTTCTGAAGATATACCTAATATTGGAAACAACCTATAATATGAGCCAGTTTTGAAATTACTATTATTAATCATTTTTTTTTCAGTATTAAATACTTGATTATATATTGATGCATCAAAGAGTATTTTTGATTTATAATTTATTGCTTCTCTTCTTAAATTGTAATTATGAGATATTTTCTGTTGTTGTTTTGCATGAACAGTAGTGCTTTTATCTCTAAATATATTATAAAATTCATATGAAGAACTTAATACATTGCCAAATTTATTTTTGTAACCAGTAAAATATTTAATTTTTGGTAAAACAGTAGGTATTATTTTATTATCTTCATTTTCTTGATTAGTCTGATAAAAATTCAAATTGATTTTTAGATAGTCATCGATTTTATTAATGTTATAACCTTCTAAATTCACATTTGTAGACAATGAGGTTTGATAGCTAAGGTCATCATTAGGTTTAGTAATTTGGATATAATTTTTTGATGTTTGTAATGCTGAGTCTATTTGAATTCTGTAAGTATTATTTATATTTTTATTATAATTTGTAATTAAGCTTGCATCACTTAACCATTTATTACTATTTTGTTTTTCAAAATTTGAATCGAAGGTTAAATCGGTCTTAAAATTTCCTCCTGATAAAATTTGATTATAATCAAATACAAATCTCTGTGAAGAATCAACTCCCCCACCATAATTAATAATAGGTGTAAATAGAAGTTCTTTATCCATTGAAATATTAAAGTAATATGGAAATGATGTTGATTGAGAAGTTTTAGTATCAAAAAAATTTAAAGCAATTGATGGTAACAAAAAACCAGATTTTCTCTCTTTTCTTAAAGGCGATGGTGTTACAATATATGGTATGTAAAATACTGGTGTGTTTAAGACTCTCATTTTAGAATGTTTTTGATACAAAAAAAGATTTTTATTATCATGTAGAATTTTTTCTCCTTCAAGTTGCCAAGTAGGGCAGATAAAATTTGCAATTTTAATTCTTGATTTACATGGAGAGTAAACTCCTTTTGATATGATATCAATATCACCATCTCTTTTAAACTTATTTCCAATAATTCTTGAGCCATCATTTAATTTTATTTTGGGATTATCAAACTCTGAAAAATTAAGATTATTGTGAAAATAACCGTTTTGACCTTCAATAAAGTTATTATCTTTATCTTTAAAAGTAAATTTTGATGGTAATATAATTTTTTCTTCAGTGCGATTATAAATTATTAAATCCGATATTATAAATTTATTCTCATGAAATATTTTTGCATTTCCTCTTGCAATAATATTCTTTTCTTTATCATACGTAATTGAGTCAGCATATATTAATACTTCTTTTGCACTATTATATGAAGGAATGACAAATATAAAAAAAAATATTAATATTTTAGTAATTTTTGAATATATTTTACTATTCATTTTCAATTTTTATGATCTGATATAATCCAATAAGAAAAGGGATAAGAAAAATAATGGAGTATGAAATAAAAAAATTTATCGATAAAGTTATTGTCAATTTAGTAATTATTTCTTTCAACAGAAATATAATAAAACCTATAGATATAGAAACAAATAAAACTTTAAAAAAGTTTTCATTCCTTTGGAATTTACTTGTATAACCAACAATTACAAATGCAATAACTACTAAAAATATCGGTTTAAAAATTTCAGATAGATAATATAAGCCTATTTCTGGTGAATATAAATTAAATTTAGATAAAGTCTTTGAATGTTTTAAATATTTATAAAAGGGAATAAGTTTATATTTTGAAATTGAGTCTATAATATTTTCTTTATTAAAATTTATTTTAAGATTATAATTTTGTATATTTGTATATTCTTCTTCACTTAAATTATAAAAGACAACATCATTTAATTCGAATACATTATTTTTGATTTCACCATTTTTTGCTAAAATAAATGAATTTGAATTATCATATATAGACAATATTTTTATATCTTTTGCTTTCATATCTTTTAAATTTATATTTTTAATATTTATAAAACTATTATTTAGTTTATCTATTTGATTTTTAATCCACATTTCATTGTTTGAAATCTTTATAGAATACAAATTCAAATCATTTTTGTTTAATTCTTTTTCATATTTACTTTCTAAAAAAACAGATAAAGGATTTATAATTATTAAAAATAATAAACCTAAAATAAAAATTGATATTGCAATTGGTAAAAAAATATCAATTATTGAATATCCTAAATTTCTTAATGATACAAATTCATTATTATTTACCAAATTTCTAATTAAAAACGAAACACTTATTATTGTAACAAAAGTTATAATTTCATTTAATATTGAGGGGTATTTTAATATGGAGAGATAAATATAATTAAATATATTTTTGTTATCATCAGTTATTATTCTTGATAATTCTAGTAAATTTACAAATAGTATTAGAAAAGAAATAATCATAAAATTTAATAGCAAATATTTATTTGTTAGGTAGAATAAATAAAAATTTATTTTATTCATATTTCCTTGTAATTATTGAAATTAAAAATGAAAAAAT
>QBZY01000031.1 GCA_003282155.1 Pelagibacteraceae bacterium AG-337-I02 | reverse complement strand
ATTGTTTATAAATTGTGCGATAGAGGATTTTTGTGGTTGAATAGTTTTAGGTTTATCTTTGGTATTAGCAGCATACATATCTTCATTGTTTATGATTTGCTGATCAATAATACTATCAATATGAATATCTTTTAGGTTAAAATTTATATTAATATTATCTTTTTCAGATCTATTAATAATAAAAAAAGATAATTCTTTATTTTCATTATTTATAACTCCTGAAGCATCGATATATTTTACATCATCAGCAATATCTGTTGAATATTTAGGGCAATCAATTTTTAGCTGAAGAGATTCACCTCTCCCATATAGAGATGCAAAATATAATGGATAATAAATGCCTTGTACCCAACTAATTCCACCCTTAACTGTTGATATTGCAGGAATTACATTTACTAATTGTGCCATACATCCAATTTTAACAATGTGAGAATTATTTATAAAAGTATTTAAAACAGTACCAACTAATAACGTATCTAATATATTATACATATCTTCATATAGAGGTGGTGCTTTTGGCCATTCAGATAAATTTTTATCTAAAAAATTTTGTGTTTGCATATCTCTAGAGTGATACCAAGGGTTCCATTCATCAAAACTTATTTTTATTTGTTTTTTAGATCTTTTTTTAGCTTTAACGTAATCTATTGTTCCTTCAACAGTTGATATATATTCTTGAAGAGGAATACTACTGGATAAATATGATGTTGTTTTTTTATCATAGTTTGTCCAATACTTATGAAGTGCAATATAATCTATAGAATCATAACTATGTTCTAAAATTTCCCTTTCCCAATCTGGATATGTTTTCATGGCCTCACTTGAACTACCTGCAATAATTAATTCTAAAGAAGAATCAAATTTTCTCATAGATTTAGCTACTTCATGAACCAGTTTTCCATATTCATTAGCTGTTTTGTGACCAACTTGCCATTCTCCATCCATTTCGTTTCCTAAACACCACATTTTAATATCATGTGGTTCCTTATATCCATGCTTTATTCTTAAATCACTCCAATAAGAACCACTTGGATGATTGCAATATTCTAATATATTCCTAGCAGCATCTATACCGCGTGTTCCGAGGTTTATAGCATACATTGGTTCAATATTTGTTTTTCTACACCAAGTAATAAATTCATTTAACCCAAACTCATTTGTTTCTCTTGTCTTCCATGCAAGATCAAGCCTTGTAGGCCTCTCTTTAATTGGCCCAACTGAATCCTCCCAATTAAAAGATGATATATAATTACCTCCGGGATATCTTATAGTAGGCATATTTAAATCTGTAATTAATTTCATTACATCTTTTCTAAAACCATTTTCATCAGCTTCTGGATGATCAGGTTCATAAATTCCTTCATATATTGCTCTACCAAGATGCTCTAAAAAAGAACCATAAATTCTTTTATCTATCTTACTTATAGTAAATTCTTTTATAGCGGTGATGTTAACTTGCATTTTTATCCTTTAATTCCTGATGAAAGCATAATTGCTTCTGTAACTCTTCTTTGAAAAATTAAATAAAATGCAACAACTGGTCCCGCAGCTAGCATTGCTACTGCCATTTCACGTGCTAAGAAAATTCCAAATGCATCATCTACTGAAGTTATTGCTACTGGAACTGTAAACATATCTTGTTGAGTAGTCATTATAAAAGGCCAGAAAAAATTATTCCAAGCTCCAATAAAAGTAACTAAAGCTAATGCAGTCGTTATGCCCCAATTTAATGGCAAATAAACTCTTAATAAAATTTGAAATTCATTAGCTCCATCAATAATTGTAGCTTCTCTCAATTCTTTTGGAACTTGATCGAAAAACTGTTTGTAAACAATTACAACAACAGGAGATAAAACTTGAGGTAAAATAACCCCTGACCATGTATTTATTAGTTCCAAGTCTGCAATAAGAACAAATAATGCGATTACCAAAGCAGTTCCAGGAACCATAATACTCACAATAACAGCTGCAAGAAGAGTTTTTCTTAATGGGAAATTTAATTGCGAAAGTGCATAACCACAAGGCATACTGATTATTATAACTAAGAAAGTAATACCAAATGAAGTCATAATAGAATTAATATACCAAGTTCCAATTTGTGATTTTAAAACAACATCAATATATGCAGCTATAGTTAATATCCTTGGAAAAAATGACCATTCAGGATCAATAACCTCAGTTTCTTGTTTTAATGATGTTGCAATTGCCCAGTACATTGGGAATATAAAAATTAAAGCCACAAATAATGATAGAAGAGTAAATATAATCCATGAAAAAGTATATTTTCTACTTATCATTTTCATTATCCCTTCTTCTAAGAACAAAATATTGCAAGATGGATGCAATTATAATTATAATAAATAATACCATCGCAATTGCAGAGGCATATCCACCCTTATTTAATTGAAAGCCTTGCTTATAAACTAATTGTAATACTACCAATGTTGAATTAAATGGTCCCCCTCCTGTCAATAAATACATTTGATCAAATATTTTTAGTTGGAAAATAAGTTGTAATGTTAAAACTAATGCTGTTATTGGCCATAATAAAGGCCAAGTAATAAATCTAAATTTACTCCAAGCATTTGCTCCATCAAGATCAGAAGCTTCATAGATTTCAGGATTTATATTTTTTAAACCAGCTATAAATAATAAAATGTTAAAGCCTACTGTCCACCAAATTGTAATTAGAGCGACTGTTGGCATTGCAAAATATCTATCACGTAAAAAGGCTATTTTTTTTAATCCTATAAATTCAAGACCCTCTTGAATTATACCAAATTGTTTTGAGAGCATCCATTCCCATACTTGAGTAACAACAGTAACAGGAAGAATATGAGGTATAAAGAAGCACGCTAATAAAAAAGCAGATAAAAACTTATTCTGAATTCTATTAATCATCATGGCACACATCAATCCAACTAAAGTGTTTGGAACAACTGTCCAAAAAACAAAAACAAATGTGTTTTTTAAAGATTTGGAAAATAATTTATCATTAAAAAGTTTTATATAATTTTCAAACCCAACCCAATCACCCCATCCTATAAGAGGTGAATTTGTAAAACTAAAAATTAAAGTATAGATAGTTGGATAAACTAAAAAAATTGAATAAAAAAATACAAAAGGAAAAACAAGTATAGCAGCACTTACAACGGCGTTTTTTTTATATTTTTTTTTCATATAGCTAAAGTGGCTGTTATAATAACAGCCACATTATAAAATATTTTTACAACAATGATTCTAACTCGTCACGCATCATTTGAATTGCTTCTTCAGCACTCAATTGACCATTAATAGCTGGAACCATATAGTTAGTGAAAGCATCATATGTTGGACCTGCAACACCTGTAATGGGACTAAAAGGTTCAGTTACCATATTTTCTCCTATCGAAGCATAAGTTGCATTAGGACTCATGTTTTTATAAAAAACGCTATTCACGATATTTGTATTAGCTGGAATATGTCCTGCTGTTGCCCAAAATAGACTGTTATCACTCATCCAAGCTATGACTTTAAGAACTGCGTCTAGTTTTTCATCAGAGATAGGTTTTGAATCACTATGAGGTACAGCAAATGCATGTGAATCTGCCCATGTTGACATTCTTGAACCTATGTTTGGCATATCACTTACACCAAATTTAAAACCTAGTTCATTGTTTCTTTGTAAATCAACAAATGTTGGAACTTCCCATACTCCATTAATATGAATTGCAGAAGCCCCACTTGCAAACATAGCTTTTGCTGATTGATAATCAGTATCTGCTGGTACGTAACCATTTTCAACCATATCTATCATCATTTGAGTGACTTCTTCACACTTAGTACCAGGACAAATTTTACCATCCTTTAAAAAATCTCCTTCAATCATGTTAAGCATAGAATACCACCATCTCCAAACCATACTTCCAGATGTAGTACAAAAACCAATTGGAAATTCTAAAGTTTCATTTAATTTAGCTATACCATTTAGAAAGTTTTCTTTTCCATCGAGTAAAGTTGGATGGCCATTTTCATCTAATAGACCTGCTTCTCCTAACATATCGGCATTGAAATACATAACATTAGCATGAATATCTAAAGGGATACCATGAGTTGCACCACCAAAGTTAGCAGCTTCCCAGTTTGCTGGAAAAAATCTATCCTCTGTTATTCCAACAGATGAAAGTTCTTCTTCAGAAAAAGGTCTTAAAATGCCTGTTGGTACTGCAAGTGGAAATCTAGATAAATGATATGTCATCATATCAGGTTGTTCACCTACAGCTGCAGAAGTTTGTACTTTTGTATAAAATGGAACGCCCCACTCTAATGTTGTAGCATTTATTTGAATATCAGAATGAGCTGCATTAAAATTATCAATTAGTTGCTTCATTCTTACACCATCTCCACCACCAAGAAAATCCCACCATACAACTTCAGTAACTGCTGAAGCACCAAATGAATAAATGGAAATTACTATTCCGGCAAAGAAAGAAATAATTTTATTTTTCATAAT
>QBZY01000030.1 GCA_003282155.1 Pelagibacteraceae bacterium AG-337-I02 | reverse complement strand
GTTGAAGAGTATTCGATGACCAAGTTTACTCCTGAAGCACTACATAGAATGGTTGAGGCATATTTTGAAATGGGTATGTTTGAAGAAAGTTATAATACAGCTGCATTGCTTGGGTATAATTATCCTGATTCAAAGTGGTATAGACATAGTTATAATTTGGTTGAACAGATTGATGGAGAAGAAACACTCTTAATAAAATTTAGAAATTTTTTTGATGGATAAAGAAGACAAAATATTACAAAGATTAAAAGAGCTTGCAGATCTAATAAAAAGACATAATTATAATTATCATACATTAGATAAGCCTAAAATATCGGATAAAAAATTTGATCAGTTAGTTAAAGAAAATGATATTTTAGAAAAAAAATATCCTAATTTAATTTTAAAGGATAGTCCTAACAAAAATTATGGTAGTAAAATAAAAGAAAATTTTAAAAAAATAAAACACGATTCTCAAATGTACTCACTTGCCAATGCATTTGACAATAACGATATTAGGGAGTTTATAAAACGTTCAGTCAAATTTTTAAATTTAGAAAATGATAATAATTTTCAATATATCTGTGAACCAAAAATTGATGGATTATCTTTAAACCTTGTCTATAAAAAAGGAAATTTGGTTTCTGCTGGTACAAGAGGAGATGGGTTTATTGGAGAAGATGTTACTGAAAATATTTTAAATATTAAAAATATCCCATCAAAATTAAAAAATGACTTTCCAGATTTTATTGAAATCAGAGGAGAGGTATTTTTAAATAAAAGTGATTTTGAGAAACTTAATTCTAAGTTAGAAAATAAATCTAAATTTGCAAATCCAAGAAATGCTGCGGCTGGTAGTCTAAGACAACTTGATATTTCTATTAGTCATAGTAGACCACTAAAATTCATACCTCATGGAATTGGTAAATATTCTGATAATTTTGATAATATTGAAGATTATTATAATCAACTAAAAAACTGGAAAATTACTCCAAATAATCTAAGCAAAAAATGTCACTCAGTTGAAGAAATCATTAAATTTTATAACCAAATAGACCAAAAAAGATCAAGTATTGATTATGATATTGATGGATTAGTTGTAAAAATAAATAGTTTTAAACTTCAAGAAAGATTAGGTTATGTTGGAAAAAACCCAAGATGGGCAGTCGCCTTAAAGTTTTCTGCAAAAAAGGGTAATACTATAATTCAATCTATTGATTACCAAGTTGGAAGAACTGGCGCAATCACACCTGTAGCTAGATTACAACCTGTTAATTTAGGAGGTGTTATTATATCTAATGCTTCTTTACATAATTTTGATGAAATTAATAAAAAAAATATAAATGTTTTAGATCTTGTTGAAATAGAAAGAGCAGGAGATGTTATTCCATATGTTACTAGATTAGTAAAAAAAAATAGCAAACTAAATACTAAAATAAAACCTCCTAAGAATTGTCCTATCTGCAAGAGTAATATTTTAAAAGAAAAAGATGAAGCAATACTAAGATGTACGAATACATATGGTTGTAGATCACAGAAAATAGAGAGAATAATTCATTTCGTTAGTAAGAAAAGTTTAAATATTGATGGATTTGGTGAGAAACAAGTAAAACAATTATTTGATTTAAAATATTTAGATAAAGTAGAAGATATATTTAGTCTTGAAAAATTTGAAACAGAAATAATTGAGTTAGATGGTTGGGGTAAATTATCCTTTTCTAATTTAATTAATTCTATTAATAATTCTAAAAAAATATCATTAGATAAATTTATTTATTCACTTGGCATTAGATTTATTGGAGAAGTTAATGCTGAAATTTTAGCAAACGAGTTTAAAGAGCTAGATGTATTTATTTCATCTTCAAATAATACAAGCATGTTCGAAAATATTGATGGTTTAGGACCAAAAGCAATTTCTTCTATTATAGATTTTTTTTCTAATGATATAAATAAGAAAACTATTAAAAATTTAAAAAATTATTTATCTGTTACTTTTATAAAGAATGAGACATTAAATAATTTTTTTTCAAATAAACATTTAGTTTTTACTGGAACCTTATCTGAATTATCAAGAGATGAAGCTAAATATTTAGCAAAAACTAAAGGAGCAAAAATATTGTCTAGTATTAGTAATAAAACAGATTTTCTAATTGCTGGAGAAAAAGCTGGTTCAAAAATAGAAAGGGCAACAAAATTAGGAATTAAAATTTTAAATGAAAAAGAATTCCTTAAAAAAATTAATCTATAATTTTTAAGAACTTTAAATATACTTTTTTTACAGAAAAGTTATCAAAATCAATTAAGGCTTTATCACCATCTAATTTGATAATTTTTCCATTACCAAATTTTTGATGATAAACATTTTTTCCTTTAGAAATATTTACCTCATATTCAAAATCCTGATTAAAATCCCAATCAATATTATTTTTTTTTGCATTTTCTAATAGTCTTCTTCTTCCAGGTGTAATAATTTCTTCACTAAATGAGTCAGTTTCTAAAAAATTGTCTAAAAAGTTATTGTCTTGAATGTATTTGGAATCGTTGATTTCTACTTTATCTTCTGGAAGCTCACTTATAAATCTTGATGGTAAATTGTAATCATGTGATGCAAAAGAGTATCTATTTTGATTTACATAAGTAATATAAATTTTTTTTCTTGCTCTAGTTAATGCAACATAGGCCAACCTTCTTTCTTCTTCTAATCCATGGTTACCAGACTCCTCTATTGATCTTTGACTGGGGAAAACTCCCTCCTCCCAACCAGCTAGAAATACATAATCAAACTCTAATCCTTTAGCGGCATGCATTGTCATGAGAGTTAGTGTTTCTTCTGAAGTATTTGTTATGTTTTCCATAACCAAAGATACATGTTCTAAAAAACCTTCTATGTTTTCAAATTCTTTTAAACTTTCTATAAATTCATTTAAATTGTCTATTCTTGATAGGCTGTCTGGTTTATTTGAGCTCTCTTCCTCTTTTTTTAAGTAATCTAAATAACCCGAGTCTTGAATTATGACTTTAGCTAATTCAATATGATCAAATTTTTTTTTAACCTTTTGCCATTTTAAAATGTTATCAGTAAAATTATATAATTCTCCCTTTGCTTTAGAATTGCTTTTAAATGTCAGTTGTTGAGCAGATTCAAATAAAGAAATATTATTCATTCTTGCATAGCTACTAATCTTACTAACTGTTGATTTTCCTATTCCTCTTTTAGGTACATTGATTATTCTTTCAAAAGCTAAATCATCAGATAGATTATTTGTTAATCTTAAATAAGCTATAATATCTTTGATTTCTTTTCTTTCATAAAATCGTAATCCTCCAATTATTTTATAAGGAAGTCCAAGATTAATTAGTCTTTCTTCAAACGACCTCGTATGTGCTGCAACTCTAAATAAGATTGAAATCTCGTTTAAATTTATTTTATCTTTTATTATATTTTCAATTTTGTCTGTTACAAAAACAGACTCTTCTTTTGTTTCCCAAAATCCATTAATTGTAATTTTGTCACCAATCTGATTTTTACTCCATAATTCTTTACCATATCTTCCTTTATTTTTAGAAATAAGAGTTGATGCACAACTTAGTATATTTCTTGTCGATCTATAATTTTGTTCTAGTCTTACAATCGTTACATTTTCAAAATTTTTTTCAAAATTCAATAAATTAGTAACATCAGCTCCTCTCCAAGAATATATTGATTGATCGTCATCTCCAACACAGCATATATTTTTATTTCCTTTATATAAAAATTGAATCCACTGTTGTTGTATTGGATTTATATCTTGATATTCATCAACATGAATATATTTAAAAATTTTTTGATACTTTAATAATATATTATTATTTTTTTGAAAAATTTTAATACAAAACAAAATTAAATCACCAAAATCAACACTATTTAATCGAAGAAGTTCAGATTGATAAATGCTGTAGATTTTTCGTATTTCTTTATCATTTTTCCTATATTTATTTTCACTCAATTCATTGGGACTTATTCCTTTATTTTTTAAATTATCTATTGCTGATAAATAATATTTGGGTGAAGTTTCTTTTGCATCTATTTTTTCTACCTCACAAATATTTTTAATTAGTTTTAATTGATCATCTACATCAATAATTAAAAAATTTTTTCTTAATCCTACTTCCTCATAATGTTGTCTTAGTATTCTGAGTGATAAAGAGTGAAATGTTCCTACCCACATATTATCTATCGGAAAATTTAGTGCATCTCCGATTCGTGACTTCATTTCACTTGCAGCTTTATTTGTAAAAGTGACTGCTAAAATTTGCCTTGGAGTAGCAAGTTTTTTTATTAATATATTTAGGATTCTGAAGGTTAATACCCTAGTTTTTCCACTGCCAGCACCAGCTAAAACAAGTAATGAGCCATCAGTTTGCTGTACAGCATTTCGTTGCTCTTTATTTAATAAATCAAGATAATTTTGCGAATTTTCTGTCATTTTTTTGCTATATTAGAGATATATATAATGTAATTTATAAACTATATTAATTAATAGTTTAGATATTAGTGATAAGTCTATGAGTAAAAAAATTATAATTCTATTTATTCTATTATTCAGTTTACCATCCTATAATGTATTAGCTGGTGATGCTGATCAAGTAAATACTGACTCAGAGGATTTTGATACAACCACGGTAGAAGATGAAATATATGATCCTTTTGAAACAGTAAAT
>QBZY01000029.1 GCA_003282155.1 Pelagibacteraceae bacterium AG-337-I02 | reverse complement strand
CGAGATTTATCAGCAAAAAATGATGCGATAGATACTGAAAATGATTTCCAAATGAAATGGGAAACCAGTGATCGTGGAAAAAAAGTGATAAAGGAAATAACAGATGCTGCAAAAAAATCTGAAAATTTATATCTAGCCACTGACCCCGACCGTGAGGGTGAAGCTATCGCATGGCATGTTGAAAAACTGCTTAGAGATAATTCATCACTTTCAAAATTAAATATTCACCGAGTTACATTCAATGAAATTACAAAAAATGCAGTTCTTGATAGTCTGAAAGAGCCAAGAGAAATAGATGAAAATTTAGTAAATGCCTATCTTGCCAGAAGAGCTTTAGATTTTCTTGTTGGTTTTACACTTTCTCCAGTTCTATGGAGGAAATTACCAGGCTCTAAATCAGCGGGTAGAGTTCAATCTGTTGCTTTAAGAATAATTAGTGAAAGAGAACTTGAAATAGAAAAATTTATCCCGCAGGAATATTGGTCTTTACAAGGCGAGTTTAGAAATAAAGAAGACAAAATCATTAATTCCAGACTTACAGTTTATGATGGTAATAAAGTAGATAAACTTGACATTAAAAATGATATTGAAGCTACAAAAATTTTTAATGATATTAAAAATTCTACTTTCACTGTTGGAAATATTACAAAAAAAGAAGCTAGAAGAAACCCTTACCCTGCTTTTACTACATCTACAATGCAAATTGAGTCTAGTCGTAAACTTGGTCTTAGCGCGAGTCAAACAATGCGCACAGCTCAACGCCTTTATGAAGGAACAGATATTAAAGGAGAAACAACTGGCCTAATAACTTATATGCGAACAGACAGTGTCGTCATGTCAAAAGACGCTATTAACCAAATTCGAGATTTTGTTACTGATAATTACGGTGCAAATTATTTACCAGAAGCGCCAAGAGTTTATAAATCGAAGGCTAAAAATGCCCAAGAAGCACATGAATGTATTAGACCAACAAATATTTACCTAACACCAAAAGATATTAAGCAATACATTACTTTAGAAGAGTATAAATTATATGAAATTATATGGCAAAGAGCGGTAAGTTCACAAATGGCGAGTGCAGTATTAGATCAAGTAGCTGTTGATATTACAAACGAAGATAAAGAAATAGTTTTACGAGCAAATGGATCAACAATTAAGTTTCCTGGTATGTACAAAGTTTATCAAGAAGCTAAAGATGATGATAAAGATGAAGAAAAAGAAACAATTCTACCTGCCATGAGTGAAGAAGAGAGTTTAAATTTAAAAGAAGTTGAAAAGATCCAACATTTTACCTCCCCTCCCCCTCGTTATACTGAAGCAAGCTTAGTAAAAAAACTAGAAGAACTTGGTATTGGCAGACCTTCTACTTATGCCTCCATTATTAAAGTTCTTCAAGACAGAGATTATGTAATTTTGGATAAAAAACGTTTTAATCCTCATGATAGAGGGAGAATAGTTTCCATATTTTTAGAAAAATATTTCAATCAATATGTGGAATATGATTTTACTGCTGATCTTGAAAATCAACTTGATGAAATTTCTGATGGTAAGCTTGATTGGAAAGAGGTTTTAAGAAAATTTTGGGAAACATTTAAACAACTTTGTGATGAAACTGTAGGCAAATCAAATAGAGAAGTAATTGATGTGTTAGATGAAGCACTAGGTCCACATTTCTTTCCACCAAACGGAGAAGATGAAAAAAGAAAATGTCCAACGTGTGATAATGGAAGACTAGGAATTAAAGTTGGAAAGTTTGGAGGTTTTATTGGTTGTTCTAATTATCCCGATTGCAAATATACAGTTCAGTTTAACCAATTAAACGATAAAGATGGTACTACTCTCAGCGGACCAAAAGAAATTGGTATTTATCCAGAAACAGGTGAAATGATAACTCTTCGAAAAGGGCCTTATGGATTTTATATGCAAGTTGGTGAAGGGACGAAAGAAAAGAAACCAAAAAGAGTTTCTATTCCTAAAAATTTTGAACCAGATGAAATAGGATTAAACACAGCTATTCAATTACTTGGCTTACCACGTAAATTAGGATTTCATCCGGAAACAAATAAAACGGTTAGTGCTGGTATTGGAATGTACGGACCATATATTCTGCATGATAAAAAATATAAAGCTCTCGAAAAAACAGATAATATTCTTGATATTGAACTTGAAAGAGCCATTGAATTAATTGCTAAACCTTCACAGAGAGGTAATGCTACATTAAAAACATTTGGAGAGCATCCAACAGAAAAGAAAAATATTACTGCTCATGATGGAAAATTTGGACTTTATGTAAAATGTGGAAAAATAAATGCATCAATTCTTGGTGACCAAACAATTGATAGCTTAAAACTAGAAGATGCCATTAGGTTAATTGATGAAAGGAAAGCTAAAATGGGTCTCAAAAAAAAGAAAAAAACAGTTAAGAATTGAATTAAGCTGAAATAGTTTTAAATAGATGATATGGCAAAAAATATATCTCTATCAACAATCAAAACTTTCAAAAATAAATTTTTAAGAAATAATAAAAATACAGCTTCACGAAATGCATTAATTAAAAATGATTTAGCCAATGTTGCACTCAATTGGGAAAACTTTAGTCAAATCAATCATAATTTTTCTAATCTAATAAAAAAAGAATTACCTGCAACAAACCAAATGGCATCAGGTAGATGTTGGGGATTTGCCGGTTTAAATCTCATGCGCTTGCAAGTTGTTGATAGTTTAGAGCTTAACACATTTGAGTTTTCACAAAATTATTTCATGTTTTGGGATAAGTTAGAGAAAGCCAATTATTTTATAGAGAATATTATTAAATCAAGAGATGAATCATATGAGAGCAGATTAATAACACATCTTTTAAAAGCACCTGTGCAAGATGGTGGACAATGGGATATGTTTGTAAACTTAATCAACAAGTACGGTGCAGTTCCAAAAGATGTAATGCCTGAAACTAATCATAGCAGTAAATCTGGCGCTATGAATTATATTCTTACGCATAAACTAAGAGAGTTTGCTTCTATACTAAGAAAGAAACCAGCTAAAAATTCTGCAGCTCTAAAAAAAGACATGATGGAAACAATTTATAATTTACTAGCAATGTTTCTTGGTCAACCACCAGATGTTATTAATTGGTCTACTAGAAATAAAGATAAGAGACACATTGTAATTTCAGATATGACGCCAATTGATTTCTGCAAAAAATATGCTGATATCAATGTTAAAGATAAAGTTTGCTTAATTCATGCTCCAATGAGTAATAAAAAATTTAATACAATGTACACAGTTGAATATCTTGGTAACGTTGTTGAAGGACAAATTATTAAATATCTGAATGTAGATATTAAAGAATTAAAAAAATCTGCGATGACATCAATAAAAAATAACGAAGCTGTATGGTTTGGTTGTGATGTTGGAAAACGTTTTAGTCGTGATATGGGTGTACTTGATATGGGCATTTACGACTACGAAAATGTCTTTCAAACTTCGTTTAAGATGAATAAACAAACTCGCTTAGAGTACGGTGATAGTGAAATGACTCATGCGATGCTTTTAACGGGTGTCGATATTAAAAAAAGAAATTCAACTAAATGGAAAATTGAAAATAGCTGGGGAACAAAAAGTGGTAATCAAGGATATATGATGATGACCGATGAATGGTTTGATGAATATACGTATGAAGTTGTCATCGATAAAAAATATCTAAACAAAAGAGTGTTAAAATACTTAGATATGGAACCAGTAACGCTTGCACCTTGGGATCCAATGGGTGCATTAGCTAGATAAGTTGAATAAAGAAAACGCTTCTAAAATTTGGAAATTAATTCAAGAAACTGGTGATTTTTTAAAAGGAAAATTATCTGATCATCCTAATCATCCAAAAGGCAGAAATCCTTATGCGCATGTTGCATTAGAAGTAAAAAATAATTTTGGTATGACTTATAAAGATATTCCTGATGAAAAATTTAATGATGTTATTAATTATCTTAAAGAAATAAAATCTAATCCTGAGTAATTATTCTTTGATTACTTTGAATGGGTAAGAAAATAATAAAAATTGAAACTATAGCCATCATTATTGCATTAATTAAAAACAAATAAGTAAACTCTAAAGTTATAGAATATATTTCTGAAATTAAGAATACTGAAATTGGTCCTGATCCAAATGCGAGAATAAACTTAATTCCGTATACTACACCATGATACTTTTGAGGTGTAAATCTTCCAAGTAGGAGATTTTCTGTAGGCAGAATACTTGCATTAAATACTGCAGCTAGAATACATAACACTACTAAAGAGTAACCAGATATGTAAGCTATACCAAGATAACAGGGAAACTGAAGAAATATACCAATTAAGTAAATAGTTTTTAAATTAAATCTATCGGCGAGTAAGCCTCCAACAAATGTTGTAGCACCAGAAATGAAATAGATAATTGCTATCATAAAACCAATTTGAATAGAATTAATATTATCAATACGTATTTCAAAAACTTTTGGTAATGCTGTTTGTGTATTGTGAAAAGATAATCCAAGAGCAAACATTGATAATAGCATTATTAATGCAATTAAAATGATCTCATTACGAGAGTGATCTTGATCATCATTTTTAATAAAATAATTTTTATAAGATATTTTATCAATTAAGATTAAGTAAATAAGAATAAACCCAATAATAATTGATATTAAACCAGGTAATATAAAAGCTAGTTGCCAATTTAGTAATTCTGTTAGAGCACCAGCTACAAATGCACCAGATCCTATCCCTAACCCACCAAAAATTCCATTTACGCCAAGCGCTCTTCCCTTCTTATTTGCTGCGTGAATTACCCAAGGAATGCCTACAGGATGATAAATTGAACAGAAAAGTCCAAGAAGTGATAATGAAAAAAATAAAAAAGAAACTGATGTGCTTAAACCACATAAAATGGAGGCTACTCCCATTCCAATAAACATAATTGTCATTGTTCCTGAACGGGACCATTTATCACTTAACCACCCAAAAGGAATTGCCCCTAAACCGATTAGTAGAGCTCCAAGAGACCATAATCTAATTAATTGATCGTAAGAAATATTCCACTCTTTTTCTATCGTCAGTACGATGACAAAATAAAATGCTGCAAACATATGCATGAGCGCATGGCCTATTGAAGAAAATAGGAGCGTGTAAGAAGTATTATTCAATCTCTTCGTAATTAATAGAAAGAGAATTTACACAATATCTTTTGCCGGTAGGCTGAGGACCATCATCAAAAACATGGCCTAAATGTGCATCACATTTGGCACACATAATTTCAATACGCACCATTCCATGGGATCTATCAGTCTCTGTTTTAATTGCTTCAGGTGATATTTGTTCAAAAAAACTTGGCCAACCACAATAAGAATCATATTTTGTTAAACTATTAAATAATTCATTACCACAGCATTTACACTTAAAAATACCACTATTTATTATTTCAAAATTTTTACCAGAGAAAGGGGGTTCTGTTCCCTTTTGCCTTGTTACATAATATTCATCTTCTGTAAGAAGAGATTTCCACTCCTGATCAGTTTTAACTATTTTGGTCATTTTTAATTCTTATATTAGATAATATAATTCCTGCAATTATAAAAAAAATACCTACGATATGAAATATAGCAAAATTTTCATTTAAAAAAGTAATTGCCCAAATCGCTGCAAAGACAGGAATAAAGTGTAAAAATAAACCAGCCCTATTTGGTCCAATCAAATATACACCTTTATTCCAAGCAAAAAAAGCAGCAATGCTTGCGAAAATAGCAACATACATAATAATAAAAAAATCAGAAGATGATGAAAGTAGAAAGGTACCATTGAAAGACTCAAAAAAATAAAATGGAATAATAAAAAATAAACCAATTATAATCATTACTTCTAAGCTTGCTAGTT
>QBZY01000028.1 GCA_003282155.1 Pelagibacteraceae bacterium AG-337-I02 | reverse complement strand
CCTGTTTTTTGAAGTGCCCTTTTAAATAATTCTGTATGTCCATCATGCCATGGTTGCCATCTACCTAACATTTGTACTGTTGGTTTTTTCCAATCAAACATTTTTAATCTCCTTTGCTAGATTTTCTATTTCTTGATCTGATAAAAATTTGGTTATTTTAATGTCAGTTTTATTTGGTTGTTCAAACATTTTATTTGTATCTTCAAACCTACCTTCTTTAATAGTATCAAGCCAGATAACAAAATCAGGATCAAAAGCTTCTCTTGCTTTTTCAGTTGGTGCTACAAAGTCACAAATAACCCATCTTCCATTTTGTTTTTCGAAATCAGCAAATGTTTTCATTCTATTGGCTTGTCGTATTCTACCTTCCATCTTAAAATCCCAATCGTTTGCTGACTTCCTGACTACATCTGCGTTATACCAAGCACAATTATCAATTACTTTAATAAGCCTTTCAGCTAACCAAGTTTTACCAGCACCAGGAAGACCACAAATAAGTATTTTCATAAGTTTATAAATTAAATTTTTGCGACAAAATTAGGGTTAATAACACTTTCTTTCGTGTTGTATAGTAATATATTTTCATTAAAATCTTTAATTGATCCTCCTGCTTCTTCAAGAATAATATGTCCCGCAGCAATATCCCATTCTGAAGTTGGACCTAGTCTTGGATATATATTTGCCTTACTTTCAGCTAGGTAACAAAATTTAAGAGAACTACCAATTTGGATTAGTTCAAAATTATTACAATTATCATTTATCCAATTATCAAAATCTTTATTAGAATGTGATCGACTACCAATAACCTTTGTTAAATTACTTTTGTCTTTTACTGAATTTATTTTTATAAAATCTTGAGTTGATTCAATATTTGACTCTGTAATTAATTTATATGCGCCATAGTTTTTTAAAGCATAATAAAGTAAAGACTTAGCAGGTGCATATATAATACCAAATATTGGTGAGTTATTTTTAATTAATGCAATATTAACTGTAAATTCACCATTTTTTTTTATAAATTCTTTAGTTCCATCTAATGGATCTATTAACCAATATGAATTCCAAGTTTTTCTTTTTTTCCATTCTATTAGACTTTCTTCGCTTAATATAGGAACATTTGGGCTAAAAGATTTTAATCTATTTAAAATTAAACTATTTGATTTTATATCAGCTTCAGTAATAGGTGAATTATCATCTTTTATTTCTACATTAAAAGATTTTTTATATACTTTTTGAATTTCCTTACCTGCATCAATAGCAGTATTTAATATTTTTAATAAATTTTTTGATTTATGTAATTCTAAGTACATGATTCTTTTAATAGAATTTTTTATTGATTAAAGTTATATGTAAATGAAATACATATATCCAAAATACAAAGTTAAGCCGATAATTCCGTAAATACGTCCAATTTTTTTTGCAAAAATCATAAACATTAAAATTAATGCTGTAATTGATAGCATGAAGTATAAGTCTTGACTTGCTAAAACTGAAGGAACTTTAAAATTACCAAAAAATGAACTTATACCTAAAACACCTAATACATTATAAATATTAGACCCCAAAATATTTCCTAGAGCAAAATCAATTTTTTTTCTAAATGCAGAAACAATACCAACTGCAAGTTCTGGAAGAGAAGTTCCAAAAGCTACTAATGATAATCCAATTACTGAAGCTGGAACATTATAAGTTTTTGCTATATGAATTGCTGACTCAACAAGTAAATCTGCACCAAATACTAAACATGCTATACCTATTATAATTAATATTAATGAGGTTGTTATTGAATAATCGTTTTTATCTATCTCATAATTATCTATTTCTCCTTTTTTTATTTGAACATACATTAGATAAATTAATGACATTGTTGCAACTAATCCAAAAATAAAATTAAAATAAAAAAAAGTCATAATAATTAATAGAATTCCTAAGATAATATTTATCCAAGCTTGGTTAATCTGATTTTTATTTATATTCGCAATTGGTAAAATTAATGTTGTAGTTGCCATTACAAGTATCAAGTTTGCAATATTACTTCCAACTACTGCGCCTAAAGCAAGATCTGAAAAATCATTAAGAACTGCATTAATACTGCTTGCCAATTCAGGTAGTGATGTTCCCCCAGCTACAATTACAACACCTATTGCAAACAATGAGATATTAATCTTTCTTCCGAAACTAACTGAACCTCTTATAATTATTTCAGCACCTAAAATTAGAAGCCCTAATCCAATAATCGAAAATAAAATATCCATTGAAAATTTTTATTTATTTAAGTTAGTTATATGTTTAAATTAAATAGTATATAATAAATAAATTTTTCTAAATTATGAACGAAAGTTTTGATTATATTATTATTGGTGCTGGTACAGCAGGTTGCATATTAGCAAATAGACTTTCAGAGAATGGAAATATCAAAGTACTTTTGATTGAAGCTGGGGGCAAAGATACTAATCCTTGGATACATATTCCTGGAGGTTATTTTAAAACTATGCATAATTCTAAAACTGATTGGTGTTTTACAACCGAAGAAGAGAAATTTTGTAACAATAGAAAAATGCTTATCCCAAGAGGAAAAACTTTAGGTGGTAGTTCATCAATTAATGGCATGCTTTATATAAGAGGTCATGCGAATGATTATAATTATTGGAGACAATTAGGTAATGTTGGATGGTCTTGGGAAGATGTTTTACCGTATTTTAAAAAATCAGAAGATTATAAGATCTCCAAAAGTGAATTTCATGGAAGTGGTGGGCCCATCAAAGTTGAAAAAATTAGATCAAAATTTAAATTATTAGATTTATTTTTGGAAGCATCTCAAGAGTTTGGTTATAAAAAAAATAATGACTTCAATGATGGTGATAATGAAGGAATGGGTTATTTTCCAATGACAATTGATAAAGGATATAGATGTAGTGCTGCAGTTGCTTTCTTAAATCCTATAAAAAATAGAAAAAATTTGAAAATTATAACTAAGGCACATGTTAAAAATTTAACCTTTGAAAATTTAAAAGTAAAATCTGTAAATTTATGGAAAAAAAATGAAGTATTTTCATATTCTGTAAATAAAGAAGTTATATTGTCTGCAGGAACAATTGGATCTCCTCACATATTACAAGCATCGGGTATTGGTCCAGGTAAACTGTTAAATGAAAATAATATCAGTATTGTAAAAGAAATTGAAGGTGTTGGAAAAAATTTAACTGATCATTTAATGTTAAGACCAGTTTACAAAATTAAAAACTTAGAGACGTTAAATGACATATATCATAGTTTTACAAAAAAATTTTTAACGGGTTTAAATTATTTAATTTATAAAAAAGGACCTTTAACAGTTGGGGCTAGTTACTTGTGTGGATTTATTAAAAGTGATTCGTATTTAGAAAATCCTAATTTACAGTTTCATATCTCACCAGCTAGTACTGATTTATTAGGAAAATCAGGCCTACATAAATTTCCAGCGTTCACTCCTACAATAACAAATTTACAACCTACAAGTAGAGGATCTGTAGAAATTAAATCTTCAGATACAAGAATTTATCCTCAAATAGAAATGAACTACTTATCTACTGATGAAGATAGGGAAATTGCAGGAAAGTCTATTAAAATTGTAAGAAAAATAGTTTTGGAATCAAAGGCATATAAAAATTATGAACCAGAAGAATATAGACCAGGGATACAATTTAAAGATAATGAATCTCTAGCAAAAGAAGCTGGTAAATATGCGAACACTATTTTTCATCCGGTCAGTACCTGTAAAATGGGTAATGATGAAAATTCAGTTGTAAGTAATAATCTCAAAGTAAAAGGAATAAATAATTTAAGAGTTGTTGATGCTTCTGTGATGCCAAATATAACATCTGGTAATACTAATGCCCCTACTATGATGATTGCTGAAAAAGCATCAGACTTAATAATTAATGATCAGAAATAGTTATTGAACTATTGTATCTTTTGGATCAATTCCAGCAACTTCAACTGGTGCCTTCATAGCATCTCTTCTAAAAGGTTCTCCAAGTTCTTGATTTAACATTACCTCTATAAAAGTAGTTACGCCTTTCATTTGATCTTTGCAAGATTGTTGTAAAGTTTCAGTAAGCTCTTCTTGAGTATGGACCTTAACACCTTTAAATCCACATGCTTCTGCTATCTTTGCGAAGCTTAATTTGGGATCAAGTTCTGTTCCTACAAAATTATTATTATACCAAAGTGTGGTGTTTCTTTTTTCCGCTCCCCATTGATAATTTCTAAATATTATCATTGTAATATTTGGCCAACCATCTCTATTGCAAGAAGTCATTTCACTCATACTAATTCCAAATGCGCCGTCACCTGCAAATCCAACAACAGGTGTATTAGGACAACCTATTTTTGCTCCAATTACAGATGGAAAACCATAACCACATGGTCCAAATAGACCAGGTGCCAAATACTTTCTACCATTCTCAAATGTTGGATAAGCGTTACCGATTGCACAATTATTTCCTATATCACTAGATATAATTGCATCTTCAGGAAGACCTGCTTGAATAGCTCGCCATGCAATTCTTGGTGACATTTTCTCTGGTTCTCTATCTCGTGAATCTTTATTCCAAGATGTGCCAGGATCATCTTCTTCATGATCAAGGCCAGTTAATGTTTGAAGCCAAGCAGACTTTGTCTTATGAATTAACTCCTCTCGTTCTTTTCTATCTTTATCACCTGCATTTGTTGTAAGGTTTTCTAAAATTTGTTCTGCAACTAGTTTTGCATCTCCACAAATACCAACACTTATTTTTTTTGTTAAACCAATGCGATCAGAATTGATATCAACTTGAATTACATCCGCATTTTTTGGCCAATAATCTATTCCATAACCTGGTAAAGTTGAAAAGGGATTTAATCTTGTGCCAAGTGCTAAAACTACATCTGCCTTAGATATTATTTCCATTGCTGCTTTAGATCCATTGTATCCTAAAGGGCCAAGCGCAAGGGGATGTTTGCCAGGAAAACTGTCATTGTGTTGGTATCCACAAGCAACTGGAGCACTTAATTTTTCAGCAAGTTTTTTGCAATCATCAATAGCGTCAGCTAAAATCACTCCAGCACCAGATAAAATGACAGGAAATTTTGCGTTAGATAAAAGATCTGCAGCTTCTTTGATTGCTTCTGTTCCACCTAAAGGTCTTTCAAATTTAATTATAGGTGGCAAATCAATATCAACAACTTGAGTCCAAAAATCTCTTGGTATATTTAATTGAGCAGGAGCAGATCCTTTAATAGCTTTTGAAATAACTCTATTTAAAACTTCTGCAACTCTGGAGGGATCTCTTACTTCTTCTTGATAACAGACCATATCTTTAAATAAGTTCATTTGCTCAACTTCTTGGAAACCTCCTTGACCGATAGTTTTATTAGCTGCTTGAGGAGTAACTAAGAGCATTGGAGTATGATTCCAAAAAGCAGTTTTTATAGGTGTAACCAAGCCAGTTATACCAGGTCCATTTTGCGCAATACACATTGCGATTTTACCAGTTGATCTTGTATAGCCATCAGCCATAATTCCACCGTTTGACTCATGAGCAACATCCCAAAATGTTATTCCAGCTTTAGGAAAAAGATCTGATATTGGCATAAATGCCGAACCAATTATTCCAAAAGCATGTTGTATACCATGTTTTTGTAGAACTTTTACAAAAGCTTCTTCTGTTGTCATTTTTGCCATAGTAGAATCCTTAATATATTATTGTTATCTACATTAAATTAATTATTAAATGAACTACAATAATCTTGTTAGTTATTTATTAATTTTATAAAATTCCTATTTAATGAAAAAATAATTATTTACGATTGATAAAATGACGCTTCTTGGACAAGACATTATTAAGGCTACATCTAAAACTTTGCCAAATCAACCTGGTGTATACCAAATGCAAGATGACAAAGGTAATATTTTATATATTGGAAAAGCAAAAGTATTATCAAATAGAGTAAAGAATTATCTATCTTTAAATAATCTAACCAGAAGAATTCAAAGAATGGTTAGTCTAACTAAATCAATGAACTTCTTTGTAACAAATACAGAGTTAGAAGCAATCATACTTGAATGTAATTTAATTAAAAAACATAAACCTCGATTTAATGTTCTGTTAAGAGATGACAAGTCATTCCCTTATATTTTTATTTCATCAGAGCATGATTTTCCTAGAATTGAAAAGCATCGTGGTCCACAAAATAAAAAAGGTAGATATTACGGACCATTTGCAAGTCCAGATGCAGTGAATAGAACTATTAATACGATACAACGAATATTTCTATTAAGGTCATGTACAGATAAAGAGGTAAATGCAGGAAATAAATTATGCTTTAATTATTATCTTAAAAGATGTTCTGGTCCTTGTGGAGGAAAAATAACGAAAGAAGCTTATTCTAAATTAATTGAGACAGCAGATGATTTTTTAAGTAGTGGTAATTCTCAAAAAATACAAAAAAATTTTACAGATCAAATGTATAAGGCTTCAAAAAAAAATAATTTTGAATTAGCAGC
>QBZY01000027.1 GCA_003282155.1 Pelagibacteraceae bacterium AG-337-I02 | reverse complement strand
AAATAATATCAAAAAATTTATTAACGTGTCTAGCTCGTGCGTTTATCCAAAAGGCTATGATAAACCACTTAAGGAAGAATATATATTAAGTGGGAAATTTGAACCCACAAATGAAGGTTACGCATTAGCCAAAATTTGTGGAATGAAGTTATCTGAATTTTATAAATCTAAATATAATTTTAATATAATTTCCTGTATACCATGTAATTTATATGGGATTGATGATAAATATTTTGATGAAACTTCACATTTCGTATCAGGTATAATATCTAAAATCTACAAAGCTAAGATAAAAAAACAAAAATTTGTAACTCTATGGGGATCTGGAAATCCAAGAAGAGAGCTTATTTTAAATACTGATGCAGCGAGGGCTATAAAATTTTGTTTAGAGAATAAAAAAATCAAAGAACAAAATATAAATATTGGTTCAGGTGTTGATTTCAAAATTAAAGAATATGCTAGTAAAATTAAAAGAATTCTAAATTACAAAGGGAAAATTATTTGGGATAAATCGAAACCAGATGGTATCAAAAGAAAGCTTTTGGATATATCAAAATTAAAAAAATATAGATTTAAAAGTTCTTATAACATTGATCAAGGACTTAAGATTGTTATTAATAAATTTTTAGAGAATTTAAAGTTTAAATAATTCGTCTTTCCAATAAATTTTTTTTATTTTTAAATATTTAGTTATTTTATTACAATTTAGTTTTGTATTTAGAGGTCTTTTAGCTTGAAGATTAAGTTTTATCCAAGATATTTTATTTATTTTTAAATTCTTTAATTTAAGGACATTTCTAATATAGAATTTACCAAAATTATACCAGTTAGTGCTCGGAAAATTACAGAAATTGTAGATACCATATTTTAAAAAATTTTCATCCAAATATTTTTCTGAAAATTTCAAAATTATCAAACTTAAACTTCGTGCAGAAGTTGGGTTGCCAAATTGATTATGAATTAAATTCATTTTTTTTTGTTCCTCAATATTAGTTTTAATAAAATTAATAAAATTATTTGAATTTTTGCTAAATATCCAACCTGATCTTATAATTATATATTTATCTAAATTTTTTGTAATAAATCTATCTGCATAGAACTTTGATAGTCCATATAGATTTATAGGATTTTCTTTAAATCTTTCAGTATAAGAATTTATTGATTTTCCATTGAAAACATAATCAGTTGAAATCTGGATTAGTAAAATATTATTTTTTTTACAAATGTTAACAATATTTTTAACAGAATTATAATTAATATTCATACATAATTTTTTTTTCTTTTCACTCAAGTCAACTTTTGTGAAAGCTGCTGTATTAATTATGATTTTTATTTTATTTTTTTTAATATATGATTTTATTTTATTTTGATCACTAATATCTAATTTTTTTTTATCAGCAAATATATATTTTAAAGTAAATTTTTTTGATTGCTTTAAAATTTCTGTTCCTAATTGACCTCCTGCCCCGGTAACTAAAATCATTAAAAATATTTTTTATCTTTATTGAAAATAGGTAAAGATTTATCCTTACTACTTACAATATTAGTTTTAATTGGCCATTTAATTTTAAAAGTCTCATCATTAATTGAAATTCCTTGTTGATCATCAAAATAATAATAATTGTCACATTTATAATGAATTATTGCATAATCAGTCAAGCATTGAAAGCCATGAGCAAATCCTCTTGGAATTAATAATTGATTATTTTTTTTATCTGATAATTTATAAGAAAAAACTTTTCCAAAATTTTTTGATTTATTTCTTAAATCTACTGCAACATCAAAAATAGTTCCTTTAAGTACAGTAATGAACTTAGTTTGTGGATATTTACTTTGAAAATGCAATCCTCTAATCACACCTTTTTTTGATGAAGATATATTATCCTGAACAAATTTATATTTATTTAAATTTCTATTTTTAGAAGTATATACTTCAGAAAAATATCCTCTTAGATCTCTATAAATTTTTGTATTTATTAATAGAGGATTATCAACCATTAGATTTGTTTAAACTGTAAATTTCAAATCCTTGTCTTTTTTCAGTTGCGGCAATAAATTGAGATGCTTCTAAATAAGAATCAAAAGTACCCATATCCATCCATATAATTCCATCATTAAAATCAAATATTTCTAAATCATTATTTTTTAAATATCTATTATTTAAATCAGTTATCTCTAGCTCTCCTCTTTTAGAAGGTTTTTGATTATTTACATAAGAGATAGATTTTTTATCATATATATATATTCCTGGAATAGCTCTATTTGATGTAGGTTTTTTTGGTTTTTCAACAATGTTAACTATTTTATTATTTCTTATACTCAATACACCATACCTTTGAGGGTTATTGACTTTATATGTAAAAATAGATGCTCCTTTTGGTGAATTAATAGCCTCTATTATGATTTTATCTAAATTGTTACCAAAGAAAAAATTATCCCCTAGCAATAATAATATTTTTTTTGATGTAAAAAATGATTTTGATAATTTAATTGCTTCAGCAATTCCATTAGGTTTTTTTTGAATTTTATATTGAATTTTACAATTTAAATTAATTCCATTTCCTAAGAGTTTTTTAAACAAAGGTAAATCTCTTGGTGTTACAATTATTAATATATCTTTAATACCTAAAGAAATTAATAAGCCTAATGGAAGATAAATCATAGGTTTATTGTATACAGGTAACAACTGTTTAGATATTATTTTAGTAATTGGAAATAATCTTGTGCCAGAACCTCCAGCTAGAATTACTCCTTTGATTTTTTTATTCATTAGTTTTCTTGTTAAAAAAAGTTATATACCATAATATTGTATGATACAGATTTTTCTCAAAATTATTTTTTAAACCCCAATTTGTATCTTTCATAATTTTTTTTGTACTTACAGCATAACGAAAATCATGTGCAGGCCTATCATCAATAAATGATATTGTATTATTAAATTTAGATATTATTTTTTTATTTTTTAAATCTTTCAAAATAGATAATATTTTTTTTGATATAAAAAGATTAGTATATGTATTTTGAGCTCCTATATTATAAATCTGATTAGTTTTACCTTTAGTAATAATTTTATAAATTGCTCTTATGTGATCTTCTACAAATATCCAGTCTCTTTTATTTTTTCCATCACCATATAATTCTATGGGTTTGTTATTCAAAGATTTTTTTATTGATAAAGGTATTAGTTTTTCAGGAAATTGGAAACGACCAAAATTATTTGTACATCTAGATATATAATATTTAATATTATAAGTTTTACACATTCCCATTACTAAACAATCAGCGGCTGCCTTACTTGATGAATAAGGTGATGAGGGATTTAATGGATAGTTTTCATTAGCATATCCTTTCTCTAGAGAACCATAAACTTCATCTGTAGAAATTTGAAAAAACCTAATTTTATTTGATTTATTTTTTTTATTATAATTTTTAATTGAAAGTAAAATATTATAAACACCAATTACATTGGATTTGAAAAATATATTAGGTGATTTAATTGAGTTATCTACATGACTTTCTGCAGCAAAATTAATTATAATTTGTGGATTTAGTTTATTTATGTGCTTATTTAATTTTTGGTAATTTGAAATATCAATTCTATCAAATTTTATTATTTTATCTTTAATAAGAGGTCTTATGTAATTTAAGTTTGAAGCATAAGACAACGAATCAATAACAGAAATTTTATAATTTTTTTTTGAAAAAAAATAACATGCATTTGATCCAATAAATCCAGCGCCACCAATAATTAATAATTTTTTCATATCTAAATATTATTTTTATTTATTTTAGAAATAATTATATTTTTCATTTTATTTAAATTATCTTTGTCAATCTGATTATTCTTATAATCTCTAACAAAATTCTCATAATTATCATAATGAAAACCAGTCCATTGAACAGTTTGCTCAAATGTTCTTATATAATCTTGCATAAAATTTTTATTTAATACACTTTTTTTTCTTAGATTTTCATTAATCATTTTTTTTATATCTGAAGAATTTTCTATATATTTTGGGTCTTTAAAATTAAACCACCAAGTATTTCCAAAAAAAGCAACCTTCTTACCTCTTATCATTGCTTCTAATCCTATACTACCAGTTGGAGTGACAACAAAGTTTGAGTTATCAATTAATTTGAAGACATCTTCTTTATAATCAATAAATTTGATTTTTTTGTTTTTAATATGTTTATAAAAATGTTTATTTTTAATTAAAAAAGATTCTTTTAGTAAATTAAAAACTAGAGGATGTTCTTTATAGTAAATAAACCAATCATTAGGTAATTCCATTAATAAAGTATCCAATATTAATTCAAAATCAGAATAAATTCCAGCCATTGGTAATGTACTTGCTTCAGGCTGTAAATTAGGACAAAACAATATATAATTTTTATTCAGATCAGGATTTTTTGTAACAAATTTTTTATATATTCTTTTTAATTTTAGAATTTTTAATCTGTTGAAGAACATATAAATTGAAGAAAATATTTCGGATGGAAAACTTAAATTTTGAAATTTTTCCTCCAAATTTGTTTTTACAAAATTATTTGATTCATTCATAAAACCATTTAGAAAAGATCTGTAAATATCTTTAGTAAGATAATAAAATAAATTAAGAACATTACTATTTTCTTTCAAATAAAATGGTTTTGAATGTTTTATCTTGTTTTTTACTTTATTAAAGTAAGTGAGATTGCTTTGCTCTAATTTATTGATTTTATTTTTCAATAAAAAATCTTCAAATCTATAATCAATATTTTTATCAACTACTAATCTATATTCACCCAAAAATAAATAAGAGATAATAGTTGTATCAATTTTCAAATATTTTGCGACTTCATATAATACTAAAGATTCCATATGATGGGGGTAGTCAAAAAATATAATTTTTCCTATTTTGTATTTTTTAAATAAACCAAAAGCAAATTTTAGAAGATCAAAATAGTGTTTTTTTCTAGAATTAAAATTAAATAATTTATCATCTTTTTCATAACGAGACATTAGTCTATAAATTGTTAACTCTAACTTAAACAAATCACTGATAATTTTTTTGTTCAAATAAAAATCAAATCTAGATTTGTCATAATCAAGACCTTTTTTTGAGTTTCTTTGATCACAAAATATATTATTCTGAATAAATTTTTTATAATATTTTTTTGTATTAATGAAATCTATGGAATAAGTTATGGAATTTTTATTGTTTAGATTATCTTTAATTAATTCGAAAACTACTGGTTTTAGACATATATTGTATGTTAAAATATTCATATATTTTTATTTATTTTTATATATAGAATAATTAGTATTTCAAATTATTGATGAGAAAAATTTCATTAGTTATTACAGCTAGATCTAGCTATACAAAATATAAGACTATACTTGATAATTTAATAAATAAAAAAAATATAAAAATTGATATTGTTTGTTCAGGGTCAGCATTAATTGATAAATTTGGTAAAGTAGAAGATGAGATTATAAAAGATGGATTTAAAATAGGTAAAAAAATTAATTTTATACTTGATAATGATGAGGATGATCGCCCAGGTAAAGAATTGAGTATGGCTATTTTTAATTTTTCAGAATACTTTAAAGAACAAAAACCAGATATGGTTACAGTAATGGCTGATAGGTATGAAATTTTAGCTCCTACAATTTCAGCTGCTTTCTTAAATATTCCAATAGTCCATATACAGGGAGGGGAGCTATCAGGTAATATAGATGAAAAAGTTAGACATGCTGTTACAAAATTATCAAATATTCATTTTCCTGCAACAACAAAATCAATGCAAAATATTATTCAAATGGGGGAAAATAAAAAAAATATATTTAAAACTGGCTGCCCTTCAATTGATATTGCAAAGAGAACTATTAAAAATAAAAAAAAGCTTTCTTTTGATATATACAAAAAATATGGTGGAGTTGGATCATTTCCAAATATAGAAAATGGATATATAATTGTAATGCAGCATCCAGTTACTGATGAAAATAAAAGATCTGGTAAACAAATTATTGAAACATTAAAAGCTGTATCAAAAATTAATAAACCAGTTATATGGTTTTGGCCAAACGTCGATATAGGAACAGATGGAATATCAACCAATCTTAGGATCTTTAGAGAAAAAACAAAATCAAAGAATTTTCATTTTATAAAAAATATGAACCCATACGATTTTTTAGAATTAGTATATTTTAGCAATGGCATTATTGGTAATTCAAGTTGTGCAATAAGAGAATGTTCCTTCTTAGGCATTCCTGCAGTAAATATTGGCACAAGACAAAATAATAGGGAAAGAGGTCCAAATGTCATTGATGTAGGTCATGATCATAAAGAAATTTACAAAGCTTTTAATAAGATTACGAGTAAAAAAATTAATAAATCTATAATTTATGGGGATGGTAATGCTGGTAAGAGAATTGCAGATAAATTAGAAAAAGTAATATTAGTTTCAACAAAGAAATTTATTTCATTATGAAGATGATTGAATACGAAAAATTTCTAAAAGAAAAAGTGTTTAGAACAGATGAGTATAATCAGTTTAATTTACTGTTTGAAGACATCAAAAAATTAAATAAACAAAATTTTAAACATGGAGTAATTTTAGAAAGATCTTATATGTATGATAATAGGAGTATATTTATTCCATTATTTAACAAAAAAAAAAAATTAACTTCGATTAATTATAAAATAAAAACTTCAAATAAAAGAATTGGAATTCAAAACAGCTTTATTAATAATTTAAATTTCGATTTAGATAAGAGTATGTTTTGGATTCAAGATAATGAAAATAGTTTCACTACTAATTTAAAGATACTAGATAATGATTTTTTAATTATACCAAATGCACTTCACCATATTAGTAATTTTGATTTAATGATGAAAAAAATTTGTAAAATTATGCCAAATTTAAATAAAATATATATTTACGACTCGTATTTACGTGAAGGTCATCAAAGTCCAAATGATTACGCTAGGCATACTGTATATTCATTAAAAAATATTTTGAAAAGATATAATTTTAAATCTAAGGATATAAAAGAAACTGGCAATGTTTTTGATGGTATACTTTATCTTTTTTCACAATCTAGTGTTATATTGAAAAATAAAGAACTAAAAAATATAAAAAACATATTTGAAAAAAAATTAAAGAAAGATCTAATTAAACAAAGAGATAAAAAAAAATGGGTTTCACTAGGAAGAAAATATGCAACTTTAACTACAGCATATTCTATTATTTTTGAAAAAGATGAAAAATAAAAAACCAGATATTTTAGCCATAATACCTGCTCGATCTGGAAGTAAAGGAATTAAAAATAAAAATATTAAAAAAATAAAAAATAAGAGTTTAATACAATATGCAGTTGACACGGCAATATCGTCAAAATTATTTTCCAACATAATATTAACTTCAGATAATGAAAAATATAAAAAAGAAATTATTCATTATAAAAAAAACGTGGATTTCATTCTAAGAGAGAAAAAATTAGCATCTGATAAAAGTAATACTTTAGATACTTGGAGGGATAGTATCAGAAAAAGTGAGAAAAAGTATAATAAAATCTTTAATTACTCCTTTTTGTTAGAACCAACTAATCCAATGAGAAAGGCTGGTGATTTAAAAAAATTATTTAATATAATTAAAAATTCAAAATATGATGGAGTTTTAACTTTATCGCCAACCCCTGAGACTTTTACTAAGGAAAAAACTCTTATAATTAAAAATAAACAAATATCATATTATGTTGTTGGTGGAGCTAAATATTCTATAAGGCAGAATATTCCAAAACAATTTCATAGAAATGGAATAGGTTATGTTGCAAAAAGAGATTACATATTTAATTGTAGAAACAATTTTTTAAATGGAAAAATTGGTTTTTTAATAATAGATAGAATTAATATTAATATTGATAATATTAATGATTTTAACATTACAAAGATTTTAATAGAAAATGATAAGAAATTTAATTAAAAAAATATCAAAAAAGAATGTTTCAGTTGGAATAATTGGTTTAGGATACGTTGGCCTTCCTCTTGCTTATGAATTTTCTATAGCTGGATTTAAAGTGATTGGTTTTGATAAAAATATATCAAAGCTAAAAAAAATAAATAATTGCAATAGTTATATTGAAAGACTATCAAATTTAAATTTAAAGAAGTTAAAAAATTGTAATTTTAAAACTTCAGACAATTATAAAGATCTATTGCAAATAGATATAATTATATTGTGCCTCCCAACACCGCTAAACAAAAATAAAACTCCAAATATGAAATACATAAATGAATCACTTAAAAACATACAAAAATACTTTGTTAAAAATCATATTATAGCATTGGAAAGTACAACTTATCCAGGTACTACAGAAGAGGTTATAGGTCAAAAGTTAATAAAAAAAGGTTTTAAAATTGGAAAGGATATTTTTTTAATTTATTCTCCAGAAAGAGAAGATCCTGGTAATAAAAAATTTTCGTTAAAAAATACTCCAAAAATAGTTTCAGGTTACAGTGAAAATTGTAGAAAACTAGGCGAGGCTATTTATAAATTTGTATCTCCAAGTATTCATTTAGTTGATAATTTAAAAATTGCAGAAATGACAAAAATTTTTGAAAATATCTACAGATCAATAAATATAAGTCTTGTAAATGAATTAAAAATTATCTGTAATAAAATGAATATTGATGTATTTGATATAATAAAAGCAGCAA
>QBZY01000026.1 GCA_003282155.1 Pelagibacteraceae bacterium AG-337-I02 | reverse complement strand
AAGTAATCAATGGCGTATTTTAAGAGTTTTTTTTCGTCCACTAAACTAATATACAAATAATTTAAATATATTAAAAGAAAACTCCTAATATGATTTATTATAATTATCTTTGTTTTCTTACATTAGTTAAAAAAGAAGTCTTTAGGTTTTTAAAAGTTGGAATTCAAACTGTGATTGGACCAGCTATTAGCTCTTTATTATTCTTAGCTGTTTTTAGTTTAGCTCTAGGCAGATCTGTAAATTCAATAAATGGTATTAATCTTCCTTATTTTATCGCTCCCGGTCTAATAATGATGACTATGTTGCAAAACTCATTTGCTAATTCTGCATCAAGTATCGGTCAATCAAAATTTCAAGGAAATATTATAGATATTTTAATGGCCCCATTAAATAATGTTGAACTAGCATTTGGTTTTATCATAGGTTCTGTTTGCAGAGGTATTGTATGCGGTATAGTTACTACCTTAGGGGTAATGATGTTTGTTCCTCTAACTGTTCACTCTTACATTGCTTTATTGTTTTTTACATTAATGGGATGCACAATGATGGGTACTTTGGGAACAATCATTGGTATTTGGGCAGACAAATGGGATCAACAACAAGGTATAACTAACTTTATTGTCTTACCTCTTACTTTTTTATCAGGAACATTTTATTCAATTTCGAGACTTCCTGAGTTTTGGCAGACAGTTTCCTCATTTAATCCATTCTTCTATAATATTGATGGTTTTAGATATGCTTTTACAGGTATTTCTGATAGCTCATTAGTCCAAGGATCAATCTTCTTAATAATTATTAATATTATATTAATTTTATTATGTTATTTTATGTTTCGCAAAGGATATAAAATTAAATTTTAAATATGGTTAGTAAACTTTTGTCAAACGTTATGCCAACTTACGGGAGCAAAACTCTTGAATTTGTAAAAGGTAAAGGATGTTATTTATACTCTAGTCAAAATAAAAAATATTTAGATTTTGCAAGTGGAATAGCTGTAAACTCTCTTGGTCATTGTCATCCTAAACTTATAAATGCACTTAATAAGCAATCGAAACAACTCTGGCATGTTTCAAACTTATATAAAATTAAAAAACAAGAACAATTTGCGAAATTGCTTTGTAAAAATTCTTTTGCAGACAAAGTCTTTTTTACCAATTCTGGAGCAGAATCCATTGAATGTGGAATTAAAATAATTAGAGGATATCATTCATATCACAAGACTAAAAAAACAGAGATTATAACCTTTGATGGTGCTTTTCATGGAAGGACTTATGGCGCACTTTCAGCACAAAAATAAAAAATACTCTAATGGCTTTGGTCCTATGCTTAAAGGCTTTAAACAAGTCGAATTCAATAATATAAAAAAATTAATATTGGCAATAAATAAAAAAACTGCTGGTATAATGATTGAGCCGATTCAAGGAGAAGGAGGTATTCGTCCAGCTAATTTAAGTTTTTTAAAATCATTAAGAAAAATTTGTAACGAAAATAATATCTTACTTTTTTTTGATGAAGTTCAGTGTGGATTTGGAAGATCTGGAAAATTATTTTCACATGAATGGGCAAAAATTAAACCTGATATTATGTCTGTAGCAAAAGGTATTGGATCGGGTTTTCCACTAGGAGCTTGTATGTCTACAAACAAAGCATGCGTTGCCATGACTAAAGGCAGTCATGGATCAACTTATGGAGGTAATCCTTTAGCTATGAGTGTAGGTTTAGAAGTTTTAAAACATATCTCTAATAAAACATTTCTTTCAAAAGTTGATAAAACTGCTAGATATTTTTGGGAAAATTTAAAAAAATTAGAGAATACATCTAATATAATTTCAGAAGTTAGAGGTGCAGGACTTTTATTGGGAATCAAAACAAATATTAGCAATATAGATTTTTCTGAAAAATTAAAAAAAAATAAATTACTAAATGATAGATATAGTTCAACAAAAATTCTTTCTTTATCAAATTCTGGAAGATCTAAGAATTTTATTTTCAATTACTTGATAAAGAAAGGAGTGAGTAAATCACAAATTCAAAATAATTTAAATTTAATGAAGCAGGATAATAATAATTGGGAGTTTGAGTCAGCAAAAATATTTGCTAAGAAAAAGAAAATATTAGAGAAAAATGAAAGTTATGAAAAAAAATTGGCAAAAATGGCAAGGGCTGGGTTTAGTTATGATATATGTAAAAAAATATTAGGTTAACTTTCCTTTATGTGAATCTTTCCTTCTAGCAATCTAGCAATCTGCTTAGTTGTTTCAAATCTTTCAAATGAAATTCTGATGATTGCAGTTAAAGGTGCTGCAAGAAGAACTCCAATAAATCCCCAAATCATTCCCCAGAAAATCAAAGATAAAATAATCGTAATTGGATGTAATCCAAAACTCTCACCAAATATTTTGGGTTCTACAAAATTTCCTACTATTTGATGAATAATCGTGGGCAAAATTATAATAAGTATAACTAGTGTTGGATCATTATATTGAAGGAAAGCTATTGGTAAAGGAAGTAATACAGCTATTACAGAACCAATAACTGGAATAAAATTTAATATAAATGTTAAGCTTCCAAAAATGAAAGCTAATTCTAAACCTAAAAACCAATAAATTAATCCTGCAGCAATACCTGTAAAGGCTGATGTTATAAATTTTGTAAATATATATTTTTTTACTAATCTAATAATATCATTCCACTCATCAGAGGTATTTTTGGGAGGGGTTCCAAGTAATAAAAAAAGAGTGATTATTACAACTAGAAGAAACTTTGAGATAAAATTTGCACTGTTACTTAATATAGCTCCAGCCCAATTAGTAATGGGTAAATCTGCAATTGTATTTCTGATTGTTTCTCTATCAATATCAATTGCAAATTCTTGAAGCTGTATTATGACTGCCTCAATTAAAATGATAACTTTTTGATTATAATCATCTGCAGACTCCAAGAATGTTGCTACGGAAGAAACAATAAAGGGAACTATTATTGAGAATAAAAGTACAATTAAACAAATAGTAATAAAAACAGCTATAAATCTGTGTACACTAAGATTTATAGTCTGAAAATCAATTATTGGATCAATTAATATCCTCAAAAGAAGTGCTAAGACAAATGGGACCATTATGGGTTGAGAGAAATTTAAAATAAATGCAACGGCAATACAGGCCAATATAAAAAGGGAGCCAGAAATTACACGATTATTTTCATTCATTATTTCTTAGTAGATTGAGGATTAAAAATTTCTGTTTTTTCATCTGATAATTTTTCAACATAAAGTGATTGACTCGGAAAAGCAAAACCAGCTTCATTATTTTCAATTATTTCCATTATTTTGACAGCAAGATTTTCTTTTATTTTTAAAAATTCTGACCAATCATTAGTAACAGTAAATGTTTGCACTAGCATATCAATAGAACTATCAGAAAAACTATCTATTCGAACGTAAAAACTTGCATTTTGATTTTTTGCAAAGTTATCATCTTTTTCAATTAAATTATTTATCTCCTTTCTGATATTTTTTAATTGATCAATACTAGTTCTATATTCTAATCCAATTAACCATCTTATACGTCTATGATGTCTTCTAGTGTAATTAGTTACAGATTGCTCTGCAAATTTATAATTTGGTACCATTACTGGAGTTGAATCAAATCTTCTTACAAGAGTTGACCTAAATCCAATTTGTTCAACAACTCCCTCTACTTCTCCAGAAACTAATATTACATCGCCAACAGTAAATCTTTTTTCCATTAGTATCATGATACCACTAATTAAATTTTTAAATAAATCTTGAGCGCCAAGTGCAACTGCTACACCAAATAAACCTAATCCAGCAATCACAGGGCCCACTCTTATGCCCCATAATTCTAAGATTGCGACAGCTCCAAGAACAATAACTAGAATTTTTAAACCTTTTAGAGTCCAATCAACTAATGGCTTTGAAATTTTTGACTCAAAGTTTTTTATTACAAATGAAAATGGAATAATCAATTGATGTAGTAACCAGAATATGAAAATTGTAATTAAAGATCTGTTTAGTAAATCTAAAAAATCTTGATTGTTATCAGAAACATCTAAGTATGAAGAAGCTACAAAAAAACCTATAACAACAGGGAAAAATTTTAAAGGTCCATCAAGTACTTCGATAACAGCATCATCAATTTGATTAGAAGTTCTTGAAACAATTCTTGATAATCGATTAAGAATAAATCTAGCTATAAGTCTTCTAAGTAAATAAAAAAGAAGGAAGATTACAAGACTTACTATAATATCTGTAGCATTTACACCAAAAACACCATTATTCCAAACATCTAAAAAAAGGTCGGTAAAGCTATTGAATGATTCCATAAGCGATATATTTAATACTCACTAACATGAAAATTAAATTTTTACTTGTTTTTTTGATCATGCTTAACTTAAAGAATACATTATTAGCTAATGAAACAGTGAATTTATACAATTTTTCATTTGAAGATATAGACGGTAATCAAGTAAATTTAGATAAGTTCACTGGTAAACCAGTTTTAATAGTAAATACAGCTTCAAGATGTGGTTTCACTCCACAGTATGAAGATCTTCAAAATTTATTTACCAACTATAGAAAAAGCGATTTAACAATAATAGCTACTACAAGCAATTCCTTCAATCAAGAATATTCAGATATAGAAGATATTAAAAAAATATGCTTAGTTAACTACGGAGTAGGTTTTGTTACTTCATCGCCAATGGATGTTAAAGGTAGTAATGCTCATCCAATTTATTCTTGGATTGATAATGAATATAATGAGAAACCAAAGTGGAATTTTTATAAATATCTTTTTGATAGAAATGGTCTACTCATTAAGTCTTGGTCATCAATGACCAAACCAAATAGTTCAAAAATAACTAACTTAATAGATAATTTAATTTAAAAAAAAGGGCAAATAAATTTGCCCTTCTTTTATAAGTATTTAATAACAGGTTACATCATGCCGCCCATGCCGCCCATGCCACCCATGCCGCCCATGCCGCCGCCCATATCAGGCATTGCAGGCGCTGTAGATTTATCTTCAGGGGCATCAGCTACCATAGCTTCAGTTGTAATTAGTAAACCAGCTACAGATGCTGCATCTTGTAGTGCAGTTCTAACAACTTTAGTTGGATCTATAATACCTGCATTTACCATATTTATATATTTGTCCATTTGAGCATCATAACCAATGTTATGATCTTTACTCTCACGAATTTTACCAGCTACTACTGCACCATCAACTCCAGCATTTTCTGCAATTTGTCTCATTGGATTAAAGAGTGCTCTTCTTACGATATCAACACCAATCTTTTGGTCATCATTAGCAGTTTTAACTAATTTCAATGAATTTGTAGCGTATGCAAGAGCTGAACCACCACCTGGAACTATACCCTCTTCAACGGCTGCTCTTGTTGCATGCATTGCATCTTCAACTCTGTCTTTTTTCTCTTTTACCTCAACTTCTGTAGCGCCACCAACTCTGATAACAGCTACACCACCTGCCAATTTTGCAAGTCTTTCTTGAAGTTTTTCTTTATCATAGTCAGAGGTTGTTTCTTCAATTTGTGCTCTGATTTGATTACACCTTCCTTCAATATCTTTCTTTTTACCAACACCTTGAACGATAGTTGTATTTTCTTTGTCTACAACTATTCGTTTAGCAGTACCTAGCATTTCAAGATTAACATTTTCTAACTTTATACCAAGATCTTCACTTATCACTTGACCTCCAGTTAAAATTGCAATGTCCTCTAACATAGCTTTTCTTCTATCTCCAAAGCCTGGAGCTTTAACTGCAGCAATTTTTAAGCCACCTCTGAGTTTGTTTACAACTAAAGTCGCTAAAGCTTCACCTTCAATATCTTCAGCTATAATCAATAGTGGCTTTGTAGATTGAACAATAGATTCAAGTAAAGGTAACATTGGTTGTAAACTTGACAATTTTTTCTCATGAAGTAACACATAGCAATCACCAAGTTCGGTAATCATTTTTTCTGCATTAGTTACGAAATATGGTGAAAGATAACCCCTATCAAACATCATACCTTCAACAACATCAAGTTCAGTATCCAAGCTTTTTGCTTCCTCTACGGTAATAACTCCTTCTTTACCAACTTTTTGCATTGCACTTGAAATCATTTTACCAACTTCAGCATCACCATTTGAGGCAATAGTACCTACTTGTGCAACTTCCTTATCAGTTTTAATTACTTTAGATTTTTTTCTAATTTCATTAACAACAGCATCCACGGCTAAATCAACTCCTCTTTTAAGATCCATTGGATTCATTCCAGCTGCGACAGCTTTCATTCCTTCAGTTGCAATTGCTTGTGTTAATACGGTTGCAGTTGTTGTTCCATCACCAGCAATATCATTAGTTTTGCTTGCAACGTCTCTAACCATTTGAGCACCCATATTTTCAAATTTGTCTTTTAATTCTATTTCTTTAGCAACACTTACGCCATCCTTGGTGATTCTAGGTGCTCCAAAAGATTTATCCATAACTACATTCCTACCTTTTGGTCCTAATGTAACTTTTACTGCATCAGCTAGTTTGTTAACACCGGTTAACATTTTTGATCTAGCATCTGATCCGAAAAATATATTTTTTGCAGACATTTTATAATCCTCTCTTAATTTTTTATTTTTTTTTCTTACCTGAAGTAATAATTCCCATGATGTCAGACTCTTTCATAATTAAAAAATCATCACCGTTCATTTTTACTTCAGTACCAGACCATTTTCCAAAAAGTATTTTATCTCCTTTTTTGACATCCAAATGTACTAGTTTTCCTGTTTCATCTCTTGCTCCTGAACCAACTTCTAATACTTCACCTTCCATTGGTTTTTCTTGGGCAGTATCAGGGATAATGATTCCCCCTGCTGTTTTTTGATCAGAGTCTACTCTTTTTACAAGCACTCTATCATGTAAAGGTCTAAATTTCATATTTCCTCATTTGTTAACTAATTGAAATTCAATAATTTTTTATTAGCACTCTCATCATAAGAGTGCTAGTTATTTAAGCATTATCAGAGTCTATTCAAGGAAAAATCAAAAAAAAATTCGAATTACATAAAGTTATGATATTTTTAAGAAAATGTTGTTTTTTAGTGTTTTTTTTAGAACTCTTGGTTTTTTGAGTGCATTATTAATTTTTTTAATAATTATTAGTATTTTACTTCATTTTTCGAATAACACAGAAAAAAAACAGTTTGTAATTACAGACGGAGTCCAAAGCTCTAAGAATAATATTGCAAAAATTAATTTAAATGGACCAATTTTTAATAACAACAATAATGTATTAGGAAATAATCTTTATAATTATATAAATCCTAAATTAGTAAAATCTTATTTAGAAGAATTAAAAAAATTACAAATAAGCGTCCTAATTATAAATATTAATTCTCCTGGTGGAACAGTAAGTGCTACTGCTGAGTTGGAAGAAATTTTCTCCGAATTTAAGAAAACTACAAAAACAAAAGTGTATTTCTTTACAAAAGAAATTTTAGCATCTGGAGGATATTGGGTAGCAACCACAGCTGATAAAATATTTGCTTCTTATGGTTCAGTTATAGGCAGTATCGGAGTCAGTGGGCCTAGTTGGTTTTATTATAATACACCGACAAGTCTATCCTCAGGTATATTTGGCCAGACAATTGAAACTAGAGAAGGAATAGAAGTTTTTAACCAGAATGCTGGGGAAGGTAAAGATTTGTTTAACCCATTTAGACGACCCACAAATGATGAAATCAAACACTTACAAAATATCGTTGACGATATTTATATTGATTTTTTAACAAAAGTTTCAAAAAGCCGCAAAATTGAAATTTCAAATTTAAAAAAAAATATTGGAGCTTTAATCTACAGTAGTAATCAAGCAAAAAATAATTTTTTGATTGACGATATCTTGAATTACGAAACACTTATCAAATTAATAATTAAGGAAAATGAATTTGAAGATTACAAAATTTATGAAAATAGAGTTAGCAATTCAATTCTATCAAATTTATTAGTTAAATACAAAGATCAAACAGATGATAATTATTTCCTTAAAAACATTTGCAGAAATTTTAAAACTAATATTAGCGTTGTAATTCCAGCTTATTTAAAAAATTGTTGAATTAAATTATATTACTTAGTTCATGAATTTTAACAATTAGATTTTTATAATAATTGCTTTGTGATAAAACATTTTTATGGATATATTTTTTAGCTAAAGCAGAATGACTCTCAACCTCCACTGTATCAGAAATGATTTTATTATGCTTAAGATTATTGATTAGACATAGGTTTAAATATCTGTCTTCGAAAATTTTTTCATTATCTCTAAAAGAAGGTGTGATTTCAAAAATTTCAGTTCCAGGTTTACAAAAAATAATATTTGCTAGATTAGATCCATGTGGAGCTATGATTTTATCCGCATTTGAAAAAATTTCTATTTGCTCATCTATTTCATATAATTGGGGATTTATTATCCTATATCCATTCTCTCTCAAAAGAGTTACGACATCAGCTTCATTTAATATTTTTCTATAATTAGAATCTTCTCTTGTTACATATATTTTTTTACTAATTTCTACACTAGTTTTTGGATTAATAAATTTTTTTAATATTTTAATTGAATCATTCATACTTAAGAACTGAGGAAAATCAGAATCTACAAAATGATAAAAATCATCATCTAAAAAAACAAATGTAAATTCAATATTCAGAGATTTTAAAATACTTTTAATAAAGTTTCTATATTTGTTAGATGAGTTTCTATGAATCGCTAGTTTAAGATTTGTTTTTTTATTAAAAAAAATCCTTGGCAAAAATTGTAGTAAATTTGAATAATAATTATTACCTGCATTTGAGCCAAGAATATAAAGTTGGTTGAAATTTTTTAATGAATTTTTATTTTCTTTAAATCTATCAAAAAATTTTTGGGAATAGAAATGAGATGTATTGTTAAGATCTCTGGTAAATAACGATGAAAATGTTTCATTACTCTCTGTAATTGGAAAATAGTAAAACGAGTCTGAAAAGAAATTACCTTTAAGTATATTACAATTAATTGATAAATTACTAAAATTGGCGTTATCAAATAAATTTGATAGGCGTTTATTATTTTTTATTTTGGACGAATTAATATCAATTATCATTTTATTATTTCAACTAATATAGATTTGTACAAATTTATATAATAACATATTTATTTTTGGCGCGCCTGAGAAGAGTCGAACTCCTAACCTTATGATCCGTAGTCATACGCTCTATCCAATTGAGCTACAGGCGCTGATAATATTATACACTTTATGTAAATCGTATGCTACTTTATAAAAATATTAGCATGCAATTTGTAATAGCATTAATTTCAATTATAATTTTCTCTCAAGTAATTAATGCAGATACTGGTAAAGACACTGGTCTAGAAATTCCAAGATACGTATCTTTAAAATCTAATGATGCAAATATTCGTGTGGGTCCGAGTAAGAATTATCCTATAGAAATTAAATACATATTAAAAAATTACCCATTAAAAGTATTAGAAGAATATGAAGAGTGGAGAAAAGTAGAGGATTTTAAAAAA
>QBZY01000025.1 GCA_003282155.1 Pelagibacteraceae bacterium AG-337-I02 | reverse complement strand
ATTTTTATTAATAAATTCCTATCAAGGGCCTTCAATTTCTGATATTTTAGTAATATTAGGTAAAAAAGATACTATTGATAGATTAAATCAATATAGAGGTGATTAAATATGGCGGATTACGAAGATAAAAAAGTTAATGATAAACAATTTACTCTTTTTAATAATGAAAGTGGTAAATCATATCAAATACCTCTTATCGAAAGTAAAGATGGTCCAAATGTTTTAGATATTCGTAAACTTTATCAAGAAACAGGCTTATTTACTTTTGATCCAGGATTTACTTCTACAGCGTCATGTGAATCAGGCATAACTTACATAGATGGTGACAAAGGAATTCTCCGACATAGAGGCTATGATATCCACGATTTAGCATCTAAAAGTGAATTTCTTGAAGTTTGTTATCTTTTACTACATGGTGAATTACCATCTCCTGAAGATAAACAGAAATTTAAAAATGTAATTACTAATCATACAATGTTGCATGAGCAACTAGTAAATTTATATAGAGGTTTTCGAAGAGATGCGCACCCTATGGCTATTATGGTAGGTGTTGTGGGAGCCCTTTCGGCCTTCTATCATGACAGTACTGATTTTTCAGACATTAATCAAAGAATGATAGCCTGTCATAGGTTAATAGCAAAAATTCCAACAATTGGTGCAATGGCTTTTAAATATTCCATTGGTCAACCGTTTGTTTACCCAAGAAATGATCTGTCTTATGCAGAAAATTTTTTGTACATGACATTTTCTGTACCATCAGAAGATTATAAGGTTAGTCCAAAAATTGTTAGGGCAATGGATAGATTTTTTACATTGCATGCTGATCATGAACAAAATGCCTCTACTTCAACAGTAAGATTAGCAGGTTCCTCAGGTGCAAATCCTTTTGCTTGTATTGCTGCCGGTATTGCATCTTTATGGGGACCGGCACATGGTGGAGCTAATGAAGCAGTAATTAAAATGTTAGAAGAGATTGGGGATGTATCAAATATACAAAAATTTATAGATAAAGCTAAGGATAAAAATGATTCTTTTAGATTAATGGGATTTGGACACCGAGTTTACAAAAATTATGATCCAAGGGCTACTGTAATGAAAGAAAGTGCGCATGAGGTTTTAGAAGAACTAAATATGCAAGATGATCCATTACTTAAAATTGCAATAGAATTAGAAAAAATAGCACTTAAAGATGAATATTTTATTAGTAAAAAATTATTTCCAAATGTAGATTTTTATTCTGGTATTATTCTTAAGGCTTTAGGATTTCCCACAAGTATGTTTACAGTGCTTTTTGCAATAGGTAGAACGGTAGGATGGATATCTCAGTGGAAAGAAATGATAGAAGATCCAATTAATAAGATTGGAAGACCGCGTCAATTATATACAGGATATCAAGCGAGACCCTATCAAGTCGAATCTTCTAGAGAGAAAAAATCAATTTTTAATTGGCTTTGGAAGAAAAATTAAGTTAACAATTTATTAATCCGATTTACACTTTCTTCATAAGGACTAAATTCTTTTACTATTTCTTTTATATAAATATTTATTGAATTAATTTGTACGTCTTGATTTTCTTTACTATTAAATAAATTTAAAAAATTCTCTAACAATTTTCTTTTGTTTAAATTAGAATTTACAACCTCAGGTATAATCATTTGATCACTAATAATATTAATTATGTTAGCGTATTTTACTCTTACAAAAGGCTTAAATAGTATTTCTGTAAAATAATTTAGTTTATAAATAATTATCTGCGGTATATTTCTTTTAGCAATCTCAAGTGAAGCTGTACCAGAACAAGTTATACTAAGATAAACATCATCATAATAACCATCAAACTGATCTATATCAGTAGAAATAAAAGTCTCAGTTTTCCATTCTTTAGTTTGTTCACTAATTAAAGAAACTAGATGCGGCAATGTTGGAATAAAAATTTTAAAATTTAAATTATTTTTATATATGTATTCTTCAATATGCGTAAAGTATTTCATAAGTTTTAATACTTCATTTTGCCTACTTCCTGGTAAGAAAGCTATATACTTATAATTTTTCTTTATATTGCGTTTTTTTATATAGAATATTGGATGACCTATAAATGTTTTATTTAAATTTTTGAAATTAAAATATTTTTTTTCAAAATTAAATAAAAGAAAAATTTCATCATAAATATTTGCAAATTTTTTAGCTCTATATGATCTCCACGCCCAAACAGTTGGAGCAACTATATGTATAATTTTATTTTTAAATTTAGATTTTCTTAATTGATTTACTAAATTGTAATTAAAATCTGGAGAATCAATTGTTAAAACTAAATCATAATTATTTTTATTAATATAGTTTTTTAAACTTCTTATCATTTTTAAATATTTTGAGATTGAAAGAATTATTTCAAAAAAACCTATTGATTTAAATTCAGACAAATCATAAATTTTATTAGTAATATATTTTTCAGATTGCTTTCCGCAAACACCATCAGCTTGAATTTTATTTAAATCAATTCTTGATAAAATATTTGCACAAATATTTTCACCCGATTGTTCTGTACAACAAACAAAAATTTTAATTTTTCTCAATTTAGATCCACAGAAGAGATAAATAATTCATTTTGATTTGCAAAATCAATAATTTTTTTCTTATCTATAATTAAGCATTTATTTTTTTGTAAATAAACACCATCATAATTATATTTTTTTAAATTTTTTAATGTATCCAATCCAATTAAAGGTATGTCAATAAGATTGCTTTGATTTTTTTTTGAAAATTTAAATAAGATACCCTTGTCACCCTTTCTTTTATATTCTTTACATCTTTTTAATAATTCATCCGTACCTTCTATTGCTTCTAATCCTAAAACTAATTGATTTTGTATTATGATTGACTGACCAACATCTATTTTTTTGTAAATTTGATAGATTGATTTTGCTTTTTTGAAATTTAAAATGGCATTTTTAGATGGTTTGATCTTAGTCAAATTTGTTTCAGTTGAAAATAACTCTTTGCAATATTTCGTCCAATTAAAAAAAATAAATCCTTTAGATTCAAAATATTTTTTTAAACTTACTAAAAGATTATTATCTCCTTTTTTTTCTAATAAAAGACTTTTTGCCAGTAGAAATGTTGGAATATCAAATCCTAGATCCTTTATACTAGGTCTTTTTATACTGCCTGCAAAAATAATATGTTTTATATTATTTGAATTTAAAATTTTTAAAATTTTTTTTATTGATAAAATATTAATATCTACAATTTTATAATTATGATAAAGTTTATTGTTTTTGTTGTTTAAGGATAAAATAGTAATATCAAATTTCCTATTTTTAAGTGACTTGCCTATATAAAGAGGCAGGTTACCATCACCTGCAATTATTCCAATTTTAATCATTTTGAAAAGCGGTAATACCTCTTTTAGAATTTACATTTAGAAAATGAGTGATCTCCACAATTTCTAAAATCTTAGAATTAGTAATTACTTCTTTTTTTATATTATTTTCAATTGCATCATTTTTATCAAAAATTTGATTAATCAAGTTTTTGATTTCATTAATTAAATTAGATTTTAAACCTTTTCTTTTTAAGCCAACGAGATTTAAACTCTTTAAATTTTCTCTAATTCCAATGTATAAACCATACGGAATTATATCTTTTTCAACTCCACTCATACCTCCAATCATTGCATATTTTCCAATTCTAACAAATTGATGTATGGCTGAATTACCTCCTATAATTGCATTATTATGGATCTCTACATGGCCTGCTAATGTTGCGTTATTTGCCAAAATAACATTTGATTTGATAATGCAATCATGAGCAATGTGTGAACCAACCATAAATAGGCAATTATCATAAATGATTGTATTTAAACCACCTCCAGATGTTCCAGGATTGACAGTAACATTTTCTCTAAATCTATTTTTACTTCCAATTTTCAAAAATGATTTTTCATTGTTATATTTTAAATCTTGAGGATCTGAACCAATAGAGCAAAATGGATAAAAAACATTACCATCTTCAATTTTGGTATTACCTGTAATAGATACATGAGAAATTAAATTATTGTTTTTCCCAATAGTAACTCCCTCACCAATAACACAAAAAGGGCCAATATTTGTTGTCTCATCTATTTGAGAGTTTTTAGATATTACAGCTGTTTCATGTATCATACAAAGTCTGATATACTTATTAAATGATCAAGATATTTCATAAAATAAATAATATATTACTAATTATTACTTATAAGTTATCATAGCAGAAAATTCAGCTTCACTTACTTTTATATTGCCTTTAAAACAAGTTCCTGCAAATTTATAGACATCTTTTACACTATTTAAAATTTTAACTTCAAAAATAACTTGTTCATTTGGTAAAATTGGTTTTCTAAATTTAGCTTTATTTACACTCATAAACAAAACAGATTTTTCTTCAAAATCTTTTAGTTTGTAAGATACAACTATGCCTGCAGTTTGAGCCATAGCCTCAACAATAATTACTCCTGGCACTATTGGGTTATTTGGAAAATGTCCTTTAAAAAAATATTCATTTTTAGAGAATGTTTTTTCAGATTTACCGTGCTCACCTGGTGCAATTATTTCGCAAGTATCTACAAATAAAAAAGGGTCTCTATGAGGAATTAATTTTTTTATATCATTAATTTCTAATTTCATTTTTTTATTGCACTTCTTATAATTTCTTTTTTCCATAAATTAATATCTTTTGCAGGAAAACCAGCAACAATTTTATTATCTAATATATTTTTTGTTACACCACTTTTAGCAGCAATTGTAACATTGTCTCCTATATTCAAATGACCAGATATACCAGCTTGACCACCTACCTTTAGAAAATTTCCAATGTTAGTACTACCAGCTATACCCACTTGCGCAGCTATTACTGCATAATCACCAATAGTCACATTATGCGCTACTTGAACTAAATTATCTATATTTGAAAATTCTCCTATAATAGTAGAATCAAAAACAGCTCTATCGATTGTTGTATTAGATCCTATAGATGAATTTCTTTTTATAATAACATTACCACTATGAGTAATTTTTTGTTTAGTTTTCATTTCAAAGCCAAAACCCGTACCTCCAATTCTTGATCCTGATTTAATAATACAATTTTCCATAATTATTGAATTAGAAATTGAAACATTATCATGAATTATAGAGTTTTTATGAATTACAACATTTGGGCCTATACATGAATGAGAACCAATATATACATTTTCAAAAATTTCCGTATTTTTATCTACTACAGAAAAAGGATTTATTTGAACATGTTTGTGTACTTTACTATCTTTATTAATACTAGTTTGGTTTGAAATATTGCCATTAGATGAAAGATTTGAATCATTAAAAATATTACTTAACAATGCTAAAGCAAGGTAAGGGTCATTAACTATTATTGGCTTACAACTTTTAGGAAGAAAATGTAAATATTTTTTTTCAATTAAACAAGCTTTAGCCTGTATTTTATTTAAATTATTTAAATATTTTATGTTAGATAAAAAAGATAAATCATTGTGAGTAGAATTAGAGATTGTTTTAATGCTAGTAAAACATTCATCATCATCAATATCTGAATTTATTTCCAGTAAATGCTCTTTAAGTAGTTCTTTTATTTGTGAGTATTTAATTTTTTTCAAAGTTTTTATATTCCAATTTCATATCAATTTGAGATAATTGCTCGTTAATACTAGTTGTTATATCTAAAGAATTTGATGCTATCAAGTAACTTGTAGAGTCAAGTACTAAATCAACATTATTTTCGATTGCATAATTTTCAAGTAAAACAATTATCTCTTTTAAAACATTTTCTCTTATTATTATAATTTCATTTTGATAATGAGAATTAAAATTGTCTATAAGTTTTGTAAAATCATTTAATTGGTTGTTATAATCAGTAATCTTAAGATTAATTTCATTTTCATTTAATATTAATTTAGAATCTTCAATTTCTTTCAAAAGGAGTGTTAATTCATTTTCCTTTTTTTCAAAATTATCTAAATATATTTTTTGACTTTCATTTATTTCATTAATAATAGATTGATACATCGTATTACTATCAATTAGAAATTGAATATTTACAACGACAATAGTTTGAGCAACTATAATTGAAGAGGTAAAATTTAAAGAAAAAAAAATTATAAAGTAAATTAATCTCAATCTATATTACCAATCGAAAATAAAAACATTCTTTTAATATCATATTCCTCATCAGCAATAGGAAAGCCCCATGTAAATCCAATAGGTCCTATTGGTGAATAATATCTTATTCCAAAGCCAGCTGATGATCTCAAGTTATTATCACTATGTGTTGGTTTTGTTTTATTATCCCACAAAAAGCCATAATCATTAAATAAATTGAAATAAATAGGAAAATTAGAATTATTGTTAAGTTCATATGAATAATCAAGTTTTGTAGCAAGTATATTGTTACCTCCTACGTAAGAAGTTCTAGAATTACGTGGTCCAGCTCCATAACTATCAAAACCTCTAAGCCATCTTCCCCCAAGTGAAAATTTATCATCTGATAAAATATCATTATTATTTAATGAAAAAATATTTCCTAGCTTAGTCTGAAAAGAAAAAATATTTTTACCGTTTAAATTATAATATTGTTTGTAAGTAAAAAGATTTCTAACAAAACCATTATTCGAACTAGTAGGACTTTCTATAATATTGTTAAAATTAACATATTGACCATTTTTGGCAATAAATCCTGGATTTAGGCTAGAATATCTAAGATTATTTTTTAATAAGTAACTCATATTACCGCCTGAAGAACTTGAGATAGATGAAGATACGTTGGCAGAGTCTGTAACTTGATAATCCTTCAATGAATATTCGATGTCAATATTATGGTATAATCTTTTGTTTAATTTGTAACCAATTCCTATACCAGAACTAAAAGTATCAAGTTTGTATGAACTTGCTTTCGAAAGATCTTGTTGTTTGTAATTTAAACTATAACTTATATCAGCTTCATTTTCATAAGATAATCTATCTGTAGTTATTAACTTAAACTGATTCTTATCTTCTGATGTATTTACAAGGAAATCTAGAGATCTTCCAGTTCCATAAAAATTATTTTCCCTTAAGCCTGTTACAATTGCAAAACCATCTAAGGTACCCACAGAAACACCTGCATTAAAAGTTCCTGTTTGTTTTTCTTCAACCTCAATGATTAGATTTATGTTATTATCATCTAAAATTTCTTCTTTTATATTAATTGATTGAAATAAATTCAAAGAAGAGAGCTTATCTTTAATATTTTGAATTTGTGTTTCATAAATTGCATCACCTTCTATTATTTCTAATTCTCTTCTAATTACATAATCTAACGTTCTGTAATTACCAACTATATTAATTTGATTAGTATATTTTGGTATAATTGGATGAATTTGAAATATAATTTTTACATTTGTATTTTCTACGTTGTCAAAAGTCTTAATTTCAAAAAACTCGAATCCAGAGTTTAATATTAAAGATGATAAATCATTTTTTAGTGATCTTATTTCAATTACAGAAAAAGCATTTTCTAAATTAATAAAATTATTAATTTCCTTATTTATCAATTCTAAAGTATTCGAATTTAATATATTTTTTTTATCTTCAAATTTTATAGATGACAGTAAATATTTTTCTCCTTCTTTAATAGTAAAATAAATATTTACTCTATTAGATTTTAAATACTCAATTTTTGTATCTACTAAAACATTAAGAAACCCCTTATTTTTATAAAAATTAATTATATTGTATTCATCTCTTTCTACGATTGTAGGTTTATAATTATTATTAGCAAAAATATTTCTGATAGTTTTTGTTTTAGACTTAATTATTTCTTTGATATCATCAGCTGAGAAATTTGTATTCCCATTAATTGTTATTTGATTAATTTTTGTAATCTTTCCTTCAAAAATTTTGAAATACAAATCAACAGTATTATTTAGTTTATTTATTTTTTCTGAGTATTCTACTTTTACATTGTTGTATCCAAATGATAGATATATTTTTTTAATTTCATTTATATATAAATTTACATTTGATATATTTAAATTAGATAGATTAATATCAGTTGCTAATTTTTCTAGATCTTCATCTTTAAGTCGTTCATTATTTTCAAAATATAAATTGTTAATATTTGGATACTCTTCTACTGTAATAATATACTTATTATTTTCAAATTTTACAATTACATCAGAGAACAAATTGGAGTCATTTAATACTTTTAAAATTTCATTACTGAATGTGTTATCTAGATCATCTGGAATATCTTTGAGTAGAGAGAGAATTGTATCAGGATCAGTAAAATTATTACCCTTAATTTCAAATTTAATTTGATTGGCAATAGCTAATTGAGAATGTAAAAAAAAGAGAAATACAGCAAAAATATATTTAAATATTTTGTAATTTTTTTTCAATTTCTTCATGGTAATTTATTATATCTTTAATAGTGTTTACTGAATAATTCAAATTTAAAGATGTTACTTTTTGAATAATCTTGAATATATCTGTATAATTAATTTTTTTATTTTTAAATAGATTTACGGCATATTCATTTCCTATATTAAATTTAATTAAATTTTGAGGTTTTGTCTTATCAATATTTTTGAAAAATTTATAAATTGGGAATATTTCATTTCTAACATTTTGAAAGTTTAAACTTGAAAGATTTTTAATATATAAGTTTTTACTATTTTTCCTATTTTTAACTCCAGTACTTTGTAAAAAATTGAAAATAGGTATTTTCATATCATTTTTAAATAAATTAAAATGTGTAATATAATTTTCGTACTCAATAACAGAATGAACAATTGCTTCTGGATGAATTAAAATATCCAATTTATCAAAAGGAATATTAAATAAATAATATGCTTCTACTAATTCTAAACACTTATTTACAAGTGTAGCTGAGTCAATACTATTTTTATATCCCATTTTCCATCTAGGATGTTTTATAGCCTCATTAAATTTTATATTTTTTAATGTTTTAAATTTTCTTTTATAAAAAGGTCCTCCTGAGGCAGTTAATAAAATTTTTTTAATTGGTTTATTATAATGTATTTTACTAAAAAATTCGTGAATTGAAAAATGCTCTGAGTCCAATGGATATATATTTGTCTTTTTAAAAAAATTCTTTTTCTTAAAAATATGGCCAGCTGATACTATAACTTCTTTTGTTGCAATTCCGAGATTGTCTGTATTAGATATAATATGTTCTAAATAATATAGAGATTTATATCCAGAAATTGCTAATACACTATAATCTGATTTGCTAGATAAAAGATAATTTTTTAATTCTTCAAAATTTAGAATATATGTGTTTTCAATTTTACCTGGAAAATTAATAAATTTATAATGGTCATTTAAAAATGCATACTTAGGTTTAAATTTATGTATTTGTTTTTTTAATAACTTAATATTTGATTTAGCACAAAGTAAGTTAATTTTTATATTTGAAAAATTTTTTTCAACTATTTCTAGTGTTTTTAACCCGATTGTACCAGTGCTTCCATAAATATTGATATTCATATTTAGAAGTTGAGTGTTATAGAATAAAAAATAATTGAAAACAGAAAACTGTCAAATCTATCAAAAACTCCTCCATGACCTGGGATTAACTCACTAGAATCTTTTAAATAATTTTTTCTCTTAAAAAAAGATTCTAAAAGATCTCCAAAGAATGCTGTAGCGATAATCATTAATATAAATAATGCAATTCTTAATGAAATATATGAGTCAACTAGATATATAATTAATAGACTGCCAGAAAATGCACAGATGGCTCCGCCAAGAAATCCTTCAACTGTTTTATTAGGACTAATTTTAATAAATTTTTTTTTACCAATCAATTTTCCAGTGATAAAAGAAAACGAATCAA
>QBZY01000024.1 GCA_003282155.1 Pelagibacteraceae bacterium AG-337-I02 | reverse complement strand
TTAGGTCTAATATTTGGGCTTGTATTTGTGATGGTGGGCCTGGCTTTTAAGGTTTCAGCCGTACCTTTCCATATGTGGACTCCCGATGTTTATGAAGGAGCTCCAAACTCAATTACAGGTTTTTTTGCTATTGTCCCAAAAATTGCTGCAGTGGCTTTAATTTATCGTTTTTGCTTAATTCCATTTGAAAATTTTTACTTAGAATGGAGTCAAATAATTTTATTTTTATCAATAGCCTCAATGTTTCTTGGAGCTATAGCGGCTATAGCACAGTCAAATATTAAAAGATTATTAGCTTATAGTTCTATCGGACATATAGGTTATATATTAATAGCTTTAGTTGCCGCAAATGATGATGGAATTAAAGCAGCATCAATTTATATGTTTTCATACATGATAATGAATGTTGCTATTTTTGCTATTTTACTTTCGTTAAAAGTTAAAAATGAATATTTAATTAATATAAGTGATTTAAGAGGGTTAAGTAAAAGTAATCCAATCGTTAGTCTTTCTATTTCAATAATAATGTTATCTATGGCTGGCATCCCCCCATTTATAGGATTTTTTGGAAAGTTTTATGTTTTCATTGCTGCAATTGAACAAGAATTATATGTACTTTCAGTTCTTGGTGTCCTAGCTAGTGTAATTTCTGCTTTTTATTATTTAAGAATTATTAAGATAATGTATTTTGATGAAAGTAAAAGTGAAGGAATAATTAATTTTCAAATTTCTTTTCAATCAAAAATTATTTTATCCTTAAGTTTATTTTTAATTATTTGTTTTATATTTTACCCGTCTTTATTGATTAATATATCAGCAAGTTTAACCATTTGATTAATGTCATTAGATAAAATTAAAAATCTATTAGATAAAAACAATTTTGATTTTCATTTTATTGAATCTGTAGATTCTACAATGTCAGAGGTTAAAAAACTTATTTATAATAGAAATATATGTTTGATGGCAAATGAACAAAAAAAAGGATTTGGAAGACGGGGAACAACTTGGGAAAGTCCAAAAAATAACGTCTATATTTCTATTTTATCTAAAAATATATTGCCAATAGAAAATCATTTTTTAAATAACGCTTTTATTACTAATATGATCTGTTCTGTAATTGAAAATATTTGTAATGTTAAAACTCAAATTAAATGGCCAAATGACATTTTAATTAATAAGGAAAAAATTTCAGGAATAATTTCTGAAATATTTAGTATCAAAAGTGACAAATATATAAATACTGGTTTTGGAATTAATATAGTATCTTCTCCAAAAATTGAAAACTATCCAACAACTAATATTAATAAATACAATGAAGAAATTAACAATTTTTATTTTGTATATGAAATTATGGAAGAGTATTTTAACAATTTTAAACAACTGCTAAATAATCACGAAAAAATTATGACTGAATATAAAAGTAGATTACTATATTTAGGAGACAATATTAATTTAAAAATTGATGAACAAAATGTAAAACAAGGAATATTTCATAACCTTAACCCTGATGGTTCAATCACTTTAAAAAATAATATTAATTTTGAAAATATATATAATGCTAGAATAATTTAATGATTGTTATAGATGCAGGTAATACGAATATAGTTATAGGTTTTTATATAAAAAATAAATTAATTAAAATTATTAGACTAAAAACAGAAAAAAAAAACAATATTACACAAAAAGAAATAAATAAATTTTTTAAATCTAACAAAAAGTTGATTAATAATCTTAAAGATAGATTTTGTATCTTGTCCTCTGTTGTACCTTCTTTAAATTTAATTTTTAAAAATATTTTTCAAAAAAATAAATTCAAATTTTATGTAATTAATCCAAAAAAAATATCATTCAGAAATAATATCAATTATAATTTAAATCAAATTGGAAGTGATAGAATAGCAAACTATGCATATATATATAGTAAGAAAATCCAAGACTGTATAATTGTCGACTTTGGTACAGCTACTACTTTTGACGTCATTAAAAATAATCAATATTTAGGTGGATTAATTTTTCCAGGTATAAATCTTTCAATGGAGACACTTTTAAAAAATGCTGAGTTAATAAAAACTTCAAAAATATCAAAATCAAATAAAATTGTTAATAATAATACATCAGCTTCTATTCAATCAGGTTTCTATTTTGGTTATATGCATGCAGTTAATGGCATATTAAAGCAAATTATTAAGGAGAATAACTTTAAACCCAAAGTCTATATTACGGGTGGTCTAGGTAAAATATTTAGGGATAAAGTTATTTATAAACCTATATATATGGAACATTTGACATTAGAAGGAATAAAAGAAATCGGTAACAAACATTTTTATGAGTAATAATTTACAACTAAATGATTTTAATGAAGGATTACACTTTTTATCTCTTGGGGGTATTGGAGAAATAGGTGCAAATTGTTATCTTTACGGATGTGATGGAAAATGGATAATGATAGATTTAGGCCTTTCATTTGCAGATGAAAAGTTTCCTGGTGTAGATTTATTGGTACCAAAAATAGATCATATAGAAAGTTTAGAAGATAAGCTAGAGGCTATTATTATCAGCCATGGCCATGAAGATCATGCAGGAGCTGTTGCGTTCTTAGCAAACAAAATTAAATGCCCTGTATATGCTAGTAAATTTGCAAAATTTCTTATCGAAAATAGGCTAAAGGAATTCAATAAAGTAGAAGGATTTACTTTAAAAGAGATAAATCTAGATAAGAAATTAATACTCAATAATTTCGATATAAGTTTTATTCCAACTACACACTCAATTCCTGAACCAACTGCAATAGTAATTAAAACAACATATGGATCGTTACTTCATACTGCTGATTGGAAAATAGATCATTCACCTACTTTAGGAGAATCATTTTCAAAAGAAAAATTTGAAAAATTAGGAAATGATGGATTACTTGCCTTAATAGGTGACTCTACTAACGCAAATGTGCCTGGTAAATCAAAATCTGAAAGTGACGTTAGGGATGAACTGACAAGTATATTTTCAAGATTTTCTAATAGAATTGTTGTTACCTGTTTTTCTTCAAATATTGCAAGAATGAAAAATATTATTCAAGCAGCAAAAAAAAATAAAAGAAAGGTCGCTCTTGTTGGAAGGAGTATGAAAAAAAATATCGAGGTAGCAAGAAAATGTGGTTATGTTGCAGATGATGAAATTTTTATCAATGAAGATGAAGCTTCTTATATACCAAGAGAAAATTTAGTCATAATTTGTACTGGAAGTCAGGGTGAAAAAAGATCTGCCCTTTTCAGAATAGCTTATAATTCTCATCAACACTTACATTTAGAGCCTGAAGATGTAGTAATTTTTAGCTCTAGAGATATTCCTGGCAATGAAAAATCAATAAATAATTTAAAGAACTTACTTATTAGACAAAGAGTTGAGATAGTAACAGCTGATGATGATTTAGTACATGTTTCAGGTCATGGTTATGCTGATGAAATAAAACAAATGTATAATTGGACAAAACCGTACTTATCTATTCCTGTGCATGGTGAACCCATGCATCTAGAGGCGCATAAACAATTATCTTATTCATCTCAAGTACCATTTACTAAAATTTTAGAAAATGGAAAATGTCTCAAAATTGCACCAGGTGAACCTAAAATTGTAGCAAAATTTGAAACTGGAAAGTTAATTGTTGAGGGTAAAAATCTTTACGACTCTGAATCTGCATTTATTAAAGAGAGAAGGAAATATTCATTTGAGGGGCTAGTTTTAATTTCTTTAATTATCAATTATGATGACAATTCAATTAATAAAAATATGTTACTTACCTTAAAAGGATTGCCGGGAATAGATGAAGAAAATATTAAAAATGATTTTAAAATACTTTTTATAGAAAACTATATAAAACTTAACAATGATCAAAAATCATCAGATCTTATAGTATCTGACTTAGTTAAAAGTAGTTTTAGAAAGATTATAAAAAATTCAATACAAAAAAAACCAGAAATTGAAGTTCATTTAATACGATCTTAATGTCACTATTTACTCATGTTCTAATTTTTATCCTTGTTTGGTGGATTTTATTTTTCATAATCCTACCGATTAAGATAAAAGTACCCCAAAAAGTAGAATCTGGACATGCAAAAAGTGCACCAAGTAAGCCATATCTTCTAATAAAATTTATAGCAACTTCATTAATATCAGCTTTAATTTTATTTTTTTTGATTTTATTTGGATTTGATTTATCAAATATATTTAATAAATGAAATATTCTAATTTTTTCCTTCCCACTATTAAAGACGTCCCTTCAGATGCTGAAATAATTTCACATAAATTAATGATCAGAGCTGGTATGATTAAACAATCTAGCGCTGGTATTTATTCTTGGTTACCATTAGGTTTACTTGTATTAAAAAAAATTGAACAAATTGTCCGAGAAGAACAAAATAATGCAGGAGCTATAGAGCTGCTTATGCCTACAATACAATCTTCTGATCTATGGATTAAATCAGGAAGATACGATGATTATGGAAAAGAGATGTTGAGGATTACAGATCGAAGTGGAAGAGATATGCTATATGGACCAACAAATGAAGAATTAATTACAGATATATTTCAATCAAATATTAATTCTTACAAAGATCTTCCAAAAAATCTTTATCATATTCAATGGAAATTCCGAGATGAAGTTAGGCCTAGGTTTGGAGTAATGCGAGGAAGAGAATTCTTAATGAAGGATAATTATTCATTTGATCTTGATGAAAAAGAAGCAAAAAAATCTTATGACAATATGTTTAAAGCATACTTAAAAACTTTTATTAGAATGGGTTTAACGCCAATTTCTTTAAGAGCAGAAACAGGACCAATTGGTGGTAACTTAAGTCATGAATTTCAAATATTAGCTAAAACTGGTGAAAGTACACTTTATTATGATAAAAAATTAGAAACACTAAACCCTCAAACTATAGACCCAAATGAGTTGCAATCATTTTATGCTGCTGTTGATGATCAACATGATGAAAAAAATTGCCCAATTTCAAATGTAGATTTAAAAATTTCTAAGGGTATTGAAGTTGGTCATATATTTTATTTTGGAACAAAATATTCTGAGAAATTAAATGCATTTGTTCAAGACAAAAGTGGGAAAAATATTCCAGTGCATATGGGATCATATGGCATTGGTGTTTCAAGACTTGTGGGTGCAATTATAGAAGCTTATCATGATGACAAAGGAATTAGGTGGCCTTTAGAGGTTGCTCCATTTAAGGTTTCCATAGTTAATTTAATGCCAGAAGATCAAGTTTGTGCCACAAAATCATCAGAGTATTATGAATATTTTATGAAAAATAATATTGAAGTCATTTTAGATGATAGAGTCTGTAGTATAGGAAAAAAATTATCTGATAATGAATTAATTGGTACTCCATATCAAATTATTTTTGGCAAAAGAGATTTAAAAGATAATTTAGTAGAAATAAAAAATCGCCAAAATAATTATAGTGAAAAAATTTCATCTAGTGGTGTAATTGATTTTATTAACAATAAGTTAAAAAAATAAATGATTTCTAAATCAGAACGATTACTGATTGTTAGGTTTTTATTCTCTAGGAAATCTGATGGCTATGTGTCTATTTTCTCTTGGTTTTCAATAATAGGTATTAGTTTAGGAGTTGCGGCAATTATTATAGTAATGTCTGTTATGAACGGCTTTAGAATTGATCTAACTAACAGAATAATTGGACTTAATTCACACCTCAATATTTATAGTTTTGATAATGAGATAATAAATAAACAAGCTGATGAACTCATATTAAATATTGATAATTCTTTTTTTTACAAACACTACAAATCTATTGAAACAAATGGATTAATTATAAAATCAAATAACTCAAAAGGTGTTATGATCAAAGGCTATGATGAATATGATAAAAATCATTATTTATTTAATTCAATTAATATGGGGGCATTAATTAAAAATCCAAAAAGTGAAATACTAATTGGAGATTCATTAGCAAATGAAATGAATTTAAATGTGGGAGACAAAGTTAAAATTGCAATTCCAAAAACTGATAAAACAATATTAGGTAATATTCCAAGATTCAAAACATTGGAAGTAGTAGGTATATTTGATCTAGGTTTATATGAATATGATTCCAATTTAATTTTTTTATCTTCAGAACTTGTTAGAAAATTACTCTTATATGATGAAGATATATATAATAAAATTGAATTCTTTACAGCATCTCCTAATGAAATTGAATTATTTAAAAAAAAAGTAGAATTAGCAACATCTAATCTTTTATTAAATTTTTATTCAATATCTTGGAAAGATCAAAACAAAACTCTAATAAATGCACTTAAGGTGGAAAAGAATGTTATGTTCATTATTCTTTCTTTAATTGTATTAGTTGCATCATTAAATATAATTTCAGGGTTAATCATATTTGTAAAAGAAAAAAACAAAGATATTGGTATTTTGAAAACTATTGGAATGAGTAATAAAAGTATTATAAAAATATTTTTTTCTATTGGAATCTCAATTGGTTTAATTGGATCTTTAATAGGATTAGTAATTGGAATACTTTTCACAATAAATATTAAATCAATTCAAAGTTTTTTAGAATATTTACTTGGAACAAAACTGTTTTCTGAAGAAGTGTACTATTTATCATCTTTACCATCAAAAATTAGCATAAATGAGGTTGTTTACGTACTTTGTGTAGCAATAATCATATCAATTATCTCAACTATTTTTCCAGCTTTAAGTTCAGCTAGAATAGACCCTGTTAAAAGTTTAAGAAGTGAATAACAAATATTTATTAGAAATATCTAATTTAGGAAAACATTATTCTAATGAAAATAATTTAAAAATTGAGATAATTAGAAATCTAAATTTTAAATTAATGCAAAACACTAAAGTTTCGATTGTTGGGCCTTCAGGTTCAGGCAAAACAACTTTTCTGAATATTATCGGTTTACTTGATTCAGAATATGATGGAAATTTTTATTTTAAGAATAAAGATATTTCTTTACACTCTAAAGATGAAAAGAATATAATTAGAGGATTATCAATTGGTTTTATTCATCAATTTTTTCATCTGATTCCTGAACTCACTGCAATCGAGAATGTTATGCTGCCATTATTAATTAATAAAAATGAAAAGAAAAGTTATGAAATTTCTAAAAAACTTCTTTTTGAATTTGGTTTAGATGAAAGGATTAATTATAAACCTTTAAAATTATCAGGAGGAGAGCAACAAAGAGTCGCTATTGCAAGATCTTTAGTAAATGATCCAGATCTAATTTTAGCTGATGAGATGACCGGAAATCTTGATGAAGATACTGCTAACAATATTTTTAAATTTTTTATAAATTATATTGAACAAAATAAAAAAACTTTAGTATATGTCACACATAATAAAACTTATTCTTTATTAGCTGATGAAATTTATTACTTTAAAAATAAGAAAATACATTTAAAGAATGAATAATCCTTTTATTCATTTACGATCTTTATCTTCGTATTCTTTATCAGAAAGTACACTAAAAATTACTAGTTTAGTAGATCTTGCTAAAAAAAATGAGATGCCTGCAATTGCTATTACAGATAATAATAATATGTTTGGAGTCTTTGAATTTTCCAAAGAATGTGTAAAAAATAATATTCAACCTATAATTGGAACTTCAATAAATTTATTAGATATTATAGTAAATAAACAAATTTCCCAAATTACATTTTTAGTCAAAAATGAAATTGGATATAGAAATCTTTTAGAATTAAGCTCTCTTTCTCATCTTAATGAAGGAAATAATATTGGTATATACTTTTCGCAAATAGAGAAATTTTCTAGAGGTTTATACTGTTATATAGGTGGTGAATTTAATCCTTTACTTTTATTAAATAAAGAAAATAGAAAAAAAGATATAATTGAATTAATTAATAATTTTAAGAAAATATTTAAACAAAATTTCTTATTTGAAATTCAGAGAATTAATGATCAAAACATTGATATTTTTGAAAAAGAATTTATCAATCTATCAAAAGAGTTTGACATACCTCTGATTGGCTCAAATAATATTAAATATGCTAATAAAGATGATTATTCAGCCCATGATGCATTATTATGTATTGCTCAAAAATCTACTATAAATAATTCTCAAAGAAATACTTCAAATGAAAATATCTATTTTAAGTCAAATGAAGAAATGTATTCAAATTTTGAAGATATTCCAGAAATAATACAAAATAATTTAAATATTTCCCTATCTTGTAACTATTTTCCCGAATCAACTAAGCCAAAATTACCTGAGTTTAAAAATGATCTAAATTTATCAGCAGAAGACTTTCTATTAAAATCATCGCAAAAAGGACTTAGTAAAAAAATAAAAGAAAAGCATATCAAAAATATAGAAATTTATACTGATAGATTGAAATATGAAAATGAAATAATTATTAGAATGGGATTTGCAGGATACTTTTTAATTGTAGCCGATTTTGTTAATTGGGCTAAAAAACAGTATATTCCTGTTGGACCTGGTAGAGGATCAGGTGCTGGAAGTTTAGTTGCTTGGTGTTTAGGAATTACTGATTTAGACCCATTAGAGTATGATTTATTATTTGAACGATTTCTAAATCCTGAAAGAGTATCAATGCCTGATTTTGACATTGATTTTTGCCAAACTAGAAGAGATGAAGTTATTGAATATGTAAATAATAAATATGGAAGTGAATGTGTTGCTCATATAATTACATTTGGAACTCTAGCTTCAAGAGCTGCTGTAAGGGATATTGGCAGAGTTCTAGAAGTTCCTTATGGAGAGGTGGACTCATTTGCTAAATTAATACCTTTCAATCCATCAAATCCATTAACTTTAAGTGAGTCGATTAAATCTGAAAGAAGTTTACAAGAAAGAATCAATAGTGATGAAAGAATTTCTAACATTATTGATGTAAGCTTAAAAATTGAGGGAACTCATAGACATGCTTCAACACACGCAGCTGGAGTTGTTATTGGTCATGAAAAGTTATCTAAAGTAGTCCCCTTATACAAAGATCAAAATACTAATACAAATGCAACTCAATTTTCTATGAAATATGTTGAAGAAGTTGGTTTAATAAAATTTGATTTTCTTGGCTTAACAACATTATCAATTATTGATGATTGCGTAAAATTAATACTAAAAGAAAATAAAAGTTTTTTAATAAATACCATCCCTTTAAATGATGACAAGACATATGAACAATTAAGTAAAGGTGACACAGTAGGTATTTTTCAATTAGAAAGTAATGGTATGGGTAGTGTTCTTCGTCAATTACAACCAGATAGATTTGAAGAAATAATTGCTGTAGTTGCATTATTCAGACCAGGACCAATGGATAATATTCCATCTTTTTGTAATAGAAAACATGGACGTGAAGAAATTAAATATCTTCATTCCATGCTAGAAGATGTTTTAAAGGAGACTTATGGAATTATTGTATATCAAGAACAAGTAATGCAGATCGCTCAAGTTTTATCAAACTACTCATTAGGTGAAGCAGACTTATTAAGAAGAGCAATGGGTAAAAAAATTCAAAAAGAAATGGATATGCAGAAATCAAGATTTATTGATGGTGCAATTCAAAATAACATTGAAAAAAAAGAAGCCTCAAAAATTTTTGATTTAGTTGATAAATTTGCGGGATATGGTTTTAATAAAAGCCATGCAGCTGCTTATGCTTTGATATCTTATCAAACTGCTTATTTAAAAGCTAATTTTCCTCACGAATTTCTTACAGCAACATTGAATTATTCTATTGATAGAACAGAAAAAATAATTTTACTTAAGCAAGAAATAGAAAGATTAAATATAAATTTTTTAAAACCAGATATAAATTTTTCAAATCCATTGTTTTCTATTGAAAATAGTGATTCTATAAAATCAATAAGATTTGGATTAGCTGCAATAAAAGGTGTTGGATTAAAATCTATTTCAAACATGATAGATGAAAGAAACAAAAATGGTAAGTTCAAAAATATTATTGATTTTATGAATAGAGTTTCAAAAGATGTAATAAATAAAAGACAGCTTGAAAAACTTATACAAGCAGGAGCATTTGATAGTATAGAATTCAATAG
>QBZY01000023.1 GCA_003282155.1 Pelagibacteraceae bacterium AG-337-I02 | reverse complement strand
TTCAGATTCTTGAAATATATTCAAATTCAAGGAATCAACATCTTCAACTAAAATAGCTTTTTTTGAACCATAATTCTTTGCAACTTCAACCAATCTTAAAGAATTTGATGAATTACTTGCGCCAATTACTAAAAAATAATCACATTGATTAGCTATTTTTTTAACAGCCTCTTGCCTATTTGTTGTAGCATAACAAATATCATTCTTTTTTGGTTCTATAACATTCTTAAAATATAATTTTATTTCTTTTATTATATCTTTCGTATCATCTACTGAAAGAGTAGTCTGAGTTACATATGCAATCTTATCATTCTGTTCAAAGGGTAACTTTTTTACATCTTCAACTTTTTCTACCAAATAAATTTCTCTATTAGTTTGACCCATAGTTCCAATAACTTCAGGATGATTCCTATGACCAATTAAAATTACAGGGAGATTTTTTTTATCAAAATTTTCTACCTCTTTATGTATTTTGCTAACAAGTGGACATGTTGCATCATAATATATTAAATTTAAACTTAATGCTTCCCTGGGCACTGCTTTTGGAACACCATGTGCAGAAAAGATAACTGGCCTGCTTTTATCTTCAATCTCATTTAATTCTTCTACAAAAATAGCTCCCTGTGATTTGAGATTTTCAACAACAAATTTATTATGCACTATTTCATGACGAACATATACTGGCGCCCCATATTTTTTAAGAGCACCCTTTACCATTTCTATCGCTCTATCTACTCCAGCACAAAAACCTCGCGGTCCTGCAAGAAAGATATTAAGTTTTTTTGTCATTTAAATTTTTTAACATTAATTTCAGTTAATTAATAATACTATAGATTTTGCAAATCTTTTAATGTTAAATTCAAATATTTAGACTGATTAATCTACTTTTAATTCTTTAAAACAGAGTTAAATTCGGTAATAGAATCTTCAATTAATTCAGACTTTTTATCCTTACTGAGATTTTGAAGTAGAATATTTCTAGTAGCCTCTATCGCAACTCTTGAAATATAATTTTTTACAGAGTTTTTGGTATCTCTTACCGATTGTTCAATCTTATTTTCAGCTAATATTTTTCTTTTTTCAATTTGGTCAGATAATTTAGAGGTAGATATATGTTTCAGTTCAGCTATTCTTTTTTCAGATTCCAAATTAAGATTTTGTATTTCCTTTTCTACCTTAGTTTCTCTTTCTTTTAAATCATCCAAAGCTTTTTGAGCTTCATATTTTAAATTCTCAACTTCATCTATTTTGTTTTTTATATCTTTTATTTGAGCATCCAAACTAGATGTAAGTATTTTTCTTACTGGATTAAAAATAGCTGCAATAAATAGAATAAAAGATACCGCAACCCAAAATTGAGGATCAGAAAACATTAATTAAAAGTACCTTTATGTGATTCAATAACTTTATTAATTTCATTGTCTGACAATTCTATATCTGTGATCTTCTCAACAGTCATTTTTGTAATATTAGCTATTTCATTGTTAATATTTTTCATTTGATCATATTTGTTTTTTAAAATTTCTTTTTCTGCATCAGAAACTTTTTTTTCTAAATTTTTATCAAGTGAAGAAAGTTGAGAAGAAACATCTTCTTGTAAAGCATTGATTGTTTCTTTAATTTTCTCATCTGTTTCTAGTTTAGCCTTATTGATTTGATCATTAATTTTTTTTTCAATTTCCATTGCCTGTTCTTGAAGCTCTTTTGCTGAAGATAAATTCTCATCTATTTTATTTTGTCTTTCCTCTAAAACTGAAGCTATTCTTGGAAGCGATACCCTCCATAAAAACACAAATAGAAAAGTAAAGAATACAGCTAACCAAAAGAGCTGTGAAACAAAAAACTCTGGATTTAATTGAGGCATTAATTAATTATTGTGTACTATCCAAACAAAATAACTAAAGCAATAACTAGTGCGAAAAGTGCAATTGCTTCAACTAATGCGAAACCTAACATTGTCATTGTAAAAACTTCACCTCTTGCTGCTGGATTTCTTCCAACTGCTTGAATAAAAGATGAGAAAATATTCCCAATTCCAATACCTGATCCAATAACACCGATAACGGCTAGACCCGCTCCGATTACTTTTGCTGCTTCAATTTCCATAAGTCCTCCTATTTTAAATTAATGTAAATGATAAGCATCGTTAATATATAAACAAGTCAGTATTGCAAACACATATGCTTGCAAAAAAGCAATTAAAATTTCTAATCCTGTTAAAGCTACAATGAAAGCTAAAGGAAAAACTCCTGTAAAAAATGGCATGGAAACAACAAAGCCCGCAAATACTTTTAGTAGTGTGTGACCAGCCAGCATGTTTGCAAATAATCTAACTGATAAACTAATGGGTCTTGATAAATAAGAAATTACCTCAATAGGAATAAGTAGTGGATGCATGTAAAATGGTACACCTGGTATGTAAAAGAAAGTAAAAAATTTAATACCATGGTTGATAAATCCAAGAATAGTTACACCAATAAATACAACTGATGCTAACGCAAATGTAACAATAATATGACTCGTGAAAGTAAATTGGTATGGTATCATGCCAACCATATTTCCAATTAACACAAACATGAATAAAGAGAAAACAAATGGGAAATATCTTTTTCCATTATCTCCTACTGTATCAGAGAGAAGCTGAGCTACAAAATTATACATCAATTCTGAAATAAGCTGCATTCTAGAAGGGATGATTGATCTTGTATTCACTGTTAAAGTTAAAAAAAGAGTAATTACTAAAACAGTAATTAGCATAGCAAAAGATGAATTTGTAAATGAAATATTGTAGCCACCAAGTTCAATATTAGATATTGGATCTATTTCGAACTGTTTTAGTGGACTGTCTTTTGCGGCCATAATTGTTATTGAATATTAAAATTACCTTTGCTTTTCAATGCGACGCATTACACGATAAACGTTCAAAAATCCAGCTAATGCGCCAAATATGAAGAAAATAATTAATCCTATTGGTTTAGTATCAAAGTAATTATCCACAATAAGCCCAATTCCAACTCCAACAACTAGTGCAGCTATAATTTCTGTACTAATTTTAAAACCAAATCCAGCACCACTTTCTTTTTTTTTAATATTAGGTTCTTTATTTTGATTATTTAAATTATCAATTTTTTTACCTAATTCTTCTAAATTTTTATTTTTAAAATTCATTTACAGCATCTTGCTCTTTTATCTCGATTGCTTTTTCAAGATCAACAGAAACTAATTGAGATACACCTTTCTCAGGCATGGTAACACCAAATAATCTATTTACTCTTGCCATTGTCATTCTATGATGAGTTATTACTAAGAATTTTGTTGAAGAAGTTTTAGCTATTTCCTCTACTAATGAACAAAATCTATCAACATTAGTATCATCTAATGGAGCGTCAACCTCATCGAGTACACAAATTGGAGCTGGGTTTGATAAAAATACAGCAAATAATAATGATAATGCTGTAAGAGCTTGCTCACCACCAGAAAGTAAATTAAGATTTTGTAATTTTTTTCCAGGAGGACTAGCAAATATTTCTAAACCAGCTTGAAGAGGATCTAATTCATCTGTAAATTTAAGATAAGCCTTGCCACCACCAAACAACCTAGTAAATAATTTTTGAAAATTTTCATTAACTATTCCATATGCAGCAAGTAAACGTTGTCTACCTTCTGTATTAAGTGAATCAATTGCTTCTCTTAGTTTTGCAATTGCACTTAAAAGGTCACTTTGATCTTTCTTTATCGTATTTACTTTTTCTTCTAAATCTTTGGATTCTTGTTCTGCCAGAAGATTAACACCACCTAAACGTTCTTGCTCAGCAATTAGTCTTTCTAATTTTTTTTCTAAATCATTAGTCTCACCTAAAACTTTATTTGGATCGATTTCTCCAATATTGTAAAGTTCTTCTAGTTCTACACTTAGTCGTTCTTTTACTTGAGTAGCTAATAATTTAATTGCTTCATTAATTGTATTAATTTGACCCTCAGTCCTAATTCTTTCTTCCCTTAGTTCATTTAACTTAATTTCTTCTAGTTTTAATTTCTTATTGATCTCATTTGAATTTTGTTCAGTTTGACGAAGTTGCTGCGCTATTTGCTCATAAGAACTCTTATTTTCATCAATCAACTTTTGTATTTTTAATTTTTCACTTGATACATCTTCAGGAACGGATTGGAGATTAGATAATTCATTAATTAATGTATTTTGCCTTGAATTCAGTTCTTCTATTCTTTGATCTGCTTTTGCAGAAATATCATTCCATTGTTTTTCCTCTGCACTTAACTGCTTTATTCGTCTATTTTTTAATTGCTCCAATATTGCTTTAGTTGAATTATTTTGTTTACCTTTAGATACATATCCATCCCATCTCCAAATTTCTCCAAGTTTGCTCACTAATATTTGTCCTGGTTTTAAGGTTTTTTGAATTTCTAAAACATTTTCTTTATTTTCTATTAAACCAACAAACTCTAATTTCTTTTTCAAATTATCTGGTGCTTTTATCAGAGAGGAAAATTTAATAATTTCTGAATTAAATGAAGTATCTTCCACATCTAATTTTCTCCAAAAAATACTTTGTTCTTCATCAATAGATGCAATTAACTCATCTGAAAAAACTGCAGCAATTGCTTGTTCAAGACCATCTTCAAAGTCTAGATAATCAATTATTGGATTATTATTTTTTTTATTAGAAACATTTTCATTATTTAGATCATCATCAGTTTGAATAAAAAGATCACCTTGCTGTTTTAAAAGTATTGATTTTTCTTCCTGTACTCTTTCAAGATTTTGTTCTGCATCTTCAAATAAAAATTTTTCTCTATCAATATCATTTTTAATTTGCTCTATACGGACTTTCGTTTCATCTACTGCAATATTTGCTCTTTCAATTTCTTTTTCTTGGTTTTCTAAACTAATAGAATATTTCTGAAGCTCAGCTGCAACCTTACTTTCTTGAAGTCTAAGGTTTGGAAGATTATCTTGAACTTTTTCAAATTCTACATTTATTTGTACAACAATTTGCGTTTGGTCATTTACAACATTTGTCTCAGATTGAATTTTTTCATTAGCGTTTTTTAATTTATCTTTTTCATTAATCCATTTCTTATAAAATAATCTCGCTCTTGCTTTTGTAATATCTTTTTGGATGTACTTATATCTTTTAGCTTGTTTTGATTGCTTCTTTAATATTGTAAGTTGTTCGTCTTGCGCTTTTAATACGTCCTTGACACGCTCTAAGTTATTTTCGGTAGCATTTAATCTTAACTCAGCTTCGTGTCGTCTTGAATGCAGACCTGTAATGCCCGCCGCTTCTTCTAGTAATGTTCTTCTTTGCTCTGGCTTAGCAGCAATTATAGCACCAACTCTACCTTGACTAACCATTGATGTTGAACGAGCACCTGTTGCTGCATCAGCAAATAATAATTGCACATCTTTTAATCGGACTTCCTTGCCATTCACTCTATATTCCGATCCTTCACCTCGCCATATTCTTCTAGTGACTTCAATTGTATCACTTTCATTAAAAATACTTGGTGCTTTTCTTGCTTTATTATCTAAATCTATTGAAACCTCTGCAATATCCCATGCTGGTCTATCATCTGTACCATTAAAGATAACATCATCTAATTCGCTTCCTCTCATTTGTTTTGGGGAGAGTTCACCCATGACAAACCTAAAAGCTTCAACGAGATTGGATTTACCACATCCATTTGGCCCAACAATACCTGTCAAACCATTTTCAATCAAAATTTCCGTCGGCTCAACAAAAGACTTAAAGCCTTTGACTTTAAGGGTCCTAAAATTAATCATCAACTATTGTGATAATATTTTATCGATGATTTGTCTAAACTCTTTTATATTTTTATTCCCGGAATACAGTACACCATTGACAATGAATGAAGGTGTGGAACCAATTTTATATTCTCTTTGCGCTTCCATTACGCCCTCAAGTAATTGGTTCTCTAAACTTACATTACTTAAACATGCATCAAAATCTTCTTGTTGCATACCTCCACTTTGCATAATTTTGTATAACTCAGATCTTGTTTTAGAATGATCTCTGTTAACCCAACTATTTTGAAGCTTATAAAGACCATTCATATAATCGTATCTTACATTTTCTGGTACACACCTTAAAATCATACTTCCAGCAAGGGCAGGATAATTGAAAGGAAAATCACGAAAAATAAACTTAACTTTGCCAGTATCAATAAACTCTTTTTTTAAATCTGCTAGAGTGTCATTATGAAAATCTGCACAGTGACTACAAGACATTGAAGCATATTCTATAATTGTGATTGGAGCATTTTCTTCTCCAATATAAAAATCATTATCTTTAACATCTAGTATTGAGTTTTCGGCTGCTTTGGCATTAATAAATAGTAGTGATAGTATAGTAGAAATAAATAAAATTTTGATTTTCATTATTTATCCTCAGTTGAAATTTTATTACCCAGATTTAATAGTGATTTTTTCAAATCAGAATTTTGAAATTCTTTAACGTTTTTTTCAACGAATTTTATCTCATCTTTGTTTAATTGTTTTTTCTTACTTTGTTTCATATCAATAAATTTAGGTAAGTAATTTTGATGAATTCTCAAGTCCATTATAGCTTTATAACCAAAATAAGTATTAATTTTTTCAATTATAGTGTCCTTAAAGTGTTGAAATTCAATGGCTGCGGCTGGTGTAACACTCACGTTTAGATAATTTTTATATACTGTCTCACCTAAATCATTTTCAAAATCTCGCACCCTTGAAACATTTAATGGTTCTGAATATTCTTTAAAATAACTACCAGCAATTTCAGGCCATTTGGAGTTAATTATAAATTCTGTACGATTATATTTAGAGGAAAATTTTCTATTAACCTTCCTCAGAGTATCGCCAATAGATTGTGGAACAAATGTTCTTTTTTGCTTTATATTTTTTTTGTCCATATACATAAATAATTTATAGTACCTAAATATGAAAGCAATATGTTTAAACACGAAATACAAGTAATAAAGTTTTTGCTTCAATGGTATTCCGTGAATGCCAGAAATTTACCGTGGCGGAAGAAAAATAATCTAAATTTACCTGATCCATACTTTGTGTTTGTCAGTGAGTATATGCTCCAACAAACAACAGTAAATACCGTAAAAAATAAATTTAATGATTTTATTTTAAAATGGCCCTCACTAAATAAATTAGCGCAAACTTCAGAGCCAAATATTTTAAAGTTCTGGTCAGGCCTTGGTTATTATTCAAGAGCTAGGAATTTATTAAAGTCTGCAAAAATAATTCATAAAAATTTTAAAAATAATATACCACAAACATATGATGAACTCATCAAACTTCCTGGCATTGGAGATTACACAGCAAAAGCAATTCTTGGAATAGGATTCAATCAATCAGTTATGCCACTTGATGCTAATATAGAGAGAATTTTGGTTAGGTTATATGCAATAGAAAAACCAATTAATAAAATCAAAAATAAACTTAAAGATTTGGGAAAAAGATTCATCTCAGATAAATACTCTTCAAATCTAATTCAGTCTTTTATGGATTACGGATCAGAGATATGTCTTCCGAGAAACCCTAAATGTAATATTTGTGGAATTAATAAATTTTGCCAATCATATAAAAAAAATTTACAGCAAAAAATTCCTTTAAAACTAAAAAAGAAAAGTAATAAGCCCATAAAGTATACAAGAGCTTATGTAATTGTGAATGAAAAGAATGAAATCCTTGTACGAAGTAGACCAAATAAAGGAATGTTGGCCTCCATGCTTGAAGTACCAAATGATGTCTGGGTTAAAAATAAGAAATTATTAGCTACTGATCAAGAAATACAAAAAATAAAAACAAAATTACAATCTAAGGGTTCATTTGAATATTCATTTAGTCATTTTGATTTAGAAACAGAAATTTTTTATGGAAATGTTAAAAAAGCAAAATTATCAAAAAGTAATTGGATAAAGAAATCATCTTATTCTAGCTCTAGAATGCCAACTGTTATGAAAAAAATATTAGATATAGCAGTATAATTTATGCAAAGAATCTTTTTGCGTTCATAAAAATTTTATATCCATCGCCAAATTTTTTAGATGTATTGTTTTGCCAATTAGGAATATGATAATGATAAAATGCTCTTTCTGGGTGAGGCATCATTGCAAGAACATTCCCATTTTGATTTGTTAACGCAGCTATATCATCTCTAGATCCATTAGGATTAAAGGGAAATTGACCTTTTGCTAATTTCTTTTGGTGGTCAATGTATTGTAAGCCAATAAGGTTGCTAGCTTTGATACTTTTAAGTAGATTAATAGGTATCATGAATTGCCCCTCTTGATGGGCAACAGGCAAGTTCAAGATACTAATATTTTTTAGCCATGGTGATTTATTATTACTTACTTTTACATTAACCCATCTACACTCATAGTTACCAGACTTATTTTCAATCATCGCTACTTCCGGATCTCTTTTATTTAGGCTTGGAACTATACCAAGATTAATTAATATCTGGCATCCGTTACATATGCCTATGATTAATTTATCTTTTAGTGAAAAATCTATCAGCTGATCATACAAATTGGTCATAATTTTTTTTGCCATTGCATTTCCTGATCCTGTATCATCGCCAAAAGAAAAACCACCAGGTATAGCGAATACTTGATAATTATAAAGTTGTTTAGGATTTTGTATTAGATCATTAATATGAACAATTTTTCCTTTAAACCCTACTACTTCAAAAGCATGTAGGGTTTCATTTTCACAATTAATACCATAACCTGATAAGACTAATACGTTCATAATCCTCTAATATTTTTTTTGTATGACTTTGCAAAATCTGAAATTTTACCTCTAATAATTTTTTTGTTATCTTTAAACTCAATTACATCTGAGGCCGTACATTTACCAATAATTGTATAATCACATGCTCTAAATATTGTTTTAAAATTGGCTAACTTATTTTTTTTCATGGAAACAAGAATTCTACTTTGTGTTTCAGAAAATAAAAATTGATCAACTGAGATTTTATTTTTTAGTTTTAAATCAATGGTTAAACCTTTATTTGAAGCAATTGCCATCTTTGTAACTGCAATTCCAAGTCCACCCAAATCAATGCCAATTGCAGAATTTATAATTCCGAGTTTATTGGCTTTTTCAAAATTTTTATACGTTCGAAGCGCATCCTTGCTATTTACAACTGGATTTTTTGATTTTTTATAACCTATAATTTTGGAATAAACACTATCCTGTAATTCATTATGGGTATTTCCTAAAACTAAAAGTATATCACCATCATCTGGTGTTATTTTTGTTAAGTGTGAAATTTTGTCTACCACTCCAATAGAAGAAATAAGCAATGTTGGAGGTATTGAAATTTTTACTGATTTTCCAAATTTATCAAAGCCTTTAAAATCATTAAACATACTATCTTTTCCAGAAATAAAAGGTGTTTGGTAAGCAACTGCATAATCATAACAAGCTTTTGCCGCTTCTTTCAATTGATATAAGCGATCAGGTTCATCAGAGCTGCACCAACAAAAGTTATCAAGAATTGCAATTTTTTTTGAGTTGGCACCACTAACAATTAAATTTTTATATGCTGTATCAATTGAACATCCAGCCATATCATAAGGATTTGTTTCGGCGTATTGAGGATAAGCAGCCTGAGAAAGAGCAATTGATTTTTCATCATCAAATAGAGGTTTTATAGCTGTAGCATTTCCAAAAACTCTGCCTTCGCCTTGTAATGGTTTTATAATAGAGGTAGCTTGTACTTCGTGATCATATTGTGTGGCTATAAATTCTTTTGACACAATATTTGGACTAGAGAGAAGTTTATGTAATTTATCTATCAAAGAACTTTTTATAATTATTTTTTTCTTTTCTTTTTTAAATTTTGGAAAAGATGTTTTTAAATTTAATTTAGGATAACCTTCATGAAGAAATTCCATATCTAAATTGAGAATTTCAGTTTTATTGTATTTTACTATAGCTTTTTCTTTTTTAATAAAATTACCAATTATTGTTGCTTCCACACCTCTAGCATTAAATATCTTTATAACTTTTTTAACATTCTTCGAGGGCACAGCTAGTGTCATTCTTTCTTGCGATTCAGAAATCCAAATCTCCCAAGGATATAATCCATTATATTTGAGAGGAACTTTTTCAAGATTAACTATAAAACCACCACTCTCTTTTGCCATTTCTCCAATTGATGATGATAATCCTCCAGCTCCATTATCTGTTATACTTGAGTAAAGATTTTCATCACGTAATTCTCTAATGATTACATCAGACATTTTCTTTTGTGTTATTGGATCACCAATTTGTACGGCAGAGACTGGACTATTAGGATCTAATTCTTCTGATGAAAATGTTGCACCATGAATACCATCTTTCCCAACTCTACCTCCAGCCATTAGTATGATATCTCCTGGATTAGCTTTCTTCTTATGTGATAATTTTCCTTTTATTTTTTTTGGAATAATTCCAACTGTTCCACAAAATACAAGAGGCTTTCCTGCAAACCGGTCATCAAAATACACATTACCTTGAGGAGTAGGAATACCTGAACAATTTCCTCCAACTCTAACACCACTAATCACACCCTTAACAATAAAATTTGATGGAAGCATTGGATCCATATTATTTTTTTGACGATACAATTGATAATTTTTATTTGGATCTGCTAAATAATATGCATACGTATTAGCTATAGGTTTTGCTCCTTTTCCAAATCCAAGACAATCCCTATTAACACCAACTATTCCAGTGATTGCTCCACCAAATGGATCTAAAGCTGAAGGCGTATTATGTGTTTCAACTTTATGACAAATAATCCAATCTTTATTAAATTTTATTCCCCCGGCATTATCCGTAAAAAGAGAAACACAAAAATTATCTTTTCTTAATTGAATAATTTTTTCTGTAGCGCCTTTAATGTATTTTTTAAAAATACCTTCTTGAATATCATCAATCTTTGCTGAAAATATTTTGTGTTTACAGTGCTCTGACCACGTCTGTGCTAATGTTTCAATTTCTACATCTGTTGGCTTACGTTTTATAGTG
>QBZY01000022.1 GCA_003282155.1 Pelagibacteraceae bacterium AG-337-I02 | reverse complement strand
TAATAGCACAGTAGGTTTATTTGGGTTATTTGATGTAGCTGAAAAAATTGGACTTGAAGAAAAAGAAGAGGATTATGGACAAACTCTTGCAACTTGGGGTGTTGGAGATGGTTTTTATATAGTACTGCCTTTGTTTGGACCTTCAAATCTTAGAGACACATCAGGTATGGTATTAACAATGTTAACAGATCCTATTAATGCTTATGCAGTCAGTGAGGGAGAAGCTTGGTTAGTGCCAATGAGAACAGCAGTTAATGCAGTTGATACAAGATCACAAATAATTGATGAAGTTAATGCACTAAGAGACAATTCAGTAGATTATTATGCTGCAGTAAGGAGTTCTTACTATCAAAACCGAAAGGCGGCAATTAATAATGTTGATGACTCAGAATTAACACCTTTACCTCTTATCAGTATTGAATTTGAATAATGAAGTTTAATTTAATTATAATTTTTTTTATAATTTTTATTTCAAAAAATTTATATTCTGATGAAACTTCAGAGTGGCTTAAAAGAGAAATAAATATTATTCTTGAAGCTTATAAAAATGAAAATCTCTCAAGTATAAACAGATTTCTTCTAGTTGAAGAAACAATAAATAATAATTTTGCTGGTACTGGTATTGCTAAATTTGTTGCAGGAGATGCTTGGAAAAAATCAGATAAAAGTACAAAAAAAATCTATATCGATAATTTTAAACGACATTTGGCTCTAAATATAGCCTCAATGATGCAAGGTTATTCAGACCAAACTTATGAATTAACTAAGTCAAAATATGACAGCAAAAATCAAGTAACTTTGATTGATATGGAGATTTTTTCAGATACTGGATCAGTCGTTGTAACATGGCGAGTAAAAGAATCAAAAGGTCGCTTTTATATTATTGATTTAATTGTTGCTGATATTTCTTTAGTTGTAACAAAAAGATCAGAGTTCAATTCTATGTTAAAAAAAGTTGACAATAATCTTTCTAACTTTAATCAAGTTTTATATGAACAAAATCAGATAAGCTACAACAAAATTACTAACTAATTACTAGACTTTCTATAAGATTTTTATAAAAGAAAAATGAATCTTTTGGAATTCTTTTTTGATTTTTATAGTCTATATAGACCATACCAAATCTCATGTCATATCCCCTATGCCATTCAAAATTATCTGTAAAGGACCATGCATAAAAACCTCGGACATCAGCCCCGTCATTGATTGCTTTATTTAAGCTGGTTAAATATCGCTTATAAAAACTAATTCTTTCTTCATCTGATATCGTATTTTTTTCTGATAATACATCTTCAGTTGCTACACCATTTTCAGTTATATAAATTAATGGATTTTCATATTTTTCTTTTACTTGCATAATTTGATCATAAAAAGAAGATGGAGCAATCTCCCAACCCATTGGATTTACTTCAGCATCATCAGGAGGAGGAAGTAAAGTAAAACCTGCATCATTGTTTGTTTTAGCCCCCATAAATAATTTGTCACTTGGATCTGCTTGAACATGAAAATGTGAATAAAAATTAAGTCCAAAATAATCTAATTTTTGATTAATTTTTTTCATATCTCCATCCTTAATTATATCTTGCATTTGCTGAGCTATATATGGATCATAATTTCCTAAATATTGAGGGTCTGTAAATAAAGTATTAAAAAAAACATTTGCAATTCTTGAAGCCTCAATATCTTTTTCTTTATTAGAAAACGTTTTAATTGGAGCCATTAAATTAACACAACCACATTTGAGATCGGATGAAATTGATCTCATTTCTTTAATGGAACATCCGTGTGATAAGTTTACATGATGCACAGCTTGTAATGTTTTTGAAAAATCACTTATACCAGGAGCCATCATTCCTTGTCCGTATCCTGCAAGAGTAAATACCACAGGTTCATTAAAAGTTGAGTATTTTTTAACCCTGTCACTAGTATTTGATACAACAATATTTGTAAATTCTGTAAACCAATCTGCAGATTCTCTATTTGTCCAACCACCTTTATCTTGTAGAATTTGTGGTAAATCCCAATGATAAAGACAGATAAAAGGCTCAATATTATTTTCTAAGAGTGTATCGATAACACGATTATAAAAATCTAAACCTTTTTGATTTACTTTACCAAAACCATCTGGGAGAATTCTAGACCATGCAGAAGAAAAACGGAAACTTTTCAATCCAGCGTCTTTCATTAAGGAAATGTCTTCTTTATAATTATTATAAAAATCACAAGTTATATTTGCATTTTCATCATTATGAACATTACCTTTAGTTTGAGTAAAAGTATCCCAAATACTAGGAGATTTTCCATCAACATTCCAAGCACCTTCAATTTGATAAGCCGCAGAAGATGCGCCCCATATAAAATCTGATGGAAATTTAATTTCTGACATATTTAAATTTTTAGTTTACTTATTTCTTCTTCAGTTAGTAATTCTGGTTGTTTAGGATTTGTAGTTAAAATATATAAACTTTTTTCTTCAGCAGATTTTATTATACCATCCATTATTTCAAGAACATGGAGAGACAATTCAAGTGAACATCTTGCTTTACGATTTTTAGAAATTGAATTAATCATTTCTGAAAGTCCAATACCTCTATAATTTGCTTTCTTATTTCCTTCACCATCACTCTTGTTAGGTATACCTAATAACATTTTATCATTATTGATTACTTCCCAATCACTATCTTTTTGAGACATTAATAAATTACCACTAAAAAAATTGGGGTCAGGCACAATCATACTTCCATCTAATCCGTAAAGCTCGATTGTGGAATGCTTATTTTTCCAAACATCCCAAGTACAAAAAAACTGAATTTTAGCATTATTTGTAAATTCTAAAGAGCCCATTAATGTTGTAGGTGTTTCAACTTTAATTTTATCTCCGTATCTTGGTTGGCTAGTTATTGTTCTTTCATTTGTAGCAGTTCCACTAATTGCGTTTATTTGTTTAACTGGCCCAATTAAGTTAACTAATTGAGTAATATAATAAACACCAACATCAAAAACTGGTCCAGCACCAGGTTTAAAAAAAAAATCTGGATTAGGATGCCAATGCTCCATTCCATGAGACATTAAATTAAAAGTACCCAGAACAATTTTGCCAATCCTATTGTCTTCAATTAATTTTCTGGCTTTTTGTCCTGCTGCTCCTAAAAAGGTATCTGGAGCACAACCAACATACAAACCTTTTTCATGTGCTAATTTTTGTATTTCTAAACCTTCTTCAAAATTCATAGCTAAAGGTTTTTCACTAAAACAGTGTTTTCCATTAAGTAATGATTTTGTAATAATTTCTTTATGTGCTGCAGGAATTGTTAAATTAATAATTAAATCAATTTCATTATTTTCTAAAATTTCGTTAACTGATAATTCCTTAACATTATATTTAGATGCAGCATAAGATGCAGCTTCTTTGTTTATATCAGCACATGCAATTATTTTAAAATTATTGTATATTTTTTGACACTCAAAATAAGTTTCAGAAATATTTCCACAGCCAACTATTCCAATATTCATTAAATTGTTTCTAAATATTCTAAAGATTTAGTTGTGTATTCTTTATAATCTTTTGGATCATCGTGTTCTAAGACAAAAACTTCACATGGAGTTTTTTTTACTTCCCCAACAAGCTTAGGCCAATCTATGAAACCTTCTCCTACAGCAGATTGTTCACTATGATCTAAGAGATTTTTTGTTTCATCAAAAAAATCTTTCAAATGACAGCCAATAATTTTATTTTTATATTTTTCTATCCATACAAGTGGATCAGCTTTTCCAGCCACTGCCCATCCAAGATCAAGTTCCATTTTTAGATTATCATTGTGGTCCATCATACATTCTATTGGAAGTTTACCGCTAGGAAGAGGTCTAAACTCAAATGAATGATTATGATAACCAAGAGTCAAACCATTATCTTCATATATTTGAACATATGATGAAAGATCTTTACCAAAGTTACTCCAAGTGTCTTCATCAAGATCAAAATTTGAAGCAAAATCTTTACTAAATTTTTCAGGTACAGATGGTACTATTGCATGCTTAATATTTAGATATTTCATCCTTCTTATAGTTTCTTCTGTATTTGTAATTGCTTGAAAACTAATGTGAGAAGATTTTATTGAAATGCCATTTTCATCCATCATTGATTTAAAATTATCTAAATCAATTTTATCTAAATCAAATAGTTCTATATTTTCTATCCCAGAGTCGGATAGGAATTTAAATATTGGTTCGTAAGGTTGAAATTTTCTTGTGGTGTACAACTGCATTGTTACTTCGTTTCTGTTCATTAAATTCTCTCCTCAGATTTACTGTCAAATATTGAAGATTTATTTATATCAAATGAGATGTTTATTTCATCATTTAAATTAAAATTTGAACTTCCTTCTAGCCTAATAGATATTGGATTATTTTCAATACTAGTCCACACAAGAGTATCTGCTCCCATAGGCTCTACTAATTCAACTTTGCATTGAATAGAATTTTCATTTTTTTCTATGTTTATATTTTCAGGTCTTATTCCAAAGACAACCTGTTGATCATTCATCAAATTATTTATATTTTCATATTTAGAAATAACAATTTGCTTGTTGCCAACAATTATTTTTTTATTTGATTTATCATAGTTAGCGTTTAAAAAATTCATACTCGGAGATCCAATAAACCCAGCCACAAATAAATTAGCTGGCTTGTTGTAAATTTGTTTAGGTGTATCTAATTGCTGTATTAGTCCATCTTTCATAACAGATATACGATCCGCAAGCGTCATAGCTTCTATTTGATCATGAGTAACGTAAATCATAGTATTTGATAAATCTCTATGAAGTTTTTTTATTTCATAGCGTAGTTCAGCTCTTAATTTTGCATCAAGATTACTTAAAGGTTCGTCAAATAAAAAAACTTTTGCATCTCTAACTAAAGCTCTACCAATAGCAACACGCTGCCTTTGACCTCCAGAAAGTTGAGACGGTTTTCTTTTAAGTAATTCATTTATTTGTAGAAGATTTGCTGCTTTATTAATTTTTTCATTAATTAAATCTTTTGCCGTACCCATCATTCTTAAACCAAATGATAAATTTTTCTCAACAGTCATACTTGGGTACAATGCGTAAGATTGAAAAACCATTCCTATGTGTCTATCTTTTGGCTCTTTCCATGTAACGTTATCATCTTCAATCCAAATCTGCCCATCCGTCAAATCCAAAAGACCCGCTATACAATTTAATAAAGTAGTTTTTCCGCAACCTGAAGGACCAAGCAAAACCATGAATTCTCCTTCTTTAATATCGATACTTAAATCATTTAATATTTCAGTTTTTCCATAACTGAAGGATATATTTTTTACTTCAACACTATTTTTCATACTCACCCCTTTATTGCCCCAGCTGCTATTCCACGCACAAACCATCTACCCGAAATAAAGTATACAAAAAGAGGAACTAGAGAAGTTAAAATTGTAGCTGACATATCTACGTTGTACTCAGCAACACCATAATCTACTTGAACAATATTATTTAATTGAACTGTCATTGGTTGATTGTCTCTTCCTGCAAAAACTAATCCAAGAAGAAAATCATTCCAAATCCCTGTAACTTGTAGAATGACAGCTACAATAGTTATAGGGGCAGACATTGGTATAATAACATATAGAAAAATTTTTATAAAATTACCTCCGTCTATTCTTGCAGCTTTAAATAAATCTATTGGTAAACTGACATAAAAATTTCTAAAAATTAATGTTAATATTGGCATACCAAAAATTGTATGAACTAAAATTATTCCTGGAAGAGTGGAATAAATACCTAGTGCATCTTCTATTTTAAGCAGAGGATAAACCATTACTTGATAAGGAATAAAAGCACCAAACATACATAAACCAAAAAAGAAATAAGCTCCCTTAAAGCGCCAAAAAGCTAATGCATATCCATTTATTGCACTTAGTCCAACAGACACAATAACACTTGGAACAGTAATTTTAATTGAATTAATAAAACCTGGTTTGAGACCTTCACATACAAATCCAGTACATGCTTGAGACCACGCTTTTGGCCAAGAATAAAAACTGAGTTCTTTTGGTAGATTTAAAATGTTCGCAGCTCTAATTTCATCCATATCTTTTAAGGATGTAATAACCATTACATATAACGGCATTAAAAAAAATATAGCACACACTAAAATGAAACAATACATTCCAATTCTTCCTATTGTTAAAAATTTTGGACGGGGGCCTGCAGGTGTAGTACTCATTAGTTTGTCGCGTATTTATTTCTTAAATAAAATTCATAAAATGCCCATGGGGCGAGTATACATACAACTGAAATAAACATTATTATAGAAGCAGCAAATGCTTGACCTAAATCTGCTCGTTTGAAAAAATTTTCCATTACATAAAGTGCAGGCGTTGTTGTTGCATAACCTGGCCCACCAGAAGTAAGAGTTAAAATTAAATCATAGACTTTTACAACTCCAGCAGCAATTAAAACTATTGCTGTAACTACCATAGGTCTTAACATTGGAAGAATTACAAATATATATGATTTCCACTTTGCTACTCCTTCAATACTTAATGATTTCCAAATATCTTCATCGATACCTCTGAGACCTGCCAACATTAAAACCATAACAAAACCAGCGCCTTGCCAAACAGCTGCAATACAAACAGCATAAATTGCTAAATCTCTATTAACTAACCAATCAAGTTCAAACCAACCAAAGCCCCACATATGCATTGAATTTTCTAAACCAAAAGTAGGGTTAAGAACCCATTTCCAGACTAAGCCTGTTACAACAAAAGACATTGCATAGGGATATAAAAAAATAGTTCTAAATAGACTTTCCCCTCTAATTTTTTGATCAATTAATACCGCAAGAAGAAAACCGATGATTAGACATCCAATCGTAAATACAAAACCGTAAATAAAAATATTTTCAACTGCAACATCCCATTTTCTTTGTTTAAATAATCTTTCATATTGATCAAAGCCAATATAATTATAAACGGGAATAAGCTTTGAATTTGTAAGAGAATATACAAATGAATAAATTATACACCCAACAAAGACCGTTAGTGAAATAACAATCATTGGAAGTAATGCAATCATTGATGCAATATTTCTAAATAAAGGCATATTTTTATATATTTAGGGCAGGTAAACCTGCCCTAGGAAATTATAAGTTATAGACCACTTGTTAAAACACCTTCAAGATCGTCCATCACTTGAGCTACTGTATAATTAGGGTCATTTCTGAATTCAGAAATAATATCATCCCATGCATTGGTAAATGCTGGTGTATTCCAATCATCACTTTCTCTCATAATAGCATTAGGGTTTTGAATTAAATCTAAACCCATTTGCATACAAGCATCGGCAGCAGAAGTATCTACATCTAATCTCATTGGAAGAGAACCCTTAGCATTATTAAATTTAGCTTGTACTGTTGGATTTACCATCATACTAGCCATCGCAAGTTGAACTTCTTTGACTTTTGGATCATCGTTCTTTGGGAATACAAATACATCACCACCAAGTGCAACATATTTTTCTTTACCTGGAATAACACAAGAATAATCCACCATAGCTTCTTTACCTGCTACAGCAAACTCACCTCTTGCCCAGTCTCCCATAACTTGCATTGCAGCTTTACCTTCTATGACCATTGCTGTTGTATCATTCCAAGATCTTCCTGGAGAACCTTCATCAGTAAATGCGTTTAGTTCTCTGTAAGTACTTAAAACATCTTCAAATCTTCCATCTCTTAAAGTGCTAACATCTTTATCTCTGAAGATTGATTGCATGTGAGGAAAGCCTAATATTGATGATGACACAACTCCAAACATTCCAGATTCTTGCCATGTTTGTCCACCAAGAGCCAAAGGAATAATTCCTGCTTCTTGTATTTTTGGAGCACCAGCTAAAAATTCTTCAAATGTTTGAGGAACTGGAAGACCAGCTTGTTTATATACATCGTTATTAATCCACATCCATTGCCAACTGTGAATATTTACTGGAACACAATAAAATTCTCCCTCAAATTCACAAGTTTCAATTAGTTCAGGTGGGTATATAAAATCTCTCCATCCTTCAGCAGTAGCAACTTCTTCAAGTGATTGAAGAAGACCTTGCTCAACTAAATCAACAAATTGTTTTGAAATATTAAACTGTGCTGCAGTTGGCGGGTTACCACCAATAATTCTGTTTACAGTTGTTGCTCTTGAATTTTCCCCACCCGTAATAGCAGTATCAATCCAAGTATTACCCATCTCTTGCCAAGCTTCTGCAAATTGAGAAATAGCAGCTTGTTCTCCACCAGATGTCCACCAGTGAATAACTTCAGCTTCCATATGCCCTGCAGCTTTAGAAACATTAGTAAATGATAGGGGTAAAAATAAAGTTAAAAGTATTGAAAAAAATTTTTTCATTTTTCCTCCCTTTGATTAAATTATAAAAGGACCATCAATATCTTGACAATAAAGTCAATCAGTTAAATTAACGCAATTTGATAGTAATATTAGAGAAGATTCAACCAATTAATTTCATCTTGGCTCAGTTCAATATCAAGACAAGGGAGAGTTGTGTCTAACTCGTTTACAGATCTTGGACCAATTAATGCAAAAGAAGGAAAAGACTGGTTTATGGTCCAGCTTGCTGCAATATTATGAGCGGAACAGCCTTTTTTATCAGCTAACTCCATAGCTCTTTTTTTTCTTTCTCTATTATCTTCACTATCATAGCAACTAATAGGACCGCTTGAGTTCTCACCTGGTGCTCGGTATGTCTCCGCCTTAGTAATTTTATCTTCAATCTCTTGCGTTATATTATCAGGTAAAAAATAACCTCTTGCTTGACTAGACCAAGACATATGAGATTTTTGTGAAGAATTTAGATATGCCAGTATCTCTTCAGTATTAGATGATAAGCAACCATTCCAAAGAGGCTTAATCATTTTAGCAAGTGCTAAATTATTATTTAAAATTGACATTTCTTGTTTATTATTTTCTTCTGCCCATTCATTTGCTTCTTTAAATCTTTGTATTGTCCAATTTGAACCACCAAATATTTTAATTCTTCCTTTTTCTTTTTCCTCATTCAAAACATCCATGAATTCATCAATTGGATAATCAGTATTATCTCTATGCATAATATAAATATCAACATAATCTGTATTCATTCGTTCAAGAGAAATAGTTAATTGCTTTGAAATTGCTTCAGGATTACATTCAGGTGTATGCGCACCTTTGCCGAGTATTAAAACATCTTGTCTATTATTATTATTTTTTAACCATTCGCCAAAAACTTTTTCATGATTACCACCGCCATAGATGAATGCCGTATCAAAGATATTGCCACCAACTTCAATCCAATGATCCCATAACTTTGAAGCTTCATTGATATCATCTTGGTTATCACATCCCATAACAAGTTTAGAGATGTCTTTATCTATTCCTTCTATTCTATCGTATTTCATATTTCATCCTGTGGTAAATTATAATTTACTTTTTCTCTCCATGTATCAAGAGCTTGAAGATTGCCTAATGTATCTTCCCAAGTCATTGCTGGGTGAGGTGGTTGTGTTTTTTCCTTTGCAATGCACTGGCTTGCAAGTTCACCTTCAAAGAAAAATAAATGTTCTGATCCTTTGACATCAATTACTTCTTCATTACCATTTTTACTAATAATAATTTTTGCATGATAAGGACCTCCTTGTCTTCCTGGCATCCATGGATCTGGTAATTCGATAGTGCCTTCAGAGCCTAAAATAATAGCATTGTTTTTCATGCTTTCCCTAATTGCAGTTGAAACTTTTGCTGTAATTCCATTTTTAAATTCTAAATTAGCATGTGCAACTTCATCAACTCCTGTTTCCCCTATTCTTGCTTCAGCATCTATAAAATTAGGCTCTAAAAATTTTTCACTGGTTGCTACTCCTGCAATTAACCTAGAAAGGGAAATAGGATAAAGACCAACATCAAGAATACCACCACCTGCAAGACTTTTATTAAACAGTCTGTGTTCAGGAATTGTTTTACCCATATCAAAACCAAAAGAGGCTTCAATAGATGTTATATCACCTATTGTTTTATTTTTAATTACTTCTAGTAGTTTTGGAATTTGTGGATGACAACGATACATAAAGCCTTCCATATAAAAAACTCCAGCTTCTTTTACTGCCTCTATTATTTTTTTACCTTCGTTTAAATTGACAGCACCTGGTTTTTCACAAAGAACATGCTTTCCTTTACCTGCAGCTTTTATTGTCCATTCAGCATGCAAAGTATGTGGTGTGGAAATATAAATAGCATCGATATGTTCTGAATTGATAATGTCATCATAATCATCAAATCTAAAATCAGGATGAATATCATATTTATCACCAAAGGTTTTTCGACGGTCTTCATTTTTACTTGCTATACTTACGAGTTGACCCGAGTAAGAATCTTTTAATCCATCTGCAAAATTATTAGCTATATTACCTGGCCCAATAATTCCCCATTTAATTTTTTCCATACTACCCTTTTACAGCTCCTGCAGATAAACCGGCAATATAATATTTCTGAACAAAAGAAAAAATTACTATAATTGGAATTGTTGTTAAAGTTGCAAAAGCCATAGCTTGTCCATACTGCGGTTCCTGACCTACACTTAGTGCAAATACTTCCGTCATGCCTAGAGGAATGGTATAGTTAAGATCATCTCTTAATATTATAAGTGGCCATAGGAAACTATTCCAAGAATTAACAAATGTAATTATTGCTAGAGTTGCAATTCCAGGCCAAACAAGTGGGACAACTATTTGCCAAAATATTCTAAACTCACCAGCTCCATCTGATCTTGCTGCTTGGATTAATTCATCAGGAATAGAGGTTATAAATTGTCTCATCATAAAAATTCCTATAGCAGGTGCAACAAAAGGAATTATTAGCCCCGTTAAAGTGTCATTCAATCCCATTCTTCCAACTAAGACGTAAAGAGGGATCATTATAATTGGGAAAGGTATCATTGCAGTTGCTACCATAAATATGAAGAGTTTGTTTTTTCCTTTAAAGTTATATTTTGCAAATGCGTACCCAGCTAAGGTACATAAAAAAATCGTTAGCATTGTTACAGCTATAGCAACAAAGAAGGAATTGAATATCCATAAACTTGCTGGAAACTCAGTAAACAATTTTGTTACATTTTCCCAATTAGGACTTTTAGAAAAAACTATTGGTGGCCATGCCATTATTTCTGCTGTTGATTTAATTGATGAAGTAAGCATAAAAAAGTAAGGAATTAGTGTTATCAAACCTATAATTGTTATTATTAAGTTTAACGAATATTTTCCAATTGTTGGTGATAAGGATTTTTTGCTAGAACTAGAAGACTCAATTGGAAAAATATTAGCAATAAAATCTATAATAGGAGATAAAATTCTCTCTATAAAACTTTTTTTAGCATCCTGATCTAAATTTGACGCAAATGATCTAAATTGAAATAATGATATAGCTAAAATACAGATGAACATAAATACACCAATAGAAGATCCAAACCCTAATTTGAGCTGATTAAAGCCTCTTTCCATCATGTAAACAACCATTGATTTAGCGTGGGTTGGAACATCATTTCCACTATACATAACAAATACATCTTCAAATATTTGAAATGAACCAATAGAAACAATTATACAAACAAATAATGTTACTGGTGCTAGCTGAGGAAGAGTCACATACCAGAATTGATGCCATGCAGTTGCTCCATCTATTTTCGCAGCTTCATATAATGTTCTATCTATAAATTGTAGTCCAGCTAAAAAATAAATACAGGTTAAGCCTGTCCACCTCCATATAATTAACATCATAACAGACCACTTAGAAGTTGAAGATGATTCAACCCAATTGATTGGCTCAATTCCTATAAGGCCAATTATATAATTTAAGAGCCCAAATTCACTGTTTAGTATCATCTTAAATGTTAAGGCCGCTGCAACGACTGATGTAACTATAGGTGAGAAAAATACTAATCGCCAAAAAGGTTTTAGTTTTAAACTATGACTATTAAGAGCAAGGGCTAATAAAAGTGCAAGAGGTATGGTTATAAATACACTTCCAGCAGAATAAAATACTGTATTTAGGAAAGTTTCCCAAAAGTTTTGGTCTTTAAAAAATAAATACTCAAAATTTCCCCACCCCCGAGGTTTAGGAGCTTTAACACCTTTCCATTTATAAAAAGCTAAAATAAAAGACGCTATGGTAGGTAAAAGAAAAAAAATTGTAAAAATAATATAAAATGGCGATATAAAAAAATAAGGCGCAACCTTTTCAGGTCTTAATCTTCGATTATTACTCACAACTGACATGTTATTATTTTTATTCTATTTTTAAAAAGCAGGGTAAAAACCCTGCTTTAAAAATTATCGTCTATAAAAAGTCAAGTTCATCCTGAACTTGTGAAATGAACCTTTCATGTGCTTCTTCAGCAGTTATTTCACCATTTGCAAGTAACGTAGTTAAGTCACGAGAAACAGAGTCAATAATTGCTCTTCCAACATGTTGATAGTCATCAGCGCTTGAACCAGCTACTGAAATGAATGGTTCAGCAAATTTTTGACCTCCATAAAAATCAAACTTTTTGTCAGCAATTCTAGGATCCTCTAGAGCTGATAGTAAAGTAGGCATACCTCCAAAGAAATCATACTTTGCAATTTGACCTTCATAAGAAAAATATGCAAGTTCAAGAAGTTTTTTTGCTACATCAACCGCTTCTGAAGATTTATGAATGGCAAAACCAGTTCCACCCCAGTGGAAAGTTTTAAAACCATCATCTCCCCAAGTAGGAAGTGGAGCGACTCTCCATTCACCCGCTTGTGTATCTTTCACAGTAGGTTGTAAGCAGCAATTATTGTACCAATCAGGTGCCATTGTTCCAACTGTTTGTTTAGAATTATATAAAACACCAGGAGTTTGACCCCAATAATCAGTTGTATAATTTATTACACCACTCGCAAAAGCTTCTTCTTGGTATTTTAAAATATCCATGAAAAGATCTTCATTCATTTCGAATTCGCCATCTTCATTAAAGAATTTACCACCAGCTTGTTGGTACATACCAATAAATCTTAATTCAGAAAGCATCATTGAAATACCATCTTTAGCTAAGATCTTTCCTGTTTCCATAAACTCATCCCAAGTTTTAGGAACTGATTTACCATAACTTTCAAGAATACTTGGGTTATAATAATAAACCATATAACAACCTTCACTCTCGATACCGTAGATTTCACCATTGGTATGAGTCCAAGCAGCTACCTTACCAGGATTCCATTGAGACATATCTCCGTACATATCAGTTAATGGTACAAAATTATCTGAAATGATATCATCAACCATAAACAATCCGAAACCACTTATTTCTATTCCAAGTAGATCTGTATGTTCAGAACCTGAAGCTATAGCTGTTAAACTATTTGTTGCCATGTCAGGAGTGACCTGAAAGTCAAAAGTTATGTTATCATCTGGAAATGCAGCCTGCACTTCTTCTAAGTAAGTATTAAAATAATCAACGTAGAGTTGGTTATGAGTCCACATTGATAAAGTTACATCTCTAGCATTAGAAGCCGATGAAAAACCAACTAAAACTGCGAGAGATAAAATTAAGGATTTAATTAATTTCATCTTTTCCTCCCTTTAATATGTCTTATAGAAATTATATTGATAAAAAAATCAAGATAAAAAAACCTATTTAACTATTAAATATAGTTAATTTTTAATTATTTGGTAAAAGAACTTTTTCGTGAGGCATTACTATTTTCTTTTGAAATTCAGTAAGATTTGATAGTAATTTTTGTGAAGGTCTATATGGATGTCTGAAAAAACCCCAAGAAGGTCCATATCTGTAAACAACAATTCTTCTTTCTCCCTTATTTGTTCTTTTTGCAGATCCATGACAGAGTGAATCAACGAATAATAATCCATCACCAGCTTTCAAATAAATTTCTTTTGAAGCAGTCATATTATCAGCAGATGTAACTCTCCCTTTTTTCATAGAATGTTTTTCAAATTCTGGATGACGTATATTTGATTTATGAGAAGAAGGTATAATTACAGTACCACCATCACCAGGACCAATATCTTTTAGTGCTAGTAGGATATTAACTTGACCACAATGAAACTTTCCTTCTTGAAATCTATAATGATTTCTTTGAAGAGCTTCGTGATGGCCAGAATGAATGCCAATAGCTTCACCCGG
>QBZY01000021.1 GCA_003282155.1 Pelagibacteraceae bacterium AG-337-I02 | reverse complement strand
TTACCATTAGTTTTATTTTTTATCATGGGATCTCCCATAACTTTAGAATACCCAGTTTTAAAAGGTTTTAATTTTAAAGGAGGTGCAGTTATTAGACCTGAATTTATAGCAATGTTCCTCGCTTTATCAATTTACACTGCAGCTTTTATTTCTGAAACAGTAAGATCAGGAATTTTATCTGTTACAAAAGGACAAAGAGAAGCTTCAGGTGCACTAGGATTGAAAAAAAATTGGATTATGAGATTAATTATTATTCCTCAAGCATTAAGAGTAATAGTGCCACCTTTAACAAGTCAGTATCTAAATCTAACAAAAAATTCTTCTCTAGGAATTGCAGTTGGATATGCTGATCTTGTCCATGGTTTTGGAGGAATTAGTTTAAACCAAACAGGTCAGGCTATTGAATGTATGGCTATAACAATGGCAACTTATTTACTAATAAGTCTAACAATTTCTTTTTTTATGAACATTTATAACAGAAGCATTCAATTCAAGGAAAAATAATGGAAAATAATTCAAATATTGAATCAAGAAAACCACCTGTTGCAACAACTGGTTTTATTGGGTGGTGTAGACAACATTTATTTTCAAATTGGATAAATTCATTTATTACAATTCTTGTTGTATATTTTCTATATCAATTAATACCTTGGTTTTTAGATTGGTCAGTATTTAGTGCTGATTTTTGGACAAATTATAGAGGAGAACTAATCGTAGATAGAACATTTTGTTCTAGGGTAGCTGATCCCGAAGGTGATCATGGTGCATGTTGGGCAATTATTATTGTACGTTTTTATCAATTTATGTATGGATTTTATCCATCAGAGCAAGTTTGGAGAGTAAATTTAACATATTTTCTTCTTGTAGTTGCTCTACTTCCTTTGTTAATAGAAAAAATACCTGGAAGAAAACATTTAATTAAATTTACTATCGCCTTTCCAGTAGTTGCATTCATATTACTTTATGGAGGATTTGGATTTCAAATTATTCCTACTAATAAGTGGGGAGGTTTATTAGTAACTCTTGTTCTTGGAGTATTTGGTATTGCTATAGCATTCCCTTTAGGCATTTTACTCGCACTAGGTAGAAGATCTGAACTACCAATAATAAGTATGTTTTGTACCTTGTTTATAGAATTTATAAGAGGCGTCCCATTAATTACACTTCTTTTCTTTGGTATGGTAATGCTTCCATTATTTTTACCAGAGGGTTTAAATTTAGATGGATTAGTAAGAGTACTTGTTGCTGTAACATTATTTCAAGCTGCTTATATGGCTGAAGTTATTCGTGGAGGCTTACAAGCAATTCCAAGAGGTCAATATGAAGCTGCTCAATCAGTTGGATTGAGTTACTGGCAAATGAATAGAAAAATTATACTTCCTCAGGCTATTAGAATTTCTATACCCTCTATTGTAAATACTTCTATTGGATTGTTTAAAGACACAACACTAGTGATAATTATTGGATTACTTGATTTACTTGGAATAGGAAGAGGAGCATTAGCTGATGCGACTTGGATGGGTTTATCTAATGAAGTTTACGTCTTTGTTGCTTTAGTTTTTTTTATTTTCACTTTTTCAATGTCCAGATATAGTTTGTATTTGGAAAAGAAACTAAAAACGGGTATTAATATGGGAGCGGATTAATTATGTCAGAAGATTCAATAATTTCATTACAAAATGTTAATAAATGGTTCGGTGATTTCCAAGTTCTTAAAGATGTGAATTTAGAGGTAAAAAAGAAAGAAAGAATAGTTGTTTGTGGTCCTTCAGGATCAGGTAAGTCAACAATGATAAGATGTATTAATCGATTAGAAGAGCATCAAGAAGGAAAGATTGTTGTAGACGGTATTGAGCTTACTGGTAATCTTAAAAATATTGATAGTGTCAGGAAAGAAGTGGGTATGGTATTTCAACAATTTAACCTGTTTCCTCATTTATCTGTAAAAGAAAATATAACTTTAGCTCCAATTTGGGTAAAAAAAATGCCAAAAGTCGAAGCTGAAGAACTCGCAATGAAACAACTAGAGATTGTTAAAATACCAGAACAAGCAAATAAATTTCCCGGTCAACTATCTGGAGGTCAGCAACAAAGAGTAGCAATCGCAAGATCCCTTGCAATGAATCCAAATATTATGCTTTTTGATGAACCAACATCTGCTCTTGATCCTGAAATGATTAAAGAAGTTTTAGATGTTATGGTTGATTTAGCTGAAGGGGGAATGACTATGATTGTTGTTACACACGAAATGGGTTTTGCTAAAACAGTTGCTGATAGAATGGTATTTATGGATGAAGGAAAAATTGTTGAGGAAGCTAGCCCAGATAAATTTTTCAATAATCCAGAGAGTGATCGAACCAAGCTATTTTTAAGTCAAATTCTTCATCAGTAATTTAAGAAGTTAACAATAAATTAATTCGTCTATTCATTTTACCTTTGTTTTCTATTTTGCCGATTTGAATTTTACCAATCTCATTAGTTGATTTCACATGTGTACCACCACAAGGTTGTAAATCAATATCACCAATTCTGATTAATCTTATTTTACCATCTACTTGAGGAGGTTTTACTGACATAGTTCTGACAAGTTCAGGCTTTTCTTCTAATATACTACTTTCAATTACCTCACTAGTAACGGCATGATTATCTTCAACTAACAAATTTATTTTTTCTTCTAATTCCTCTTTATTTATTAGTTTATTTGGATCATTAAAATCTAAGCGACTTTTCTTATAACCAATTTGACCACCAGTTACACCTAAGGGAACTATAGAACACAATAAGTGCAGTGCCGTATGCATTCTCATATGCTTGTACCTTAAATCCCAATTTATTTTTCCAATTATTTCACTTTTTTCTTTAAGATCTTTTAGATCATCTACAACGTTTATTATTTTGTTATTTTCTTTAATAGTATCTAAAACTTGTATTTTAATACCTTCAACTTCTATTGAACCCGTGTCTCCTGGCTGACCACCACTTTTTGCATAAAATGCTGTCTGATCCAATTCAATACAATTATCCTCTTTTATAATACTTATAATTTTTGCTTTAAATTCCTTAAGGTATGCATCATCATCAAATAATTTTGTCATTGCTTTTTTTAACAGTATTTTAAAAATATTATATTGACTTTTTTCCTATTCTAGATAAATTAGAACAAAAGTAGAACAAATAATTTTATAAATATTATAATTATTATTTATCAATTATTTGAATAATTTTTTTAATACTATGTCTAAAAAAATAGAAAATTTAATATTTAAGCCTGAATCCAAGGTAGATCTAATAACACCTTATTTTCTTGATACAGTATCTGCAGGTTTTCCATCTCCAGCTACTGATTATATGGAAAATAAACTCGATCTTAATGAATATTTGGTTCAACGTCCAACAGCAACGTATATCGTTAAGGCTAATGGTCCCTCTATGACCGATGCAGGTATATTATCAGGCGATCTACTTATTGTTGATAGAAGTGTTACACCTCGTAATGATAATATTGTTATAGCCTCTATCTTTGGTGACCTAACAGTTAAAAAACTGAAAAAGAAAGATCAGTCACTATTTTTAATTTCTGCCAATAGTGAGTATCCTAGTATTCAAGTTAAAGAAGAAATGGAGTGTTTTATATGGGGGGTAGTGACATATGTCATACACAAAACTACTTAATAGAAATCATAGCTCAGTAAATCAATCTATAGCATTGATAGATTGCAATAATTTTTATGCGTCATGTGAAAGAATATTTAACCCCAAACTTATAGGAAAACCAATTGTCGTACTTTCCAATAATGATGGTTGTATCATTGCACGATCAAAAGAAGCAAAAATATTAGGGATAAAAATGGGTGAACCTTATTTTAAAGCAAAAAATATTATTGAAAAAAATGATGTTAAAGTTTTCTCATCTAATTATTCTTTGTATGGTGATATTTCTCAGAGAGTAATGGAGACATTATCAAGTTTTTCCTCAGAGGTAGAAATCTACTCCATAGATGAGGCATTTCTTGGTTTAAATGGTTTTGAGAACTATGAGTTAAACACTTATTGTAGACATATTAGGCAAACAATTAAGAAGTGGGTTGGTATTCCAGTTAGCATTGGAGTGGGTCCAACAAAAACACTATCCAAAATAGCTAATCATCTAGCAAAAAAACAACCAGACTATAAAGGTGTGTGCATACTAAAAAACAAAATAGAAATAAAAAAAGCATTAGAATTGACATCTATTGAAGAAGTATGGGGTATTGGAAAAAGATTATCTCTTTTTCTAAAAAAATATAATATTTATAATGCTTATCAATTTTCACAAATGGACAGAGGATGGATAAGAAAAAATATGGGTGTAGTAGGAGAGAAGACATACCTAGAATTAAATAGTGTATCGTGTCTAGACCTTGATTTGGTTCCAAGTGATAAACAAAGTTGTTGTGTCTCAAGATCATTTAGTCAGCCAATAGAACAATTATTTGATTTAGAGGAATCAATATCAACTTATGGATCAAGAGTATCAGAAAAGATAAGAGAAGAGGGGTTGGTGGCTGAGTCAATGAGTGTTTTTGTTTTGACTAATCATTTTAATAGAAGAGAGAAACAATATTCAAATTCAATAAAACTTCACTTACCTTTTCCAACAAATAATAGCATAAAAATTGTTAAAAGAGCTCTTGAAGGAATTAGAAAAATATACCGACCAGGATTTCGTTATAAAAAAGCTGGTATTATATTATACGGTCTTAGTAGACACAATGTAACTAGAGGGTTGCTTGATTACGACCGCAATATATCAGATAGAATAATGAATACTATTGATAATATTAATTCTAGATATGGAAGTTCAACATTAAAGATAGCTTCTGAAGGTATCGAAAAAATATGGAAGATGAAAAGAGAAAACGTATCCCCATGTTACACAACACGTTTTGAAGAATTGGTAGAAGTTAAAGCTTAGATAAAATGGCTCCCCGGGCCGGGCTCGAACCAGCGACCGATCGGTTAACAGCCGATTGCTCTACCACTGAGCTACCGAGGAACACAATTTTCTTGATAATAAAAAAAAATTAAAAAACAAGAAAAAATTGGAGGCTCGGAGCGGAATCGAACCGCTGTGCAAGGCTTTGCAGGCCCCTACATCACCACTCTGCCACCGAGCCTAAAAAAAATGACAATTATCACTATATTATTTCTAGTCAATTAATGAAAAAAAATTCTAAAGATTAATAATATAATTTAAATAATTGATTATATAATAGGTTTATATAAAGCATCCTTAAAGAAATGAGTGAAACATTTGAAATTGCAAGAAAAAATATGGTTGTTAATCAGTTAAGACCAAACAAAATTAATGAAGAAAATATCTTACAAATATTTGAAAATACTCCTAAAGAAAATTATTTGGATGTCAGTTTAGTTAAGAATTGTTACCTAGATAATAATTTAGATATAACTGACAAAAGAGGATATCTTAAAAATTTACATCTAGCTCAAATTATAAAATATTCAAAAATTTTATCTAATGATAAGGTATTGCATATAGGTGGCTTAACGGGCTACTTTTCTGCTCTAATTAGCTCATTATGTAAAGAACTTCATGTTGTAGAAGAAAATAGAGAACTATTTAAATTATTAGAACACAATATTAACAATACTGATAATAATAATATTAGTTTATTTAATCATAATTTATTAGATGGGTTATCTGATAAAGCTCCATTTAACTTAATTATTATTGACGGACCAATATTTAAAATAACTGATAATTTAAAGAAGCAACTAGCAATGAATGGAGGAAGGTTAATATATATTAAAAAAATATATGATAATTTGGGTAAAGCTTATAAAATTATAAGAAATGAAGATTTGTATTCATCAGAGTATTTATTTGATGTAATGAGTAGTTATCAAATTCAAGAACAGGAAGTGAATTTTAAATTTTAAATGAGATTATTTATATTATTGTTATTACTTATTTATTCTAAATCTATATTTGCTCTATCGATTGATGATTCTGTAAAAAGTACGATTGCGAATAATTTGAAGGTAAAAATTGCTTTTGAAAAACTGAATGAAAGCAAAGAAACCATTGAGGTGGCTATAGGCAAAAAACTTCCAATAGTTACTGGAACAATTTCTGGTACATATAGCAATAGCGATACAACATCAGCAGCTGGTGTATCAACAACACCCGAAACTTTTACAGATAAATATAAAATTAGTATTACTCAAAATTTGTATGATGGCGGTGAAAAAAATTTAGAAATTGAAAGATCAAAAATTATTTACGAAAATGCAGTAATAAACTTTTACAAAACAGTTCAAGATCTATCGTTAACAGCTGTAGAAGGTTATTTAACTGTAATAAATTATGAAAAATCATTAGAAGCTTCCGAAAAGAATTTTGATTCTGTTTCAAAATTTTTAGAAGAAGTAAAATTAAAATATGAATTGGGATCAGCAACCATTACTGAACTGAAAAATGCTGAGAGTGCTTTTTCAATTGCTAAAACAAATCTTTTTTCAGCTGAGCAAAATTACAAAATCAGCTTAAAAACATTTAAATCAATTGTTGGTAAAGAAGCCATTAATTTAGAAGATTATGTGAATATAGAAGATGATTTGAATTTTGATAATATACTTTCTGAAGTTTATAAGAGTAATTTTAATATTATAATTGCTCAAAATAATTTTAAAATTAAAGAACTTGATCTTTCAAAAGAAAAAGGTTCTAATAAACCTAGCTTAGATATTACAGCTTCAACAGAGTATTCGGATAGTTCAAGAGTAGATGCTGGAAGTGAAAATACCAATGCATCAATAGGCTTAACTTTAACAATTCCTATATTTCAGCAAAACATTGACAAATCAGATATTAGAAAAATAAATTCTCAAATTTTACAAACTGAAATTGAGTTAGAGGATCTTAAAGAAAGTTTAAATATTGAGGTATCAAATTATTATAAAAATTATTTAGTTAGTAAATCAAATTTAAATACATCCTTATTAACAATAGAGTATGCAAATACTCTTCTAGAAAGTACTCAGGAGGAATACAACCTTGGGACAAAATCTATCACTGATCTAATAGAAGCTGAAACTAATCTTTTAAAGGTAAATGTTGAATATTTTAATGCAAATAAAAACTATCTTATTAATTATTTTAATTTACTAGCTTTAGATGGTTCACTTATTAAATTATTTGAGAAGTATCTTCCTAGCTATAATTAGAGTTTTATTAATTTAATTAAACATTTATAATGCCCATATGAATACAAAAAATTCAATCAATGAATCTCTTGAAGTCATACGAAGAGCACTTGAAGATGAAAAAAACGATTCAAATAAACATTCTTCATCTAATATTTTAATACTTAATCAAAAGGTTAATAGTGATGGTACAATAAAATTACTTCAAAAACACGAAGATATAAATAATCAAATTAATGATATTATAGACCAAAAACTATCCTATCTTGTAGAAAATAAAATTGAAAAAATACTTGATGAGAAAATCCCAAAATTACTAAAAAATTATTTCGATTCAAAATAGTTACGATGCAGCTTGATAAATTTTTTGATTTTATAAAAGATGAAAAAAATCTTTATTCGCAATGGGAGCAATCAAATTGTTTTAAACCACAAAAAGGAGGTAAACCTTATTCTATAATGATGCCACCACCAAATGTTACAGGTAGCTTACATATGGGTCATGCTTTAACCTTCACAATTCAAGATATATTAATCAGATACCATAGAATGAAGGGTATGGAAGTATTGTGGCAAGCAGGAACAGATCATGCAGGTATAGCTACTCAGATGGTGGTTGAAAGAAAATTAAGTGAGTCAAAACTAGATCGACGATCTCTAGGTAGAGAAAAGTTTATTGAAAAAGTGTGGGAATGGAAAAAAGAGTCGGGTGGTCAGATAAGTAATCAATTAAGAAGACTAGGTGCTTCTGCGGATTGGTCAAGAGAAAGATTTACTATGGATGAAGGTCTTTCTAATGCGGTTAAGAAAGTTTTTGTTAAATTATTTAATGAAGGAATTATTTATAAAGATAAGAGATTGGTTAATTGGGATCCAAAACTTTTAACTGCTATTTCTGATCTAGAAGTAGAGCAAAGAGATACTGAAGGAAGTTTATGGCACATTAAATATCCTATAGATGAAAATAATCAAATCATAGTTGCAACAACAAGACCTGAAACGATGTTAGGAGATACTGCAGTTGCTGTTCATCCAGATGATGAAAAATATAAAAATTTAATTGGCAAATTTTGTAACTTACCAATTTCAAATAAAAAAATACCAATTATTGCTGATGAATACGCAGATCCTGAAAAAGGATCTGGAGCTGTAAAAATTACTCCTGCACATGACTTTAATGATTTTGAGGTAGGAAAGAGACACGATTTAGAATTTATTAATATCTTTGATGAAAATGCTAAACTGAACTCAAATGTACCAGAAGAATTTCAAAATTTAGATCGATTTGAAGCAAGAAAACTAATTTTAAAAAAATTAGATGAAATGAATTTATTAATTAAAGAAGAAAAACAGCAAATGGTCATACCATATGGTGATAGATCAGGTGTCGTGATTGAACCCTGGCTAACAGATCAATGGTTTTGTGATGCAAAAAAATTATCAGTTGATCCAATATTTGCTGTTAGAGGTAATAGTTCTAAATTTATCCCCAAACAATGGGAAAATACTTTTTATAATTGGATGGAAAATATTCAACCGTGGTGTATTTCAAGACAGTTATGGTGGGGGCATCAAATTCCTGCATGGTATTGTCCAGATAATAAATATTTTGTTAGTGAAACTCTAGAAGGGGCACAAAATCAAGCAAAAGAATTTTATGGAATGGATGTTGAGCTTAGACAGGATGAAGACGTTCTAGATACTTGGTTTTCATCTGCTCTATGGACATTCTCTACTTTAGATTGGCCAAATAAATCTTATGAATTAGATAAGTTTTATCCTAGCAATGTTTTGGTTACTGGTTTTGATATAATATTTTTTTGGGTTGCGCGGATGATGATGATGGGTTCATATTTTATGAAAGAAACTCCATTTAAAGATATTTATATTCATCCTTTAATACGTGATGAAAAAGGACAAAAAATGTCTAAATCAAAAGGAAACATAATTGACCCATTAGATCTATTAGATAAATATGGTGCTGATACATTAAGGTTTACATTAACAGCACTCTTAAATCCTGGACGAGATGTAAAATTATCAGAAGCTAGAGTAAAAGGATATAAATCATTTACAAATAAAATTTGGAATGCTGGAAAATTTTTACAAATGAATAATTCTATTTTTGTAGATGATATTTCAATAGGTTCAATTATTTTTGATGCAAATAAATGGATAATAAAAGAATTGAATGACTTGAACACTCAACTTGATCAATTAACTAAAAAGTATTTGTTTCATGAAATAGCTAATAAAATTTATCATTTCGTATGGCATACTTATTGTGATTGGTACATTGAAATTATTAAACAAAATTTTGAAAATGAAAAATTTGCTGATGAAATTAAAAAAGTTTCTGGATGGACATTCATTCAAGTTTTAAAGATCATACATCCTATTATGCCATTTATTAGTGAAAAATTATGGAGATCTTTAGTTGATGATAAATCATATTTAATGAATCAAGTTTATCAAAACTATTTAACAAATAATTCTTTTGATATTTCTAAAAAAAACTTTGAAATATTTATTGAATTCATAACATCTATAAGAAATTTGAGATCAGAACTAAATATACCCTATAAACAATTAATTAATATTTCTATAGAAGCAAAAAATGAAGAAATTAGTAATTTTTTTTTAGTCCATAAAAATGAAATAAGTAATTTTTTAAAAACCAAAAATATTAGTTTTGGTAAAATTAAACCTAATAAAAATTCAGCTTTAATTGTATTAACATTGTTGTCAGTTTTGATTCCCTTGGATGGTATTGTTGACTCAAAGGCAGAACTTAATAAATTAAATAAAAAAAAGCAAGTTGAACAAGAAAAATTTAATAAAGTTAATGACAAATTAAATAACGATAACTTTATGAATAAAGCATCAGAAGAAATTATTAATAAATTTAAAAATGAGGCAAATATTTATAAATCTTCTATTGAAAAAATTGATCAAATAATAAATACTATCAAATAGAATGGAAGATAAAGGATCAAATAGAAAATCTAACCTACCTAGTAGATATGTAAGTGTAGGGCCTAAAAGTGCACCTCATAGATCGTATTATTATGCTATGGGTTTGAAAGAACATGAAATTTATCAACCATTTGTTGGCGTCGTTAGCACTTGGAATGAATCAGCTCCTTGCAACATTACTCTTCAAGATCAAGCTCAACATGTGAAGACAGGTGTAAAAGATGCTGGAGGAACACCAAGAGAATTTACAACTATCACAGTTACAGATGGAATTGCGATGGGCCATGAGGCAATGAAATCTTCTCTTATTAGTAGAGAGGTTATTGCAGATTCTATTGAATTATCTGTGAGAGGTCATTGTTATGACGCAATAGTTGGACTTGCTGGCTGTGATAAATCTTTGCCAGGTTTAATGATGGCTATGGTTAGATTAAATGTACCATCTGTATTCATTTATGGAGGTTCAATCTTACCAGGAAAATACAAGGGAAAAGATGTAACTGTTATTGATGTATTTGAAGCAGTTGGAAAACATGCTGCAGGAACTATCACAGATCAAGATTTAAAAGATATTGAACAAGTTGCCTGTCCATCTGCTGGATCGTGTGGAGGTCAGTTTACAGCAAATACAATGGCATGTATTTCAGAAGCAGTTGGTTTAGCTCTAACAAATTCAGCTATGCCGCCAGCAGTAAATACTGCAGAAAGAAAAGCTTATGGTGAAAAGAGTGGTAAAGCTATAATGAATTTACTTGAAAAAAATATAAGACCAAGAGATATAGTAACTATTGAATCATTAGTAAATGCTGCAAGAGTAGTTGCAGCTACTGGAGGTTCAACCAATGCAGCGCTCCATCTTCCTGCAATAGCTAATGAGGCAGGTTTAAAATTCACATTAAGAGACGTTGTAGAAATTTATAATTCAACTCCCTATATCGGAGATATGCAACCAGGTGGAAAGTATGTTGCTAAAGATTTATATGATGTAGGAGGTGTACCAGTTGTTATTAAATCTTTATTGGATGGTGGTTATATAAATGGAGATTGCATAACTGTTACAGGAAAAACAATAGCTGAAAATCATAAAGAAGTAATATTCCCCACAAACCAAGAAGTTGTTTATAAATGTGATAAACCAATTAGTGAAAATAGTTCAGTCGTAGGTTTGTGGGGTAATCTTGCTCCTGATGGATGTATATCAAAAATAGCAGGTTTAAATAAATTAACTTTTAAAGGAAAAGCAAAATGTTTTGATTCAGAAGAAGATGCTTTAACTTCAGTATTAAAAAATGAAATTAAAGCAGGAGATGCTGTAATAATCAGATATGAAGGTCCAAAAGGAGGACCTGGTATGCGTGAAATGCTTTCTACAACAGGCGCAATATATGGGCAAGGATTAGGTGAAACTGTAGCTTTAATTACAGATGGAAGATTTTCAGGTGGTACAAGAGGATTCTGTATTGGTCACGTAGGACCAGAAGCAGCTGTAGGAGGTATGATAGGTTTACTTAAAGATGGGGATGAAATTATTATTGATGCTGTTAAAGGCGAAATCAATGTTAGTCTTTCAGATCAAGAAATAGAAAAGAGAAAAAATGATTGGAAACCCAGAAAAACTAATCATAATTCTGGATCTATATGGAAATATTCCCAAACTGTTGGGCCAGCTTACGAGGGTGCTGTTACTCAACCAGGAGCAAAAGACGAAACTCATACATACGCTGATATTTAATATTAATTAACTAATTCAATCGTAACTGGCGTGTGATCAGAGGCCTTTTCCCATCCCCTTGGTTCACGATTAATATTAACTGATTTAATCAAATCAGTTACTTCTGGTGTAGTAAGAAAATGATCAATTCTAAGACCATTTCCTTTTTGCCAATTTCCACCTCTATAACCCCAAAAAGTCCAGTTTGTTTTTCCATCAACAAAGTATTTTACAGTATCAACAAAACCTAAATTTAAAAGATTTCTAAATTTTTCTCTTGTTAATGGATGAGCACAAGCATCATTTTTAAAATTTTCTGGTGAATAAACATCTTCATCGCTTGGTATTACATTAAAATCTCCACCTATAATAACTGGTTCATTATTATTAATTAATTCTTTGATATATTTATTAAAATTTATCATCCAATCAATTTTGTAATCAAATTTTTCAGTTTCAATCGGATTTCCATTTGGAAGATAAATATTTATTAATTTAATTTTACTCTTTATATTTTTTAAAGATATTTCTGTTTCAATAAATCTTGAATTTATATCTTTGTAATTAGGGATATTTAAATTTGAAATTGCAATATTTTCTTTGCTAAGTATGGCTACTCCATTCCATGCTTTTTGCCCATTTACATAACTTTTATAATCTATATTTTCTAATACCTCTTTAGGAAAACTTTCATTTGTACATTTTAATTCTTGAATTAAGTATAAATCTGATTGATCTTTTCTTATAAATTTAATTAAATGTTCAATTCTTGCATTAACTGAATTAACATTCCATGTAGTAATTTTCATTTATATTGAAAAAGAAGTTCCACATCCACATGATGAAGATGCTAGTGGATTAGAAATTTTAAATGAGGATCCTATTAATTCATTAACATAATCAATTTTTGATCCTTTTATTAATTCAATTGATGTTTTATCTATCAATACATCAGCATTTTTATAATTAAAAATTAAATCATCATCATTTGGTTTATTAGAAAAATCAAATTTATATTGAAAGCCTGCGCAACCACCACCTAATACAGTAATTCTAAAATAGTTCGATTTTTCAGAGAGAAGTACCTTGTTGATATGATTTTGAGCTCTTTCTGTAACTTCAATTATATTGTTCATTTATCTAAATATTGTTATTAGTTAATTATTTTACAACTATAATATAATTTTTCTTATGTTCAAACATTTAGCTTCAAATCCTGACAATTCAAATGGAAGATTATATAATGAGTTAGATGATGATTTGAGAAATCCATTTGAAAGAGACAGAGCTAGAGTTATTCATTCTAATTCATTTAGAAAATTAAAACACAAAACCCAAGTATTTATTGAAAGTGAGAGTGATTATTTTAGGACTAGACTAACTCATTCTTTGGAAGTTGCTCAAATATCAAGATCAATTTGTAGATTACTTGAATTGGATGAAGATCTAGGTGAAACAGTTGCTCTCGCACATGATTTGGGTCATCCTCCTTTTGGTCATATTGGCGAAGATGCACTTGATAATTCAATGAAAATGTTTGGAGGCTTTAATCATAATGATCAAACTTTAAGAGTTTTAACATTTATAGAAAAAAGACATCCTGATTTTGATGGATTAAATCTTACTTGGGAAAGCTTAGAGGGAATAATAAAACATAATGGAATTTTGAATGATCATTTACCTTATCACTTAGACAATTATTCAAAGTTACATAATCTAAATTTAACTGATCAACCTTATTTAGAATCACAGATAGCAAGTATATCTGATGATATTGCTTATAATAATCATGATGTAGAGGATGCCATTAGAGCAAATTTAATATCATTAGATGATATTGCAGAGTTAAATTTTTTTGAAAAAATTATAATTGATTTAAGGGATCACTATAAAGATATTCCAAATAAACTTTTAGTATATCAAGTTTTAAGAAACTCCATTTCAAATATGATAAATGATATATATGAAACTACGAAGAAAAATTTAATTGAAAATAATATCAATTCTATTGATGATATTCGTAAAAAAAATAATTTTGTTGTTTCATTTTCGAATGAAATGAAGAAAAATTGTGACAAAATTAAAAGATTCTTATTTGATAAAGTTTATAATCATAGTCATTTATCAGATAAGAGACAGTATTCAAAAAAAGTTATATCAACTTTGTTTACTTATTTTGTAAAAAATAATAATAAACTACCAGTAGATTGGAGAAATCAAAATATTGAAATTGAAAGATTAATCTGTGATTACATTTCAGGAATGACTGATAGATTTGCTCTAAATTTATATAAGGAGATTAGTGAATAATTTTATAAAAGACCTTTCAGATTTTTTATTTGATTTTACAGATTTTTTAGAGAGTAATAAATTTATATCTCCAATTAATAAAAAACAGATTAGCATCGATTATTCTTCAAATAATAAACAAGGTGATTTAGCGACGAACTTTTATTTAATTGTTAGAAGAAAAATTATTATTGAAAATTTTAATATTGAAAAAGAACTAAATGATAGAATTAAATTAATTGGATTTATAAATCATTTT
>QBZY01000020.1 GCA_003282155.1 Pelagibacteraceae bacterium AG-337-I02 | reverse complement strand
TATTAAAATTGCCGAAAATTTTGATCTTGCCTATACACAATTAAAAATTGTCAATAAGCTAGAAAATTTCGGTATGGATGTTCCTACATACCTCTATTACCCAACTAGTGTTTGGAAGCCACGTGATGGTTTCAAATTAGAAAAAGAGTTGCTCCATGCCTTTATGCATCAAGAATCTATGTTTAATATAAAGGCAAAAAGTAAAGACGGTGCTATAGGTTTAATGCAGGTATTACCTTCGACAGCAAAATTTATCACCAAAAGTAAAGATGTAAAAAGAAGTAATAGTAATATTCTTAAAAATCCAGAAATAAATCTAGAGGTTGGGCAAGAATACATTACGTATCTTCTGGATCTAGAACAAGTTTCAAGAAATCTTATATTTCTAGCAGCAGCTTATAATGGTGGTCCAGGAAATTTACAAAAATGGAAAAAAGAAACAAACTATATGAAAGACTCGCTCTTTTTTATGGAAAGTATTCCTTCAAGAGAAACAAGGTGGTTTATTGAAAAGATTTTAACAAAATATTGGATTTATCAAAATAAAAATAATAAAGAAATGCGTTCTTTAAAAATGCTAGCAAATGGGAATGATCCACTTTATTAATAGATTATGCCTGTTGATACTTCTTTAGAATTTGTTCCAATTAATATTGCTGTTATTACAATCTCGGATTCAAGAACAAAAAAAAATGATACATCAGGAGATACTTTAGAAAAACGAATTAATGATGCTGGTCATACAATGATTAAACGTACAATTATCCCAGATAATGTTTCTCAAATAAAAGATACTTTAGATGCAATGTCAAAAGAAGAAGAAATTGATTGCATTATTACAACTGGCGGTACTGGGTTAACAGGAAGAGACACAACACCAGAAGCTGTTAAAGAAATTGCGAATAAATATATTGATGGATTTGGCGAGTTATTCAGACAAGTAAGTTTTGAAAAAATTGGTACATCCGCAATTCAATCACGAGCAGTTGCAGCCTTAATAAATAGTACGTATGTTTTTTGCTTACCTGGATCCACAGGTGCATGCAAAGATGGATGGGATGAAATTTTGCAATATCAATTAGATATTAGGCATAAGCCCTGCAATTTTGTTGAAATCATGCCAAGACTAAATGAAAAATAGTGGCTGATTTTTCAATTGAAAAAACAATTGATGGACCAGTTATTGGCTTAGATGAAGTTGGACGTGGACCCTTAGCAGGTCCTGTCATTAGTTGTGGTTGTCATTATCTACATTATGATGATTTAGAAACAGAAATTCCCATAACTGATTCAAAAAAACATACACAAAGACAAAGAGAGAAATTATTTTTATTTTTTAAAAAATTACAAAAAGAGAATAAACTGCAATACCATCTGGGGTATGCAAGTGTAGAAGAAATAGATAAAATTAATATTTTAGAAGCAACAAAATTATCAATGAAAAGAGTGATAAATAAATTTAGTATTGATAATCCTAATCTTATTATTGATGGGAATTTTTCATTAAATTATAAAAATGAAAAATCAGTCATTGGAGGAGATAAAAAATCATTATCTATTGCAACTGCTTCAATTATAGCAAAAGTTCACCGCGACAGACTAATGAATATTCTTGATAATAAGTTTAATTACTATCATTGGAAAAGTAATGCTGGCTATGGAACAAAAAAACACATTGAAGCAATTCATAAACACGGAATAACTCTCTTCCATCGAAAATCTTTTGAGCCTATTAAATCGTTATTAAATAAATAATAAATATATTCTAGCCATGCAAGTAATGCATAACAATTATTATTTTATTATGCTTCAAAAAGATGCGACAAATATTATAAGTATATTAAGTTTCATCATTCCTCCCATTTGATGAGCTATTTTAGGGGCCTTAGGGCCCCTTTTTTTATGTTTTAAGCCAATTCTTAAGGTTATCCCTTCCTAAAGTTTCCCTCTGTTGATAACTCAATTGACCTGATTCCATATCTGCTTAAAGATTCTTTTTATCAATTATGAAAAAAAATCAGATCATTTTAGGCGATTCCATTAAGGAATTGAAAAAATTAAAAAATCATTCGGTTGATCTTATTTTTGCTGATCCACCCTACAACCTCCAATTAAAAGATACGCTATACAGACCGGATCAAACAACAGTTGAAGCTGTTACACAGGATTGGGACAAGTTTAATACGTATAAAGAATATGATCAATTTACCAATGCATGGCTTAGTGAATGTAAACGTGTTTTAAAAAAAGGTGGAGCGCTTTGGGTCATAGGAAGTTATCATAATATTTTACGTGTAGGCTCTACTATTCAAGATGAAGGTCTATGGATTTTAAATGATATCATTTGGCATAAAACAAATCCTATGCCAAATTTTCGCGGAACACGTTTTACAAATGCCCATGAAACACTATTATGGTGTACAACATCAAGAGAAGCAAAGTACACATTCAACTATCAAAACCTCAAGGAATTAAATGAAGGAAAACAAATGCGAAGTGATTGGTATATTCCAATTTGTTCCGGAAAAGAACGATTACGAGAAAACAATAATCAACGATCACATCCGACGCAAAAGCCAGAAGCATTGCTCTATAGAATTCTTTTAGCTTCAACCAATAAAGGTGATGTTGTTCTTGATCCCTTTTCTGGCAGTGGGACAACTGCTGTTGTTGCAAAAAAATTACAACGAAACTTTATTGGAATAGAAAAAGATAAAGATTACGTCAAACTTTCAAAAGAACGATTAAAGAATACAAAAGTATTGAAAGAAGAAGTTGTCAATATTGCAAAGAGCAGAAAAGAATTACCAAAAGTACCTTTTGGTGAATTAGTCGAGCAAGGAATTATACCACCAGGTGCAGTATTAACAGATAAAAAAGAGCGCTTTAAAGCAACAGTTAGTATTGATGGAACACTTAAAATAAAAGATTTATCAGGGTCTATTCATCAAATGGGAGCAAAGATGCAAGGACTGCCAAGTTGCAATGGATGGGATTTTTGGCATGTGAAGGATAAGTCAAAATCAGTCCTACTGGATGAAATACGATCTAATTACCGTAAAGATAAACTGAATTAAAAAAAATTTTCATTTTAAACTATTAAGTTTTCTGCTAGTTTTATTATTATTCAAAATAAAAACTGCTTATTAAATAAAAAGGCTATTATGAAAAAATTTGAAGACTTAATGAGTGTTAAAAATGAAATTGAAAATATAACTGCAGAAGAAGCAAAAGAAAAACTTAATGATCCAAATGTACAATTTATTGATGTTAGAGATAAAGAAAGTTTTGAAAAAGAAACTATTGGAAATGCGATGCATTTGGACAAGGCTTTTCTTGAATTCTATTTAGCCGAGGGTAGCCCTTTAGAAAATGAATTTTTTAAAAATAACCCAGATAAAGAATATGTTGTATTTTGTGGTGTCGGTGGACAAGGAACTTTAGCCACTAAAACAATGCAGGATATGGGCATTAAAAACGTTAAGAATATTACTGGCGGTATGGCAGAATGGGAAAAAATTAAAAAATAATTATTCTGAGATACGGCCATAAATTCTAGGCATATAGACAAGTAAAGTGAGTGCTCTTGCAATAAAGAAAAGGTAGAGAGATAGCCATAATCCTGTATTGCCAAAACTTGCTATTAAAAAGAAAGAGACAACAATATAGATGGCAACTGAGACGATCATGGCATTTCGCAGTTCCGTTGTTTGCGAGGCTCCAACAAAGATACCATCAAATTGAAAACAAAAAGAAGCAGCAAAAGGAATAATAATAATCCAGTAAGAATAAGAAAAGCTGATCTCTCTTATATTTGGTAAGTCTGTCATCGTGATAATGTAATAATTTTTGCTCAAGAAAAAGATGACACAAATTATTAATCCTGTTGCCGTGCTTAAGATAAAGGAATTTTTTATCACATCATTTAATAACTGTCGGTTTTTTGATCCAATAGAGTATCCAACAATCCCTTCTGTTGAAAAAGCGTACGCGTCAAGAACATAGGCAGATAACATAATAAAATTTAGAAGAATTGTATTGGCGGCTACTGTTTCTTCATTAATAGAATTACCAAGATAGGTAAAATATAAGAAGGCAAAAGCAAGAAGAAGGGACCTAATAAATATATTAAGATTAATATTAAAAATAGTTTTAACTTTCTTTGGATCAAATATTTTGTTTGTACTGAATTCTAATTTCGTAATCTTACTAAGTGCAAAAAAAGTATAAAATAAAAAAATAATCGTCGTAAGGGTTGAAGCAATAAGTGTTCCTAAAGCAACACCAAAAACATTTAAATTAAAATATAAAACAAAAACTAAACTAAAAATTATATTGGCAATTGAATAAAAACCAACAATGATGCTCGATGTTTTTGTTTTTTGAAGACCAATGAATAAACCAGTAATAACAAAAATACTAAGCTCACCAAAAGTAGAATAAATACGAAGATTAAAATAATCCTTAAAATATTTTTTCGTATCTGATGATAATTCAAATACTGATAAGGAGATCTGAAAGATATAACTTTGTAAAAGTATTAAGAGTAAAGAAATAATAACGACAAAAGCTATGTTTCTGAGAAAAATATTTACAACCTCTTGATATTCATTCGAACCATCTGCTTGTGCTACCAATCCAACTGTTCCTGATCGTAAAAATCCAAAACTCCCAAAAAGAATGGAAAAGACACTTGCCGCAATACTGGTAGCAACTAAGTAACTAGCACTATCAAGATTACCCATCAAACCCGTATCAACAATAGCCACAAAAGGAATAACTAAATTTGCAAAGAAAATAGGGATAGATAATTTAAAAATATTTTGAATGGATGATTTTGACGACATTTTGAGAATAGAATTTTTATTAGTTAGTCGTTTTGAGGTTTTTTATAATTTGTTCAAGTAGTAAGAATAAATAAAACCCCCGTATGTGGGGGTTTTATAAATTCGGCTCATCACCTAATGCGAGGCCTTTTAAAAAAAGGTCTGCTTAAATTGCTTGTTTGGCTTTGGTTTTGGACACCACCCTTATTGTGTTGGCGGACTCATTTTCTTAACTCTTTCATTTGGAGCACGATGAATCATAAATTTATGAGATTCTAATTTTTTTTTCAAATATAATATTGGTAAAATTTGATACTAAAGTATTTGGCAAATGAATTAAAAAGAATATAATTCACTATCTTTATTTCTGAAATCTTATAAAGCTCTCATTAGTTTAAATGAAAATTGGCAGATACAAATACGAATTTGATTTTTTCAGTTGGATAAAAAAAACAGAACTAGTAGAACTAGATAGGGTAAATCCATCTGATGATCCCGTTCGCCCAGAACTTGATAATGATTTCCGTACATCAAAGGGAAGAAAAATTTTTGGTCTAAAGTATAAAGACGATATTGAGGGTGTTGCTTGTTTTGCTTTTACCAATGAAATACCAGCAACTATTAAAGAAATGGATTTAATGAGTACTGAAGAAGATGAAGCAACTATTCCTATTGCATACACAGTTTGGTCTTTTAAAAAAGGGGCAGGGAAAAAAATTATGAAAGAATTGCAAAAATATATTAAGGAAAAAAAACAATTTGAAAGTATTGTTACTCTTTCTCCTTTAACGCCAGTGGCAACTCACTATCATATTCGTAATGGTGCAAGGTTAATCAAGATTAATCCTACAACTCAAAATTTTGAATATAAAATTTAAAATTAGTTAGAAAAATTAATCTGATATCGTTATTGTAACGGTTGGTTCATTTGGATACATTCTACATGTACCTCCAGCATCAACATTAGCACCAAGGGCTGAAGAAACATCAAAGGCAACTTTTACTTTTGGTGAAACTAAACCTACAGTATAACTACTAGTTAAAGCATATATTAATTGCATTTGGGTGGCACTTGGTGAACCAACATTCATTGATACAGCTGAAGAAGGACTAGAATATGCAATTGTAATATTTCCACCAGATCCATAACTACCAGCGTCAACAATTTCTAAAGCAGTTGCTGTTTTTCCAGACGTATCATTTTTAGTTCCAACGTGCATAGTAGTTGCATTTGCCTCTGTGCTCCCATCAGTTGTGCAAGTTGCATCACTTGCATTTGAATCTGTAACAGAGCCACTTATTGTAAAAGTTCGATCTAGTGTTACTCTTAAATGAGTAAAGGTTGTTCCAATTGGTAAACCTGATGTTGATCCAAAAGCTCCAGCTTCTGCTCCCGCAGATAAGCTGGCAATATTTACGGATTGTGAGCCTTCTGCTACAGTTGTTGTTGATGAACAAGTTACCTCTTTACAAAGTTCAACTTTCAACATTGTTACAGTATAAGTATCTGCACTACCAGAGGCAGCATAAACATGTGTTGGAAATAGAAATAAGATTAATATTAAAATTTTTTTCATTTATGGAGTCCTTGCCATAACCACACCAGTACCTTCAGATTCGATAGCTTGTTTGTTTGTTCTTCTCACGATACTCAATAATTCAGTACTCATGTCAAACTGAACAAATGCTTTTTCACTTACAAATTCTGTTGAAGCAGTTGGTGTTTCTCTTGGAGGATAAATAAAAGTTATTTTTGCAAAATTATCAGTTCCAGATATATTATTATCATCAAAACCTACTTCAGCAATTAAACTTGGCGTTAAGGCCATTTCTAAGCTAAATTTTTCACCTTTAGAATCTTTTGAGTTTTTTTCAGCTTCCCAATTATAAGAATTCCCAATTACATTAACCCATGGAATATATGGAACTTGACCAACAACACTAATATCATAACCATCAAGTGTTCTTTCAGTAAAAGTACCCACGGTTTTTGCGCCACTAACTCCAGAATAGTAATTACCTAATACATCGAAAGCAGATGATCGAAGTTCTACCCCAACACTAGTCCTTGCATTTCCTTTTTCATCATAATCAAAAAAAACATTTGCACCTGTCATGGAATTTTTACTATCTGATAATTTTCTGTAGCCAACACCAATATTTCCAGATAATCTGCTATCACCTCTTATTTTGTGATCACTTAATTGTAACTGGATAAATGTTGCATCAACGCTGTGGTGTATAGCTATTGGTCTTACTGTAACAACAGAAAACTCAGGCTTGTAATCCTCTCCCATATCAATACGAACCTGTGTATCACCTTCACCATCTAATATATTTTCTACAGCATCAGATAATCCAGATGTAAATCTTTCAATTAATCCTTGTTTAACTTTTTCTTCATCTCCGGCAAAAGCATTAAAAGAAATAACAAAGGTTGTTAAGAATATTACCAAACGCATAGTTATTTATAATCTAATATTGAAAAAATATAAGTGTTTTTTAAAAATATTTACTTCCATTCACGAAACCAATTAGTTTCAGCATATTCTGATAACTTATATGTACACCAATAAGAATTTTTTTTTATTTTTTTAAACTTTTTATGATTGTATCTTTCTGGCCAATCATCTTCAAATCCATAAGTTTCTCCATGAGCCCTACCTGATCTTTCTGCTAAATGACATACCATAGGTAATGGATCATAAGGATTATCAGACGTTGGCTCCATATAAACTGAGTCTTTCAAATCAGGGCAACTTTCATCACCATGTTCATAAATCATTTTACCAAGAATGTACTGATTATTTTCATTGCTTAAAACACTAGGGCCACTAACATGTCCGTTTCGATTTCCTTTCGTACATTTCCATGAAAAACCGTTACCGTGAAGTAATTCGTGAATTGTAATTTTTATAATATCTTCTCTGGAGCCAGCTCTCTTCATAAATGTATAACCTGAGTGAACACCCATTTGCCCACCATCCATATGTGTAAAGCTATCAACGAATGAGTAGTACAATTTTTTTGGATTATTAAAACCAAGATTTTGAATAAAAAAATCTGGATAATTATTATTCCATCCTTTTTTTGTGCCTTTCTTATCAAGTCTTACAAAAGAAATATCTAATTTACCATCTTGCCTATAATCTAATTTATATTTTTGTTTATTATTGGTGAGCTCAAACATTTTCTGATTCATTTCTTCGATCATTTTTTCTAATTCACCATTAATATCTAACTCATTGTCTTTTCCATTTTTATCAAGCATATAAATGAAATGAATTTGGTAATCATCATTTGTATCTGGTTGGTCTTCAAAAAATCTGCCATCTTTAAGATCTGAAGCATGTGCATAATTAAAAAATAAATACAGGGTAATTATAAAAATATATTTCATAATATAATTAAACATTAATTTTTTGATTAATTCAACTAAGTTACAAAAATCCCTTTTAATTTTAAAAAATGAACTATTTACTTAACAAATCGAATCAAAATAAATATTGTTGGAAATGGCCTACCAGATAAATACTAATTATTCCGTTACTTTTGATGATGTTCTGCTCTCACCAGCGTACTCAGAAATTAAACCAAAAGACGTAGATACTTCTATAACGATTGGAAAAGTAAAATTACACATCCCCATACTCTCTGCTGCCATGGACACTGTGACAGAAAACAAGATGGCTATTAATCTGGCACTAAATGGTGGTCTAGGTGTTATTCACCGCAATATGCCAATTGATAAACAATCAAGTGAAGTTAAAAAAGTTCATGGCTTTAAAGTTAACATAAAAAAATTTCAAAAGCCTGTAATTAATTCTAATAAACAGATTGCTGTAGGAGCTGCAATAGGTGTTGAAAATAATGCCTATTTACGACTTTTAGAATTATTAAAAGTCGGCGTTGATATAGTCTTTATTGATGTTGCTCATGCGCACACAAAAACAACTTTACAGTTTATTGAAAAAGCAAAAAAAGTTTTAAAGAAAACGCCACTTATTGTTGGAAACATTGCAACAAAAAAGGCTGCATCAGATTTAATTAGTGCTGGTGTTGATGCTATTAAAGTAGGAATTGGACCAGGATCAATATGTACAACAAGAGTAGTAACAGGTGTTGGAATTCCTCAGCTTTCAGCCGTGATGGATACATTTCAAGTTGCCAAAAAATTTAAAATACCTGTAATCGCAGATGGAGGAATAAAAACATCAGGTGATATTGCAAAGGCTATAGCAGGTGGTGCAAGTGCTTGCATGATAGGCTCTTTATTTGCCGGCACCGAAGAATCACCAGGAAAATTATTAACTATCAAAGGTAAAAAATTTAAATCGTACAGAGGCATGGGCTCTGTAGGAGCAATGCAAAAAGGATCTTTTGATCGATACTCCCAAGAAGAATCAAAGAATGCAAAAAAATTAGTGGCAGAAGGTGTTGAAGGGATGGTTCCATACAAAGGTAAAATAGAAGATGTAGCGTACCAACTTGTTGGTGGTTTAAAATCTTCTATGGGTTACACTGGTCATAAAACGATTAAAAAAATGCAAGGCAATTGTAAATTTGTGTTTATTTCTAAAGCAGGAGCCCGTGAAAGTAACGTTCACGATGTCATTATGTAATAATGTATCGAATCATCATTGAATTGATACAATAAAATAAGAATGACTTCAGCATCAAAAAATCATAAGGTATCAATCGTGATGGGTAGTAAGTCTGATTATGCTACCATGAAAAATTGTGAAAATATTTTTAAATTACTCAAAGTTAAGTTTGAAACGAAAATTGTTTCTGCACACCGCACACCAGAAAGAATGTTTAAATTTGCCAAAGCGGCTGAAGATAATAATATTTCTGTGATTATTGCTGGTGCAGGAGGCGCTGCACATTTACCAGGAATGATTGCATCATTGACAACTATACCTGTAATTGGTGTACCTATAGAAAGTCGTAAATTAAAAGGATTAGATAGTTTATTATCAATAGTACAAATGCCAAAAGGTATACCTCTTGGCAGTGTTGCAATTGGTGAGGACGGCGCAATAAATGCTGGTTTATATGCGGCATCCATTATTGCTCTTACGAATAAAGAAATTAAGAAAAATTTAAAAAATTATCGAAGTAAACAATCAAAAGCTGTTAAACAAAAACCATAAGCCATGAATACACCTACGCTTGGCATTATCGGTGGTGGACAATTAGGAAGTCTTATAGCAGATGCTGCAAAAAAAATAGATATAAAAACAGTCATATTGAGTGATGATCCTAATGCACCCGGGAAACACTTTGCGGCTAAATTTATTTTTGGTAAGTATGATGATGATACAACGATAAATAATTTTATTAATAAAGTTGATCTTGTTACATATGAATTTGAAAATATTCCATTTACAATATTAAAAAAAATTAATGAAAAGAAAAAAGTTTTGCCAAAACCAGAAATAAATCAACTCATTCAACACCGAGAAACAGAAAAAAAATTTCTAAATGACAATAATATAACAACAACAAAATATGTGACTATCAAAAATGAAAAGGATTTAAGAGAAAATGTAGACTTGCTTCCTGGTCTGTTAAAAACAACAACGTTAGGATACGATGGTAAAGGTCAGTATAAATTAAATACTGTAGATGATATTACGAACGAGATTGATTTTACAAAAGAATATATTTTAGAAAAACTCATTCATCTTAAAAAAGAAATTTCAGTAGTAATTACTCGTTATGATCAAAATAGTTATGAGATCTATGATCCTATTGAGAATATTCATAAAGACCAAATTTTAAAATATTCAACAATACCAAGTGATATTTCTGATGACATACGAATAAAATCAATTGGGTGGGCAAAACTAATTGCAGAAAGACTAGATTATATTGGAACTTTATGTGTAGAATTTTTTATTGATGCTGATGATAATTTATATTCTAACGAAATAGCTCCTCGTGTTCATAATTCTGGACATCTTACAATGAACTCTCATAATATTAGTCAATTTGAAAATCATGTACGAGCAGTATGCGGCTTAGAAAAGATAAAAACAAAAAAATTGTATGATGCCAAAATGATTAATTTAATTGGTGATGATATAACACTGTACCGAAATAAAACATTAAAGGATAATGAATTTTTTTATGATTATTTAAAAACAGAAATTAAAAATAAAAGAAAAATGGGTCATATAACGATTATTCAAAAATAAATTATAAACTTTAATTAAATTGATCAGTTAACTTTGTTACCAGTTGATATTTATTAGCAACATTTACTAAATCTTCTCCTTCACGAAAAGATTGTTTATCTAATTGTTTAGAGGGATCTCCTCCAGGCCATATTCGCCAACTATCATTATCAACGACATCAGATAAAACTAAAGAATTATCCGATACTTTAAAACCAAGCTCAAACTTAATATCAACTAAATGTATAGGACCATCAATTGTCTTAATAGTTTTCCATTTGTCTTCAATAAGCTCAAAACTTGGAAGAATAATTCCATTAATAGCTATTTCTAATTCCTGATCAGACAATAATTTTTTAGTCTTCATTAAGCTTTTGCTTGTCATAGGTTGTTTCGCTGTAAATAATTCCCATTCTTCTCCAGTTTTTACAAAAGGATCCGTAAATACACCCTCTTCCCATTTTCCATCTTTTAAAAATTGTCTTCTCGCTTCACTCTCATCCATTTGAACAGGTTCTGCAACATGAGGAGGAATAACAACAGCTTGTTTATGAAATATTTCCCAAACTAAGTTTTCAAATTGATGAGGATTACTTTTATCTTTAGCAAATTGAGTATTTCTACTTAAATAACTTCCCCATGCATAACGTCTTACTACAAATTCTAAAGGAAGCATATTACAATTATAACTTAGAAGACTATTTGGAGAATCTTGTTCAATAAATGATGTTTCAATACCTGCCTTAGTTAGCATACTAAAAACATTACTTGTTTGTTTTGTCTTTTGTATTCCGATATCTTTAATTTCATCTTTCTTCGCTGCATCCCCGCCTGTTAAAAAATCTTTTGTTACAATTCTAATGATATTTTGATCATTTGTTTTCTCAATAATTTTTGTTTTTCCTTCAACTAAAAATAAATTACTCATCGATATATCTCCAACCAATATCTTTTCGATAATATCCCGCATCCCAGGTAATTTGATTGATTACATTGTGAATAGATTCTCTAATAGTTTTTAAATCTTTACCCGTACTAGAGATATTTAATACGCGTCCACCATTAGAGAACCATTTGTTTCCTTTAAGCATTGTTCCTGCATGAAACAGATACTCATCTTTTGTTAAAGTAAGATTTTCCAAATTATTAATTGATGTGAATTTTTTATAATCCTCAGGATAGCCATTAGCAGCCATTACTACTGTCATAGCATAATCATTTTTCCAATTAATTTTTTTTATTTGATTTAAAGTACCTATTGCAGAAGCATGAAGCAGTTCTAATAAATCTGTTTCTAATAGTGGAATAATTGCTTGCGTTTCCGGATCACCAAAACGAACATTGATTTCGAGTAAATTCGGACCCTTATCTGTTAGAATTAATCCTGCATAAAACATTCCTTGATACTTGATACCTTTTTCAGCAAGATGTTGAACAATTGGCTCAACAAATGCTTTTGATAATTCATTCATTTTATTTAATGAAATAGAAGGAACAGGTGTGTAGGCTCCCATACCACCAGTGTTTAATCCTTTTTCTCCTTCTAAGATTTTTTTATGATCTTGTGCTGTTGTTAATGGCAACACAAATCCATTTTTATCGACAAGTGAAAATAAACTTACCTCTTCACCAACTAAAAACTCCTCAATAACAACAACTGAACCAGCATCACCAAAAGAATTATCTTTAAAACATTTAATCAGTGCATCTTTTGCATCCTCCTTTGTTTGACAAATAATAACTCCTTTTCCTGCTGCTAAACCATCAGCTTTAATAACAAGAGGAAAAGATTGGTTTTGACAAAAATTTAGGGCATCATCATAGTTGTCAAATACGTCATAAACAGCTGTTGCAATATTTAATTTTTTACAAATATCTTTCGTAAACTTTTTTGATTTTTCTAACTCAGCACCCATTTGATCAGGACCGAAAACTAATATAGAATTATTCATTAAAAGGTTTGATAATCCTTTAGTTAAAGGTAATTCTGGACCTATAACCACGAGATCAATTTTACTTTCTAGACAAAATTTAAGAATAGCATCATGATCATTAACATCTATGCTAATAGAAGAAGCAATTTCACTGATACTATCACTTCCAGGAATACAGTATAAATTAGAACAATTAGGAGATTGTTTTATACCATAACATAGTGCGTGCTCTCTTCCACCATTACCAATGACAAGAAGGTTCATGAAAAAAAACAATTCATTAATTAGTTATTTGAAGCAAGACTTAAAAATGATAGTTTTTTTAAGCTTTCGTCATTCAAGTAATCTAAAGGTCTGATTGGATACTCTCCTGTAAAATAATGATCAGTAAATTGAGGATTGTCATTATCTCTCTCATCATAACCAAGAGCTTGATAAAGACCATCTAATGATAAAAATTTTAACGATTTAGCTCCAATATATTTACACATTTCCTCTAAATTTTTGTTTGCAGCCAATAATTCTTCTTGGGTAGGAGTATCGACTCCATAAAAATCAGGATATTTAATTGCAGGTGAAGCAATACGCATATGGACTTCTTTTGCTCCAAAATCATAAAGCATTTTTATTATCTTAGTGGATGTTGTTCCTCGAACCAATGAGTCGTCAATTAAAACAACTTTCTTTTTTTTAATAGAACTTTGATTAGGATTTAGTTTTAACTTTACTCCTAAACTTCTAATTTGCTGAGTTGGTTCAATAAATGTTCTTCCCACATAATGATTTCGTATTAACCCTAACTCAAAAGGAACACCAGACTCTTGGCTAAAACCAAGCGCAGCAGGAACACCAGAGTCTGGAACTGGTACGACTACATCAGGTTTTATATCAGTTTCTTTTGCTAAGTAGGTGCCTAAATTTTTTCTATATTCATAGGCAGTTTTATTTTTTAAAATACTATCTGGTCGAGCAAAATAAATATATTCAAAAACACATGGTTTAATTTGTTTTTTTGGAAATGGTCTTCTACTTTCAACTTTATTATCTCTAATGACTACAACCTCACCATTTTCAATTTCGCGGACAAATTTTGCACCTATAATATCTAAAGCGCAAGTTTCGGATGCAAGGATAAATGCATTTTTAAATTTACCTAAAACAAGTGGGCGAATACCTAATGGATCTCTTGCACCAATCAATGTTCCATTAGCAATAATTGATAAAGCATAACCACCTTGAATTTGCATTAAAGCATCAATAATTTTATTTAAAATATCTTTCTTTTTTGAACGGGCTACAAGTTGAACTATTGTTTCAGTATCTGATGTTGTTTGAAATATTGCTCCTTCACGAACCATTTGCTCTCTTAGAAGGAGTGCATTGGTTAGATTTCCATTATGAGCAATACTAATAGCTCCACCATGAAGGTCAGCATAAAAAGGTTGTATATTTCTTATTGTTTCACCACCCGTTGTTGAATAACGATTGTGTCCTATTGCAATTTTTCCCTTTAACTTTTCTAATGAGTGTTTCTTTGTAAAATTATCTCCAACCAATCCAAATTTTCTTTCTGAGTGATAAGAGCTGCCATCATAACTTACAATTCCACAACCTTCTTGACCGCGATGTTGCAACGCATGCAAACCAAGAGCTGTTAAGGCTGCAGCGTCTTTGGTTCCACTTATTCCAAAAACACCACACTCCTCATTAAATCTGGGAACATGATATTGCATTACCTCGAATTTTTTTAGGAAATTTAGTTGATTTTTCATCTTACTGCTATCTTGTTAAAAGTTTTTTTGCAACCATCTGTAATGCTCTTGGATAAACCTTATGCTCTTCTATCAATATTTTTTTTGAGAGTGATTCGGTATTATCTTTCTTCAAAATCTTTACTTTTTTTTGCAATATAATCTTTCCAGAGTCAATTTTAGCACTTACGTAATGAACACTACAGCCAGAAAAGCTCGCTTTAGCCTTTATGGCCTGATCCTGAGCATTTAAGCCTTTAAAAGCTGGAAGATAAGATGGATGAATATTGATTAATCGCGATCGCCATTGCCTTACAAATTTTGAGTCTAAAACTTGCATAAAACCAGCCAAACAAATGATGTCTATATTATTTAGATACTTTATGACTTTGTTTTCAAAATTTTTTCTTGGAATAGAATGTATAAACGGAATTTTATTTTTTTTAGCAATAATTAAACCCTTTGCTCTGGAGTTATTAGAAGCTACTAATTGAACCTTTACTAAACTTTGTTTTTTTAATGATGATTGTATTAGTGATTCTAAATTTGAACCTCTTCCCGATATGAAAATAGCAACTTGTAATTTTTTCAACTAATTGTGCACCTTGATGATTTATTAACTTCTATTTTGCCAATTTCAAAAATATCTAAATTTTCATCTTTTATTAATTGCTCAAATTCTTTGTAATTATTTTTTGAAATAGTCATAATCAAACCTAATCCACAATTAAAGGTCTTCAACATTTCTTCATCTGAAATGTTAGCTAAACTTTGAAACCATGGGAAAATTTCTTCATCACAAATAAATTTTTTATCAATCCTTGCTGATAAATTTTCAGACAGCATTCTTGGTGCATTACCAATAATACCTCCACCTGTTATATGCGATATACCATTGATAAGATTTGTTGTTAAAATTTTTTTTAAAAAAGGAAAGTACAATTTTGTTGGAGCCATTAAGGCTGCTGCGTATGTTTCGTATAATGATTTAAATTCTGTTTTTTTATGTAGATTTATATTTTTATTATTTAAAACTTTTCTAATCAGTGAATATCCATTTGAATGAAAACCCGAAGATCTAATCCCATATATTAAATCATCTTCTTTCATGATATCTCTTTTAGGTAAAATTTTTTCTCTCTCTACTGCACCAACACAAAATCCAGCAAAATCAAAATCGTCTTTTTTATAAAGCCCAGGCATCTCTGCTGTTTCACCACCAATAAGAGAGCAATTGTTTGTCTTGCAAGCTTCAGTGATGCTTTTCATAATTTTTAAAAAAGAATTTTTATCAATCTTGGAAGAAGCATAGTAATCTAAAAAAAATAATGGCTCTGCACCATGGCAAAGAATATCATTAAGGCACATACCAACGAGATCATGACCCAAACCATCTAAAATGTCTGTTTCAATACCTAGTAATATTTTTGTCCCTATACCATCTGTTCCAGAGACTAATAAAGGATCTTCATATCCACATTTTTTTAGGTCAAAAATGCCGCCAAACCCACCAATTTTATCAAAATTTCCATTTCTGTTTGTTGATTTGCTTAGTTCAGAAATATCTTCGACAAGCGCATCTGTATTTTCTATATCAACACCTGCTTCTTTATATGTTGTCATATTTAATTAGTTTTAAACGAATCGTTAACGAGTAAACTATTAATATAGTAAATTAAGTTGATTCGTACTCATAATGACAAATACAATTCAAATTCTCTCCATAGAGAAGACTGGGAAAGAAAGTTCACTACAAAAAGGACACAATAATAAATCTATTAAAATTATAGATGGATATTTCTTTTCTAAAAATCTTGATAAACAAAAGTTTACTAAAATAAGTAAACTTATTTCTAATGACGTTTCTCAAACAATTTTAACTAAAAAAAATGTAAA
>QBZY01000019.1 GCA_003282155.1 Pelagibacteraceae bacterium AG-337-I02 | reverse complement strand
TAATTATTTCTTCTAATTCAATTATTTCTGACTTCTCATTATTATTTGACCAACCTAAAAGTATAAGATTGTTAATAATAGCTTCCTTTAAATATCCATTATTTTTCAAATCTAAAATATTAACTGCCCCATGTCTTTTTGATAATTTTGATCCATCTTCCCCATGAATAAGAGGAATATGAGCATATTGAGGAAGATCCCAATTCATAAATTTATAAATGTAAAATTGTCTAAAAGTATTAATAAAATGATCGTCACCTCTAATAATGTAATTGATTCCTAAATCATGATCATCAACTACTACGGATAACATATAAGTGGGTGATTGATCTTTTCTTAGTAAAATGAAATCATCTAACTCTAAATTTGCTACTGCAACGTCTCCTTGAATTGTATCATTAATTTTTAAATTTCCTTCATCTGGCACATCTAATCTAACTACAAAATCCTTATCTTTACTTTGAATATCATTATCATTTTTACATTCAGTACATATTTTTTTAGAATAGATTTTATTTTCTCTAATTAATTTTCTTTGGTGAGCAATTTTTTCTTCAGAACATACACATTTAAAAGCTCGCTTTTTTTGTAGTAACTCTTTAGCAACTTCTTGATGTCTTGATAATCTTTTTGATTGAACTTGAATGTCTTCATCCCAATCAAGTCCAAGCCATTTTAAAGAATTAGTTATGTTATCTGTGTATTCTTGTTTTGATCTTTCATGATCTGTATCTTCAATTCTCAAGTAAAATTTAGATGATACTGATTTTTTACTTACAATATAATTTATTAAAGCAGTTCTAGCACCACCAAGATGTAGATTGCCAGTAGGAGAGGGTGCAAATCGTGTTTTTAACATAGTTATCTTAAAATTAAGATAAACTATTAATTATATTTTCTTATAATACCAGATAAAGTCCCTTGGACTTGGATTTCACCTGCTTCATATTCCTTTGTCTGAAAACTTTGATTAGCAGGAATTAGCAAGACCTTGTCCTGATCAAATTTAATAGTTTTTAGAGTAACCTCGTTGTCTTGTGTAATAACAGCTGCAATTTTTCCATTTTCAACATTATTTGTCTTTTTTATCACAGCAATATCACCATCAAATATTCCTTTATCTATCATAGAAAGGCCTTTTACTTTTAATCCAAAATATTTAGCATTTGGTGATGTCATCGAAGAGGGTATAGAAACAAATTCATCAGTATTTTCAATAGCTTCTATTGCTTCACCTGCAGCTATTGCACCAATTAATGGTATATTAATGCTATTTGACATAGAATTTTCATCAGCAATATTATCTTTATTAATAATTTCCATTGCTCTTGCTTTGTGCTTTAATCTTTTGATAAAACCTCTCTCTTCTAGACTTGTAATTAATCTATGAATACCAGACTTTGATTTCAGATTAACTGCACTTTTCATCTCCTCGAAAGATGGAGAGATTTCATTACTTGAAATGTAATTTTTTAAATAATCGTATAGCTCTTTTTGTTTTTTTGTAAGCATTTACCGTTCTATATATGTTCTTTAAGATCAAAACAAGAACAAATATAAATAACTATATTTTTCAGTTATTTAAATATTAGATTTACCACCTTTTTTTGAAACAAGATGTATATTTTGTATTTTAATTTTTTTATTTAAGTACTTACACATGTCATAAATTGTAAGACAGCTAATTGTAACGGCAGTTAACGCCTCCATTTCCACACCAGTATTTGCGTTTGTTTTAATTGTACTTTCGACAATAAGACTGAATTTTTTATCATTTTTTATAACCTCAATATTTATATGATTGATTGGAATATTGTGACAAAGTGGTATTAATTTTGATGTTTCTTTTGCTCCCATAATACCACCAATTATAGCAGTTTTTTCAAGGTTACCTTTTTTTGTTTCAAATGATTTTATTTTTTTATATGTTTGTTTATCAAATTTAATTTCACCAGAAGCAACTGCTATTCTTTCTGTGACATCTTTATGTGATACGTCAATTATATAAGGATTTCCTTTTTTATTAATATGACTCATTTAAAAGTAATTCTCCAATTTTCTTTTCTTTATCTTTAGATTTTAACAAACTTTCTCCAATTAAAAAATTATATATCCCTGTTGAATTAAATTTTTTTATATCATCAGAATTTTTAATGCCGCTCTCTGCAATTAAAATATAATCCATAGTTAAATTTTTATTCAAATTTATTGAGTTATTTAAATTAATTTCAAGACTTTTAAGGTTTCTATTATTAATTCCAATAACAGGGTAGTCTAATTTGATTGCTCTTTTCAGTTCCTGTTCATCATGAACCTCTATAATACAATCTAATTTTAATTCATTTGCATAATTTATAAATTCTATTGCCTGATCATCTGATAGTATTGATAAAATTAATAATATACAATCTGCTTGATAAATCTTACTTTCTAAAATTTGATATTTATCAATAATAAAATCTTTTCTTAAAATAGGTAAATTTGTTTTCTTTTTAACCAGAGATAAATGATCAGTATTTCCCAAAAAATATTTACTTTCTGTTAAAATCGATAAAGCTCCAATACCAGATCTTTCATATAAAATGGCTATGTCTTCTGGTTTATAATCTGAAATTATTTCACCAGCACTTGGGCTTTGTTTTTTTACTTCACCAATGATAAAGTTTCTTTTATTTTTCTGAGCTGAAATTAATTTATCTTTAAATTCACGTTTCTCTAATTTTGAAGAAATTAATTTTTCTAATGTTTTAAAAGAACATCTTTTTTTTGTTTCTTCTAATTCTTTAGATTTATCTTCACAAATTCTTTGAAGTATATTACTCATTAATGATTGAGTTTACAAAATTTTTTGTAATTCCTTCCTCAATTGTTTTTTTTGCTAATTCAAAACTATCTTTTAGATTATTTCTTAAATTGGATAAATATATTGCCGCTCCTGCATTTATTTCTACAATCATTTGAAATTCTTTGTAACCGCCGTTAATCATCTTATTAAAGCATTTTGCATTATATTCTGGATCTCCACCTTTTATATCTTCTAATTTAATTAAATCATAACCATAGTCTCTTGGATCAAAACTATATTCCAGAACTTTATTATCTTTCAATTCATTTATGAGAGTATTGTCTGATAAACTTATTTCATCTAAACCATCCAATCCGTGAACAACCATAGCTTTTTCAGAGCCTAATTCTTTTAAGCAATTGCAATGCATTGAAACTAAATTTTTTGAATAGACACCTAGAAGCTGTTTACTTGCTTTAGCAGGATTAGTAAGTGGACCTAATAAATTAAAAATTGTGCGTGTAGCTAAATTCTTACGTACGTTAATTACATTCTTCATGGCAAAATGATGATTTTGAGCAAATAAAAAGCAAAAATTTTTATTGGATAATGAGTTTTCTAGATCTTCTACATTATTTGTAATCTTATAACCAATTTTTTCTAGCATATCTGCAGAGCCTGATTTTGAACTAACCGAACGATTGCCATGCTTTGCTATAGTAACGCCAGCGCTTGCAGCAACTATGGCGGCACTTGTTGATATGTTTAGTGTATTTTTCATATCTCCACCGGTACCACAAGTATCAATTGTATTTTGAGGAGAGTTTATTTTTAGAGATTTCTCTCTCATTATTTTAGCTGCACCAATAATTTCTTCTTTTGTTTCACCCTTTAACTTTAAGCCAATGAGTATTGATGTAATTTTAATATCATCTAATTCTCCACTCATAATTTTATTAAATATATACATACTTTCTTCAATATTCAGATTTTGTTTTTCAAATATTTTATTTAATATTAAAGTTTGATCCATTATTTAGCTAAATTTAAAAAGTTTTTTAAAATTATTTTACCCATATCAGTACCTATACTTTCTGGATGAAATTGTAGTCCAAATATTGGTAATTTTTTATGCGCAATACCCATTATGATTTTATTATTTGTTTCAGCAGTAATTAAAAAATCTTTAGGCATAGATCTTTTATCAATTATAAGAGAATGATATCTAGTTGCTTTAAATTTTTTTTCTACATTTTTAAATATAGAGTGTCCGTAGTGATTAATTGTATCAACTTTTCCGTGCATGATTTCTTTACATTTAACAATTCTACCTCCAAAAGATTGACCAATAGTTTGATGTCCTAAACAAATTCCAAGTATAGGAAATTGTTTTGATAATTCTGCAACGATATTAAGACTTATTCCTGCTTCATTTGGTGTGCATGGACCTGGTGAAATAACTATTGATTGAGGTTTTAATTTACGAATTTTATTTATAGAAATTTTGTCATTTCTAAAAACAATAACCTTCTGATCTAAATCTAGTAAGTAGTGTTTTACATTATAAGTAAAACTATCATAATTATCTATCAGCAATATCATATATCAAATTTGTATGAATCCTCCGCAGCTGCCATTAAAGCACCAGCTTTATTCAAAATTTCTTGATGTTCATTTTTTGGGACCGAGTCGTAAACTATTCCAGCACCAGCTTGAATGTATAATTTATTATCTTTTATAAGCCCAGTCCTTAAACTAATACAGGTATCCATGTCTCCATTAGAATCAAAATAACCCATACAGCCCGCGTAAAAACTTCTATTTATGTTTTCAAGCTCCTCTATGATTTCCATTGCCCTTATTTTTGGGGCACCAGAAACTGTACCTGCTGGGAAACCAGCCATTAAGGCATCTAGAGCATCTAAATTATTATCTATCTTTCCTTCAACATTTGAAACGATATGCATAACATGAGAGTAATATTCTATTATCATCTTTTCAGTAACATTCACTGTTCCTTTTTTTGAAACTCGACCAACATCGTTCCTTCCTAAATCTAAAAGCATTAAGTGTTCTGCGAGTTCTTTTTTATCATTCAGTAAATCATTAGATAAAAAAAGGTCTTCAGAGGCATTCTTTCCTCTTTTTCTTGTTCCAGCAATTGGTCTAATCGTAACTTTTTTGTTTCTTAATTGAACCATTAATTCTGGGCTAGATGCAACAAGGCCAATTTTATCAAAGTTAAGATTTACTAGATAAGGAGATGGGTTTAGTCGTCTCAATGATCTATAAAGATTGACTGCCTTTAAATAATATTTTGTTTCAAATCTCTGTGAAGGTACAACTTGGAAAATGTCTCCATTTTTAATATATTCTTTTGCCTTATTTACAATTTTATAAAATTGTTCTTTTTTGAAATTTGATTTAAATTTTAACTTAGATTTTTTATTTTTATTTTGTACAGGTTTTAAAATACTATTTTCTAATTTCTTAATTGTTTTTTCAATAAGTAATTTGTTTTTTTTATAGGCAGTTTCCGCAGAGATTTTTTTACTTGGATAAGTAACTGTCATCAGGGAAATAATATCCCTAATATTATCAAAAACAGCGACTATTTTTGGCCTGATTAAAATTGCATCAGGTATTTTTATATTGTCCTTATTACTTAGTTTAATATTTTCAATATATTGGATCATTGGATATCCCAAATATCCAACTAGTGTTGGAAAAGGAACGTCAATTTCATTATTTTTAAATTTTGAAATTTTTACAAGCTTTTTAAGGCTATGAATTGGCCTTTGATCTAGTTTGTAATCAAAATTATGATCTAAATATTTAATATTTGCTTTACCTTTTTCAACTTTCCAAATTAAATCTGGATCACAACCTAGTAATGAGTAACGTCCTCTTTTACTTCCACCCTCAACTGATTCTAATAGAAAGGAATATTTTTCTGATTTACTAATTTTTAATAATGATGAAAATGGCGTTTCAATATCAGCAATTAATTTTTTTTTTAAAATCTGAGGTAAGCCTTTATTATACTGGCTAATAAAATTTTTTTTTTCTAAGCTCATTTATATTGAGATAAAAGACCATTTATCAGTTCATCATTGAAAGAAATTTCTTTTGTCTTAATAATCTCACTACCAAATGCTGTTTTCAAATTATCTATCATATTAATGTTTGAAGAATTTTCACTTTCTTCAGGCATTTTTATAATTTTAATATTAGCAAAATAAATAGCATTTTCATCCGATCCAAAAGTCACTTTACCAATATCAGTTTCAAAAATTTTTTGTTTAAATGATATTGGCAATTCATCATTTACATTTAATGATAAGGATAATTTTTCTGAACTAACTGAATAAAAATTACTTATATTTGTAAAAATCTCCTTATTGCTTTCAAAAATATCTTTTGCTTGTTTAGTTTTTTTTGCAACTATAAAATCATCTAAAAGACTGTCTAAGATATTGTCAATATTATCTATTTTTGAAGGATATATTTCATCAATATTTACAATGAAAGAAGTATCTTTATCTATATCTACTAAATCACTTACAAAATCTTTATTTTGGGTAAAAGAAAATGAAATCAGATTATTTAAAGAAGGATCACCTTCATTATTGTTGTTAATTATTTTTTTCTTATTGAATAATTTAAAATTATTTTGATCTGCCATTTCAGTAATTGAATATCCATCAAGTATTTGTTGATCGAGACTTGATTTTAATTCAATAAAGTAATTATCTAATTCAAAATTGGTTAATGTATTATTTATTTCTTTCTTAACTTCATCAAATTTTAATTCTTTTTCTGGTAAAATTTCATCCAAAATAATTATATGATATGCCAAGGTTGTTTGCACAACGTCTGATATACTTCCTTTGGATAGTTCAAATATAACATTTGCAAGTTGTTCTAAAACTTTATTTCTATCTACATTTTTGAATTCATTAAAAATTATATTATTTTCTTCTGCATATTTTATAATTTCTTCATTTGTTTTCCCAGAGACACTTAATTTAAAATTATCCGCTTCTGTTTTTGATTTAAAATTAAATTGTTTAAAGCTTCTTTCTTCTGGATTAATAAATAATTTTTTATTGCTATTATAATATTCTTTAATACTATTTTCTGAAGGAGAAAAATTATCTCTAAAATCATTTTTATTTATTAAAATATATGAAATATCTCTCTCTTCTTTTGTCATATATGCACCAGAGTTATTATTAAAATAATTTAATAATTCTTTATTATCTTTTGTAATTTGATCTTTGTTGTAGTTTTCAAGTTTAATTTCGCGGTAAGGTATTTTAAGCAACTCTATTTCTCTACTCTGATTATCGTACTTATTTAAATTTATTTGCAATTGTAATGGATAATTTTTTTGGAAGAAAAGATTATCAAATACATTAGCTCTAGTTTCATAATTTATTAAATCCACAAGATCCTCAATTTTTAGACCCTGATTTCTTAAGAATGTATTTAATATATCATTATCTAATTTATTATTAATGTAAAGATCTGGAAAATTCCTTTTTGTTTCTTTTGCAATTGTAGAATCATCTAAAATAAAATTTATTTTATCAAACTCATTTTCAAAAATTGCATTATTTACTAAATATTGAAGTGCAATTTGATGCACTTGAAAACTTCTTATTTGATCGCCTGTCAATTCGCTCCCAATCATTTGAGAAAATCGATTTATGTTCATATCCATTGATCTAAGAAATTTTGTTGTTGAGATAGGCGTCCCTGAAATATTAGCAACAAAATTATCAGAATTGAATAAATTTGAATATCTTTGTGAGCCACGAAAAAAGAATAGACTTGCAGCAAAAAGAATTGCAAGCCCAATTCCTATCCATGATTTTCTAAATGCTCTCATAAAATTTCTATTGCTTCTATAATATTAGTTTCTATAAATAAAAGTAATTATGGTAAATCTTGAAAAATATTCATCAATTTTTATAGCAAATTGGAAATTAAATGGAAATTCCGCGTTTTTAAAAGATTATTATGAAAAATTAAAAGTTAATTCTAATAATTGTACAATTATATGCTCACCTTCAATCTACTTAAAATCACTAAAAAGAAATAATGAAAACTTATTTTGTGGTGCACAAGATGTCTCATCTTTTAAAGAAGGTGCTTACACAGGAGAATTATCCGCCTCAATGCTAAAGGATAATAATATAGATTTTTGTTTGGTTGGACATTCTGAGCGAAGACAATACTTTGTAGAAACGAATGATAATGTAAATAATAAAAGCTCTAACCTTATTGAAGAAAATATTATCCCTGTGATATGTATAGGTGAAACCTTAATGCAAAAAGAAAATAACTTAACGGAAGAAATTTTATCTAAACAAATTAAGGATAGTATTCCAAATTCAGCAAATCATCTAAATGCGTTAATTGCTTATGAGCCAGTTTGGGCAATAGGAACAGGATTAACTCCGACCTTAGATGAAATAAATCAAGTACACGAATTAATTAAAACTTTTGATACTAAATTTAGAAGTTTTAAGATTCTTTATGGAGGTTCTGTTAATTCTTCAAATTCAAAAGAAATTAATAAATTAAGTCATGTAGATGGCTGCTTAATTGGTGGAGCATCAATAAAAGTTGATGAATTCAATATAATTATTTCTTGATAAATATAATCAATTTAATATAAAGCTAAAATATGACAACTTTGGTAATAATTCAGCTGATACTTGCAATTGCTTTGGTTATATTAGTTTTATTACAAGGTTCCGATAACGATAGCTTGGGTCTTGGTGGTGGAACTTCAAATGGATTAATGTCAGCGCGAGGTACTGCAAACTTGCTTTCTAGACTAACCGCAATAACTGCTGGTTTATTCATGATAATGAGTATTGTTCTTACAATTACTGCCTCTATAAGTTCAGATCGTAATGTTTTAGAATCACTTCCTTCAGTTAATACTGAAGAAATTTCAGAAGAACCATCTATACCAGAAAATAATTAATAATAACTTGCTATAATAAGTTCTATTATGTATCACGGTATTCCGTAATGCATTTTGTTTTTATTACGGGTGGAGTGGCATCATCTCTTGGAAAAGGAATAGCTTCAGCCTCTTTAGCAGCTCTCCTGAAAAGTAGAAAATTTAAAGTTAGAATACGTAAGTTAGATCCTTATTTAAATGTGGATCCAGGGACAATGAGCCCATATCAACATGGAGAAGTTTACGTTACTGATGATGGTGCAGAAACGGATTTAGATCTTGGTCATTATGAAAGATTCACAAATCAGTCCGCTAAACAATCAGATAGTGTTTCGTCAGGTAAGATTTATTCTAATGTTCTACTAAAAGAAAGAAAGGGAGATTACCTTGGTTCAACAATCCAGGTAATCCCTCATGTTACCAATGAAATTAAATCATTTATTAATAGTGATTTAAAAAATGAAGATATTGCAATTTATGAAATAGGAGGAACAGTTGGAGATATTGAATCTCTACCTTTCTTAGAAGCAATACGACAAATTAGAAACGATAAAAATATTTCATCAGCATTAATTCATATGACTTATATTCCATATTTAAGTTCAGCAGGTGAGTTAAAAACAAAGCCTACTCAACATTCAGTTAAAGAACTTCTCAATGCTGGTATTCAACCAGATATAATTATGTGTAGATCAGAACAACCAATAGATAAGGACTCAATTTCAAAAATATCTTTATTTTGTAATGTAAAAAAAGAGTCCGTGATACCTGCACTTAATGCTAAATCAATTTATGAAGTTCCTTCATTATATTCCAAATATGGTTTGGATGAAGCTCTCCTTAAACAATTGGGTTATAAATCAAAAAATCACAAACTAAATTTAAATCCTTGGATCGATCTTCAAAAAAAAATTAAAAAAAGAAAACATAAAGTAAAAATTGCAGTAGTAGGAAAATACACAAATCTTAAAGATAGTTATAAATCACTTAATGAAGCATTGGTACATGGGGGAATAGAAAATTCTACAGATGTAGACATTCAATGGATTAATTCTGAAAAAGAAAACAACATTAGTTTAATGAAAAAATTAAAAGTTTGTGATGGAATTCTAATTCCGGGTGGTTTTGGTATTCGAGGTATTAATGGAAAAATTAATGCCATCAAATATGCGAGAGAAAACAATATTCCTTTTTTTGGAATATGTCTTGGAATGCAGTTAGCTGTTATTGAAATAGCACAAAATGTATTAAAAATTAAAAACGCTCATTCTTCAGAATTTAAGAAAACTACTAAATCAGTTGTAGGATTAATGACAGAATGGGTAAATAAAAATAAGATTGAAAAAAGAGATAAAAATAGTGACAAGGGTGGAACTATGCGCCTTGGAGCATACAGAGCTATTTTGAAAAAAAATTCAAAAATCTTTTCGATATATAAAAATAAAGTAATTAGTGAGAGACATAGACATAGATACGAAGTAAACCAGAAATTTCTATCAAAATTTGAAAACAAAGGTTATTATTTCAGTGGTATGTCACCAGATGGATTATTACCTGAAGTGCTTGAGAGTAAAAAACATAAATGGTTTATAGGAGTTCAATTTCATCCAGAGTTAAAATCAAGACCATTAGATCCTCATCCTCTTTTCGTATCATTTATAAAGGCTGCAATTAATGATTAATATCAATCTAAAAAATTTTTCTATCTCAAATAATTCTTCATTTATTTTAATTGCAGGTCCATGCGTAATAGAAAATGAAAGTCACTCACTGACGATTGCAGAAGAGCTACATAAAATATGCGATGATGTTGGTATTAATTTAATTTTTAAATCTAGTTTTGATAAGGCAAATAGATCGAGTATTAATAGTGATAGGGGTATAAAGCTTGATGAAGCATTAAAAATCTTTGAAAAAATTAAAACTAATTTTAATTTACCTATACTAACTGATGTACATAATGAAGATCAATGTAATCAATTAAAACAAGATAGTATTATTGATATTATCCAAATTCCTGCTTTTCTATGCCGTCAAACAGATTTATTACTATCTGCAGGTAGAACAAATAAAATTATTAATGTTAAAAAAGGTCAATTTTTATCACCGTCTGATGTTAAAAATATTTTCGCAAAGATAGAAACTACAGATAATAAAAACATTATGATAACTGAAAGAGGAACTACTTTTGGTTACAACACACTAGTAAATGATTTTAAAGGTGTAGATATTATGAAAAAATATGAGTATCCTGTAATTTTTGATGCAACTCATTCTGTTCAACAACCAGGAGGAATGGGTGATAAAAGTGGTGGTCAAAGAGAACATATTCCTTCTTTATGTAAAGCTGCTATTTCAATTGGTGTAGCGGGTTTATTTTTAGAAACACATAATGATCCAGATAATGCTCCGAGTGATGGACCAAATATGATTAATATTAAGGAGTTAAAAAATTTATTAATTCAACTTAAACAATTTGATGATATAGCGAAAAACCATGCCTAAAATAACAAATATAAAAGCAAGACAAATAATAGATAGTAGAGGAAATCCAACAGTTGAATGCGATATAGAGTTTGAAAATTCTATCTTTGGAAGAGCTGCGGTTCCAAGTGGAGCATCTACTGGAGTGCATGAGGCTCTAGAATTGCGAGATAATGATAAATCTAAATACAAAGGTAAAGGAGTTCTGAAAGCAGTAGGAAATATCAATGATAAAATTTCTAATGAACTAGTTGGAAAATCATTTGAAGATATTTCTTCTTTTGATGATTTTTTATTAGAACTTGATGGTACGGAAAATAAATCTAACTTAGGCGCTAATGCAACACTTGCTGCAAGCTTAGCTTTTGCAAAATGTTTAGCTTCTTCTGAAGGTCTTGAATTGTATTCTTTTCTTGGTAAAGAAAATACAATGAGTCTTCCAGTTCCAATGATGAACATTATTAATGGAGGTTCACATGCAGATAACGACGTTGATATTCAAGAATTTATGGTTGCTCCTATAGGTGCAAATAATTTTTCAGAAGCACTTCAACATGGTTGCGAAATATTTCATTCATTAAAGTTACTTTTAAAATCAAAAGGCTTAAACACAAATGTTGGTGATGAAGGTGGATTTGCTCCTAACATAAATAGTTCTAGTGAAGTCATAGAAACGGTTTTGAAATCAGTGGAGGATTCAGGTTTTAAACCTGGAAAAGATATTTATCTTTCACTTGATGTTGCATCAACTGAATTTTACAAAAATAATAAATATGATTTACAGGGAGAAAAAATTGTTTTGTCTTCTGATGAGATGATAAAATATTTAGAGAAACTAGTAAACGCTTATCCAATTTATTCTATTGAAGATGGAATGTCGGAGGATGATTGGGATGGTTGGTCTAATTTAACATCAACAATAGGAAAAAAAGTTCAGTTAGTTGGTGATGATTTATTTGTTACAAATAAAAAAAGATTACAAAAAGGTATTGCAGAGGGTGCGGGGAATTCTATTTTAGTTAAAGTAAATCAAATAGGTACGCTAAAAGAAACTTTGGAGTCGATTAAATTAGCAAAAGAAAATAATTTCACTACTATAATTTCACATCGTTCTGGCGAGACTGAAGATACGACAATTGCTGATTTATCAGTTGGTGTTTCAGCAGATCAAATTAAAACAGGATCATTATCTAGAACAGATAGAACAGCAAAATATAATCAATTGTTAAGAATTGAAGAAGCATTACAAGGTAAAGCAAATTATGCTGGATCATCTATCTTAAATAATAAATAATTGACAGTTTCGATCTTAAATATGCTATTTATATAATAAATGAATAAATCTTTAGTTTTAAAAAATAAATTTTATTTCTATTTATCCTTTTTGTTTACTTTTTTTCTATTTGTTTATCTTCTGTATTTTCTTGTAAATGGTGAGAGGGGATTGCTGAAATATTTCAGTCTTAAAAATCTAAATGTTCAATACAATGAACAATATATGTCTTTAAAAAAGGAAAATGAATTTTACCTAGATAGAATTAAAAGATTACAACCAAATACTATAGATTTGGACTATTTAGATGAGACATTTAGGAAAGTTACAGGATTTACTTCAGAAAACGAAACAGTTATAATTATAGAATAAATTGATTTATTTGACAAAAAATCACCCTAATTATAATTAAAGATTATCTTATGAAAAAACTTCAAAAAGCCGATTACATTAAAATGTATTCTTTTATGCTCAAAATTAGAAGATTTGAGGAAAGAGCAGCTCAACTTTACGGAATGGGTAAAATAGGTGGTTTTTGTCACTTATATATCGGCCAAGAAGCTGTTGTTGTTGGTATTTTAATGACTATTAATAAGAATGACTCAGTTGTAACAACTTACAGAGATCATGGCCATATGATTGCAAGGGGATTAGATCCAAAACGTATTATGGCAGAATTGACTGGAAGAGAAGATGGTTATTCTGCTGGTAAGGGTGGTTCGATGCACATGTTTTCAAAAGAAAATAATTTTTATGGTGGTCATGGTATTGTTGGAGCCCAAGTTCCAATTGGAACAGGTATTGCATTCACACACAAATATAATGGAGAAAAAAATATATGTAGAACATATATTGGTGATGGAGCGATGAACAATGGACAAGTTTTTGAAGCTTTTAATCTAGCTGCTTTATGGAAGCTTCCCGTTCTATACATTATTGAAAATAATAAATATGGAATGGGTACATCTGTAGATAGAGCGGCGGCCGGATTAGATTTATATAAAAGAGGTGAGGCATTTGGCATTCCTGGTGAGAAGGTGGATGGAATGAATGTATTTTCAGTTATAGAAGCAGCAGATAAAGCAGGTAAATATGTTAGGGAAGGGAATGGGCCTTATATTATCGAAGTACAAACATATCGATATAGAGGACATTCAATGTCTGATCCTGCAAAATATAGAACGAAAGAAGAATTAGATAATTATAAGCAAACTGATCCTATTGAAATAGTTAAAGCTGAAATATTAAAGAAAAAAATTGCAACTAATGATGAAATTGAAAAAATTAATAAAGATACTTTAGAAGAAATAAAAAATGCCGCTGAATTTGCAACCAACAGTCCTTTTCCAAAGGAAAGTGAGCTTTATACGGACGTTTATTTATAAATTATGAGCACAGAAATTTTAATGCCCGCATTATCACCAACAATGACAGAGGGGAATCTGTCTAAGTGGTTAATTAAAAAAGGGGATAGTGTTAAAGCTGGTGATTTGATTGCAGAAATTGAAACTGATAAAGCTACAATGGAAGTAGAAGCGGTCGATGAAGGTGTTGTTCTTGATCTTTTATTTAAAGAAGGAGAGGTAAATATTCCAGTAAATAAAGCTATAGCTATTATTGGTGATCCAAATGAAAAAATTGAAGCAAGAAAAGAGGCTCCAGTTGAAAAAGTTATTGAAGAAAAGAAAATTGTAAAAAATATTGAGACAAAAATTGAGACTAAGAAAGATGAAATAATCGATACACCATCACCTAAAATAGAAGAGGATACAAATTTAAGTTCTGAGGAAATTACCATGCGTCAAGCGCTAAGAGACACAATGGCTGAAGAAATGAGAAAAGATAATAAAGTTTTTATACTAGGAGAAGAAGTTGCCGAGTATCAAGGTGCGTATAAAGTAACACAAGATCTACTTCAAGAATTTGGTAAAGAAAGAGTATTAGATACGCCTATTTCCGAACATGGATTTACTGGATTAGCAGTTGGTGCAGCATTTAAGGGATTAAGACCAATCTTAGAATTCATGACTTTTAATTTTTCTATGCAAGCAATTGATCAAATCATTAATTCAGCAGCAAAAACACTTTACATGTCTGGAGGGCAAATTAATTGTCCTATTGTTTTTAGAGGACCAAATGGTGCTGCAGCGCAAGTAGCTGCACAACATAGTCAGGATTTCTCTTCTTGGTATTCTCAAGTTCCAGGTTTAAAAGTTATTGCACCATCTACTCCATATAATGCAAAAGGTTTGTTGCGTTCTGCAATATCAGATCCAAATCCTGTGATTTTTCTAGAAAATGAAATTCTTTATGGATTAAAAGGTCCTGTTAATAATGATATTAACTTCTCAATTCCTATTGGAAAAGCAAATATTGAAAAAGATGGAAAAGATTTAACAATTGTCACTTATTCTATAATGTTACAGAAATCAAAAGAAGCGGCATTAAGATTAAAAGAGGAATACAATTTAGATGTAGAAATTATTGATTTACAAACTTTAAGACCTTTGGATACGGAAACAATATTAGATTCAGTTAAAAAAACTAATAGACTAATCACTGTTGAAGAGTCTTGGCCATTTGGTAGTGTTGGTTCTGAAATTGCAAATATTGTTCAAAGGGATGCATTTGATTATTTAGATTCACCAGTGATAAAAGTTAATAGTGCTGATGTTCCAATGCCATACTCATTAAGCTTAGAAAAATTATACCTTCCTCAAGTTGATGATATTATAAATGCTGCAAAAAAAGTAAGTTATATAAAATAAATGGCCATTAAAGTTTTAATGCCTGCATTATCTCCCACAATGTCAGAGGGTATAATTAATAAGTGGTTAGTTAAAATAGGTGACACTGTTTCGGCCGGAGATATATTAGCAGAAATTGAAACAGATAAAGCAACAATGGAGGTTGAGGCAGTTGACGAAGGAGAAATTACACATTTAATAGACTCAATTCCAGATAAACAAATTGCTGTTAATTCTGTAATTGCCCTACTCAATGGTGATAAACATGATAAATTAGAAGATTATAATAATAAGGATGAAGAAGCAGGTAATGATAAAAAAAATGAAGTTTTAAAAGAAATTGAAAGTAATATAGAAGAAGATGAAAATCAAATTATAGAAAGAACTATAAATTCAAATACTAATCAAAATATTAATTTTGCTTCACCATTTGTTAAAAAATTTTCTAAAGATAATAATATTGATATATCTTTAATAAAAGGATCTGGTCCTGATGGCAGAATAATAAAAAAAGATATTCAAAATTTTGAACTAAAAATTAATGATGAAAATATTTCTATAATTGAGCCTTCTAGTATTAGAAAAATAATTGCTGAAAGAACTACACAAACAAAAAATGAGGTTCCACATTTTTATCTTACTATTGAAACGCGAATGGATAGGCTAATCAATTTAAGAAAAAAAATTAATTTAAATAGTAATGTAAAAATTTCTTTTAATGATCTTATTGTTAAAGCATGCGCAATGGCAATCGCCAAAAACCCAGAAACGAATATTTCTTGGGTGAATGGTAAAATTCATCAATATAAAAATATCGATATCGCAATTGCGGTAGCGTTAAAAGAAGGATTGATTACGCCTATAGTTAAAAATGCAGATAAAAAAGGTTTAGCTGAAATTTCATCAGAAGTTAAATCCCTTGTAAAAAAAGCTAATCAAAATAAATTATTACCAGAAGAATATAGCGGTGGATCTACTACAATTTCAAACTTAGGCATGTTTGGTATTACAGAATTTCAAGCAATTATTAATCCACCACAATCAAGTATTATTGCTGTAGGATCTATAATCGAAAAACCAGTCATTAATGCTGGAAGAATTGAAGTAGGACATACAATGAAATCTACCATTTCAGCGGATCATAGATCATTAGATGGTGCCGTTGCGGCAAAATTACTCAAAGATTTCGGCGATATTTTAGAGGATCCTTTTCAAATATGGTTGAATAGCTTGGATATGGAAGTTATTTAAGAGTCATGGTAGATTCAAGACACCCAGAAAAGGTTAAGAATAAAGTAAATCCTATTCCAAAAAAACCTGATTGGATTAGAGTAAAAGCTCCAACTTCTAAATTTTTTAAAGAAACAAATAAACTTTTAAAAGATAAAAAAATTGTAACTGTATGTGAAGAAGCTGCTTGTCCTAACATAGCTGAATGTTGGCAAAAAAAACACGCTACCTTTATGATTTTAGGGGATATTTGTACTAGAGCCTGTGCCTTTTGTAATATTAAAACAGGTAAACCTCAATTTATTGATCATGGTGAAGCAATTAGAATCGCTGAGTCAGTTAAGCAATTGAATTTAGAACATGTTGTTATAACTAGTGTTGACAGAGATGATTTAATAGACGGAGGTGCATTGCACTTCATAAATGTCATAGACTCAATTAAATCTTTAAATCCAAACTGCACAATTGAAATTTTAACGCCAGATTTTAAAAACAAGCCTGAAGCAATAGATATACTATCAAAAAACTTACCTGACGTTTTTAATCATAATTTAGAGACGGTTCCGAGATTGTATCCATCAATACGACCAGGATCACGTTACTTTATTAGTTTAAATTTACTTAGCCAAATAAAAGAAAAAAACCCAAACATATTTACTAAATCTGGAATAATGGTTGGTCTAGGTGAAACAAAAGAAGAAGTGTATCAAGTTATGGATGATTTACGTGCAGCTGATGTAGATTTTATTACAATTGGTCAATATTTACCTCCTACTCCTAAGCATGCTAAATTAGAAAAATTTATTACTCCAAAAGAATTCGAAGATTATAAAAAAATGGCTTATGCAAAAGGTTTCTTAATGGCTGCATGTTCACCACTAACTCGCTCTAGTTATCACGCATCAGATGATTTTAAAATCATGCAAGAAAATAGGAAAAATAAACTTTATTCGATTCAATGAAATCATCAAATAGGGAGGAAATAGTCGATCACGACGCTAAAGGGCTTTTTGATATAGTTTTGGATATTGAGAGTTATCCATATTTTATTCCTTGGTGTTCAGCAATGAGAATACATTCTAAAAATAAAAACGAAATATATGCTGATATGGTTGTTTGGTACAAATATTTTATGCCCCAAACATTTGGATCCCATGTAACATTTGATAAAAAAAAACTTTCAATTACTACAACTTATATAGAAGGACCATTAAAAGATTTAAAAACAAGTTGGATTTTTGAATCACTTAAAAAAAATCAAACATTAATTCATTTTAATGTGGAGTTTGAGTTTAAACGATTTTTTCATCAAAAAATTGCTGAAGCTTTTTTTCCATTAATTGAAAATAAAATGATTGAATCATTTAAAATCCGTGCTGATGAAATGCTAGATTAATTCATTAATTTTTCTAAATATAAAATTTCTAGTTTTTCTCTGTATTTCCAACCTCTTACCTTTGTATATTTTTTTGAAAATATAATTATTTTTATTAATTTTAATTCCAATATAAACTAATCCTACTGGCTTTAACTTTGTGCCACCATTGGGACCCGCTATACCAGTTGTAGAAATACAGATTTGTGTTTTTTCATTTTTATATAGTCCATTTATCATATCCTCAGCTACTTCTTTACTTACAGCTCCAAATTTATAGAGATTAGTTTTTGAAACAGATAAATATTTTGATTTAGCTCTATTAGAATAACTAATAATTCCATAAGAGAAAATTTTTGAAACTCCGCTATATTTGGTAATAGTATTTGCTATTAGTCCACCTGTACATGACTCAGCAACAGAAATTGAGATATTTTTTTTTTTTAATTTATCTATAATTTTTTTAATAATTGGCATGTAAAATATAAAGAATAAATATTGTATATATTCCTGCAATTAAATCATCAAATATTACTCCAAAAGCTGATTTAAGTTTCTTGTCTACTAAGTTGGCAGGAAAAATTTTCAAAATATCAAAAAAACGAAATAAAATAAAAATTAACATCATTGTAACATAAGGGTTTATTATTTTAATTTGATCATAAAATATTAAAATTAGGTATATTCCTAAGAATTCATCAATAACTATTATTTTTGAGTCATGTGATTGCGAGTGTGAAGAAAATTTATTAATAAAAAATAATGATAGTAAAAAAATTATAATAAAAATACCTACAAATATTTCTAAAGAAATGATTTTGTATTCAACAATAGGAAATAAAATCACTATTGATAGAAAAGATGCAAAAGTTCCTGGCGGTATTAATTTAATATATCCAGCAAATGATAAAGATACAAAAAAATTAGTTAATTTTATCATCTGTTATATGAACTATTGACTCAGCTGCAATTCCTTCACCATTGCCAATAAAACCAATTTTCTCATTTGTAGTTGCTTTAATAGACACAGAGCTATTTTTAATTTGAAGTAATGTTGCAATATTTTTAATCATTTTTGAAACATAACTATTAATTTTAGGTTTTTCAGCTATTATATTTATATCTAGATTTATTATGGAATAACCTTTCTCTTTAAGTTTATTTCTGCAATAAATAATAAATTTAGATGAATCTGCATTTTTCCATTTTTTATCTGTATTGGGAAAGTGATATCCTATATCTCTCATAGAAAGTGCTCCAAAAATACTGTCACTAACTGCATGCAGTACAACGTCTGCATCAGAATGACCAATTAATTTTGAGAAAGGAATTCTAATGCCACCTAATTTTAATCCATTTTTGGTTTTTTTGTCAATTTGATGAATATCGTAACCAATACCGTATTTTGTTATTGGTTTTCTATATAAACTAAATAACTGAATATCTTCTGGATAAGTAATTTTAATATTTTTTTTCTCACCTTTGATAAAATTTATTTTCATTTTTGATTTTTGTAATAATCCTGAATCATCATTAAATTCAAAATTTTTATATTTAATATGTTCTTTTAATATCAGATTATAATTAAACCCCTGAGGTGTTTGTACGTTAATTGCCTTAGTTTCAGATTTACTTTTCTTAATTAATTGTCTGTCATTATATTCTACATACGGAATTGCATTGGTTTTTTTATCTAATTTAGAAATAATCTTTTTAAT
>QBZY01000018.1 GCA_003282155.1 Pelagibacteraceae bacterium AG-337-I02 | reverse complement strand
ACTCAACCAAATCAAAAAATAAATGAATTTTTAAAAAAATATAATAAATTTGGTATACCTTTTAATGCTTTTTATTCTACAAAGTTTCCTGAAGGCATAGTAATGAATGAAATATTGACTGAGAAACAAATATTTGAAACATATAATAAAGTTAAATGATAAAAATTATTATAGATGATTTTAAAGTGCCTATTATTAAAAATGGTGTTTCATTAGTATCTTCATTAAAAAATGAATTTATAAATAAAAAAATTATCCTATTTGGTGTACCAGGAGCATTTACACCAACTTGTTCTGAAAAACATTTTCCAGGTTATATAAAATTATATAATTCATTTATAAATAAAAAAATTGATGGAATTTATTGTCTTTCTGTAAACGATGAACATGTTATGAAATCCTGGTTATTAAGTTTTACAGATGGAGAAAGGATCAACGGAATTGCAGATGGAAATGCTGAGATTACAAAATATTTTGACTTGATATCTGATAAGACAAAAAATTATATGGGCTTTAGGTGTCGAAGGTTTGCCATGATCATTGAGAATAATATGATTATAAACAAATTTATTGAAAATGAAGGAGAATACCTTGTTAGTTCAGCTGAATATATTTTAGAACAAATCCAATGAATAGAATTAATTTAGAAAATAGAGTAGCAATTGTAACTGGTGGAGCACAAGGCTTTGGGTTAGCAATTACAAAAAGATTTATAGAGTCAGGTGCAAGAGTATTAATATGGGATAAAGATACAGAATATTTAAATAAAGTTGATCTAAAAAATACTCAAAAAATTGAAGTTGATGTTTCAAGTTATAAAAGTGTGGAGAATGCATTTGCTGAAAGTCTTACGTATGAAAACAAAATTGATATATTAATAAATAATGCAGGAATAGCTGGACCAAACTTTAAGACTTGGGATTATCCACTTGAGGAATGGCAAAAAGTTATAGACATAGATCTAAGTGGAGTATTTTATTGCTGCAAAACTATAGTTCCTCATTTCATAAAACATAATTATGGACGTATAGTTAATATTTCCTCGATAGCTGGTAAGGAAGGTAATCCTAATGCAATGCCTTATAGTGCAGCAAAAGCAGGAGTTATCGCACTTACTAAATCTTTAGGAAAAGAATTAGCAGAAAATAATATTTCAGTAAATTGTATTACCCCTGCACCTGCAAAAACACGTATTTTTGATCAAATTACACAAGAACACATTGATTATATGTTATCAAAAATTCCTAGAAATAGATTTGTGTTAGTTGAAGAATTAGCTTCTTTAGTTGCATGGATGTCTTCTGAAGAAAATTCTTATACAACAGGCTCAACTTTTGATTTGAGTGGAGGTCGAGCTACTTATTAATTTTTTCTTCTTTGTATTAGAGCATAAACTGTTACGGCTACTGTAATCATTAGTCCATTAATAAATTTTACATAAAAACCTGATAAACCTAAAGCAACTATTCCTGATTCTAATGAACCAATAATTAATACTCCAATAAAAGTTCCAAAAATAGTACCTTTACCACCAAAGACTGAAGTACCACCAACAAAGACAGCTGCTAGTGTCGTTAACATTAAGCCCTCACCTTGTGTAGGCCAGAAATATAACATTTCATACATTGTAAAAATTCCTGCTAAAGCTGAGAAAAATCCTAGTTGTACAAAAGCAATAATTTTTACATTATCAACATTAATTCCCATCATTTGAGCACTTGCTTTGTTGTCACCTACAAAGTGGATGTGATTTCCAAATTTATGGTACCGATAAACCCATTGCATCAATCCAGTTAATACAATGAACCAAATAAATTGCATTGGAATTTTACCAAATAATTTTTCAACAAATATCATATGATGCCAAGTTCCATCTGCAACATCTACGATTGCAATACCACTACCCTGAGAAATTACATTCACTAATCCTCGCCAAAAAAACAGAGTTCCTATAGTTGCAACAATTGAAGGGATTCCAATCTTGGTAACAAGTAGTCCATTAATTAAACCAGCAAACATTCCTAGAGAAGTTGCAAGTATAAATGCAATGAAAACGTTACCATCAGTTGATGTCATAACCATTCCAAATATCAGTGAAGTAATTCCAACTATAGAGGGAAAGGATAAATCTATTTCACCAAGTGTAACGACAAATGTCGCTGATATAGCTATAATTCCAAAGAAAGGCATTGATTGCATAAACGCTCTGTAAATTGGAAAACGAGTGAAAACATGTGGTGCGCCTAAAAAGTAAATTAGAAAAAGAACAATTGCGATTATTGTAATACTAATCTCAAGCTTATGTGTTTTTACAAAATAACTATTTAATAAATTACTCATTTAATCTTCCACTTTAATTTTTCCAGATTCATGCAATTGTATCATTTTCTGTACTAGTTCTTCTCTTGATATTTCTTCTTTATTAAATTCTCCAACAACTTCACCCCTATCTAAAATAATAAATCTATCTGCAGCACCATAGACATGAATTATGTTATGATCGATAAAAATTGCTGATTTATTTTCATTTTTTAAACCCTTTACGAAATTTAGGACTTTTTCAGTTTCTTGAATTGATAAGCCCATAGTTGGCTCATCTAATACGATCAAATCAGAATTAAAATATAATGATCTACCAAAGGCAACACCTTGTTTTTCTCCACCAGATAATCCCATTACTTGAGAATCAACTGTTATAGCCTTTGATGTAAATCCAATATAATCTCGTAGAATTTTCTCTGCTTCTTTTCTCTGTTTTTTTATATCTAAAAAGCCAAATGAGTTTGTAATTTCTCTTCCAGCAAAGATGTTTCTAAATAATTCTTGTTGATCACATAATGCTCTTTCCTGATAGACAGCTTCAATGCCCATTTTTCTTGATTGTGCAACAGATTTAATTTGTACTTCTTGATTTTTAAAAAAAACTTTTCCTGAGTTTGGACTATGAACTCCAGTTATGACTTTTATAAGTGTTGATTTCCCAGCCCCGTTATCACCTATTAAAGCAACAACTTCACCTTTATTTATTTTGATGTTTACATCTTTTAAAACTTTTACGTTTCCAAAGTTTTTATAAATATTTTCTAATTTTAAGAGCTCTTCTGCCATAAACAAAAAACCTGCCTTTAAATAAGGCAGGTTTTATTTTTTTTTATCTAATTTGTACTGCTGCTAATGGAGCAACAGCTTCCACGTTATCAGCTGTAACAAATGCAGCACCAGTATCCATTGCTAATCCAGCCATTCCATATTTTGTACTTAGGAATAATTGAACAATCGGCATATATCCTTGAATAAATGGTTGCTGATCAATTACTACGTCAATGTAACCAGAGTTAATTCCATCAACAATAGGAGCTGATAAGTCAAATCCAGCACCACAGACTTCTTCTGTACCATGACCTGCGGCTTTCATATAAGTTGGTAAACTTGCAGTCAACCCACCATGATCAGTAATTGCCATTTTAATATCAGGATTTGCACTGTAAGTCGCAACATACATAGGAGTTCCCTGAGATGCATCTGAGTTTACATTATCAGGTATTTCTTGATATACAACTTCTACGCCAGCTGCTTCAACACCAGCTATTGCCCCTTTAGTTCTTTCTCCTCTATTTGGCATACTTGCAAGACCCCAGATAAAAGCTTTATCTCCAGCTTGTAGACCACAAACTTCAACAGCTTTTTTACCTAGATTAAATCCAGCATCAAAAAGATCTGCACCTGCGTAACCAAAACCTTCAGTTTTAAATTCAGATTCAAGATCAGGAAGAGGTGTGTTCATAGTAGTAATTACTATTCCCATTTCTCTAGCCTCTTGAATGATAGGCCTCATTGCAGCATCACCTGGGAAACCATAAATTGCAATTCCATCAGGCTGTAAAGCAACAGCTTCTTTAAATTGCTTAATCATAATTTCTGAATTCCATTGTGACCAGTAATAATCTACATCACAACCAGTATGTTCTGCTGCAGCTACTGCACCATTGTAAACGATAGTTCCAAACGGACCACCTTCTGGTCCACCTGGGAAAAAGATAAATTTCTTATCACAGCTGTAATCATTTTTTGCTATTGCTGAAGTAGATACAAAAGCAAAAAATAGAGCAATGACGGCAAAAATTTTTTTCATAATTCCTCCAAATAATTTATGATTTATTTTATAAGTGAATAAATCAATAATACAATTAAATTAAAGTATTAAAAGTCTTATTACAATTCATATTCTTGAACTCCTGGATAGATTAAATGGTCGCACTTAATCAGGAAATTAACGTAATTTTTATATTTATAAGATAATCAAAAAGTGATATTTTTTAATTATGGATGTTGATTTAGGAAAATGGTACAGAGCCAACATAGATAAAAAAGAATTTAAAAAATTATGTAAGAAATCCGATTGGCAAGGTTTTAAGCACATGATTATTTTTTTCTCATCTTTGTTTCTTTTTGGTTATTTAGCTTATATTACTTGGGGTACTTGGTGGTCTTTACTATTTTTTTTAATATATGGAAATATTTGGGGATGTAGTGACGCTATCTGGCACGAAACTGGTCATAGAACAGCATTTAAATCTAAATTCTTTAACGATTTCTTTTATTACATAGCGAGCTTTATGGATAATTTTGAACCGATTAGATGGAGGTATTCACACTACCATCATCATACCTATACTCAATTTAATGATCCTGTAGATTTTGAAATACATGTAAAAAAACCAACTGACTTGATTGTATTTTTCTCTCACTATATTCCATTTTCAGGATTATTTTTCTTTAAAAATTCTCTTCAATGGGAAACTATAAAACATGCGTTTGGTGTAACTACAGATGTAATGAAAGTTTGTATTCCTGAAAAAGAAAGATGGAAATGTAGATTGTCTGCCTGGAGTCACCTTTCAATATGGATCATAAGCATTGTATCTTCAATATACTTTCAAAGCTGGTTACCAGTTCTATATGTTTTATTACCTAATTTTTATGGAAAGACTCTTGTCATGCTTATGGGTCTTACTCAACACGCAGGACTTAGAGAAGATAAAAGAGACCATAGGTATACAACCAGAACAGTGTATTTAAATCCAGTTTTAAGTTTTTTATATTGGCATATGGAATATCATGTTGAACACCATATGTTCCCTCAAGTTCCCTCACATAATCTACCTAAACTGCATTCTATGATTAAAGATCAATTACCACCTGCCAGAAAAGGTCTTCTAGGGGCTTATAAAGAAATTATTCCAGCACTCGTAAAACAAGCAAAAAATCCAGACTATCAAATTCCATTATCTATTCCTAGTAACGCTTAAACTTAGTGAAAAATAACATTATAATTTTAGGCGGTGGTCAAGCCGGAATTTATGCTGCTAGAGAGATTAGACAAAATGATTCAGAATCAAATATTAAAATTTTAGGTGAAGAAAATTTATTACCATACGAAAGACCTCCTTTATCTAAAGATTTTTTGCTAGATAAAAAAAATGAAGAAGATCTATATTTTTATTCTGACGAAGTATTAAAAAAAGAAAATATAGATTTTGAATACGTATCAATTACTAAAGTTGACTTTGAAAATAAAAAACTTTTTACAAAAAATGATGAAGTTTACTTTTATGATAGTTTGCTTATTTCAACAGGTTCTGAAAATAAAAAACTTAGTTTAGATAATAATTTAATCAATGATGTTTATTATCTAAGAAACTTAGAAGAAGCTAAAACAATAAAGGATAAAGTTTTAAATAAAAATAAAATAACTATTATTGGTGGTGGCTTCATTGGCTTAGAAATTGCTTCATCTTTATCTCAGCTTCAAAAGAAAGTAACTGTTATCGAAATTGGTGATCAACTTATGGGAAGAATCATACCCAAACAAATTGCTGATTTAGTTCAAAACATTCATTTAGAACATGGAAATGAAATAATATTAAATAAACAGATAGATAAGATAATAAAAAAAGATGATATGTATGAAATTTTATTAAATGATAATTCTTTAATAGAAACAGATTTTCTTATTGCTGGTATAGGTTCAACTCCGTCTGTTAAGTTATTTGAAAATACAAATTTAAAACTTAATAATGGCATAACAACTAATCAATTTTGTGAAACTTCCATCAAAGATGTTTATGCAGCTGGTGACGTATCTAATTTTTATCATCCATTATATGAAAGAAATATACGACTTGAGTCTTATCAACATGCACAGAATCATGGAATATGTGCTGGAAAAAATATTGCTGGAGTAAAAACAGAATATACTTCAATTCCTTGGATGTGGTCTGATCAATTTAATTTAAATCTTCAACTGACTGGTATTTGTGATGATTATGATGAAATCATTGAAAGAGGTAATGATATTAATAATGGCGTAATTTATTTTTTTCTAAAAAATAAAATAATAAGAGGTGCATGTGGTTTAGGAATCGCTGGAAAAGTTGGTCGTGACATTAGAATAACTTCTAAATTAACTGAGAAAAATACCATTGTAGATAAACAAATTCTCTCAGATCAAAATCTAAAATTAAATAAACTTATACAAAAATAACAATTTACTTATTTTGTATTTATTTTCATAAAATAGATATTATATACAAATTATGTCTGAAGAAAATTGGATTGAAGTAGGATCTACAGATAGTATTGAAGAAGAGGATCTCATAAGATTTGATCATCAAGATAAAACATTTTGTGTGTATAGGTTAATAGACGGTTTTTATGCTACTGATGGAATGTGTACACACGAGGCTGTACATCTCGAAGATGGTTTGGTTATGGATGATGAAATTGAATGTCCAATGCACCAAGGAATTTTTAATATTAAATCTGGCGAAGCTTTAAGCCCTCCAGCATGTGAGGATTTAAAAACATACCCAGTTAAAGTTGATAATGACAAAATTTTCATTAAGATAGATTAAATATTTTTTTTGGAGATTTTATGAGCAGAAAAAAACTTACAGTTTACGATTATTTGCAATGCAAAGGTAAAAGACAACTAAGTGTTATGTTTGTACATAACACTGACGAAGCTGCAGCAGCTGAAGAGGCAGGCATCGACATGATTTGCACTTCTCATGATGCTCCACAATTTGGTATTTATAATTCTTTTGATGAACTTAAGAGAATTCGGGAGGTCGCACCAACTTGCTTTATGCAATCTGGAGGTGCTGTAAGAGTAGCTTCTGAGTATGAAGCAATGAAACTATCACATAAGTATTTAGATATTGGCGCAGATGTAATCTACGGTGGAAATTGGAGTTACAAATGGATTAGAGCGTTAAGAGATGAATATGTACCAATTAATAGTCATGTTGGATTAGTTCCAGGAAATGCTACTTGGATTGGTGGATTTGTTGCACAAGGCAAAACCGCTGATAAAGCTGTTAGAATTTTAGAACATACTCTTGAGTTACAAGAAGCAGGAGCTATTGGGGTTGAACTCGAAGTGGTTCCGCCAAAAGTAGCTGAAGTAATTACAAAAAAAGTTGACATCATGACTCTTTCAATGGGAAGCGGTTCTGGATGTGATGGTCAATATTTATTTGCTAATGACGTACTTGGATATACTCAAGGAAAAATTCCAAGACATGCACGTATTTATAGAGACTTTAAAAAGGAATTTGCAAAACTTCAAGCTGAAAGAATAAGTGCATTTAAAGAATTTCATGATGATACAGTAAATAAAAAATTTAATGATCCTAAAATAACAGTTAATATTGAAGAAAGTGAATTTGAAAAATTTTTGAAGCTTTCAGAAAAATTTTAATTTATGTTTGCGGGCGAAGTTGATTTGAATACTTGGTATAAACCAAAAATAGATAAGAAGACTTTAAAAGAATTATCTAAGAGATCTGATGTTAAAGGTTTAGTTGATATATTTTTATTTATTGTTGCTCTGATATTAAGTGGATATTTATGTATTGTAAGTTGGGGATCTTTATGGTCAATCCCTGCTCTTCTTTTTTATGGAAATATTTTTTATTGTAAAATAATTAGTATTCAACATGAAACAAATCATGAGACATATTTTAAATCAAGAACACTTAATAAATTTTTTTACCATTTAACTTCTTTACTTGGTGGTTTTGAAGCAGTTAGATGGAAGTGGAGTCATTTTCATCATCACACTTATACAATTTTTACACATGAAGAAGTATATGACTATGAGAACAATAGTCCTAAACCAACAGAGCCTATTAGATTTCTTTTAAATTTTTTACCTCTCGGTCCAATAATTAATATTCAAAAAATAAGACATTTTACTCATTTTGAAATTATAAAACATTCATTTGGGATAATTACTCCTGTTGTAAAAGTTACGGTACCTGAAGAGGAGATAAAAAAGATTATTAATAGTTCAAGATTATATTTAAGTTTTTGGTTAATTATAATTTTATCTTCGCTTCTACTAAAATCATGGTTGCCGATAGTTATGATAATTTTACCTCCATTTTATGGAAACACTATTTTAATGATTTGCGGTATGACTCAACATGCTGGATTAGCTGATAATATTAAAGATCATAGAAAAAGTACGAGAACTGTTATTATGAATCCTTTTTTTAGTTTTTTGTATTCAAATATGGAGTATCATATTGAACACCACATTTTCCCAAAAATCCCATGTCATAATTTAAAAAAATTTCACAAAATAGTTAAAAATCAAATGCCAGAACCTCATAACGGCATAATTTCTGCATATAGATCAATAATTCCAGCAATATTTAAGCAATCCAAAGATAGGAATTATTTTATTGATGTGAAGGTTCCAGATACGACAATTTAGTCTCTTTTTTTTTATCCAAAATATACTATAACCTAGTTATGGGAAATCAAATAAATGATAATGATTTCGGAACGAGAGATAAAAGAGGGCATTGGAAACCTTTTGGTACAATAAGTATTAATCCACCTAAAGATATATTTTTTAACCCAATAAAATTTTTAAACTATTTTTTTAAATTTCCAGGAATTTTTTTCCCATGGACCTTTGTCTTTGCAGCAATAACAGTTGCTACATATCTTTTTTTGACTCCTTCCTTAGAGACAATGAAGACATTTGAAATAGGATGGATATCCTATATATTTTTCAGAAATGCAGTTATTATTTTGCTTTGGACAGGCTTCTTTCATTTAAAACTGAAAACACAAGGAACTTCATTTAAATATAATCCACGACCTTTGGAAAAAAACAACTCAACATTTTTATTTAATGATCAGACTAAAGATAACTTATTCTATACTTTTTGTAGTGCAATTCCATTGTGGACAGCTTATGAAGTAATTACATTTTGGGCATTTGCAAATCAAATAATCCCATATGTAAGCTGGGAGGTTTATCCAATATATTGTTGTTTTATGTTCTTTCTTGTTCCCTTTATAAGAGATGCACATTTTTATTTAACTCATAGACTATTGCACTGGGCACCACTTTATAAGATTGCTCATAAAGTTCACCACCGTAATACAAATACAGGTGCTTGGTCAGGAATGTCTATGCATCCAATAGAGCATATACTATATTTTTCAGGTATCCTAGTTCATTGGATTATCCCTTCACATCCTCTTGTTGCAATGTATCATGTATTTCATGCCGGTTTAGCACCAACACCTGGTCATACAGGATACGAGAAAATGACTTTCAAAAATGGCGTGTCAATTCCAACAGGTGATTATATGCATTATATTCATCATAAATATTTTGAATGTAATTACTCAGGTGGAAATACTAGTTTCTTAGACAAACTAATGGGTACATTTCATGATGGATCTGAAGAAGCAACCAAAGAAGTAATGGCTCGTATCAAAGATAAAGCCCATTACCTGTAAACTTATCTTCATATATTTATAATTTTATTATATTGATCTAAATTATGAGTAAGGTCGAATTATATAAAGATGTAAATAATAGTTTAGGTGAAGGTATTACTTGGTCTTCAATTGATCAAAGTTTATTTTGGGTTGATATTAAACCAAAATCAGTTTTGTACAGAATTAAATTTGATAATGAAAAATTAGAAACTTTTGATTTACCAGAGTTTGTAACAGCAACGTCAATAATCTCTAAGAATGAAATTGCTTTAGTCTCAAATAATGGAGTAAATAAATTTAACTTTCAATCTGAAAAATATGAAAGAATAATTAATGTTGAAGATGATATTGCAACAAATAGATCAAACGATGGTGCATGTGATGCTAAGGGTAGGCTCTGGTTTGGGACGATGCAAAATAATTTTAATCAAGATGGAAGCGCAAAATTTTTAAATACTAAATCTGGTAATTTATATTGTCTATCTGATAATAAGGTAAATATTGTTGAAACAAATCTTGGAATACCCAATACATTTGTTTGGAGTCCAAATAACACAAAGTTTTATTTTACTGATACAACTGAAGGATCACTACTTGAATATAATTTTAACTTAGATGAAGGTAGTTTATCAGACAAAAAAATTTTTTTTGACTTTGATAGAGGTGCTCCAGATGGATCAACTATTGATAGTGATGGTTTTATTTGGAATTGTCGTTGGGGTGGATCATGTGTTGTGAAAATTGATCCAAAAGGCAGGATTGATCAAATTTTCGAACTACCTGTTGAAAATGTAACAAATTGTGTTTTTGGTGGAAATGATCTCAAAACTCTATTTATTACTACTGCTAATAATTCAGATAAAAATAAATATGATGGTAGTTTATTTGCATTAAATGTAAATACTCCTGGTATTGAAGATAATAAATTTAGAATTTGATTTTTTACTTTTATTAGATAAGATTTTTTTATGAATAAAAAAAATAAATTTAGATCTTCTGATTGGTATAATTCTAAATCACATAGAAGAGATACTTTTATACATAGAGGCTGGATGAGAAATCAAGGCCATCCAAATCACTTGTTTGATGGACGTCCTGTAATTGGTATTTGTAATACCTGGTCTGAACTAACACCTTGTAATGGTCATTTTAGAGAGATAGCAGAGTCTGTTAAAAAAGGTGTTTATGAGGCGGGAGGCTTTCCTTTAGAATTTCCTGTTTTTTCTGCAAGTGAGTCAAATTTAAGACCAACAGCCATGCTGTTTAGAAATTTAGCAAGTATGGATGTTGAAGAAGCAATAAGAGGCAATCCTATTGACGGAGTCGTATTGCTAATGGGTTGTGATAAGACAACACCTTCATTGATGATGGGTGCAGCAAGTGTTGATCTTCCTACAATAGGTGTATCAGGTGGCCCAATGCTTAATGGACATCATCAAGGGGAAACAATAGGGTCTGGAACAGGAGTGTGGAAACTTGATGCAGATTTAAATGCAGGCATAATAACTGAAGAAGATTTTATAAATGCAGAAATTTCAATGAGTAGATCAAAAGGTAACTGCATGACAATGGGGACTGCATCAACAATGGGTTCAATGGTAGAAGCATTAGGAATGTCACTTCCTGGAAATGCTGCAATACCTGCAGTTGACTCTAGAAGATATGCTTTAGCACATATGTCTGGAAAAAGAATTGTTGAAATGGTCCAGGAAGATATAACAATGTCTAAAATCGTTACAAAAAAATCATTTGAAAATGCTATTAAGGTAAATGGCGCAATAGGCGGATCTACAAATGCAGTTATCCATTTAGCAGCAATTGCAGGTCGAATGGAAATTGATTTAGATTTAGATGATTGGAATAAATGTGGAGACGGTATTCCAACATTAGTAAATCTACAACCTTCTGGAAAATACTTAATGGAAGATTTTTATTATGCAGGTGGTGTTCCTGTAGTTATAAAAAGATTAATGGAAAAAAATCTATTAGAAGAAAATGAAATGACTGTTAATGGAAAAACCATATCTGAGAATAATATAAATGCTAAATGTTGGAACAATGATGTTATCAAAGAATTCGAAAATCCATTAACAACAAATGGAGGAATTAAAATTCTTAGGGGTAATATCGCTCCAAATGGTGCAATTATTAAACCATCAGCTGCATCGCCTGAATTAATGAAACATACTGGAAAAGCTGTAGTTTTTGAAAGCGTAGAAGAGTTTCATGAAAAGATTGATGACCCTAATTTAGAAGTTGATGAAAATTCAATATTAGTTTTAAAAAACTGTGGGCCGAAAGGTTATCCTGGTATGGCTGAAGTTGGAAATATGAGACTTCCACAAAAAGTACTTAAAAAAGGTGTGAGAGATATGATTCGAATATCTGATGCTAGAATGAGTGGAACAGCATATGGTACAGTAATACTTCATACAGCTCCAGAAGCTGCTGTTAAAGGTCCTTTAGCAGCGGTCCAAAATGGTGATGAAATAGAAGTTGATGTTGATCAAGGAACAATGAATTTAAAAGTTGATGATGAAACAATAAAAAATCGTCTGGAAAATTATTCACCTGTTGTCCCAGAAATCACAGGTGGTTATCAAAAAATGTATGTAGAACATGTAATGCAAGCTGACAAAGGAGCAGATTTAGATTTTCTAATTGGAAAAAGAGGAGCTGAAGTTAAGAGACATAGTCATTAATTAAAAATTATTAAAATAAATTTTTATTAATTTAAATAAAACTACAAATGAATAATCCAATTACACAGTTCATTAAACTGATCAGTATTTGTCAAATTTGCACAATTTTTTAATCTACCATCTGAATACTGTGAATATATTTCTTCTGCCATTGCTTTTTCTATCGCTGCTCCTACAAAGAATGTTTTTATTTGAATATTTTGGTCTGCAAAAGATTGTCTAATTCTTTCTAGTGAAGTATTTGCTGTTTTCCAATGTTCGTCTGCACCAGCAGGGTCGATACCACCCTTTAGTTCACCTAATGCTAAATAATGATTTGGGTCTTGAATAAATTTGCTTTTATTTGGAAAATCTTCAAAAAATGAAGAAAAAATTACTAAATCAACATTTTTTTTAACAATAGGTACAGTTAAATCATACACTAACGTTCTTCTTTTATCATTTGCTAACCACTTTATAGATTTTATATCTTGGAGGATTTCTTCAGTATAATCTTTATCCTTAATCCATTTTTTAGTTTTTTTGTTAAAACATTGGAATTTGTAACTATAAATTTTTAGTGTCGCTATTATATGTTTTGTAAATTTTTCTGCTGCTAATCTTCCAACAATATTTCTAATTCTTCCTCCTAAAGCATCCCCTTGTGTTAAAAGGTATCGGTTGACTAATTGATCAACATAATTTTGCTTATTGACGAGAATAAATTGCTCAAAAAAATCTATAAGTATTTCTCTGATATTATCTTGTGTTAAATAGTTTCTTGCCTTTGTTGAAATTCCGGCCGCGTCACATATACTAGTTAACAATTCTTTTTTATCAATTAGATCTAAAGGATTTTCATAATCTTGAATAGCAATCTTTAAAGCATTTGCTAAATCTAAATAATGTGATGCTTCTTTGCCTTTTCGCAAAGCAATTTCTGAAAATCCAGAACTTCTTGCTTCCTTGCTCGTGATAAGAGAACCTGAATTTACAACATACCTATTCATACGTTTCTACTTAAGTAAATTTTTCTTAATAGTTATAGCAATTACTTTCGCTAATTTAGGTGGAACTGCATTACCAACTTGACCAAATTGCGTCATCGTAGTTTTTCTTTTACTACTATATGAGTCAAGACGAACGCCAGTAAATTCCCAATTTTCAGGGAAGGATTGAAGATTGGCAAGTTCCCTAACTGTAAGCATCCTATCTTCAAATGGGTGAATAAAATCTCTATACCCGCTTCTTGTGACCGTAGGAGATGGAAGATCCGGATCTAGTCTTCTGTAAGTCGATCCAAATGTTCTTTGACTATTAGACAATTTATCACCTTGCTTAACAGTTTTAATCTTTTTTAACGTTGAAGGAGCATGAGCAGTTTTTTGATGATTCTTAATAACCAAAGTTTTTTATTCTTTCTTTTATAGTTTTTGATATTCTTTGTGCATTTTCAGATGGTTCGTCTGCTGGCGGGAGTTTACCAATAGCGTCCCAAACAGTAACGTAGGGTTTCAGATTTCTTGGAAATAAGTCACCTTTATAATTATCCTTTTTTAGTTCGTGTGTTGGTGAAGGAAAATCAAAATTCTCTCCAATCCTATTTCCAACTATGAATAATCTTTCTCTTTTTTGAGGAATGCCAAAGTCTGCAGCGTTAAGAACTTGATAATCAACATTATAAATATATTCTTTTCCTTTATATTTAATTGGTTCCCTAAATTCATTTAGTACTGCTTCTATTGCTTTTCCGCCGGACCAATTAAGCATGCCCTTCACATTTTCCATTACAAATGCTGTAGGAAGACATTCTTTAACGACTCTTACAAATTCTAAAATCAATTTCCCTCGGTCATCATTTAATCCCATTCGTTTGCCCGCAAGACTAAATGATTGACAAGGTGGTCCTCCAATAACTAATGCCGCATCTAAGACATTTAAACCAGCACACTCTAATATTTCCTTAGTAGAAATCTTTGATATATCACCTTCTATTAATCTAAGATTAGGTCTGTTTTTAAGAAGAGTTTTACAACAAGATGGGTCTTGTTCTACAGAAACTGAAATATCAAATCCAGCATTACTAAAACCTATATCCATGCCGCCCGCGCCAGAAAAAAGACTAATAACTTTGTTCACTCTTGCATACTCACAATTCTATTCCACAATTTCAAATTTATCTAAATATTTTTTGGATAATTCTATTCCTAATCCGTGCTTATTTTCATCTAATTCAATAAAACCATTTTTTGCTTGAGGCTCTCCTTCAAAAATATACCAAAATAATTCATTACCAATTTCTACTGGCCAGAATGGAAAATATTCGACAATAGGAGCGTTGACTGAACTCATGGAAATATGAAAATTATGGACTTGTCCAGCATGAGGAATAACGGGTATTTGAAATGCTTCAGCTAAAGCAGAAATTTTATGCGCCTGTGTTATTCCACCAACTCTATTCGTATCAAATTGCACAACATCAATTGCTTTTTTTTCTAGTAATTGCCTAAAACCAAAAAGTGTATATTCATGCTCACCACCAGATATAGGAGTTCTACATGAAGCTTTTAGATCTGCATAACCATCAATATCATCAGCAATAACTGGTTCTTCTAACCAACGAAGATTTTCATTATCAATTAATCTCATCATTCTTTTTGCATATTCAAATGTCCATCCCATATATACGTCAGCCATAAGATCAACATTATCACCAACAACTGATCTTACTGTTTTGATTAACTCAATATTCTTGTGCATACCTTCAGCACCATCAGTCGGACCCCAACCAAGTCTTAATTTCATTGCTTTAAAACCTTGATCTACATAATCTTTAGCTTCTTTTGCAAGACTATCAAGAGGTTGACTGTAAAGCTTACTTGCATAACAAGGGAGTTTTGATTTAGTTTTTCCACCTAACAATTTGAATACAGGTTGTTTAGCAGATTTTCCAAGTGCATCCCATATTGCAATATCAACAGCACTAATAGCTGTCATACCTACACCTTTTCTTCCCCAAGCTAGTGTTTGTCGATACATCTTTTGCCATATATGCTCATAATCCCATATACTTTCACCAATAATGGCTGGCGCTAAATAAGTATCTACAACTGATTTACATGGTTCTGGGGATAATGCAGCATTACCTAAACCTATAAAACCATCACTTGTTTCTACTTCTACAACTAACCAACTATGAAATTTATATGTTGTCCATCTATCATTTGAAATATTTTCTTGATTCACAATATCTGCAGCATTTGTGCAAAAATTTTCGTGAATTTTTTGAACGGGCCCTGTCCATTTATAGACCTTTGCTTTAACACTTACAATTTTACTCACAAAATAATTATTATACTAATTTAATAAAATTTAAGAGAATTTTTTAATATTAAGATAAGAGTTTAAGTAATAACTTTAAAGATTCTAGCATCGGACTTACATTAGCTTTATTTTTCCCCACAATATCAAAAGCTGTTCCATGAGCAGGTGTAGTTATAGGTATTGGTAGACCTCCTTGAACAGTAACACCTTTTTCAAATCCAAACGATTTAAGACCTGATTGTATGGCGTCATGATACATTCCGACAAGACAATTATACTCTTTATTTTTATAAGCTCTAATAAATGATGTATCACATGGTAACGGGCCAAAAGCTTTGATTTTCATTTTTCTTGCTTTGTTTATTGCAGGAATTATTATTTTTTTCTCTTCATTTCCAAACTCAGCGTGAGGATTTAAAGCTTGAACACCTACTTTCGGATTTTTTAATCCATTTTTTTTTAAATACTTGTTAACTAATTTAATTGGTTCAATAATATTTTTAATAGTGATATTTTTTGCTACATCTTTAAGGGGAATATGTGAAGTTACTCGTGCAGTCCAAAAATTATTTAATACGTTAAGTTCACAAACATAGCTTTTTATTTTAAATTTATTTTTAAAATAATGGAGTTCATCCTTAAATTTCATACCAGCAAGATCTAAACTTGTTTTATTAAACGGAGCAAAATTAATCCCATCTATTTTTTTCTTATTATATAAATCAACTGCTATATCGATAGAATTTAGAACAGAAATTCCTGATTTGATATTTACTTTTCCAATTGGATATCTTACTTTTCTTTTAGTAATATCAAAGAAAATTTTATTAGTATTTTTAAATTCTATCTGATCAAAATTATTAATAAATTTAATATTTTTTCTATTTTTTTGTTTCGTTAAATATTGATCAAATATAGATTTTTCTCCAATAATTATAATATTTATTTTTTTTAAAATATTATGAGATAGAATTTTTGAAATTAATTCAGGCCCTATTCCAGATGGATCACCTAAAAGAACAGCTATACTTTTTTTATTTCTCATTAAATTCTATAAAATTTCTCTGCATTTTTTAAAAAAATTTTATTTTGTTCATCTTTTGAAAAATTTTTTACTATTTCAAAATATGAATTCCAATAGTTATCAAAAGTGTTAAAAATTTTATCTACAGGAAAATTTGATCCAAACATACACCTATCAATACCAAAAATCTCAATTGTCTTAAGAATAAAATATTCAGTTGAAATAATTGTCCAATTAGGATTAAACATTCCTAAACCTGATATTTTACAAACAAAATTTTCATTTTCGGCTAAGGATTGCATTTTTCTCATCCAATAATTTTTGTATTCTTTTGTTTGGAGACAAGGTTCACCAGTATGATTTAAAATAAACAGAACATTTGAATACCGTTTAGCTAATTTACAAGCATCATCAAACTGATGAGGATATATTTGGATATCAAAAGATAATTCTCTATCGGCTATATGTCTAAAGTTATTTAGCCATACCTCGTCTTTTAGAAAATCTTTTTTAGCATGAGAATATTGAGGTTTATCTTTATCAAATGACAAGATTTGTCTAATTCCTCTTACGTTTTTATATACAAGGTGTTGATCAAGAACTTCACTGACTTTTTCTTTAGAAAAATCTGCAAATGCTACAATACCATTTGGGATTTTTAAATTATTATTATCTGAAATATTTTGTAACCATTTTGTTTCTTCTATCGGTTTCATCATGTCATGTTCAGCTTGAACATGTATTGATTTTATAAGATTCTGATTTTTTGCATCATTTAAATAATCATCATATAAATAATTTTTTTTAATACTTTTAAAACTTCCATAAAAAGCTTTTTCTTCATTACCACTTAACCAAGGATAATGTGTTTCTTTAGAATCAAGATCCCATAGATGATGATGCGAGTCAATAATATTTATTTTTTCCATTTATATTTTTTATAAAATTGAATTTTTTCTATAAGTTTATAAAATTAATACATATAATTAATTTGAAAAGAGGTTTTATGAATTACGCATGGATTCTTCAAATCCAAACAGAATATGAGGAAGAATATAAAAAGAGACATGATGAAATTTGGCTAGAAATGGTTCAAAAGCTTAAAGATGCAGGATTACGAAATTATAATATTTTTCGATATGGAAGAAAACTTTTTGGATATTTTGAAACTGATGATTTTAATAAATCAATCAATTTTATCTCTAATAGCGAAATTAATAAAAAATGGTCTGAATATATGGAACCTATTATGAAAGTAGATATTGACCCAAAAACAAACTTTCCATACTTATTACCATTACAAATGCATTTTGATTAAATTTTAAAAATGAATAAATTAAAAATTGGTGTAATAGGCGCTGGATGGTGGGCAACTGAAAACCACATTCCACATTTATTAGAAAGAAGTGAAGTAGAATTAACAAGTGTATGTAAACTTGAAGAAGATCAATTAAAATTTGTTAAGGAAAAGTTTGGATTTAAATTTGCATCAACAAATTACAAGGAAATGCTTCAATTATCTGATTTGGATGGGGTAATTATTTCTTCTCCTCATCACGCTCATTTTGAAAATGCCAAAGCAGCTCTTGAAAAAAAATGTCATGTAATGATTGAAAAACCTATGACGACGAATGTTAAAGATGCAGAAATATTAATTGAACTTGCTAAAAAATATAATAAGCAAATTTTAATTCCAAATGGTTTTAATTTTAAATCTTTTATGTCTAAAGCAGAAAATATAATTTCAAATGGTTTAATTGGAGAAATTAAGCACTTAGACGCAGCTTTTTCTTCTTCTTTAACAGATTTATTTCAGGGTATACCTTTAAGCGAATCAAATAATCATACTTTTCAACCTCATGCATCTACTTGGTCAGATCCTGAAAAAGCTGGTGGTTATGGATGGGGACAATTATCGCATATGTTTGCTGGTATATTAAAAATTACTAATCTTGACCCAGAATGTATATTTTGTCTTTCTGTTCCATCGCCAACAAAAGTTGATTATACCAATGCGATATCAATGAAATTTGCCAATGGGGCAACTGGATCATTCTCTGGCAGCGCTTTTGTGCCTAAGAATTTTGGAGGAACTTTTTATATTACAATTCATGGAACCATAGGTACTTTATATTTAGATATGGAAATAAAAAGAGAAAGACTTTTTGTAAGATTAAATGATGAAAATATTATTGAACATAAAATTAAAGAGGGTGATGGTGCGTATTCTTATGGCACTAAAGAAGCATTGAATACATTTGTAGATATATGTTTAAATAAAAATGTAACGAATCATTCAAATGGTGAACTTGCTCTTAAAACTGTGAAAATACTTGAAGCGATGTATAAATCTATTAAAAGTGAAAAGTTAGAAAGAATATAGTTTAGTTCACCATTTATTAACTGATCCTAAAAGTAATTTTTGTAAACTACTTCCACTTTTTTTTATTTTTGAAATAATTGGCCCATCAAATGTTTCTCGCGACTTCATCCATGAATTTTGATAGCATATTAAACACACTCGTCTATTCGACTTTGATTTATTTCCTAAACCTCTATGATATATCCATCCATTAAATATTATGGCTTGCCCAGGTTTTGCATATATTATTTTTTGATCTGGAAATTCAAAATCTTTTTTTGGTGGTTTAAATAAAGCTTTTTGACTTCCTGGAACTATTGCTATCGGACCATTTTGTTCAGTTAAGAGATCTAGATAATAACCACAATTAATTTGACCAGGAATACTTCCAATTGGGGTTCCATTTGGATCAACGGGCCAATGCCCATCTCTATGCCAATTTTGATTTTTTGATCCAGGACTTGATAGTCTTGCTGAAGTGCTATGAAGTTGAATACAATTACCTAGAATTGCAGAAATTCTTTTTATTATGGGTTTATTATCAAGCAAAAATAAGAAGTTTTTATCATATTCAAATAAATTGTAATCTATATGATCTTTTCCTTTAAGTTTTTTAAAAGTTTTATTAAATGTTTTTCTTAACAGTACAATTTGATTATCTGTTAGAGCTTTATCAATAATAAGATAGCCCCATTTAAGAAAAAAATTGACCTCTTTTTCTAATTTTTTATCTAAATCTGGATTTAATTTTTTTGGGATAATTTCTTTGTTATAATTTATTTCAAACTCATTATTTAATTTATACATCAAAAACTTTACCAGGATTTAAAATATTATTTGGATCAAAACTATTCTTAATTAATTTCATTAGAGGAATATTGTCAGGGTGTTGTTTTAATAAATATTCTTTTTTTTGAAGCCCAATACCATGTTCCCCTGTAATTGTTCCGTCCATCTCTAGAGCTTTATCAATTAATCTATTGCTGAACTCTCTAATATATTTGTATTCATTTTCTTTATTAGGATCATAGACAATAGTTACATGAAAATTACCATCACCCACATGCCCAACCATAGGTGCTTTTAATCCAGTTTCTTGTAGTTCATTTTCTGCAAATTTTATACATTCAACTATATTAGAAATGGGAACACAAACATCTGTTGCGTATACTCTAACATCATCACCTTGGGCTTTGACAGAATAATAAACATTATGTCTTGCTTTCCAGATTTTATTTCTTTCTTCTGTATTTGCTGCCCATTTAAACTCACTACCATTATTATTTTTGGAAATTTCTTCCACTACATCAATTGATTCTTTATTTGAAATTTCACTACCATGGAATTCATAGAATAGCGTAGGTAAACTATCTAAGTTTTCCAACTTTGAATATTTAATACTTATATCCATTTGATCTTTATTTAATAATTCTATCCTTGCAATTGGGACACCATATTGAATTATTTCCTGCGCTGTTAAAACTGCAGAGTCTAGATCTGGGAATTGACAAACAGCACTCATGATACTTTCAGGTATAGGTGATAACCTTAGATGAACTTCAGTAATTATCCCAAGCGTTCCTTCTGAGCCAACAAAAAGATTTGTCAAATTGTATCCTGCAGAAGTTTTTTTTGCTCTACTTCCTGTTTTAATTATATCGCCATTAGCCATTACGACAGTTAAACCAAGAACTGTAGTTCGCATCGTTCCATATCTTACGGCCATTGTTCCTGAAGCAGAACAAGCTGCCATTCCTCCTAAAGATGCATTCGCACCAGGATCTATTGGAAAAAAAACTCCTTTATCTTTTAAAGTTTCATTTAGTTGTTCACGTGATACATTTGCTTGTACACGACAATCAAAGTCCGCTTCATTAATAGAAATAACTTTGTTGAAATTTTCCATTGAAATTGTAAAACCTTCATCGTTCCCTACAACATGACCCTCTAATGATGTTCCTGTGCCATAGGCAGTCACTGGTACTTTAAATTCATTACAAATTTTTAGTATTTTTGAGAGTTCTTTATTGTTGTTTGGAAATAAAACTGCCCTAGGTAGAACAGGATCGTAAGCATCCTCACCTTTTGCATGATTATTTCTTACACTTTTTGAAAATGATATTCTTTCTTGTAAAATATCTTTTAAATTATCTAATAATCCTCTATCCATGAATTAATAATATTAATTATTCAATAAAAGTAAATGAATACCACACAATTAAAATTAGAAAAAATATATGATTTAGCGTATGAAGCACTGATAGCCCATGGATGTGATCATTTTAATGCTGAATCTGTAGCTACTACAGTTTCACATGCTGAAAGAGATGGAAGTGTATCTCATGGATTATTTCGAATTCCTGGTTATGTAGCTTCACTAAAAAGTAAAAAAGTAAATGGAGTTTCAAGACCTTCAAATACCTATCTTACACAAAATGCAATTCGTGTAGAGGGAGATTATGGCTTTGCTCCTGTAGGAATAAAAGTTGGTTTACCTGAATTGATCAATACTACAAATAAACATGGAGTTGGCGTTTTAACTATAACTAATACTCATCATTTTGCAGCACTATGGCATGAAACAGAAGTATTAGCTGAAAATGACTTAATAGGAATTGCTTGCACAGCTTATAAACCAAGTGTAGCTCCTGCAGGCGCAAAAAAACCACTATTTGGAACAAACCCAATATCATTTGCATGGCCAAGAAAAAATAAAACTCCTGTGGTTTATGACATGGCAACTTCTACTATGGCAATGGGAGAAGTTCAGGTTGCAGCAAGAGATGGTCATAAAGTTCCTTTTGGAACAGGATTAAATAAAGATGGAGAAAAAACTGATGATCCATCTCAAATTACTAATGGAGGAGTTCTTCTAACTTTTGGTGATTATAAAGGTTCCGCAATAGCAATGATGATTGAGTTATTAGCCGCTGGTCTAGTTGGAGATTTATTTAGTTTTGAAGCTAAAGAAGAAGATAATAATGACGGTGGTCCTGCAAGGGGAGGTGAATTTATTATGGCTTTATCCCCTGAACTTATAGCAGGGAAAAATTGGAACGAACACGCAGAGAAATTTTTTGAACAAATGACATCTTTAGATGGTGTGCGTTTACCTGGACAACGAAGACATACGAATAGAATAGATAAAGGCCCAAGAAAAATCAATTCAGAACTTATAGAAAAAATAAAGAGTTTTATATAATCCAGTTATGGATAATATTAAATTAGATTTTCAAAAACACATTGATGCTGGAAGATGTAATGGAGCTGAATGGGTAATAAATCATAAAAATAATATTTATCATGAAGTAATTGGTTACA
>QBZY01000017.1 GCA_003282155.1 Pelagibacteraceae bacterium AG-337-I02 | reverse complement strand
AGTATCGAAGAAATATCTAATTTAGTAAAAACACCTAAATTATTTCAACTCTACGTTCATAAAGATAAAGGATTAAATAAAGCTCTAATTGAAAGGTGCAAAGAATCTAATTTTGAAGCAATGGCTGTAACAGTAGATACTGCAGTTGGTGGAAATCGTGAAAGAGATTTGTATACAGGCTTTACCATTCCTATGAAGCTAAAACTAAATAGTGTTGCAAGTTTTATGCTTCACCCAAAATGGGCAATAGATTATTTTACAAAACCAAAATGGGAATTGAGCAATCTAAAAGATCATATCAGTGAAGGCACAACTGTAATGACTACTATTGGTGACTACTTTACAAAAATGCTTGATAACTCAATGAGTTGGAACGATATTGAAAAAATCAATCAAGACTGGGGACGTCAATTTGCCATCAAAGGAATAATGTCAGTAGATGATGCTAAAAAAGCTGTAGATGTTGGAGCCTCAGCAATAATGATTTCTAACCACGGGGGAAGGCAGTTAGATGGCTCAAGATCGCCTTTTGACCAACTTGCTGAAATTGTCGATGCTGTTGGAGGTAAAATAGATGTTATCTGTGAAGGTGGTATTAGAAGAGGCACCCATGTTTTAAAAGCTTTATCTCTTGGTGCTAAAGCCTGTTCTGGAGGAAGAATGTACTTATATGCTTTAGCTGCTGGAGGTCAAAAGGGTGTTGAAAAAAGTTTGTCGAATTTACGTAATGAAATTGAAAGAGATATGAAATTAATGGGTGTATCTAACGTAAAAGAACTAACAAGAAAAAATCTAAAATTCAGATAAATTCACAATTTTTTAAAAAAAATTATTTATTATCGTTACATTTTATTTTAGAATTTTTTTATGAATGATGAAGTAGAACCAATTTTTATAGGAGAAGTTGATGATATAGATATTGGTTCTGTTGAGAATTTTGAACATGAAGATATTAATTATGCAATTTATAGAATTGAATCAGGTTTTTTTGCAACTGAGGGTAATTGTTCATGTGGAGAAAGATCTCTATTAAGCGAAGCAAGTATCGAAGCTGAAGAACTTGAATGTCCATCTTGTGGAAATAAATTTAGTATTGTCTCTGGAGATCCCATTACAGATTTAGAACAAACTCCACTAAGGACATATGATGTCACTGAAGAGGATGGAAATCTTTACCTAAATATTTAATTTAATATATCCAAATTAATTATATTACTTTCTATTAAGTTTTTACTTTTAGATAAAAAGTTATAAACATTTTCACAGCACTCAATTGCCATTCTTTTCCTACACTCTAATGTAAGAGCAGCATTATGAGGTGTTAAAATAATATTTTCCAATGAAAATAATTTGTGATCATTTATAGGAGGTTCTTGTTCGAAGACATCAATTCCTGCTCCAAATATTCTATTATTACTTAATGCATCAAACAGATCATCTTCATTTATAATACCGCCTCGAGCTGTGTTAATTAATATTAAATTAGATTTGAAAATTTTGAATTCATTTGAAGAAATAAAATTTTTTGTTTTATCATTTAGAGGTAGATGGACACTGATGTAATCAGCAATTTTAAAACCTTCATCTTTATTTATTGGAATACAATTATTACTTGTAATTTCATTTTCACTAATAAATGGGTCATGAACCAATATCTCCATATCAAACCCTAAACATCTTTTTGCAAGAGCCTTTCCTATTCTTCCAAAACCCACGATTAGAATTTTTTTATTATAGAGTTCAAAAAAATTTGGTAGATTTGCTTTTTCTTTAAATTTATTATTTCGTGTTAATTTATCAGATTTAGAAATATTTTTTGTAAGATTTAACATCATTGTCATCACATGCTCAGCTACACTTACTGCATTTGCTCTACCAGTAATTGCCATAGCGATTTTGTTTTTATTTAAATATTCTGTGTCAACATTGTCATAACCTACTCCATGTCTTGCTACAATTTTAAGGTTTTGATTTTTTGAAAGAATATTTTCATTTATCTCTGCTGTTCGGATAATTATCCCATCGACATCTGATAATTCATTAGCTAAATTATTTTCTTCTATGTTATTTGTTACGAAATACTCAATATTATTTTTATCAAAAAACTCATATCCACTTGGATGAATATCTCCTACAATTCCTACTTTCATTGTGATTTTATATTATAAAAAATTAAAAAAATACATTGTTTAACTCTTTAAATTTTTCCTTTATGTAATATGATAATTTTATAAGTTTGAGGAAATTATGAAAACCATAAAAATGTCATGCTCCCATGCATTAATTAAGTATTTAACTGTCCAAAAAATTTTGATTAATGGAAAAAAAGAACCATTGTTCCCTGGAGCATTTGGAATTTATGGACACGGTAATGTTGCGTGCATTGGTCAAGCGATGGAAGAATTTCAAAATGATTTACCAGCGTACAGAGGACATCATGAACAAAATATGGCTCTAACGGGTATTGCCTATTCAAGAGCAAAACGCAGGAAACAAATATTTGTTGCAACTTCTTCAGTAGGACCTGGTGCAACAAATATGGTTACAGCTTCTGCAGTAGCTTTAAGTAATAGACTTCCAATTTTACTATTACCTGGAGATACTTTTTCAAGTAGATTTCCTGATCCAGTTTTACAACAAGTTGAACATTTTAACTCTCCTTCTGAAACACAAAATGATGCTTTTAGATCTGTATCTAGATACTTTGATAGAATCACAAGACCAGAGCAGATTTTATCTTCTTTACCACAAGCAATAAATACAATGCTTGATCCATCTGACTGTGGACCAGCTGTAATTTCGATGTCGCAAGATGTGCAAGGTGAGGCATATGAATATCCTGAGATTTTTTTTGAAGAAACTATTCATGAAATTAGAACTATTTATCCAGATCCTAAACAAATAAGTATTGCTGCTGAAAATTTAAAAAATTCAAAACAACCAATTATTATTTCTGGAGGCGGCGTATTATATTCTGAAGCTGAAGAGGAGATTTCTTCTTTTGCAAAAAAACATAATATTCCTGTTATCGCAACAGTTATGGGTATTGGCTGTATGCATAAAAATGATCCTTTTTATATAGGTGCCACAGGAGGCTTAGGGGAAGGATCAGCAAATAATTTATCTAGAGATACAGACCTGGCTTTAGCAATTGGTACGAAATTAGCAGATTTTACAACTGCATCTTGGACAAATTTTCAAAATGAAAATTTTAAACTTGTGTCCGTTAATACATCGAGATTTGATACAGTTAAGCATAGGGCTTTTCCCGTAGTAAGTGATGCAAAAATCGGATTAAAGGAATTGTCAAAAGCTATAGGGGATTGGAAAGCTCCTACTGGTTGGTATCAAAGAGCAATTGAAGAAAAAATTAAATGGGAAGAATATGTTGCCAAAGAAAGTGGACCAACAAATCAGGAATTACCATCATATGCTCATGCCGTAGGAGCCATCTATCGAAACTCCGATCCTTCTGACATTGTTGTAACAGCTGCTGGTGGATTAGTTGGAGAGGTTGTTCAAATTTGGAAACCAAAAGAGATTAATACTTTTGAAACCGAATGGGGTTTTAGTTGTATGGGGTATGAAATATCAGGTGCACTGGGAATTAAAATGGCAAAACCTGATCAGGATGTGGTCGTATTTGTTGGAGACGGATCTTATCTTTTACAAAATAGTGATATTTATAGCTCAGTTTTATATGATAAAAAATTGATCATTGTAGTATGTGACAATGGTGGTCATATGGTTATTAACAGACTCCAACTAGCAAAAGGAGGTAAAGAATACCTTTGTAATTTAAATGCTGCCGGAGCTACTAATCTTCAGTTTGTTGACTTCGAGGCTCATGCAAAAAGTATGGGTGCAAATGCTGAAACCGTTAAGTCCACCTCAGAACTAGAAGCTGCTTTTAAAAGAGCAAAAGCATCTGATAAAACATACGTAATTTCAATGAAAACAGATGGTTATGAATGGTTAGAAGGTACAGCTTTTTGGGATAGTCCAACACTTCAGGTTACTTCTACGAAGGAAAATAAAGCTGCTTATGAAGAATTTATAGATGGAAAAAATAAACAACGAAAAGGTGTTTAGATAATTTTAGAATTTTTTTAAAATAAAAAATTTAAATATGCGTAAAAAAAAACCTTTTATTATTGTGGATCCATATCCAAGGACAATGGATTTAATTTTTTCTAAATTAAATTTAAAATATCTAAAACAAAACTTTAACCTAGTTGTTAGTCCAAATAAAAATAAAAAAAAATTTTATGAAAAAAATTTACCAAATGCAGAATATATTTTTGGTCAACCTAATTTACCCACTTCGTTAATTTCTAAATCTATAAAACTTAAAGCCATATTTAATGTTGAGAGTAATTTCATGGATAATATGGACTATGAATATTGTTTTAATAATGGAATACACGTTCTTTCCACTTCTCCTGTATTTGCTCAACCAGTTGCAGAAATGGCTTTGGGGCTCACTTTATCTATTGCTAGGAGTATTCATATTGCTCATTCAGACTTTGTTGTAAGTAAAGAAAAATATGGAGGAGCAATTAGTCAAAGAAATTTTTTATTAAAAAATAAAACATTTGGTTTAATTGGTTTTGGAGATCTTGCAAAATCATTAATACCTCATTTAAAAGTATTTTCTAAAGAGGTACTTGCATATGATCCTTGGGTTCCTAATAAAGAAATTGAGAGATTTGATGTTAAACCAAATAATCTCAACACATTACTGAAAAAATCAGATGTTATATATATTTTAGCATCTATTACTTCTTCTAATGAATCTATGATCAATTCTTCTAAGCTTAAATTAATAAAAGATGGATCAGTGTTTGTCTTAATGAGTAGAGCGGCCATAATAAATTTTGATGATTTTTTTAATTTTTTAAAAAATAGAAATGTGTTTGCTGCTATTGATGTTTTTCCACAAGAACCATTTCCTAAAAATCATAAATTAAGAAAACTTAAAAACGTAATTTTTTCTCCTCACAGGGCTGGTGCATTAGACAGCGCGTTTAAAGAGATGGGTGAATTAGTAACTCAAGATTTAAAACTTATTTCAAAAGGTCTACCTCCGAAATTATGTAAAAAAGCTGAAAGAGAAACCGTTAAATATTTACGCTCAAAACCAGTTGATATTAATTAAAATTTATTTAAAAACGCACTTATGTCAGATAATTTAGTACTGGAAGCTAAATCAGTTTCAAAATTTTTTGGTACTATTACAGCTCTTCAAAATGTAGATCTTCATTTAAATAAAGGCGAGGTTCTTGGTGTCGTCGGTGATAACGGTGCTGGGAAATCTACATTAATGAAAGTGTTATCTGGATTATATAAGCCAAGTGAAGGTTCACTTTTTTTTGATAAAGAAAAGGTAACTTTAAATAGTCCCAGAGACTCTCAAAATTTGGGCTTAGAAATGGTCTATCAGGATTTAGCACTAGCTGGGAATCTACCTATCGGTGATAATATTTTTCTAGGAAGAGAGCCAACAAGAAAAGTTGGTCCTTTCAATTTTTTAGATCATAAAAAAAGAAAACAGTTAACGGAAGAGCATCTTGCAAAACTAAAAATAAACGTAAAGAGTGCTGATCAAAAGGTTGAGGAATTATCAGGTGGACAAAGACAAGCTGTTGCAATTGCTAGAGCTACAGCTTTTAATGCAAAAATTGTATTGATGGATGAACCAACAGCAGCACTTGCTGTTAAGGAAGTTGGGAAAGTTTTAGATTTAATTTTAAATCTTAAAAAGTTAGGTGTTAGTGTAATAGTAATTAGTCACCGAATGGATGATATTTTTACTGTTTGTGACCGAGTAATGGCTTTATTTCAAGGCACAAACTTTGCTGAATCAGAATTAAAAAACACTTCAAGAGACGAAGTGATTGGATGGATTATGGGGAAAAAAGATTAATGGATAAGAATCAAGAATCTTTATTTGTCAGACTTATTCCTTTTTTTGAAAGATATGGGATCTTATTACTTATCCTAATAATGATTGCTGTACTGCATTTGTTGCAACCTGATGTGTTTTTATCATGGAGAAATGTAACAAATATTTTTAAACAAGTTTCTTGGCAGTCTATGTTAGCACTAGGTGTCTTCATGGTCATTGTGACTGCAGGAATAGATTTATCAGTTGGTTCAATTATTATGTTATCCTTAATGGGACTCGCCATTACTTCAAAGGCAGGAATGCCTTGGTACGTTGTCATGTTAGTTGCGCCAGCAATTGGATTTTTGTGTGGTATGTTTAATGGTATTGGAATTACCTTACTTAGAATGCCTCATCCATTCATAATGACACTAGGGACGCTTTATATATTTAGAGGTATTGGAAATCTTATATCTGGAGGTGTTCCAATAACAGGTTTTGCTGAACAGATTAGAGTTATAGGAAATGGTAAAATCAAACTAGATGTAATTTTTGGAGAAGGCGCAAGAGAGTACATACCCACAAGTTTAATTTTAATGATAGTAATATTTTTTATCTTTTGGATATTTTTAAATCATACACGAATAGGTAAATGGATTTATGCGATTGGAGGTAATCCTGGAGCAGCAAGAGCAGCAGGTATAAATGTCGATCGTATTTTAATCGTAGTTTATACCCTTTGTGGTTTCTTGGCTGGTATTGGCGGTTTAATTTTGGCCGGGAGAACGAATTCTGCTTATCCAAATGCTGGTTTACAATCTGAGTTAGATGCGATTGCAGCAGTCATTATAGGAGGAGCAAGCTTCTTTGGGGGCAGAGGAACCGTTTTAGGTGTGTTTGCTGGAGTCATGATTATGGGTATACTCCGAAATGGTCTAAATCTAATGAATGTTAGTGTTTTCTGGCAACAAGTTCTTATCGGGTCTATTATTATTTTAGCCGTTTATATTGATGTTCTAAGAAGACAACTTGCAACCAGAACATAATATCAAAAAATATTCACTTTCTGACAAACAGTCACTTGATTAGAATTTCATTTTTCATTAATGGTTAAAAAAATATTTTAGGAGGAAAAATGAAATTTTTTATTTCTATAATTACTACTTCTTTATTGTTTTTTTCAGGGAGTCTTCTTGCAGGCTCTCACGCAAAAACAATAATGCTAAGTACAAAAGGACCAGGTGCTGGAAACCCATTTTGGGCTTCAGTAGAAGCTGGTGCTAAAGATGCTGCTGAAGAGTTAGGTGTAAACCTAATTATCCTATCACCACCACAAGAGAGTGATGTTATGGCTCAGGTAGCTCAAATAGAAGACCAAATTGCTAAAGGTGTTGACGGTATTGCAATCGCACCAACTGACCCGAATGCAGTTGCGCCAATTCTTGATGATGCAATGGCTTCAGGTGTTCCAGTTGTATACATAGATACTAATGGAATAAATGAAGGTGTAACTTTCATTGGAACCAACAATATCAATGGTGCTGCTCTAGCTGCTCAATACATTTGTGATAATGTTCCAAGTGGTTCTGATGTTGCAATTCTTCAAGGAATGATAACGCAAACTACTGGTCAGCACAGAGCAGAAGGATCTCACAAAGGTCTTGAAGCATGTGGCATGAATATTGTTGCTGAACTTCCAGCTAACTGGGACACTGCACAAGGTATGTCAGTAACTGAAGATATCTTAACTGGTAACCCAAATCTAAAAGCAATCTTTGCTTCTAATGATAATATGGGTCTAGGCGCTATCCAAGCATTGAAAAATGCTGATATGCTAGATGATGTCGTTGTTGTTGGTTTTGATGCTAATCCTGATGCTGCTGCGAGTGTAATGGCCGGTGAAATGTCGGCTACTATTGCTCAATTCTCATATAACATGGGATATATGGGTGTAGAAAATGCACTTAAATTAGCTAATGGTGAAAGTATTCCTGATAACATCGATACAGGAACCGTATTAGTTACTACAGAAAATGCTGCTGACTTTATGTAAGTCAAAACGGTAATTAATTTTAAAGGCCGTAATTTTTACGGCCTTTTTTTTTACTATTCCATTTTTTACAATTGATTTATAGAAACAAGTTATGAAAAATATTGGACTCATTGGATGTGGTAATATTGCGGAAACCTATTTTCGTGCACAAGAATATTTTAATAATATAAATTTTGTAGCATGTGCTGATATTAACTTAGATGCAGCAAAAAAGACAGCTGAGCAATATAATATTATTCCATTATCAGTTGACGAGATTCTTACCGATAAATATGTAGATATTATTCTTAATCTTACTATCCCACAAGCCCATTATGAAATATCTAAAAGGGCTCTTGTATCAAATAAACATGTTTATTGTGAAAAACCAATGAGTGTTAAGTTTGATGATGCAAAAGAATTATTAAATTTAGCAAAAAAAAATAGCCTTTACATTGGAAACGCCCCAGATACTTTTTTGGGAGGAGGAGGGCAACTTACAAAAAATTTAATTGATAATAATGATATTGGACAAATTTTAACAGGTAATTTTATTTTTGCCTTTCCTGGTGTTCAAGATTTTCATCCAAGTCCAGAGTCTTGGTTTCAAGAAGGAGGAGGTCCAGTTATAGATATGGGTCCATATTTTTTTACAACACTAGTAAACCTTCTTGGTCCAGTTAAAAATATAAGAGGAAGAGGCGCAAAGTTTTCTGAAAAAAGAGAATATAAAGCTGGTCCAAAAAAAGGAGATACTTTTAATGTTGATATTCCAACTTCTTATATGTTTAATATCGAGTTTCAAAATAAAGCTATCATCCAGGGATTTATTTCTTTTGATGTTTTAAATCATAAGCGTAATCACATGGAACTCTATGGAACAAAGGGATCAATTGTAGTTCCTGACCCAAACATGTTTGGTGGACCAGTATCTATAGCAGGAGAATTTGGATCTGAGTGGAAAGATATTAGTGTTGAAGATAAGCCTCTTGGAAAGACAAATATAGTTAATCATAGTGGCAGAAGCAATGAGGCGCCAGAACAAGCAAATTATAGAGGTATTGGACTAGCTGAAATGATTGATGCGATTGAAAATAATAGAATGCATAGATGTAATGGAGAATTGGCTCTTCATGTTCTTGATGTAATTGAGTGTGCCATGATTTCATCGATTTATAAAGTAGAAGTAGAACTAAGATCTTCTTGTGTGAAGCCAGAACCAATGCATGATGATTTTGTAAGACAGATCTTAAAAAAAGCATAAAAAATTTTAATTTTGTTGCTCTGTGCGATAATTTTAATTTCAAATTGGCCATATTTCTGCTTGTTTTACATACCTATTCTTGTTAGGGATGCATAAAATAGGAGGAATGCATGAAAAAAATTGCTTCAATTATTCTTGCTTCAGTAGCTCTTTTTGCTACTTCAGCAAAAGCAGAATATAAATTTAACTTTGTAATGCATAGTGACACAAACAATGCTTTTTGGGCAGCTGTTCATAAAGGATTTAAAGATGCTTGTGCGCAAATAAATGCAGATTGCCAAATGTTAACATTAACAGGTGATGGTGATCAACAAGAACAACTTCAAAACTTTGAGTCATCAATTGCTCAAGGTGTTGATGGTATTGTAACAACAATTACTAATCCAACACTTTTTGATGCAGCTGTTGATGAAGCTCTAGCAGCTGGTATCCCAGTAATAACAGCTAACACTGATGATCCAGAAGGTGCTGCAGGTAGTAATAGACTTGCATATGTTGGACAGGATTTAGAAGCGGCTGGTTATGAATTAACTGCGAATCTATCTGAAATGTTCCCTGATGGTGACATACACGTTCTTATCGGTGTTGCAGACATGAACCAATCATGGGCATACACAAGAGGTAATGGTATTGCTCGTTTCATGGAAGATTACAAAGCAGCTAATCCTGATAGAAATGTTACATATGAAAAAATCGAATCGGGTTTAGATCTTTCAACTGTTGGAAACAGAGTTGCAGCTTATGTACAAGCAAACCCAAATACAACTGCATATCTTGATGTAGGATTTTGGGAAGCTGGTGCAGCACAAGCTGTAAGAAACTTAGGTTATGGACCTGGTGAAATACTACTAGCTGGTTTTGACTTAGTTGATGTTGTGTTTGAAGAAATGGACAAAGGTTATGTTCAACTTACTGTTGACCAACAACCATATTACCAAGGATACATGTCAGTTCACCAATTATACTTAATGAACAAGTATGGCTTAAGTGCACTAGATATTAATACTGGTAAAGCAATGATTGGTCCATCTGATGTTGAAACAATCAGATCATTCAAAGGAATGTCAGTTAGATAAATATCTTTACCAGGCTCTTAAAATAGAGCCTGGTTTTTTTATAAAATAAAAAAAATATGAATAAAAATTTTAGTCTTAGAAGTTTATTAGTAAGACCTGAAGTAGCAACCTTTTTAATGTTTCTAGCAATAATGATTGGATTTTATATTGCTAATGAAAGATTTTTAGATGCAAGAAATATAAGAATAGTTATGGGTATTACACCCGAATATATCATTGTTGCTATTGGGATTGCGATATTAATGATCTCAGGTGAATTTGATTTATCTGTTGGTTCAGTCTTTGCACTAGTACCTATGACTATTGTACAAATGGTGCATCAAGGGATACCACCTTGGTTTGCTATTTTTTTAGGATTAATGATTGGTATTATAGTTGGTTTCGTTAATGGATTTATTACCTTAAGATTTGGAATCCCTTCTTTTATAGCAACTCTTGGAATGCTCTATATTGCAAGAAGTCTTACAACTGTTGCTACTGCTGGATTTCCACCACCATTTCCTCATATTTTACCAAATGAGTTATTCGTTTATCAATTTGAATTATTTAGAGCTTCCTTATACTGGGCTCTTTTAGTGGCTGTTGTTTTAGGTGTTATGCTTCACAGAAGCAATGTTGGTAACTGGATCTACGCAACTGGAGGAGATCAAAACGCAGCATCTTCAATGGGAATAAAAACTGGAAATGTAAAAATGTTTTGTTTCATCCTATGTGGTTTTTTAGCAGGCTTTGCAGGAATGATACAAACTTTTAGACTAGAGGCGCCATTACCCAGTCAAGGTTATTTACTTGAACTAGAATCAATAGCTGCAGCGGTTATTGGCGGTGTTAGTTTATTTGGAGGTATTGGAACAGTTTTTGGTGCCGTCATTGGTGCAATACTAATCAGATTTTTAGAAAGTGGAATTATTATGGCTAGAATAGATGCAGAATGGTTTAGAGCAGGACTTGGTTCCTTAATAATTATTGCTGTTGTTTTTAATACTTTCATAAGTCGAAGAGCTACAAGAATTGGACAAAACAAGGCTAAGGATTAATGATGGAAGATATAATAGTTTGTGAAGGTCTAAATAAATATTATTCTGGAGTCCATGCTTTAAAAGATTTAAGTCTAAAGATAAAAAAAGACTCTGTTGTTGGTCTAATTGGAGATAACGGCGCTGGTAAGTCAACACTAATTAAAATTTTGTCTGGTGCACATAAACCTGACTCAGGCCATATATATTTTGAAGGTAATAAGGTTAATTTTAAATCTACAAAAGAAGCCATGAATTTAGGTATTGAAACTATTTATCAATATTCAGCCTTGATCCCTGAAATGTCAATTGCCCGAAATATTTTTATTGGACGTGAACAGACCACATATAATGTTGGCACTTTTGGATTAATGAAAACAAAAACTATGCAAGATGATGCAATGAAAGCGCTTACGGATGTTGAATTACATCTTCGTTCTCCAGATACACCTGTAAATCAATTGTCAGGGGGAGAAAGGCAAGGTGTAGTAATTGCTAGAGCAATGTATTTTAAATCTAAAGTTCTTATACTAGATGAACCAACAAATCATTTATCTGTGAAAGAAACAAATAAAGTCTTAAGATTTGTTGAAGGTTTAAAAACTCAAGGTGTTACTTCAATCTTCATTACTCATAACCTAAGTCATGTTTATCCTATTGCAGATCACTTATGTGTGATGGCTAGAGGTGAAAAAATTGCAGATATGAATAAGGAAGATACAACAATTGATGAACTTACCAACTTGCTTGTTAACGGATAATTAAAGGGGGGATAATGATTAGTGAAGCTCAGATCAAACAATATAATGAAGAGGGTTATACAATAGTTGAGAACGTTTTTAATATGGATGAATTAAATCCAATACTAAATGAATTCGAAGAAATCGTAGAGGATTTTGCTGATAAAGCATTTCAAGCAGGTAAAATTACAAATAAACATGAAGATAAAGATGTATTCAAAAGATTAGCTGCTTTAGAAAAAGATTTTAAAGGATCATCTGTATTAATCCATCATAGAGGTGAATTAAAACCAGCGCTCGCTAAGTTATGGGGATCAAAAAAACTCTTAGATATGGTCGAAAATTGGGTGGGGAAAGATATTTCAGGTCATCCAGTTTGGAATATTAGATCTAAAACACCTCAGACAGCTAGAATGACAGTTCCATGGCATCAAGATTCTGCTTATTTAAAAGATGGAGCAGAAAAAACTACTCAGCCCGCTGCATGGATCCCATTTCTAGATGTAAATAAACATAATGGATGTATGCAAGTTGTTCCTGGAGGGCATAGACCAGAAAAAGTTCTAAATCACAAACTAGAAAAAAAGGATGGGTCCGTTAAAGACTCTTGGTATTTATTTATTGAAGACAAAGATATTCCTGATGAAAAAGTTGTTACTTGTGAAATGACGGCAGGTTCAGTTCTTTTTCTCCATCAGTTAGTACCACATCGTTCACTCGAAAATATGTCTGATGATGTAAGATGGAGTGTAGATCTTAGATTTCAAAATCCAAAAGATGAAGCTGGTTTTCATACGGGATTAGTTGATCCAATAATTATGAGAAAATCAGATGATGAAAATTACACTGCTGATTGGAATGCTTGGTTTCAAGGATATGAGGAACAACATACAAAATTTAGAGGTACTTCTAAAAAAGATGCTTTTGATTCCTCAGTAGACGGATCTTGGTTGGAACGTTGGGATACTTAAAAAAACTAAAAACTAAATATGGAAGTTAATCTTGATGATTGGTACAAACCAAAAATCGATAAAAAAACTTTAAAAAATTTAAGTAAGAAAAAAGATTTACCAGGGTTACTCCATTTCTTTTTTTACTTTTTATTATTATTCACATCAGGTTATCTAGCATATCTAACTTTAGGAACATGGTGGTCATATTTATTCTTTTTTATATACGGAACAATTTATGCATTCAGCGTAGCTAACTGGCATGAAACTGTTCACCGAACAGCATTCAAAACACGTTGGATAAATGAAATTTTTTATCACATCAGCTCTTTCATGTGTGACTTTGAAGGATTTCGATGGAGATGGAGCCATACATTTCATCATTCAAAAACTCTACAAACAGAAGATGACTATGACCATGAAATACAAGTCTCAAGACCCGTAGAACTGTTAGCTTTCTTTTTAAACTTTATTCCACTAACTGATTTACTTTATCCTCATAAACTTATTAAGTTCGAAGTTTTAAAACATGCCTTTGGAAAATTTTCACCAGTCATTGAGATAACTGCACCTAAAGAAGAAAAGAAAAAAATATTATGGAACTCAAGATTATATGTTTTGATATGGGCACTAGTAATTATTTACTCTTTTTATATTGGTTCCTTTTTGCCAATTATATATATTATTTTACCAACATATATTGGTAAACCGATCTGGTTTATTGTTAATGTAACACAACATTTAGCAGCAAAAGTAGATACAAAAGATCATCGTTTAAGTACATATTCAGTAAGAATAAATCCTATTTTAAGTTTTTTGTATTGGCATATGGAATATCATTTAGAACATCATATGTATCCAATGGTACCTTCGTATAATTTAAAGAAACTTAGTAAAGAAATTGATTCAGAACTTCCAAAACCCTTTAATAGCCTTTTTGATTTTTATAGAAGAGTTCTGCCTTCGGTAATAGCTTTAGCAACCAATCCAGATAAGTATTATAAAGTAAAATTAAATAACTAATTACCAAGAACCAGAATTCTCCATCGACTTCCATGGCTCCTGTTCCGGAAGTGACTCACCTTCTTGTAAAATTTCTAAAGAAATCCCATCTGGTGAACGAACAAATGCCATATGGCCATCGCGTGGAGGTCTATTTATAGTGACACCATTGTTCATTAATTTTTCACAAACTTCATAAATATTTTTTACACTATAAGCGAGGTGACCAAAGTTTCGTCCACCTGTATATTTTTCTGGATCCCAATTATATGTTAATTCAAGTAACCCAGTTTTTTCATCACTGTTTTCAGCCGCTAAAAAAATTAATGTAAAGCGACCTTTTTCGTTGTCAACACGTCGCACTTCTTTTAATCCAAGTTTGTTACAGTAAAAATCTAAAGACTTTTCAATATTTTCAACTCTAACCATTGTATGCAAATACTTCATATTTATTAATAAATATTAACATAATTTTAATTTTATTTTCAATTGTTATTTTGTCAAATATCCATAATGTTTATTCAATAATAATAGGGAGGACTAAATGAAGAAAAAAAATCAATTAAAAGTCTCCAGAAGAACAGTCATGAAAGGAGCTCTTGCAGCAGGCGCGGTAATGTCTGCTACATCAATTCCTTCACAGTTGTTCGCAGGTCAATATGATATTCCTGAACCATTAAAACCACTACCAACAACTGGTGGTAATATGAGATGGATTGACAGTGGAGATATGAAAGGTGTTTTTTGGAAAAAAATATTTCCAGAATATGCTGCTTCTAGAGGTATAACTATTGAATATGATGGCTTACCATGGAAAGAAATAAATAAAATTGTTCCTTTAGCAGTTAGAAACGGAACTGTTCATGATGTATTTCAAATTCCTTTGAACATGGATCCAGGTGTAGCTGTTGCGGAAGGTTGGGTTCAACCTTGGGATGACTATATTGAAAACATTGACGAATGGTTAGCTGGATTCCCTAGTGGTGTTTATTTACCAGGTGTTAATCAGTTTGATGGTAAAACTTATGGTGTGTGTTTAACAGCAAATAAAAGAACAGGTACTTGTCTTTTATATAGCAGTAAATACATGAGTGAAGCAGGTTATGATCCTCAAGCAGGAAGAATGACATATTCTGAAATTAGAGATGCAGCTAAAAAAATTACAACTAATGGTAAAGGTCAATACTATGGCTGGATCATTGGTGGTAACCAGGTAAATCGTTGGGAAGATGTGGTTCATACTTTTGGACAAGTTGCTGGAGCTCACAGTGGAAGAGGTGGATTTACAAATAGACATATCAGTTTTAAAACTGGTAAATTTGTGATTGCTTCTGATCAATACATGGAAGCTGTTGAACTTTTATTACAACTAAAATCTGATGGAAGTGCATTCCCAGGTGTTATGAGTATGAATGCTCCTCAAGCAAGAGCTCTTATGCCTCAAGGTGCTGCAGGAATGATTTTCCAAGGACCTTGGTGTATTGGAACATGGGCTAAAGATGCTCCAAACTGGGAGTATGGTATCGCAAGTGAACCTGTTCCTGATGGAAAGAAAGCAGAGCCTCTTTATATAGCTGAGGGTGGATCAAACACTTTATGGTTAAGTAAAGATAGTAAAATGGGACCTTTTGCAGGTGACTTAGTTAGATTTATGGGAACTGAGCAAGGTCAAATTTACTGGGCACAAACTGTTGGTGCAGCAGATCCTGCGATAAGCCCAGCAGCTGTTGCAAAGGCTGGTCTAACAGGACCTTCAGCGCAAGCTCTTAAAATGTTCAACGAAAATCTTCTTGTTGGGCCTAACCCAATTGTTAGAAATAAAGATGTTGGTATTGTTGCTGCAAAATCAAGAATGCCAGACCCATCTCTAGCTCTAGTTATTCAAGGTCTTTATACTGGTCAACTTAAAGGTGTCGAAGCACAGCTTAAAGATTGTAACCAAAGATATGAAGATGCACTAGATAAAGCAGTTGATGAAGCAAGAGCGGATGGCGCTAATGTAACTCGTGATGATTGGGTATTCCCTAATTGGGATACTAGCTCTAATTACGGTGCTGCAAAGTACGCTGAACTATAATAAAAATTATTTAAAGGCGAATTTTTAATTCGCCTTTTTCTATTATGAATAAAAAATCATTATCTCAACAAATATACGAAGCCAGATGGTGCTACTTGTTTGTTTTACCATGTTCAATTCTTACAGGAATGTTTGTTTTGTATCCAATTGGAATGTCTTGGTATTTTTCATTGTTGGACTGGAGTGGTTTTACAAAAGATGCAAAATTTATTGGACTTCAAAATTATGCTGAAGCAATAAATGATCCATTTTTTTGGAATGCTTTTTCGCGTTCTTTTATTTTTATGTTTGGCACCGTTCCTGTAAAAATAATTTTAGGTTTTGTTATTGCTGTATTTTTAAATAATCAAGTTTTAAAGCTTTCACCTTTTTTTAGGACTATAATTTTTATGCCAGTAGTTACAGCAATTGCCATTATTGGAATTGTTATGACATTTATATTTAGCCCATTTAATGGACCTGCTAATAAATTTTTAATGGCAACAAATTTAACTTCTGGACCAATTGATTTTCTTGGTAACCCAGATACCGTACTACCAACAGTTATGGGTGTGTATGTTTGGAAGTGGCTTGGTATTACCATGATGTATTGGTTGGCAGCTTTACAAACAGTTCCACAAGATGTCTATGATGCTGCAAAAATTGATGGTGCACAAGGTTATAGATTGTGGATTCATATAATTTTACCAATTGTATTACCTTTTGCGATAGTAATAATTTTAGTTGAAGCTGTTAGCGCTTTAAATGTTTTTCCATTAATTGAAACAATGACTGCTGGAGGACCTTTCTTTAGTAGTGAGGTAATGGAAGTTTATATTTTTAGAACTGCCTTTGTCACAGATGCTGGGACAATGCCAAGGCTTGGATATGCATGTGCTGCTGGTGTTTTTTGGGGTGTTGCTGTTTTATTTATTACAGCACTTCAGGGATTTTGGATGAGGAGAACTCGAAGAATATGAGCAAATATTTAAATTTTATCGCTGAAAAAAACCAAGTAAGATATTTAACAATTACTGTATTCTTTCTTATTTTTTCTTTCTTCTGGATATACCCACTTTTATGGGTTCTTTCTGCTTCTTTAAAAACTGATTTCGAAATTTGGGGTGGCTTAGGGTTAATACCAGACAAACTTATATGGGAAAATTTTGAAAGAGCTTGGTTTGGAGCCAACATGGGAAGGTATTTTTTTAATACTCTTATAATCACTGTTGTTTCAGTTGTTATAGTAGTGATCACAACCGGAATGTTTGGTTATGTAATTGGAAGATATGCTTTTCCTGGAAAAAAAATACTTATTGGAATTTTAATTGCTACAATTTTTATTCCTCAAGGTTATACTATAATTCCAGTTTTTGATTTATTAACAGATTTAAAAATATCTAAAAATTTGATTGGCTTAACAATTGCAACTGCTGGTCATACGCCTGTAATATATATTTTATTATTTGCTGGATACTTTTCAAGAATACCTGTTGAGCTCGAAGAAGCTGCAAAAATGGATGGAGCAGGGTTTATCAGAACTTTTATTATGATTATGTTACCATTAACTAAGCCAGTTGTAGCAACTGTTTCTATCTTACAAGTTCTACATGCATGGAATGATTTTTTACTACCTGTAGTTATTACTCTTGGTAATCCTGATATTAGAACATTATCAGTTGGGGTTTATGCCTTTAAAGGAGAATACTTTGTCGATTGGTCTGGTATGGCAGCCGCATCTGTTATAACTATTTTGCCTATAATTATTTTGTTTTTATTTATGCAAAAATATTTTGTAGAAGGCGTGCAAGGAGCGGTCAAAGGTTAAATGGATAAAAAACCAAATATTTTATTAATTACTTCTGATCAACAACATCACGATACAATTGGAAAGTTTAATTCTAAAATTCAAACACCAAGTTTGGATAGACTTTGCAATGAAGGAATGAACTTTACTAGAGCTTATTGTCCATCGCCAGTCTGCACTCCTTCAAGAGCTAGCATCATTACTGGACAATATCCTTCTTCTCATGGTGCATGGACAATTGGTGTTAAGTTAGAGGAAACAGTTGAAACTATTGGAGAGCTTTTATATAAAAATGGATACTCAACAGGCTTAATTGGTAAAGCTCATTTTCAACCCCTGACTTCAGTTCCAGGTCAAGAATCAATAGAAGGACAACCGACTCTTAGAGATTTAGAATTCTGGAAAAACTTCAAAGGACCTTGGTATGGTTTTGAACATATAGAACTTGCTCGTAATCATGCAGATGAAAGTCATGTTGGTCAACACTATGCCATTTGGATGGAACAAAATGGGTTAAGTGACTGGAAAGAATATTTTCAACCAGTTCCTGGAGAAACATCAAAATATGCTCCTCCAATTGCTCGTGAATATGACTACTGGGCAAGACCTGACAGAGTTTGGCAACTGGATGAAAAATATCACTATACAAATTGGACTGCAGAAAGATCAATTCAATTTTTAGACCAACAAAAAGATGATAAACCATTTTTTCTTTGGACAAGCTTTCAAGATCCTCATCCTCCATATGTATTAAGTGATCCATGGGCATCTATGTATAATCCAAGTGATATGTCACCAGGAACTTTAAAAGAAGGTGAGCATGATTTAAATCCACCACATTTTGGTAAAACACAAACAACTAATCCTGATTTTGAAAATTGGCATTCACCATTTAATGCTCATGGATGCATGAGTCATTTATATCCTATGGAAGAATTAAAAAAAGATATGGCAATTTATTATGGCATGATCAGTTTTATGGATCAGAATATTGGAAAAATAATTAATAAGTTAGATCAAATTGGTGAGCTTGATAATACAATAATTATTTTTACTACTGATCATGGACACTTTATTGGACAACATGGTTTAATTGCAAAGGGACCCTTTCATTATGAGGATATGCTTCGCTTACCCTTTATTGTTAGATGGCCTGGTAAAGTACCTCAAAATTCTTCTTCTTCATCTTTGTTAAGTTTAGTTGATCTTGCTCCAACATTTTTAAAAGTTGCAGGAATTGATATTCCAACTCAAATGCAAGGTGTTGATCAAACTGATGTATTTTATGGTAACGAGGAAAGTATACGTTCTCATATATTTGTTGAAAATAGACATAATCCAAAAATGCCACATTTAAAAACTTACATTAATGATAATTATAAAATTTCCATTTATAGAGAGGCTAACTACGGAGAGCTTTTTGATCTAGAAAATGATCCAAATGAATATAATAATTTATGGGACAATACGAACGCACAAACATTAAAAAAAGAATTATTGTTTAAATTTGCGCAAGCAACATTAAAAGATGAAACATCAAAAATGAAAAGAGTTTCCGGCGCCTAAAAATGAAAGGACTAATATGAGAATTTTATATGTAGATATTGACTCTTTAAGACCTGATCACCTGGGATGTTATGGTTATCATAGAAATACATCACCAACAATTGATTCTATTGCTAAAGAAGGAGTTAAATTTACAAATTTTTATTCAACCGATACCCCATGCTTACCAAGTAGAACTGCTTTTTTTGGTGGAAACTTTGGTTATAAAACAGGCGTAGTTAATCATGGTGGAGAGTTCTCTGATATTGCTCCTCGAAAAAATATTTGGGATAGAGAATTTAAAGGAGGCCTAAGAGGTGAGTATGCTTTTACTTCACTTGGAAAAGTTTTACGAGATGCAGGTTATTATACAGCCAGTATAAGTCCATTTCCAGAAAGACATACGGCTTATCAAGTTTGGTTTGGTTTTACAGAAACGTATGACACAGGAAAAGGTGGGTTAGAAAATGCCGATGAAGTTTATCCTGTTATAAAAAAATGGTTAGAGAATAATAGAGAAAAAGATAATTGGTTTTTACATGTTAATATGTGGGATCCACACACACCTTATGATACACCAAAAGAATTTGGCAATCCTTTTAAAAACGATCCTATAGAAGATTGGGTAACAGAAGAATTAATTAAAAAACAAAGAGATAGTTTCGGACCACACAGTGCAAGAGAAGTTCCAGGATTTGATGATGATCTTAGAGGGAAGTACACGATGGGCGTTGGGGCAATAAAAAACATTGCTGATGCTAAAGAACAATTTGATGCTTATGATACAGGAATTAATTATGCAGATTTATATTTAAGTAAAGTTATTGAAGATTTAAAAAAAATGAATCTTTGGGATGATACTGCTATTATTATATCTGCAGATCACGGTGAAAATCAAGGTGAATTAAATGTTTGGGGAGATCATCAAACAGCAGATCATATTACTAATAGAGTTCCATTAATTATTAGATGGCCAGGCATTACTGACTCTAATAAAGGAAGTACAGTAGAAAATAAATTTTATAATTTAGATTTAACTTCAACAATTTCTCAAATAGTATCTTCAACTCAACCAGATAGGTGGGATGGAATAAATTTCAGTGATAATCTCAAAGATAATAACTCTAAAAATGGAAGAGATTATTTAGTCATAAGTCATGGTGCGTGGAGTTGTCAAAGATCTGTGCGCTGGGATAATTGGTTACTCATTAGAACTTATGATACAGGTTTAAAAGATTTTCCAAAATATATGCTATTTGATATTGATAAAGATCCACACGAATTGAATAATTTAGCTGATCAACATAAGGATTTAGTTGCTCACGGTATATTTTTAATTGATGAGTGGATTGAAGAAAATATGTATGATGCCGATAGAGGAGATCCTCTTCAAGGTGTAATTAGAGAGGGTGGTCCTCACCATGCAAATATTTATTCAAAAGTCTGGAATACATATGTTGAGCGTCTTGAAAAAACAGATAGAAAAAAACACGCTGATAATCTTAGGAAATATAAAGGAAAGCCTTTTAGTAAATAAATCTAAATCATAATGAATACTAAATCTAAACCAAACATTATAGTTTTTTTTACTGATCAACAACGTTGGGATACATCTAGTTTACACGGAAACCCATTATCTTTAATGGAAAACTTTGATCACTACGCTGTTGAAGGTACACACCTATTTAATTCATTTACTTGCCAACCAGTTTGTGGTCCAGCAAGAGCTTCATTACAATCAGGAATGTATGCAACGAAAACTGGATGTTTTAAAAATAAAATACCTTTAAAAAAAAATATTAAAACTCTAGCAAAATACTTATCAAAAAAAGGATATGCTACAGGATACATTGGAAAATGGCACCTTGGTTCTTCAGAGCCAGTTAAAAAAGAAGATAGAGGTGGTTATGATTATTGGTTGGGATCAAATCTATTAGAATTTACATCTGATGCGTATGAAACATATGTTTATGATGGACAAAATAAAAAAGTTTTTCTCCCCGGGTATAGAGTTGATGCAATAACTGATGCTGCAATAAATTTTATAAAACTAAATCAAAAAAAACCATTTTTTCTTTTTGTTTCACTTATTGAGCCACACCATCAAAATAACACAGATGATTATCCACCACCGATTGGATACCGAGAAAAATATACAGGTAAGTGGTCACCACCAGACCTTTCATCTCTAGTTGGATCCTCTCCTCGACATTTAGGTGGTTATTATGGAATGGTTAAGAGAATAGATGAAGCTTATGGAAGAATGATTGATGTTATTAAAAGCTTAAAATTATTTGATGATAGTGCAATTATTTTTACATCTGATCATGGAAATAATTTTAAAACAAGAAATAGAGAATATAAACGTTCTTGTCATGAAAGTTCAATACGAGTTCCTACATCTTTAATTGGAAATGTTTTTCAACAAGGTGGACGTATAAAAGAACTAACCAACATATTAGATATTCATGCAACAATATTAGACCTGGCAAAAGTAAAAAATACATCTCATTGTGATGGTAAATCAGTATTACCTTTAGTAAATAAAACTTCCAAAAAATGGGAAAATGAAATTTTTATTCAAATCAGTGAAAGTCAATTAGCTAGAAGTCTGAGAACAGAGAAATGGAAATATTGTATTGCTGATCAAGATTCTAATGGAAATGATAATCCTTCATCTAACCAATACACGGAAACAAATTTATATGATCTTGATGCTGATCCGTATGAATTAAATAATCTAATTGGTATTAGTACTTATGATGAAATAACAACCTCATTAAGGAAAAAAATTAAAAACAAAATTAAAAAAGTTGAAAATATTACATCCAAAATTACAAAAGCTAAAAATATAAATAATCCTGGTCAAATGGGATTAAATCCTAATTCATTTCATCGATTAAAGAAAAAACTTTAATAATTATTTATTTCATATTAATCTATTTCTATGAAAACAGTTTTCCTCTTATTTGATTCATTAAATAAAAGGATGCTAAATTCCTATGGTGGCAAATACATTGAAACGCCAAACTTTAATCGATTAGCAGAAAAATCAATTCAATTTAATAATCATTATATTGGCAGTATGCCATGTATGCCGGCAAGAAGAGACATGCATTCAGGACGATTAAGTTTTTTGCATCGTGCATGGGGACCACTAGAACCATTTGATAATTCTTTTCCTGAAATTTTACGACTTAATAATACATATACTCATCTAGTAACTGATCATTATCATTATTTTGAAGATGGTGGTGCAACGTATCATAATCGATTTAATTCTTGGGATTTTATCAGGGGACAAGAAAGTGACCCATGGAAAGCCATGGTACAACCACCGCTTGAAAAATTAAGAGAAAAATATCATCAATCTCAATTAAATTTAACTAATAGAGAAACAGGATACTATCATTATGCAATCAACAGTGAATTTATTAAAGAAGAAAAAGATTTTCCTTCAGTTAAATGCTTTGAATCTGGTTTAGACTTTATCAATATTAATAAAGATGCTGATAATTGGTTTCTTCAACTAGAAACCTTTGATCCTCATGAACCTTTTTTTGCACCAGAGCGATTTAGAGAGAAATTAAAAACAAATTATACAGGCCCAAGATTAGATTGGCCTCAGTATGACAGAGTCAAAGAAACAGATGATGAGGTTGCAGAGTTAAAAGCCAATTACATTGCTTTAGTTGGACTATGTGATTATTTGCTTGGTACTGTTTTAGATTATTTTGATGAAAATAACCTATGGAATGATACTACATTGATCTTAACAACTGATCATGGTTTCATGCTTGGAGAACATGATTGGTGGGCTAAAAACAGAATGCCATTGTATAATGAAATTGCAAATATACCTTTCTATTTTTATCACCCTGAATATAAACAATATTCGGGAGAGCAAAGAAATGTTGTAACTCAAAACATTGATCTGATGCCAACATTCATGACAATGCACGGCCACAATCTTCCTAAAGAAGTTAAAGGCAAATCATTGCTAAACTTTTTAGATAAAGATAGTGAAAATGAACATTTCGCTTTGTATGGATACTGGGGTGGAGGTATAAATATTTCTGATGGAAACTATTCATATTTTCATTTCCCAGAAAATTTTGATCAATACGATAGAAGTAGATTTCAGTATACATTGATGCCAACAAATATGAGGCAATTTTTTTCACACGAAGAATTGCAAACTGCTACTATGCATGAACCGTTTAACTTTACTAAGAATATTCCAGTCATGAAAGTTAACAGAATTCTTAGAAAATCAGATCCACATAAATCACTAGAAGATACTAAATGCGCACTTTATAATTTGAAGGAAGATCCCGGCCAACTACATCCTATTAATGATGAGGATTTAATAAACAAATATAAAAATCTTATGCTGAGTGAAATTAAAACATATGATCCACCAAGAGAATTATTAAAAAATTATTTTAAAGAAAATTAAATGCCCAAAAGACAAAAAGTTTTAGTACTTTATTTAAAGTTTCCAAGTCTAGAAGCAGAAGTTATTTCATGGGCTACTTTTGATGGTACTGGTCAAAAACTCCATATGACAGGTGATAGTGACGAGCCTCCTTATCCTACGGGGCTCGACGCCTTATTAGATGGGTGGAGATTATTTCAATCTAGTCAAGCCATCCCAGAGCATCCAGGAGACGAATTTAGGACTTCATATTTAAAACATGAATTTTTTTTTGAAAAAATAGAAGAAGGAGATTTTTAAGATGGTACAATTATTATCAACCGAGCAAATGGCAGAGTTTGCTAATAGTGGATGCTTATTTTTTGATGGATTAATAGATAATGAAACTAATAAAGAATTTTTAAACGATATTGGACATACCGATATTGAAAACGTTGATAATATGCAAAAGTATTTTCAAAATATTAAAGCCTCTAGCAGCATTCCAAGAATTCCCGCAGGAACACCACTCAAGAATGCTTATCCACACAAATCTCCTTTAGAAAAAATTTTCCAAAATGAAGTTGTTGCAGGGGCAATTAATAGTTTAGTTGGATCCGAGGCTGTAGTTGATCATCAATTTCTTCATCTAACATTCCCAACAAAATACTTTAAAAAAACTAATCAAAGACAGATGTCTCAGGTTAATCATCAAGACAGTACAATCGATCCAAGAATTACATTTGATATTCAATTATTCTATTTTCCAACTGATGTTACAAAAGAAATGGGTGGAACGAGATATCACCCTGGTACACATCTCAGAATTGTAAACGAAATGGGAATTGCTAAATATCAAAATATTAAAGGACAGAAAAATATAGTTTGTAAGGCAGGTACAATTGGGATTTTTCATAATGGCTTGTGGCATGGAGCAGGTGTAAATTTTTCAGATGAGATTAGGTACATGTTCAAAGTAAGATTGCAACCAACAGAAAAACAGGAATTATTATGGGATCCTGAAAAAAAATATAAACCACTTCCTAATAAAGCATTATATTGGACAGATGAAAATCAAGAAAAAACAGTAAACGATATTTTAATGAAATCATATCCTTGGCAAGAAGCAGATACAAATCGATTAGATAAAATTAATACAATTAAGTTCTGGAGAATGCTTACTGGTCATAAAAATTTAGATATTGATTATTGGCTTACTAGAATTGAGAATGAATTATATTAGTTAAAATCTCTTTCATCACCTTTTAAAGGAACAACATCGCAAGTTTCCTGATACCATGAAAGCATTTTATCTTTAAATTTTTTAAGCTCTGACGCATATTGTGTATCATCAATAACATTATTAATTTCTCCAGGATCTTTGATTAAATTATAAAGTTCATCTTTTTCGTATGCTCTTTTTATATATTTAAATTTTTTATTTCTGCACATTGTTGCTTTGGTATGCATTAAAACTTCATCCTCTTGACCTTGTAAACTAACTCTAGGATAATAAAGACCATGTGGTAATTGAAGACTTTGATTTTCACTTGCTTGTCTTTCTAATCTAAGTCTACCACCCTCTGTAAATACTTCTTCTCTATGATTGTCAGTTTTCTGTTCAATAAAATTTTTAATACTTTTGCCAAAATGCCAATATGATGGTTCTATATTACTATAGTCATATATTGTACCTGCCACATCAATCAATTCAACCATTGTATCACTCACACCATTAAGCGTGTTCTCACTTTTAGGTGGTTTAATTATTAGAGGAACATTAGTTAGACAATCTTGAAAAGTATTTTGAGTTTTTTCAACGAGATTGTAATCACCAGTGAAATCACCATGATCTGAAAGAAAAATAATTAAAGTATTATCATACATATTATTTTGCTTTAATTTATTTACTAAAAGGCCAAATTGGTAATCAACTCTTGCACACATACCAAGATAAACAGCTCGTAATTCATTCCAACGATCATCAGTCCAATTTTGCATTTGTTGACCATCCATTATTCCTTTTAAGAGACTTGGTTTGTCCTCCCAAGTTTTGTATTGATATCTTTCGGGAATTATATTTCTATCAATCGAAGAGAACCATGGATCTTCAACGCAATAGGGTGGATGTGGATATCCAAGTGGTAAAAATAAACAGAATGGTTTTTCTTTTTTATAATCTTCAATAAAATCTAATGCTCCATAAACCATGGACCAATCATCATCGAAATAAATATCTTTATCTTTTTTATCTAATTTTCCTTTAAAGAAACTATAATAATTATCTCCATCTTCAGGACCCCTCCATGATAAATCTCCACCATGAGTACCTGGTTGTTGTGCGTAGTCCCATTTTTTAAAATCTTTATCTGTTGGTTCAAAATAAATATCGCAATGATTACGATAGCCTTCTTGTCCTGCTATCAAGTCATTTTTACCACCCCACCAAATAAAATAATCTTTATTTTTTAATTCTGATAATATGCTCGAATCACCTTGATCAGTATGTAGCATGTAATGCATCGTTCTATGACCGTGAACATGGGGGTACCAACCAGTCATAAATGAACAACGACTTGGAGTACAAACTGTAGCTTGGCAGAATGCATTCTTAAATCCAATTGCATCATTATTTATAATATTATCTAAGTTTGGTGTTTTAGCTCCAGGATAACCAAGATATCCTAACATGTCCCCTCTCCACTGATCTGGATTAAAGATTAAAATATTAGGTTTCTTGTGCATTTTTAGTATTAATTTTTATATGTTTTTTATCTAAAAAAAAGACAATATGGTTATTGATTATATTACTTATCTGAGTAAAAATAAAAAAAATTTAGGAGGAATGATGAAAAATTTATTAAAATTTATCATAGGTTCAGTATCTCTATTCTTCTTTAGTTCTGTTCAAGCAGATACAATTAAATGGTTACATTTAACTGGTGAAAGTTCCCCAGAGTATCCGAACTTTGTAAGAGCAATAGAAGAATTTGAAGCAAAAACTGGACATACAGTTGAGATGATGTATCTCGAAAATGAATCTTTTAAAGCTAAGCTTCCAACAATGTTACAGTCTGATGATAGACCAGATATATTCAATAGTTGGGGTGGCGGTGTTATGTATGCACAAGCTGAAGCAGGTTTCTTAAGAGATATTTCAGATGTTATAACTGATGAATATCTATCTACACTTAGTGCAGCAGCTGCAAATGCATTTGTATATAAAGGACAAAGAGTTGGTGTGCCACGAAATGTTTCACAAGTTACTTGGTGGTATAATAAAGATTTAATGAATCAAGCTGGTGTTGATGTTGATGATATCAAAATGTGGGATGATCTACTATCAGCAGTTAAACAAATTAAATCTGCTGGTATAACTCCAATTTGTATAGGTGGAAAAGATAAATGGCCGGTTCATTTCATTTGGACTCATTTACACATAAGAAATGGTGGTGAAGCATTATTCCTTGATTCACTTGAAAATGGGGGTTGGGATAGACCAGAATACATTAAATCAGGTGAACAAATGTTAGAACTTGTAGCACTAGAACCTTTTCAAGATGGTTGGTTAAGTCATACTTGGCCTGATCAAGCTGGATTTTTTGGTGATGGAAAATGTGCAATGGCTTTTATGGGTAATTGGATGTATCCATCTCAAAAATCTAATAGTGCAAGTGGAGAAGGTTTAGGAGATGACAATATGGGTATCTTTAGTATGCCAATGACTCCAGAAGCTCTTGGTGATTCTGCTGATACCCTTGGAGGTATTAATGGGTGGTTAGTTTCAAAAACTGCACCAGACTCAGCTGTAGAATTTTTAATGCACTTAGTTTCTTCAGATATTCAAAATGAGGATGCTGCAAAAGGTGCTTACCTTCCAGTTGTAAAGGGTGCGGATAAATCAATTACTAACCCAATACTCGCTCAAGTTGCAAACAACATAGGAAACTCTCAATATCACCAAATTTTTTATGATCAATTTTTAGGTCCTGATATTGGAAGAGTTGTTAATGATGTTTCTACTGATCTTGCTGCAGGAATTATTTCTGCTGAAGAGGCTGCACAACAGGTTCAAGAATCTTGGGAATTTAATCAATAATATCTAAGGAGAAGGCTTTTTTTATAAAAGCCTTCTCAAGCAAATATATGAATTCTGCCAAGTATAACGCTCTTTTAAGTAAGTATTCCACACTTATAATATTTATAATTCCAGCATTGACAATCTTTACACTTTTTGTTGTATTGCCTATTGTTGAAGCAGCATATTATAGTTTTTATAGATGGGATGGTTATGGAGATCCAAATAAATATGTAGGATTAAAAAACTATAAATATCTTTTTAAAAATAAAACTTTTATTCTTTCATTAAAAAATAACTTTTACATCATTGCTATTTCTCTATTTATTCAATTACCTTTTGCTTTGTTGGTCGCTCTAATGATTTCTGATAAAATAAGAGGTGCTAATTTCTTTAGAACAGTTTTTTTTCTCCCATATATTCTCGCAGAAATAGTTACAGGATTAATTTGGGCTTATATTTATGATGGAAACTATGGAATGGTTGCAGCAATTTGGAATTTTTTTGGAGCCGATCCACCTCATATGATCGCTGAAAAAGAAACTGCAATGATTGCCTTATATATTGTTATTTTTTGGAAATACTTTGGAATACATATGATGATATATATTGCTGGCCTACAAAATATTTCTAAAGAAGTTTTAGAGGCAGCAAAGGTAGATGGAGCAGGACCAGTTACTACAGCGTGGAGAATTAAAATTCCAATTATTTTACCAACAATAAGGTTATCAGTATTTCTATCTATTTTAGGAGCTCTTCAATTGTTTGATATAATTATGCCTTTGACTGGTGGCGGCCCATCTAACCAAACACATTCAATGGTTACTTATTTATACTATTTTGGGGTCATGAGAATGAAGTTTGGATTTGGAAGTGCAATAGGTGTTGTTATTTTCCTAATATGTTTCACAATAGCTATTACTTATCAAAGAACTTTAATGAGGAAAGATTAATGTTTAGTAATTTTAGATCTTACTACATGTATTTATTTCTTTTTTTATTAGCAGGAATTATTTTTATTCCTCTTTACGTCTCTATTGCTGGAGGATTTAAAACAATTGGTGATTTAAGAACTAACTCACTAGGACTACCAACGGAATGGATTGTTGGGAATTACACTAGTCTTTTAGTAGATAATAAGTTTTGGCTATTTACTTGGAATTCAGTTTTATATGCAGCAGGAACAACTTTTCTGGTAATTTTATTAGCTTCAATGACAGCATTTGTTTTTGCCCATATGAAGTTTGTTGGAAGTAGATTTTTGTTTAATTATTTTATACTTGGTTTGACCTTCCCGTTTGCAACTGCCATTCTCCCTCTTTTTCTTAGAGTTAGAGACCTTGGTTTGTTAGGGTCGGTTTGGGCAGTTATTCTTCCACAA
>QBZY01000016.1 GCA_003282155.1 Pelagibacteraceae bacterium AG-337-I02 | reverse complement strand
AATTCATCTTATTGATCCAATCATGCTTACTGATAAATCAGATAAATATTCATCTTCGATAATTCGATCACAAATTAAAGATGGTTTTATGAAAGATGTTGAAGAGTCTTTAGGTAGGCCCTGGCATATGCATGGAACAATCATTGTAGGTGATAAAAGAGCTAGAGAAATTAATTTTCCAACTGCTAATATGATACCAAATCAACATATATTACCAAAAAGAGGTGTCTACTGTGTAGAAGTACAATTAGAAGGAAAAAAATATAAAGGTGTTTCTAATTTTGGTCTAAGACCAACAGTAGATGGTAGTAAGCTCCTTTTAGAGACACATATGTTTAATTTTAGTGAAGAAATATATGGTAAAGAATTGACTGTTGAATTCCTTACATTTATTAGGTCTGAACAAAAATTTAATAATTTTGAAGAACTAACCAAGCAAATCAACAAAGATATAAATAAAGCTAAAGAATATCATCAACTATAATGGAATATAAAGATACAATTTTTCTTCCCAAAACATCTTTTGAAATGAGAGCTAACCTTCCTTCAAAAGAACCTGCAATAATAGAGGAGTGGGATAAAGAAAATATTTTTAAAAAGCTAAGAGATAAATCCAAAGGTAGAGAAAAATTTGTTCTTCATGATGGTCCGCCATATGCAAATGGACATATACATATGGGAACAGCTCTTAATAAAATTTTAAAAGATGTCATTGTGAGAACACAACAAATGGCTGGAAAAGACTCTATTTATGTACCTGGATGGGACTGTCACGGTTTACCAATTGAATGGAAAATAGAAGAAGAATATAGAAAAAAAGGAAAGAACAAGGATGATGTCCCAACTGTTCAATTTAGAAATGAGTGTAGAGAGTTTGCAGAAAAATGGATCGAGATACAAAAAAAAGAATTTAGACGACTTGGTGTTGAAGGGGATTGGGAAAATCCATATCTCACAATGTCAAATCAAGCAGAAGCACAAATTGTTCGAGAGCTTGGAAAATTTCTCCTTGACGAAAGTTTGTATAAAGGAGCAAAACCAGTTCTCTGGTCTGTTGTAGAAAAGACAGCTTTAGCTGATGCTGAAGTTGAATATGAAGATCATACTTCCAACACTATATACGTTAAATTTTTAATTAAAAATTCTACTGATAAAGATTTAATTGACTCTAATATTGTTATTTGGACAACAACTCCTTGGACGATTCCAGGTAATAGAGCTTTGGCTTATGGTAAAGAATTAGATTATTCACTTATTGTTGTTGAAGAATTAGAAGAAAATAGTTTAGTCAAAAAAAATGATAAATTAATATTTGCTTCAGAACTTATAGAGAGTGTAACTAAAGAAATTGGTATAAAGAAATTTAGTACACAAAAGAAATTTAAAGGAGATAATTTATCTTCTTGCGAATGCGAGCATCCATTTAAACAACTGGGATATGATTTTATTGTAAAACCATTTCATGGGGATTTTGTAAACTTAGAACAGGGAACAGGAGTTGTACATATAGCTCCTGGACACGGAGATGACGACTATGTTTTAGGTATAGAAAATAATGTTGATATAATCCAGACAGTTCAAGATGATGGAAAATATAATCAACATGCTGTTGGTTTTGAAGGTGAACATATTTATAAAGTAGATCACAAAATTGCAGATAAATTAGAAGAATTTTCAAAATTATTATTTAAAGGGACGCTTCGTCATAGCTATCCACATTCATGGAGGTCTAAAGCTCCTCTTATTTATAGAAACACTCCACAATGGTTCATTTCCATGGAAAAAAATAATTTAAGAGGCATTGCTCTTAAATCAATTGATGAAACTATTTTCTATCCTCCTCAAGGCCAAACAAGGCTTAGATCAATGATTGAAACTAGACCAGATTGGTGTGTATCAAGACAAAGAGTGTGGGGAGTACCTTTGCCATTATTTGTAAATAAAAAAACTGGTCAACCTTTAAGAGATGAAAATATTATCAATAGAATAGCTGACATATATGAAAAAGAAGGAAGCAATACGTGGTTTACCGAAGATCCACAAAGATTTTTAGGTGATGAATATTCACTTGATGATTATGAACAGGTAAAAGATGTAGTTGAAGTATGGTTTGATAGCGGTTCTACACATGCTTTTTGTCTCGAACAAAGAGAAGATTTGAAATGGCCTGCATCAATGTATTTAGAAGGAAGTGATCAACATAGAGGTTGGTTTCACTCATCTCTTTTAGAATCTTCGGGCACTAGAGGAAAGGCACCATATGAAAGTGTTTTAACACACGGATTCGTTGTTGATGGAAGAGGACGTAAAATGTCTAAATCTTTGGGTAATGTAATTTCTCCTGATGATATTTTAAAAAAATATGGAGTAGATATTTTAAGATTATGGGTTGTTGCTTCTGATTATTATGATGATCTTAAACTTGATAATGCCATTCTCCAATCACAAGCTGAGTCTTATAGAAGAATAAGAAATACTTTTCGTTTTTTAATTGGCAATTTAAGTGATTTTACTGAAGAAGAAGCTATTGATGAAAGTGAGTTTCCAGAGTTAGAAAAATATCTTTTACATCGGTTGTGGGAAGTTGATAGAGTTGTTCAAAAATGTGTATCAACATTTAACTTTCACTTGATGTTTACAACACTTTTAAATTTTTGTTCAAGTGATCTCTCAGCTTTTTATTTTGATATTAGAAAAGACACTATATATTGTGACAGTAAAGAGTCCGTTCAAAGAAGATCTACTAGAACTCTATTAAATATAATTTTTAATCATTTAGTAAGATGGTTTGCCCCATCTATTTCCTTTACCTCTGAAGAAGCCTGGAAAGCTATGGGAAATAAAGAAAGTATACACCTACAAGATTTTTTACAATGTAAAAATGAATATGAGGATAATCAATTAAATGAAAAATGGAATTTAATTAAAAATATTAGAAAAGTTGCTACTGGAGCAATTGAAAAAATTAGAGAAGAAAAAATTACTCGCTCAAGTCTTGAAGCACACATAGATATTTTTGTTTCTGCAGAAAGTTATAAAAAACTAGAGAAAGTAATGTTTGATGAAATTACAATTACTTCATCATTTTCTTTGTATGTCATTGACGAAAAATCCAATGGTTTTTCTATTGAAGATATTTCTGATGTTATCGTAAAAGCTTCAAAGGTAAATGGAGAAAAATGTCAAAGATGTTGGAAATATGAGGCAAAGTTAATAAATGATGAAGTTTGTAACAGGTGTAATACTGTAATATTTAAGTGATTAAAACAGCAGTATTTATTTTTTTGATATTATTAGATTTATTAACAAAATTTTTTATTCAGAATAATTTATTTTTAAATCAATCAATAAAAATCAATGAATATTTTGATTTAGTTTATGTTCAGAATTTTGGCGTTTCTTTTGGTTTATTTTCTGGTTATGTTTCTCATTGGATATTAATACTTATAGCCTTAATAGTTGTTATATTAATTTTTTATTTATTAATTAAATCAGATAAACAACTTGAAAAACTGGCTTATTTCTTTGTTATAATTGGGGCTTTATCAAATATTATTGATAGATTGATAAATAGTTTTGTTGTTGATTTTATCTTACTTCATTATGAAAATTTTTATTGGCCAGCATTTAATCTAGCAGATATCTATATTACAATTGGAATTATCATGTTAATAATGAGTTTTTTTATTAAATCAAAAACAGTAAAATGAAAAAAATCATTTTTGTAACAATCATTACCTCAATTTTTCTATCTTCTTGTAATACTATAAGAAGTAGTGCGGGCGTAGAAAGAAAAGTAATTGATGAATACAATGTAGTTGAAAATCCTCCATTAGTAATCCCACCAAATTTTAATTTACTACCACCTGATCAAATTGAATCAAAAGATATTGATGATATAGATAGCGAACTTGCCAAGGAAATTCTCTTTGGTCTGGATGAAGAAAGTGATGGAACACCTTCTGAAAATTCTGTTATTGACAATATTTTAAAAGAAACTGAGGCAGATCAAGTTGATAATAGTATCAGAGAAGATCTTGATGGAAATTCAGAAGATGAAGTAACTGCAGATAATACAGATGTTGACAGTGAAAATATAGAAGAGCCAAAAAAGAAGAAAAGATTTTTCTTTTTCAACAGTAAAGAAGAAAATGAAGATGATGAAGAAGATGAACCTAAAAAGAAAAAAAGATTTTTCTTCTTTTAATTTATAAATGGAAATAAAATACTTTAATTCAAATTTTGACAAAATCACTCAAAATAAAGATACTGATCAAGGTATAACTAATGTAATAGAAAAACTCCCTTCTCTTAATATTATTTCAGATAAAAATTTATTAGAAGAAACCATAAAAATTTCAAATCAATTTAAAGAGAAAAAAGAAAAAATAATTGTTTTTGGAACTGGAGGTTCAAATTTAGGGGCAAGGGCATTAAATAATGTTATTTCTAATAATAAAATTATTTTAGAATTTTATGATAATGTTGATCCTATTAATTTTGAAAAAAATTTTCAAAATATAAATTTTGAATTAACTGGCTTCTTGGTTATTTCAAAGTCTGGAACTACACCTGAAACATTATCCCAATTTTCATGTCTCTATCAAAAAGCAATAGAAGCTAATAAAGTTGAAGCATTTTTTTCAAATACTTTAATTATTACGGAATTTAAAGAATCCCCTCTTTTCAAAATTGCAAAAGATAATAATTGTTTACTGTTAGAGCATCATAAAGATGTTGGAGGCAGATATTCAATATTTACAAATGTTGGGATTGTGCCTGCAATCATTTCTGGATTAAATATTAATGAACTTTTTAATGGAGCATCTGAAGTAATTAATAATATTGATAATTACAAACCTTATGATCTTGGAAGATATTTAACCCAAAAAGAAAATGCAAAATTTACTAATAATGTTTTAATGACATATTCAGATTCACTTTATTTTTTTGGAAAATGGTATCTGCAACTTTGGGCAGAAAGTATTGGAAAAAATAATAAAGGTATTACTGCAATTCATTCAGTTGGGACAACTGATCAGCATAGTCAATTACAATTGTATTTAGATGGGCCTAAAGATAAATATTTCTCCTTTATTACTACAGATCATTCGAATAAGGGTATCAAAATTAATAACGATATGTTTGAAGGCACCGATATTGACTATTTTAAAGATAAAACAATGGGAGATTTAATGGAGGCTGAACAGCGTGCAACCATTGAAACTTTTAAATTAAATAATTTTAGTTTTAGAGAAATCTATATTCCTAAAATAGATGAACAAAATTTAGGTAAACTATTATCTTTTAGTATCCTAGAAACAATTGCTTCCTGTATGTATTTAGATGTAGATCCTTTTGATCAACCTGCTGTTGAACAAGGTAAAAAATTAACAAAAATTTATTTAAGATAATTTTAAAAAATAAATTATTGTTTTACCGTAAGTTTTTTTTTGAAGCAGATTTAAATTTTCTGGTATTACAATGTTATCTTTCATACTCGTCTCCAAACCAATTAAAGTAGTATCTTTAATTTTTTTTGATAAATTTTTTAAAAGCTTTGTTAAACTATATTTTGAGTATGGTGGATCAATATAAACTACTGAAATATTTTGAAATTCTATTTCTAATTTAGAATGAATAAGGTCTTCTTCATAAATTATAAATTGATTATTTTTACAAATACTTAAACAATTTTTTTTTAAAATTTTAAGAACATCAATATTATTCTCAAAAAAAATTACTTCACTCATGCCCCTAGAAACTGCTTCTAAACCCATTGTGCCAATACCTGCAAAAAAATCTAAAAAAATTTTATTTTTATATAATTCGATAGAATTTTTGATTGCATAACTTTCAATAATTGAAAAAAAAGCTTCTCTTTTTAGAGAAGAAGTTGGTCTTACAAAATCATTAATACTAGCTAATTTTTTTTGCTTAAACTTTCCTCCAGTAATCCGTATCATTTGCTAATTGAATTTAATTTTTGAAATTGCCCTTCTTTAAGTCTTCCAAGCTTATAAGGACCATATCCAATTCTTATTAATTTAACTATATTCCATGAAAAATAATTACAAATATTTCTAATTTCTCTATTTTTTCCTTCTTTAAGTTTAAAAATTAACCAACTATGATTTTTTAATTTTTTTTCAAAGGCAACTTTAATTTTTTTATAATTAACTTCTTTAATTGTAATGCCTTTATTTATTTTTTGTAATTCAGTATTTTGGACATTGCTATTTATACAAACTCTATAGATCCGCTCCATGTTTGAAGATGGATGTTCTAAATATCTTGAATAATCACCATTATTAGTTAGTAAGATCAACCCTTCACTCATATAATCCAATCTTCCAACACTTATCAATTGGCCAATATTTTTTGGCAATAATTCAAAAATTTTTTTTCTACCTAAGTTATCTTTTGTACTACAAATATATTTAATTGGTTTGTATAACTTCCATACTTCAACTTCATTTATTTTTTTAACAATTTTATTATTAACTTTTATAATATCTAAATCACTTACTTTATGACTTGGATGAACACATAGTTGATTATTAATTTTAATTTTTTTTTCAACAATTAATTTTTCTGCATCTCTTCGTGAACAAATTCCAGCGCTTGATAGATATTTTGAAATTCTAATATTCACTTTGCTTCATTAATAAAATTTTTTATTATTTTTATATCATATTTCGTAATTAAAAATTCAGGATGCCATTGCAAACCAATACACCATTTGTGTTTTTTGTGCTCTATTCCTTCAATAACACCATCATTGGCTAAACATGAAGTATTCAAGTCTTTACCAATTTTTTTAACTGACTGATGATGTGCACTATTAACCTTTATTTTTTGAGTCTTACATATTTTATGTAGTTGGGTATTTTTTGAAATACTAATACTATGACTAGTTTTATTTCTTGGATTTAATTGTTCATGGTTTATCTGATCTTTTTTTAAATCTTGTATTAAAGTTCCACCACACGCAACATTAATAAGTTGTGCACCACCACAAATTCCCAATATAGGTTTGTTATATTTAAAAAATTTATTGAAAATATTTATTTCAAAATTCGTTCTTTTATTTTTAATATTTTTAGACTGAGTATTACTTGTTTTATATAATTCGGGATTAATATCAAAATCTCCTCCAGTAATTATTAAGCCATCAATTAAATGACAAAAATCATCAATATATTTTTTTTCATGTAATAGAGGAAATGGAATAGCATTAAATTTTGTTATGCAAGTTAAGTAATTTTCCCTTAATGCATACCATGGAAATTTTGAGTACGTTTTCTTTTTTTCACTGTCAAGAGTTATTCCAATAATTGGTTTTTTCATTATAACTTAATTATAATGTACAACATAAGTGTATTCCAGAATGAACGTTGATTTTTTTATGAAAGAGGCAATTATTGAAGCAGAAAAAGCTTATAATTTAAATGAAGTTCCAGTTGGGGGAATACTTGTTGATAATACAACGAAAAAAATTATAGCCAGAAGTCACAACACAGTTAATAATGATAAAAATGCTATAAGACATTGTGAATTAAATCTAATTCAAAAAACTTGCGAAAGACTAAAGCTTAAATATTTATATGATATGACATTATTTGTAACTTTGGAACCCTGTACAATGTGTGCTAGTGCTATAAGTGAAGTACGTATTAAAAATGTGTATTTTGGGGCGTATGATGAAAAAAACGGAGGAATTGAAAAACTCCGAGTTGCTTTTCAAAGAGAAAATATATTTATGCCAACTATTTATGGTGGCATTATGGAAAAAGAATGTAGTAATTTATTAAAAAAATTTTTTAAAAATAAAAGTGATAGATAAAATTAATATACCAGAATTTGAAGTTTCAGAATTTAACCAAGCGTTTAAAGAAGTAATTGAGTCCAATTTTAATTATGTAAGAATTAAAGGAGAAATTTCTGAAGTTAAAACTGCAACAAGAGGTCAAATCTATTTAACACTTAAAGACGAGGATTCTATTTTAAGTGGAGTTATCTGGGATCAGAAAAAGAAATATTTAGATATAAATCCAGAAATAGGATTAGAAATAATAGCAACTGGCAGAATCACCACTTGGTCTCGCTATAAAACTACGTACCAAATAGATATTGATAAAATTGAAATTGCAGGAGAGGGAGCACTTTTAAAACTCATTGAAGAAAGAAAAAAAAGACTTCAAAAAAAAGGTTATTTTGATGAAGATAAAAAAATTCCATTGCCTTTTTTTCCTGAGAGATTGGGTATTATTACCTCTCCAACTGGCTCTGTAGTATATGATATAATTAATAGGGTAAATGATCGTTTTCCAATGCCATTAGATATATGGCCTGTTTCTGTACAGGGTATTGACGCAGCAGATAGTATTATAAATGCTATCGAAGGTTTTAATAAACTTAAGTCAGACAAACCAGATATTCTTATCGTTGCTAGAGGTGGAGGTAGTACCGAAGATTTAATGGCATTTAATGATGAACATCTTGCAACAAGTGTTTTTGAATCAAAAATACCAATTATTTCAGCAATAGGTCATGAGACAGATACAACTATTATTGATTTAGTATCAGATTTAAGAGCTTCTACGCCAACGGCGGCAGCTGAAAAGGCTACCCCAGTTAGATTTGAATTAATTGAAAAAATTAAAAATTTACAACTAAGATTAAACACAAAAATTAATTCACAAATTCAGTCCAAAAAGGAAAATTATGATTACTTAAATAAGTTTCTTAAATCCCCAAACTCAATAGTTAATAATTACAAGGAGAAGCTTTTAGATGATTTTAAAAATCTAACAATATCAATTGAAAACAAATTTAGTATATACAAATTGAACTTCATTAATTTAACCAAATCAGTAATTTCTCCAGAGTCTTTATTAAGTTTAAAACAAACAAAGCTAGATAATCTCTCAAAAAATCTTAATTTAAATATTGCGAATAAACACAAAGATAATCTTGAAAAATATAAAGCAAATATTAGATTACTTAATTCAAATTCTATCTCTTCAAATCTTAAAAAAGGATACTCTATTTTGATGAATAAATCGAAAATTATTAAAACTACAAAAAAAATTACTACTACTGATCAGTTATCTGTTAAGCTTATTGATGGTACAATTGATATTAAGGTAAAAAAAATTAACTAAATCTCTTGTGTTGCCAGAACCATTGAGAGGGTTCTGATTTAATCCACTCTTCTATTTTGTAATGTATCGTTTCCATCATTTGATTATCACTGATATTTACATCATTGTGATAAAAAGGTTCAAGAAAGGTTAGCTCGATTTTTCCATTATGAATTCTTTTATTCTTAATAGGGATTATTGGTAATTTATATTTTCTTGCAAGTTTTAAAAAACCTGTTTGTGTTTTAACTTTTCTTTTAAAAAATAAAACTTCTTCACCAGAAGAATCTTTTTGATCAATTACAACTAAAATTGACAAAGAATTTCTTATAGCTCCAGTAATATCTTTAGCACTTTTTTTACCTTTTGGAGTATAAAAACTCTTAGACGATACAAGTGAATTTTTTCTAATTTTTAATAAAAGCTTATCTAAAAAATGATTATTGATATGTCTATATACTGCACCTAGATTTATACCGATTCTATCTAGACTAGGCACAACAACTTCCCAATTAGATTGATGAATGCATATAAAGACGGCTTGGGATTTATTTTTTATTAAATTTTCAATATTTTCAATTTTATTGTACTTTATTTTTTTTTTATCAAATAAATAGTTTAACCTTGGTAGTTCAGAAATTGTTCTTCCTAGATTATCCCAACTTTTTTTAACTATACTTTTAACTTCCTCCTCTTTCATATTTGGAAATACATATTTGCAATTTTTAATTGCAGTCTTGTTTACACCAGATAATTTACCAAAAGTACTGAACAAAAAAGAAGCAAATTTAGCTGAAATATTTAATGGCAATACTTTAAATAAGAAAAATATTAAAAAAACTATAATATATTCAAAAAAATAAACTGTATTTTTCATATTGCTAAATCATTTATCTTATTCTCTAAAATATTACCTAGTATTTCCTTAAGTAGATTTTCATCTTCAAATTTAATTTCTCCATTTAAAGTGCTTACTAAAGATCGATATGATTTAGGAATTCTAACAAAATCTTTTTTTGTAGTCACTAATACTGATTTTGTAAGATTTGCATTTTCTGCTAGATTTAACATATCATTTTCATCAAAAATATGATGATCAGGATAGCTAATTTTTTTTTCTAAAATAGCACCTTGTTCAGAAAGTGAATTATAAAATTTCTCAGGATAAGCAATACCAGCAAAAGCTGTTACTTTTTGATTCTTATATATTTTATTATCAGTACTTATTTGAAATTTAGCATGAATAATCGGGACAGTACTTGGAATTTTATCTTTTACATCTTGAGATATTTCTCCAATTACAATTACAAGATTTGCTCTGGAAATACCACTTGATATACTTTCTCTTAGAGGACCAGATGGGATTACCCTTTTATTTCCAAAGCCCTGTTCCCCATTAATTACAATAATTGAAAAATCTTTTTGTAGAGCTGGATTTTGAAAACCATCATCCATAATTATACAATCGGCACCTTTTTCTTTAGCTAAAATAAAGGATTTATTTCTATCTTGACCAATCCAAGTTGGCGCAACTTCAGCTAGTAATAAAGATTCGTCACCAACACTTTTAGCTGAGTGCCACTCTTTAACAAGAATATTAGATGTTTCAACACCTCCATATCCTCTTGAAACAAAGTGTGGATTATATCCATTAAGTTTTAACAAATTTCCAATTTTTAAAGCAACTGGTGTTTTACCAGCTCCTCCAACCACTATATTTCCGATACAAATTATTGGAATGCCAGTAGATGATCTTTTGCTAACAAAATTTCTTATTTTTGTTCCAAATCTAAACAGTAATGAAAGTGGATATAAAGAGTTCGATAAGTATGTGTCATTTTTTTTATACCAAAATTTAGGAGCTTTGAGCATTTTAATTGATGTACTTTTCAATGTTTTGGAAAAGTTTTTCTTTTTCAAAGAAAGATCTATTTGAAAACTCAAGTGCATTTGCTTGAATTTTTTTAATTTCCAAATTATTATTTAGTAATTCTTTCATCTTTTTATCAACATCTTCAAACTTATTTACAATTATACATGAATTTGCTTTTATCATATCTTCATAAATATTAGTCCAATTATCAACATAATTACCGCTAATAATAGCACATCCATAACTTGCAGGTTCTATGGGGTTATGCCCGCCAATATTTTTTAAAAAAGACCCACCTAAAATAACTAAATCACTAATTTTAAAATATTTATCTAATTTTCCAAAACTATCAATTATTACAATATTATTTTCTTTATATTTTTTTTCAGATTCTAAAGAAATATTAAATCCTTCATTATATAATTCTTGCTTAATTGCACCAATTCTTTCCGGGTGCCTTGGTGCAAGATAAATTTTTAAATTAAATTCATGAATTGTTTTTTTAATACATTTAATTATCTCTTTTTCTTCATTAGAATGAGTACTTGCTATAATAATTGTATTTGATTGATCTTTATTGATTGAAGAATTGTTTTTATTTTTAGCTAATTTTAAATTTCCAATATAGTCAATTTGTAAGTTTGTTAATTCTTGAATTCTTTTTTTATCATTTGTGCTTTGTGCAAAAATTTTATTAAAACTCTTTAATGAATTTCTGTAGAAATTTTTTGTACTTTTCCATTTTTTAAAAGAAGTTGGAGAAATCCTTGCATTTAAATATAAACAATTGATATTTTTAATTCTAATATTATTAAGCATATTTGGCCAAATATCTGACTCTATCCATAGAATTAGATTTGGTTTCCAAAAGGTTAAAAATCTTGAACACCATACAGAAACATCAAATGGGACATACTGATGGATAATTTTATTTTTATAAAACTCCTTAATATATTCCGCTGAAGATTTTGTTGTTGTAGTCACTAAAATATCAAATACTTTATGATATCGTTCAATAATTAAATCTGAAGATTTAAATTCACCAATACTTGCTGCATGTATCCATAAAGTTTTTTTCTTAATATTTTTTTTTAGCGTTGGCTTTCCAAACCTCTCAATAAATCTTAGTCTATCCTCCTTTTTTCTATAGATTCGAATAAATATATTAAAAATAATTACAGGTATGAGAAGAGTACTAAGTATCTGATATATTCTAAGCATTTAAATTTTTTTCTGCTGATTCCATGCAATCATTAATTTTTTCTTCTAAGAAATTCTTATATTTATCTAAATCATCATCTTTTGTAGAAGAAGGAATAATAATTGGCTCACCCCAGACAAATCTACATTTTGAAAATGGATATGTTATTAGAAATGAATCCCAAGATTGAAGTTTAAGATTCTTATTTGAAGCAAAACCTAGTGGTATAATCGGGACTTGAGAATGTACTGCAATTTTTATAATTCCTTCTGAGACTTTCTTCTTTGGACCCCTTGGTCCATCAGGAGTAATACCGATATATTTTTTATCTTTTAAAATTTTAAATACTTTTCTTAATGAAGGAGATTTATTTTTTGACGTTATAGAAACATTTTTTAAATTAAAATGACCTGCAATATATGCACCAAATCGACCATCACTATGGCTAGATGCTAACATATTTAACACAGCTTTACTTTTCCATACATGGCCTATCATCATTAATTGACCATGCCAAAATGCTAAAATAAATGGTTTATTCTCTCTCCACAATTTTTCTGGTAAATTAGAGTTTATAATCTGTATTTTAGAAGTGTAACATACTAGTAAGATATATAGGTAACCTATAAAAGCCAAAATTTTTTGAGATATAGAAAATTTAAAAATTTTTTTTTTAAAACTCATTTTCCAACTGTTCTCTTAGTTGTAATTTTTTATAAATAGTTGATTTTAAAATTAACTCTTCATGTGATCCTTGACTTTCAATTTTTCCTTTGTCTAAAACGTAAATAATGTCTGCATCTTCTATTGTGCTTAATCTATGTGCAATTATTAATTTGGTTTTATTATTCATAAGATTATTTATTGTTTCATGAATCTTATTCTCAGTAATATTATCAAGAGAAGATGTAGCTTCATCCATAATTAAAAGTGGTGCATCTTTTATTAGAGCTCGGGCAATAGCGATTCTTTGTCGTTGTCCACCTGATAATTTTATACCGTTTTCTCCAATAACAGTGTGTAGTTTTTGATCCAATTCTTCTGAAAAATTATTCACCCCAGCATTTTTAGCGACTAAACTAATCTCTTCATCACTCGCTTCAAGGTTTCCATATTTAATATTATTAAATATACTCTCGTTAAATAAAATTGTTTCTTGTGTTACTATTGAAACACTACTTCTTACATCTGTCAGATCTAATTCTTTTATATCTTTAGAATTAATTAATATAGAACCTGAATAATTATCATACAATCGCAAAATTATATTTGCTATCGTAGATTTACCAGAGCCAGATAAGCCAACTAATGCAACTTTTTTCCCTTTTGGTATTCTTATACTTATTTTATCAAGCACCTTATTATCGTTATACGCAAATGAAACATCTTTAAAAATAATGTCTCCATCTAGATCTATTGTTTTCTTTGTAGAAATATTTTCCATATTTTTTTCGCTTGTATCTAAAAGTTTAAAAATTCTCTCTGCTCCGGCCAGTCCTTCTTGGATACTAATATTTAGATTGCCAAGTGCCTTTACTGGTTGATAAGCTAGAAGAAGACTTACTAAAAAACTCATAAATTGACCCGTTGTCATACTTTCGTTTAAGACAAAAACACCCCCGGCATAAATTGAAAGTGCTACAGCTAAACTTCCAATAAATTCCATTAAAGGACTTAAGCGATTACTAATAAAAGCAGATTTTGTAAAATATTTTTGAATGAAACTAATTGTTTCAAAAGCTCTTTGTTTTTCATAGTTTTCTCTAGAGTATGCCTTTACTTGTCTAATACCTTTAATACTCTCAGCTAATACATTTGAAAAAATCGCTATTTCGTTTTGGATAGTATAAGTAATTTTCCTTATACTTTTTCCAATTTTTCTTATGGGCCAGATTGCTAGGGGGAATGCAAAAAAAGCAAAAAGAGTTAGGGTCCAACTTTGGTAAAACATGTTACCTAGTAAAAAAATAATAACTAAAAAATCCTTTATAATACCTGTTACAGACTTCACTATAGCAAGTCTTAGGTAGTAAGTATCATTGATGAGTCTTGAAATTAAATTACCTGACTTAGAATCATTATAAAATTTCATATTCAAATACATGAGTTTTTCAAACATCTGAGTTTGAAGCTTTGCTATAATAGAGTGTGCAACTTTACTCATTTGATAAGAGTGAGTATATGTTGCTAATCCTTTACAGAGTGTTACTATAATAATTGCAATTGGAATTAAAAATAACATTTCTTTATTCCCCTTGATTAAGACTTCATCAAGTGCAGGTCTTACTAACCAAGCATGCAAACCTGTTGCTGCTGCTGAGATAACCATCATAAATAAAGCTAATATTATTTTGAGTTTATGACTCATTAAGTAATGAAAAACTATTCTTGAAGTAATTGACTGTTTTTTATCTGAAGACATTAAAAAGTATGTAAAAGTAAAAATAACATAATTGCAAAAATATTATTTTGTCTGAAATAATAATTTGAACTTAACGGTGATGTTATATCCCATTTTTGAATTGCTATATACGTACAAATTGCGATAGTGGCTATAATAATTGAACTAAGTAAAAAATTTGAGGAATTCCATACAAAATAAGACAATATAATTAAGACAATAAGGTAACATGTTTGAACAAATTTTTTACCATTTTTATCAAAATAAACTGCAGTAGATTTGATTTTATTTAAAATATCATCTTCCTTATCTTGGTAGGCATAAACAGTATCATATGCTAATGTCCAAAAAATACATGCAAAATACAATAAAAGAAAATCAAATGTAATTTGCATATTGAATTGCATTGTCACTATTAGCACACCCCAACTAAAAATGATTCCAAGGAATAGTTGAGGAAAAAAAGTTATTCTTTTCATAAAAGGATATAAAATAACAAATGGAATGCTTAACAAACCTAATACAATTGATTTAAAATTAAACTCAAGAAGAATAAAAAAACTAATTACTAATAGTACTATTAATAATAAAAATGCTTCAGAAATAGAAATGCTTGTTGACGCTAAAGGTCTTAATTTAGTACGCGTAACTTTTTGATCAAAATCAATATCGATCATGTCATTAATTATACAACCTGCACTTCTCATTAAAAAAGAACCAATTAAAAAAACCAAATACCAAAAAAATAGTTTAGAGGTTTCTATTTTAAGTAACGCTAAACCAAACCAGCAAGGCCACATTAATAAAAGAAAACCAATAGGTTTGTTTAGTCTGATCAACTCACAGTAATTAATTATTTTTTTTACAACTAAGTTATCCCACATATATGAATATAATGTTATAATTCTAAATTAATGTAATGAAAATGTCTAAAACACGATTATTTGTATCAAAAAAATTATCAGCCAATATTTTAATTTACATAAAAAATAAGCAGCACCACTTTTTGAAAAATGTTCTTAGAATAAAAAAAGAAGATAACATAATTTTATTTGATGGTTTGACAGGTGAATGGTTATCTAAAGTAATTTCTATCAATAGAGATAACATTGTTTTACAAATACAAAACAAATTGAGAGAGATTCCTCAAGAATCTGATTTATGGCTAATATTTGCTCCAATTAAATCATATAGAATGAATATTACCATTCAAAAGGCTACAGAATTAGGTATCTCTAGATTTATTCCAATTTTGACAGAATACACAAACCAATCACAAATAAATTCTAAAAATTTTAAATTAAATATGATTGAAGCATCAGAACAATCTGAGAGGTTATCTATCCCTAATCTAGATAAAACAATAAAGCTTGATGATTTAGTAAATAATTTTCCATCTGATAGAGGGCTAGTTTTTTGTGATGAAGGAAATGAAAAATTACCAAAAATTTTCAATGCGCTAATCAAAGAAAATGAAAAATATAAAAAATGGGCTGTTATTATTGGGCCTGAAGGAGGTTTTTCTGAAAATGAACGAAGCACTATCTCTTCTTTACCTTCTTGTATTTCTGTATCTTTGGGAAAAAGAATTCTAAGATCAGACACTGCAACAACGGCAGCAATTTTTTCTATTCAATCGGTTATTGAATAAATGATAATGAGCGACAACCTGTCCTAGAGTTTTGACTCCTAATTACTGGTTAATTTACTGAATAATTTATTTATTAGTATATAGATTATACAAATAAGATGCGCTTTATATCCTTTATCATAACTACATTTATTACATTTGCTTCCTCTGCAAATGGTGTATCAGATTGGCAGCTAGGTTTTCAAAAACCAGCAAGTGACGTTATGAGAAATGTTTATGATCTTCATAACTTTGTATTAATTATGATGACTGCAATTACAGTTTTTGTATTGTTTCTTATTTTTTATGTAGTTTTTAGATTTAGAAAAAAAGCAAATCCTGTTGCTTCCAAGACAACTCATAACACATTTATTGAAATTCTCTGGACAGGAATTCCGGTAATAATTTTAATCTTTATGGCTATTCCTTCCTTTAAATTAGTATATCAACAAGATGTAATCCCTGAAACTGACATGACAATTAAAGTTATAGGACATCAGTGGTATTGGGAATACCAGTATCCAGAACATGATGACCTATCATTTGAAAGTTACATGACTCCAGATGATGAACTAGAAGAGGGCGATATTAGACTTCTAACCGTTGACAACCATCTGGTTTTGCCAGCAAACAAAAATATTCATGTCTTGGTGACAGGTGGAGATGTTCTACATAGTTTCGCAATGCCATCACTTGGTGTAAAAAAAGATGCTGTTCCAGGAAGATTAAATGAAACATGGTTTAACATTGATGAGCCAGGTATTTATAGAGGTCAGTGTTCTGAGATATGCGGTACCGGACACGGTTTCATGCCTATTGTAATTGAAGCGTTAAATGAGACTGATTTTAACAACTGGATTATTGAGCAAAAAAATAAGTTAGCAATGTCTAACAATATTAATAATAATGAACTAATTATAGAGTAGGATAAACATGAGTTACGGAGAAGCAGTTAGTCACGAAGTTCACGATCATAGACCTGGTTTTATTAAGAGATGGTTTTTCTCAACTAATCATAAGGACATTGGAACTTTATATATAATTTTTGCTATTTTAGCAGGTTTAGTGGGTGGTTATTTCTCTCTAATAATGAGAGCCGAGCTCGCAGCTCCAGGTTTAGATGTTGTAGCAGATGGTCAAGCTTGGAATGTTATCATAACCGCTCATGGACTGCTAATGGTCTTTTTTGTTGTAATGCCCGCCTTAATCGGTGGATTCGGCAACTGGTTTGTTCCATTAATGATTGGTGCTCCAGATATGGCATTTCCTAGAATGAATAATTTTAGTTTTTGGATATTAGTTCCAGCTGTTATACTCTTAGTGGTTTCAGCAACAATTGGAACAGGTGCTGGTACCGGTTGGACAATTTACCCACCTCTTTCTAATAAACTTGGACACCCAGGACCTTCAGTTGATATGGCAATTTTTGCTCTTCATTTAGCAGGAGCATCTTCTATTCTTGGTGCAGTCAACTTTATAACAACTATTCTCAATATGAGAACACCTGGAATGACTCTTCACAAAATGCCTCTTTTTGTATGGTCAATGTTAATAACTGCATTTCTTCTTCTTCTTGCTGTTCCTGTTTTAGCTGGAGCTATAACAATGTTACTAACAGATCGTAATTTTGGAACAACATTCTTCAATCCTGCTGGTGGAGGAGATCCAGTATTGTTCCAACATCTATTTTGGTTTTTTGGACATCCAGAAGTTTACATTATGATTTTACCTGCTTTTGGAATAGTTAGCCAGGTTATATCAACCTTTTCTAGAAAACCTGTTTTTGGATATCTAGGAATGGTTTATGCAATGATCTCAATTGGATTTATTGGCTTTATAGTATGGGCTCATCACATGTTCACCGTTGGCTTAAGTGCGGACCTTAGAGCATATTTTATGTTAGCTACAATCATTATAGCAGTACCAACAGGTATCAAGATCTTTAGTTGGATCGCAACTATGTGGGGTGGTTCATTAACTTTTGAAACGCCTATGCTTTTCGCCATAGGTTTTGTATTTTTATTTACTCTCGGAGGAGTGACAGGAGTTATCTTAGCAAATGCAGGAATTGATACTGTTATGCATGATACATATTATGTAGTTGCTCATTTCCATTACGTATTAAGTATGGGAGCGATGTTTGGGATTTTTGCAGGTATCTATTATTGGTTTGGAAAAATGTCTGGAAGAAAATACAATGAGTATTTAGGTAAACTACACTTTTGGTTATTTTTTATAGGTGTAAATGTAACTTTTTTCCCTCAGCATTTTTTAGGATTAGCTGGGATGCCAAGAAGAATACCTGATTACCCAGATGCATATGCAGGCTGGAATCTTGTTTCAACTTATGGTTCTTATATTTCTTTTGCCGCTACTTTAGTATTTTTATTTTCGATAATCTACTCACTTTTCTTCGGAAAAAAAGAGGCATCAAACCCTTGGGGAGAAGGAGCAGATACTTTAGAATGGACTTTATCTTCTCCACCACCTTTCCATCAATTTGAAACCCTTCCTAAATTTAAAGGTTAATAATTGTGGAGGTTAAAACCTTATTAGAGGAGGGCTACAGCAATAATATCTTTTTAAGAAAAACTAAAGGTTATTACGAGCTCATGAAGCCAAGAGTAATGTCTCTAGTTATTTTTACTGCCTTCACTGGAATGTTTTTGGCACCAGACCAGATTCCTATTTTAAACTATTTAATTATTATTGTTGCAGTTGCTTTAGGAGCAGGTTCTTCAGCTGCAATCAATATGTGGTTTGATGAAGATATAGATAGAACTATGGAAAGAACTAAACTGAGGCCAATTCCTCTTGGAATTGTTTCAAAAAATGAAGCTTTAGTTCTTGGAATTCTCACTGGAACAGTATCATTAATTTTAATGCAATGGTTTTCTAATTCACTTGCTACAAGCTTATTACTTTTTACAATTTTGTTTTATATATTTATTTATACCTTTTGGTTAAAAAGAACCACATCGCTTAACATTGTAATAGGTGGAGCAGCTGGAGCTATTCCACCAATAATTGGATGGACATCCGTTACTCCTGAGATTAGTCTTTTGCCATTAAGTATGTTTGTAATTATTTTTTTTTGGACCCCACCACATTTCTGGGCTTTATCAGTTTATAGATTTAATGATTATGCAAAAGCTAAAGTTCCTATGTTACCAAATGTTAGCAGTATAGATGAAACAAAAAAACAAATTATTTATTACTCAGTAATTTTGATAGCTTCAAGCTATCTTCCATATATTGATAGGGGAGTAGGTTTAATATATTTTGTAATAGCAACAATTCTAAATTTTTTTTTACTTAACAACGCAATTAAGTTAAAAAAATCTAAAGAAAAAAAATCAATTCCAAATACTGAGGGATTAAAATTTTTCGCTTTAACTATATTTTACCTTTTTAGTTTGTTTGCCGGATTATTAATTGACCATGTGATTATCTAATGAAAAATAGAAGAAAAAAAAATATAATAACTTTAATCATCCTACTCTGTGTTGTCGCTTTCTTTTATTTATATACCATATTTAAAGCAAATATTTTAGGGGTTTAAGATGGCAAATATTAGAACTGCAATTGGATTATCTTTTATAGTTTTGATTATGATAACGCTTGTTGCATTTTCAGTACCTATTTATGATCTTTTTTGCCGAGTAACGGGCTTTGGAGGCAAAACAAACACATCTGAGTTTAGTTCAAACACAATATTAGAAAGAGATATAAATTTGAAATTTAATGCTGATGTTAATGATAGTATAAATTGGTCTTTTGAAGCTCCCGAAAAAATTAATTTCAAAGTTGGTGAAAATATGCTTGTTAATTATAAAGCAACAAATCTCTCTAATGTTGAAAATATTGGAACTGCAACTTTTAACGTTTTACCTCAAAAAGTTGGCCCTTATTTTATAAAAACACAATGTTTTTGTTTTGAGAAACAAACCCTAAAACCAGGTGAGACTGTTGAAATGCCAGTTGTATTTTATGTAGATCCATCAATCAGTGAAGATCCTACAATGAAAGATGTTGAAGAGATAACATTGTCATATACTTTTTTTAAATATATAGAATAATTATGGCGGAAAAATCTTCAAGTACAGGACAGAAACACCCTTATCATTTAGTTGATCCAAGTCCACTTCCCTTTTTATCTTCAATTGCCGGGCTGGCAATGGCTGCAGGCTTGGTCTTCTACATGCATTATGGAACTAGTTGGTTGTTAATATTGGGTACAATTGGATTGTTAACTGTCATGTTTCTTTGGTGGAAAGATGTAATTAAAGAATCTACTTATCAAAAAGCTCATACTCCTGTTGTTGAGTTAGGTTTAAGATATGGCATGGCTTTATTTATTGCATCTGAAGTTATGTTTTTTGTTGCTTTTTTTTGGGCTTTTTTTGATGCAAGTCTGACTCCCAAGCTTCCAATTGAAGAATTTTCAGAAACTTTTGACTCTGAAGGTGCAGTTGGTATTTGGCCTCCAGAGGGTATTAAAACTTTTGATCCACTTGATGTTCCTTTTTTAAATACATTAATATTATTAATGTCAGGAACTACTTGCACATGGGCTCACCATGCCGTTAGAGAGGGTCATAGAGATCAAGCCATTCAAGCATTGTGGTGCACTGTTAGTCTCGGAATTTTCTTCTCATTTATGCAGGGTGTAGAATATTACGAGGCAGCTCATCATTATTTTAGTTTTACTGATGGAATTTATCCATCAGTATTTTATATGGCTACTGGTTTTCATGGATTTCATGTAATGGTTGGAACAGCATTTCTAGCTGTTTGTTTGTATCGTGTTTATAAAAATCATTTTACTCCAGATAGGCATTTTGGATTAGAGGCTGCGGCATGGTACTGGCACTTTGTTGACGTAGTTTGGCTTTTCTTGTTTGTCTGCGTTTATGTTTGGGGTGCATAAATTAAAAACTTTCCGATAAAATTTTTTTTATTCAGTATATTTTGTGTTGCACTGACAATATTTTTAGGAATTTGGCAATTGCAAAGATTGGAATGGAAAGAAAAAATTATAGCTGAATTTAATGAACTAAAGGATCAAAAACCACTTTCACTTTCAATGGGAAAAATGAAGTATCCAAACATTGATGAGTTTACTAAAGTTATCACTTTAGGAACTGTAGATAGAAGTAAAAAAATTTTTTTCCCTGCTAAAACATTGAATGGCACTTCTGGTGTAAGAATAGCTAGTTTATTGTCAGATAATCATGGCAATAATTATTTAATTGATGAAGGTTGGTTTGAACAAAGTAGATATGATTATTTTAAAAATAATAATGAAATAATAAATGCTGAAATTCTTGGATACATCCGATATCCAACTCAAAAACAGATGTTTACTCCTGATAATTCTATCTCTTCAAATGAATGGTATTATTATGATCTAGAGCAAATTCAAACTTTTTTAAAAGTTAAGATTAATCAGAAATTTTTCATTAAAAATATGAGCAATTATGCAGAGGAATACTTAATACCATCATCTCAAAAACATAATTTTTCAAATAATCATTTGCAGTATGCAATTACGTGGTTTTTGATGAGCATTTCTTTTTTGATTATTTTTATAATTTATTTATTTAGGAAGAAAAAATGAAAACGTATTTAAAACTTAAAGAAATCTTTAATGAAGCTTCACTGACATCAGATATTGCAGGTATTTTACACTGGGATATGGCAACAATGATGCCGAACAGCTCAAGAAATCAGAGATCAGAGCAATTAGCCTATTTATCAAAACTTAGTCATAGTAAAATTTCATCTTCTGAAGTCGGTGATTTAATTGAAGACTCAAAGAATCTTGATCTAAATAAGAGTGATCAGAAAAACTTAAATGAAATGGATAGACAATATAAATTAGCTGCTGCTATTCCAACGGTACTTGTAGAAAAAATTTCAAAATCTTCAGCTAAATGTGAAGGTGTTTGGCAAGAGGCAAGGGAAAAGTCCAATTTTAATTTAGTAAAAAAAGATTTAGAAGAACTTATAAATTTAACGAAAGAAGAAGCAAATATTTTAGGAGAAACTTTTAAAGTTTCTCCATATGAAGCTCTAATAAATAAATTTGAACCTTCTTCAGAAGAAAATAAAATATCTGAAGTATTTGATGATTTACAAAAATTTCTCTCACCACTTATTGATAAAATTATTGATAAGCAAAAAAAAGAAGAAATATTTCAATTTGAAACAAGTATTGATGAAGAAAAGCAGAAAAATATTTCTGAATATATAATGAAACAAATAGGTTTTGATTTTACTAGAGGAAGACTTGATAAAAGTGTTCACCCTTTTTGTGGAGGATCTACAAATGATGTGAGAATTACAACTAGATATAATAATGAAAATCCATTTTCATCTTTAGATGGTGTTATGCATGAAACTGGACATGCATTATATGAGTTAAACTTACCAAAAGATTGGATGCATCAGCCAGCAGGTAAATCTAGAGGGATGGCCATGCATGAAAGTCAATCACTATTAATTGAAATGCAAATTACTAGATCTTTAGCTTTTAAAAAATTTTTATCTAATACTTTAAATAAAGAATTTAATATTAAAGACAAAGCTACAAATCCAGACAATCTTTATAAATTAGGTATTCGAGTAAATAAATCTTTTATAAGAGTTGAGTCGGATGAAGTAACCTATCCCCTGCATATTATTTTAAGATTTAATTTAGAAAGAAAAATTTTTAACAATGAAATAAATATTAAAGACATTCCCGATGCTTGGAATGATGAATTTAATAGATTATTTAATTTATCGATAAATAAAGACACTGATGGATGTTTACAAGATATTCATTGGTTTGCTGGATTATTTGGATATTTTCCAACATATTCATTAGGAGCAATCACTGCTGCTCAATTTGCGTCTCAATTGAGAACTGATCAAAAGGAATTAGACAAGGAAATAGAAAATGGTGAATTTTCAAATTTAGTAAATTGGCTTAAAAAAAATATCCATGAAAAAGCTAGTTTTTTTTCAACTAATGAAGTTTTAGAACAGGTTACAAAGTCGCCTTTAAATGCTAAATATTTCAAAGAATATATTACTAATCGCTATCTTTAATGAAATATTTAAGCACAAGAGATAATTCTCTAAGTAGATCATTTAACGATATTCTTTATCAAGGACTATCGAGAGATGGTGGTCTATATTTACCTCGAAGCTGGCCCAAAATAGACCTACTAAGTTTAAAAAATAAATCATACGAAGAAGTTGCATGTGAAATTATTTTTCCTTATGTAAATGAAAATATAGAAAAATTAGATTTACAAAAAATTTTAAATGAAACTTATTCAAATTTTAATCATGAAAAAATAGCTCCATTAGTAGAATTAGAAAATAATAAATTTTTATTAGAATTAATTTATGGGCCTACTTATGCTTTTAAAGATTACGCTTTACAATTTCTTGGTAACCTATTTTCTACAAGTTTAGAGATGTCTCCAAAAAAAATTACTGTTTTAGGTGCAACTTCTGGTGATACCGGGTCAGCAGCAATTCATTCTTTTAAATCAAAAAAAGATATAAATGTATTTATTCTTCATCCTCATAATAAAGTATCACCTATTCAACAAAAACAAATGACTACAGTAATTGATAAGAATATTTTTAATATTGCTTTAGATGGTAATTTTGATGATTGTCAAAAAATTGTCAAAGAACTATTTGTAGATGATGAAATACAAGAGTCTACTTCTTTAACTGCAGTAAACTCTATAAATTGGGCAAGATTAATTGCTCAAGTTGTTTATTATTTTTGGTCTTATTTACAAACTGATAAGCATCAAATTAATTTTATTGTTCCTTCGGGAAATTTTGGCAATATCTTTTCTGCCTTTGTTGCTAAACAAATGGGATTACCTATTGGTCATTTACATATTGCTACTAATTCTAATGATATCTTGAAGTCCATAGTAGACACTGGAGAAATGAAAAAAAAATCAGTTTCTAAAACATATAGCCCTAGTATGGATATACAAGTTTCAAGTAACTTTGAAAGGCAAATTTTTGAAAGCCTCAATAGAGATAGCAAAAGAGTGAATGAAGTATTTGAAAACTTTTCATCAAAAGGTTTTTATCATTTTGATGAATCTGTATTAGCTAAGTTTCAGCAAATATATAAAGCTTCCTCAATTGATGATAATCAGACTCTGGAAACAATTAAATATGTATATGAAAAATATAATTATATTGCTGATCCACATACTGCAACAGGACTAAAAGTATTATTAGATAAAAAAGATGATGAAGCTTGGGTATCTTTGGTTTGTGCACATCCTGCAAAATTTGACAATGCTGTAAATAAAGCAATTAATAAAGAAATTGATATACCGAAAGAATTGAGCAATCTCTTTGATAAAAAGGAAAAGATGACTATATTACCCAATAGTACATTTGAAGTAAAAAACTTTATCTTAGAAAAAATAAGCAATGCATAAAATTACAACATTAGAAAACGGATTAAGAATAGTAACGCAGAATATGCCCGGTCTAGAAACAGTATCAATGGGTATTTGGAATTATGTTGGTGGTAGAGATGAAACAAAAGACATAAATGGTGTTGCTCACCTTTTAGAGCATATGGCTTTTAAAGGTACATCAACTAAAAACGCTCTTCAAATAGCTGAAACAATTGAAAATGTTGGAGGAGATATAAATGCTTATACTTCAAAGGAAATAACAGCTTATTATGTAAAGCTCTTAGCTGATGATCTACATTATGGAATAGACATTCTGACAGATATTTTACAAAATTCTACATTTGCTGAAGATGAACTTAATCGAGAAAGGGGAGTCATAATTCAAGAAATTGGAATGTACCTTGATACTCCTGATGATATGATTTTCGATTATTGGCAAGAAAAAGCATACCCGAACCAGCCAATGGGACGTTCCATATTGGGCAAAACTGATATTATTAAAAATATTTCAAGAGATGAAGTTAGAGACTTTATGATGAATCATTATAATCCAAAAAAAATGATTATAAGTGCAGCTGGAAAAATTGATCATGATCAATTTGTTGAATCAATTAAAAAATCATGCACTAACTTACCAAGTGGATTATCTACTGAAAGACAAAAAGCTGATTATAAATCTGGAGAATACAGAGAAGATAAAAAATTAGAACAGATTCACTTACTACTTGGTTTTGAAGGTATAGATTATCACCATGATGATTACTATTCTTTATTGGTTTACTCTTCTTTATTAGGTGGAGGTATGTCATCAAGATTGTTTCAAGAGATTAGAGAGAAACGTGGTCTTGTATATGGTATTTCTTCTTTCAGCTCATCTTACACTGATACGGGTGTTTTTGGTATTTATTGTGGAACAGGTGAAAATCAAATCCGAGAGCTCATACCTGTTTTATGTGATCAATTAAATGAAAGTCCTAATTCAATTACAGAAAAGGAAATAAATAGAGGTAAAGCTCAATTGAAAGCAAGCTTAATGATGGGGAGGGAAAGTGCATTTAGAAGATGTGAAAGTGCTGCTAGACAACTTCTGGTCTTTAATAGAATAATCGAACCTTCTGAAACTATTAAAAACATAGATAAGGTCTCTAAAGAGACTGTTCAAAAGATTGCTAATATAATTGTAAAAGGGCCAATAACTATATCGAGTATTGGACCATTATCTAAACTTGAAAATATTGATAAAATCCAATCACGTATAAATTAAACTTTAAACTATACTAAAAATTATTTATTTTATTTTCAAAGATTTATTCAATAATGTATAGTTTTATATGGAAACTGCTTCTTTTAAAACTAAACTCGGTTGGATTACGGTAAAAAAAAAGAGCGGCACCATCTTTTCACTGAGTTTTGGAAAAACAAATAAAACGATTGATTTAATTAATATTAAGAATCAGATCAATTTATATGCTTCTGGAAAACTTAAAAATTTTAAGATTAATTATTCTTTTGAAGGTTCTCCTTTGCAAAAAAAAATTTGGAAAGAATTATCTGAGATTAAATATGGTAAAGTTTCAACATACGGAGAAATAGCAAAAAAAGTTGGTACGTCTCCAAGATATGTAGGTAATGTTTGTGGGCAAAATAAACTTTTACTTATTATACCTTGTCACCGAGTAATTCGTAGTGATGGAAAATTGGGAGGATTTTCTGGAAGAGGGGGAATCAAATTAAAAAAAAGATTACTCAACTTAGAACAAAGTGTCTCATAAAATAATTATTCTACAACATACGCCCTTAGTAACACCTGGGTACTTTACAAAGTTAATGAATGAAGACTTAGTAGAAACAACTATTATTCGGTTAGATAAAGGTGAAAAAATCCCCTCTAATCTTAATGCGTTTGACGGAATGCTATGCTTAGGAGGACCAATGGATACCTGGATGGAAGATAAATATCCGTGGATGATTGAAGAAAAAAATAAAATAACTGATTTTGTTTTAAATAAGCAAAAACCATATTTAGGAATTTGTTTAGGATGCCAATTTTTAGGAGAAATTCTTGGTGGTAAAGTAATAAAGTCTAATCCTACAGAAATTGGTGTTTTAAATATTAATATTTTAGAAAACAAAAAAAAAGATCAACTTTTTAAAAATTTTGATAATAAGATTAAAGCTTTACAGTGGCATAGTTATGAAGTTAGTGAGTTAAATAATTCAGAAGTCACTATATTAGGTTCATCAGAAATTACCAGATATCAAATTTTTAAGTATAAAAATCATGCTTACGGTATTCAATTTCATATGGAGGTTGATGAAAGCACAATATTTAAATGGTCTAAAGTTCCTGAGCTAAAAAAAGCTTCAGAAAAATATTTAGGAAAAGATTCTATTAGTAAATTGGATTTATTGCTCAGAAATAATATTAAAGAAATGAATAAAAATACTCAAAAATTATACAATAATTTTAAAAATTTAATGACTACTTAAAAGTTTCATGTTTAAATAGAATGGGAGAAAATATATGAAAAAAATTAAAGGACCTGCAATATTTTTATCACAGTTTATAGAAGATAAAGAACCATTTAATTCACTGCCTAGTATCTGTAAATGGGTATCTGATCTTGGTTATAAAGGAATACAATTACCAGCAGAAAATTTAGCAGTTTTTGATTTAGATAGAGCAGCTTCAAGTAAAGATTATTGTGATGAAATTAAAGGAATAGCAAAAAATTTTAATCTTGAAATTACTGATATCGCCTCTCATCTAACAGGGCAATTGGTTGCAGTACATCCTGCTTATGATACACTCTTTGACGGTTTTGCTAGTGACGAGGTAAAAGGTAATCCAAAAGCTAGACAAGAATGGGCAGTAAAAAGAATGATGAATGTTGCTCAAGCTTCAAAAAACTTAAATTTAAAAACAGCTGCAACTTTTTCCGGCGCTTTGTGCTGGCCTTTTCTCTATCCATTCCCTCAAAGACCAGCTGGTTTAGAAGATGAAGCTTTTGGAGAGTTAGCGAAAAGATGGCACCCAATATTAGATAAATTTGACGAATGTGGAGTTGATCTTTGTTATGAGATTCATCCAAGTGAAGATTTGCATGATGGTTCAACTTTTGAAATGTTTTTAGAGAAGGTAAATAATCATACACGTTGTAATATGTTGTATGATCCAAGTCATTATGTTCTTCAATGTTTAAACTATCTTGATCACATTGATATTTATCATGAAAGAATAAAAATGTTTCATGTAAAGGATGCAGAATTTAATCCATCAGGTAGACAAGGTGTTTATGGTGGTTACCAATCATGGATAAATAGAGCAGGAAGATTTAGATCACTTGGCGATGGCCAGGTTGATTTTAAATCAATTTTTTCAAAACTATCGGGTTATAATTTTGACGGATGGGCTGTTTTAGAATGGGAATGTTGCATAAAGAGCCCTGAACAAGGTGCTGCTGAAGGAGCTCCGTTCATTCAAAATCATATTATTGAAGTCACAGAAAAAGCATTTGATGATTTTGCAAGTTCCGGAACTGATGAGAAAGCTAATAAAAAGATTTTAGGTATATAAGGAGTTACTATGGAAAGAAGATTACGACTTGGAATGATTGGTGGTGGACAAGGAGCATTTATAGGTGCTGTTCATCGTTTATCAGCAAGAATGGATGATAAATATGAATTTGTTGCAGGTTGTTTATCTTCAACTCCTGAAAAAGCAGCAAGATCTGCTGAAGAAATTGGCCTTGATCCTTCAAGAAGCTATCCCGACTTTAAAACTATGGCTGAAGAAGAATCAAAAAGAGATGATGGCATTGATGTAGTATCTATTGTTACACCAAATCATATGCATGCTGCACCAGCAATAGAATTTCTAAATAAAAATATTCATGTCATTTGTGATAAGCCTATGACTTCTACAATGGAAGATGCTCATAAATTAGTTGAATCAGTCTCTCAATCTGATGCTCATTTTTTCTTAACTCATAATTATTCTGGGTATCCAGTCGTTAGAGGTATGAGATCGCTTATTGAAAATGGAGCACTAGGCAAAATAAGAATTGTCAAAGGATCTTATCTGCAAGGCTGGCTCGGCTCAAAAGAAGAAGACTCTGGTTCAAATAAACAAGCAGAATGGAGAACTGACCCATCAAGAAGCGGATCTGCAGGAGGTGTGGGTGATATTGGTAGTCATACTATGCATTTGTTAGAATTTATAACTCAATTAAAATTACAATCAGTTAGTGCAGACCTTACAACTTTTGTTGAAGGAAGAAAATTAGACGATGATGCTTCGATAATGATCAGATTAAATAATGGCGCTAAGGGATCATTATCTATTTCGCAAGTTGCTACAGGTGAAGAAAATAATTTTACTGTAGCTATATATGGTGACAAGGGTGCATTAAAATGGAGCCAAGAAAATCCAAATTATGCAACATTTACTCAAGTAGGAGAGGCAAGCCAGATAATAACAAGAGGTGGTTCAATTAAAGTTGAGGGAACTGAAGCTAATGTTCGAATCCCTGCAGGTCATCCAGAAGGATATCTTGAAGCATTTGCACAAATTTACTCTGATGCTGCAGATGTTATCCAAAATAAGGAAAATAAAGAAGAATTATTAAAGCTTCTTCCAAATATTGACGATGGTTTACACATAATGAAGTTTATAAACGCAAGTGTTGATTCTAGTTTAAAAGACTCAAAGTGGATAAATTTATCTGAAATTAAATGAATTTTTCTATGTTTTCTAGTATTTTTTCATATCATGCAAAAAACGCATAGCAAACTTTACTTAAATATTCTTAATAAAATTTAATATTAAAGTAAACCACAAATACGTTCATCATTCTTAATGAATGACGGAAGTAGACGAAAGTCGAAGGAACGCATGCAAAGTTATAAAATCGTTCAATTTGCAGTTTGCAAATCGGAAGTAGGTTAAACCGAAGGAACGCGGATCTTATTAATTAATTTCCATAGCTAAGCATGAAAGTAACACATGACTCAATGTGAGCCATGTACTGTGAAATTTATAATGGAGGATTAATGTTAAAAAAATCTATATATTTCATTAGCATTTTAACTGTCTTTTTACTCTTTAGTTCTTATGCAAGAGCAGAAGTAGATGGTGAAGTGCAATACATATTAAATACTTTCCTATTTCTTGTATCTGGGTTCTTAGTCATGTGGATGGCAGCAGGATTTGCAATGCTTGAATCAGGACTTGTTACATCCAAAAGTGTAGCAACAATTGCAGCTAAAAACATTGGTTTGTACTCAATTGCAGGAGTAATGTTTTGGCTAGTCGGATACAATATGGCTTACGGTATACCGGCTGGAGGATTTATTGGAACTCCAATTCCTTGGAGTGATGGTAGCGCTGTCGATACAGGTTATTCTGATGGTTCTGACTGGTTCTTTCAGATGGTATTTTGTGCAACAACTTGTTCAATTGTATCTGGAACACTAGCTGAAAGAATTAAAATTTGGCCGTTCTTTATATTTTGTGCAATCTTAACTGGTTTCATATATCCAATTGAAATGGGTTGGCAGTGGGGTGGAGGATATTTAGCAGAAGCTGGATTCTCTGATTTTGCTGGATCAACTCTTGTACATAGTGCAGGTGCAGCAGCAGCATTAGCTGGTGCAATTCTTCTAGGCCCAAGACTAGGACGTTTTACTGATAGTGGTGAAGCAGCTCCTATGGAGCCATTTGCAAATTCATCGATTCCTTTAGCTACCCTCGGAGTATTTATCCTATGGCTTGGATGGTTTGGATTTAACGGCGGTTCACAATTAGCAATGGGCACTTTTGATGATGTTACTGCAGTAGCAACAATTTACATTAATACTAACTTAGCAGCCGGTGCAGGTGTAATGGCTTGTGCTCTAATTTCAAGATTAGTAACTGGTAAAACAGATGTTGTAATGATGCTTAATGGTGCATTGGGTGGTCTTGTTGCAATTACTGCAGAACCATTAGCCCCTTCACCTATCCTGGCTATAATTATAGGTGCAGTAGGTGGTTTAATTGTCTTCTACGGTACTAGACTTTTAATATCCCTAAAAATTGACGACGTTGTTGGTGCAATCCCGGTTCATGGTTTTGCTGGAATTTTTGGAACTTTAGTAGTTCCAATCTCCAACAGTGCTGCAAGTTTTGGAGCTCAACTTTACGGAATAATAGCAATTAATGTTTTCGTTTTTGTTGTATCATTTATTGTTTGGTACATCATGAAGATGCTATTTGGTATCAGAATTAGTGAAGAGGCTGAAAAACTTGGAACAGATAAATCTGAAGTAGGTGTAATGGCTTACAGCATCAGAGACTAATGAATTTAGTGATTAGCACATCAACTCCTTATAGTTGGTCACTAAAAATTGGGAGAGCATTTGCTCTCCCAAAATCGCTAAATATTAGGGAGAAAAATTAATGACAGAAACAGAAATTATAAAAGAGAAAAAAAGAAATATATATTCTAGTTTTTTTTCAGAAGATTATGTCTCCAAATTCTTATTTAAATCAATTTTACATCATGTTATTTCATTAGAAATTTACGAAAACAATAGATTAAAT
>QBZY01000015.1 GCA_003282155.1 Pelagibacteraceae bacterium AG-337-I02 | reverse complement strand
CAACAAAAATATCTCCAATGAGAGGAAGATATGTAATTCTTTGTAATCAATATGGCGGTGTTTTAAACGATCCTATTCTTCTAAGAATTTCTAAGGATGAGTTTTGGTTTTCTTTATCTGACTCAGATATTGGTTTGTATTTACAAGGTGTAAATCATGATAACAGATTTAATGTTCAAATTGATGAAATTGACGTAAGCCCAGTTCAAATTCAAGGTCCAAAAGCTCACGCTTTAATGAATGATTTAATAGGTGATCAAGTAAAAGTTGATGAAATGCCATTTTATGGACTTGCAGCGGCTAAAGTTGGTGGAAGAGATTGTATTATTTCACAAACAGGTTTTTCTGGAGAAGCTGGATTTGAAATATACTTATATGACTCTACAAAATATGCTGATGATATGTGGAATGCTGTTTTAGAAGCAGGAAAAAAACATGATCTAATGGTTATAGCTCCGGCTCATCATCGCAGAATTCAAGCAGGAATTCTATCTTGGGGTCAGGATATGGATAATCAACATAATCCATTTCAATGTAACTTAGGATATCAAGTTTCTTTGTCTGGTAAAGGAGAATGGAATAAAACAACAGATTATGTTGGTAAGACTGTGCTTGAAAAGATGAAAGCTGATTTAAAAGATGGCAAAAAACCATACAAACTTCAATTAGTTGGATTAAGCTTAGGTGGAAAACCTATCGAAGAATATGCACCTGATTTTTGGCTTATATCAGAAGATGGCAATGAACCATGTGGATTTATAACATCACCTTGGTATCATCCTGAGCAAGGAAGAAATATTGCTATGGGTTATGTTCCTTATGATGGTACTTTGAATAAGAATGGATTTCCTGTTGGAAATTTTGGTCGTAAATTTAAAGTTCATCTTCCTGATCATTATTCTGACTCTTCTGGTGTACCAGTAGATGCAGAAGTTGTGCCAATTCCATTTACTGAATCACATAACGCAAATACAAGAGAAGTAGTGAATAAATAATTTTAATCAGAAGCTCTATTTATTAATAGGGCTTCTTTACTTTAATAAAGCCTTCATTCTTTCGATAGAAATATATCCAACAACAAGTTCTTCATTAACAAAAAACGTGGGTGTACCTCTAGCACCAGAGCCATTAGCTAAAAAAGAACTAAGACTAACAATATTATTAACTTCATCTTTTGACATATCTATATTCAATTTTGCATTATTAATTTCAAGATCATCAATTATTTGTTTTAGTTTAGCATTATTCAAATTTCCTTCGACTCCAAATAATGCATTATGTAGCTCAATACCCTTATTTTGCATATTGGCAGCTACAACCATGTTAGCAAGTAATTTAGAAGATTCACTTAAAACTGGATGCTGTAAAAAAATTATTCTAGTATCTTTTCTTTCGTTTGCGATCTGAAGTAATTCAACATGAACTTTTTTGCAGTAACCACAGAAATAATCCATAAATTCAATTATAGTATTTTTAGCATCATCATTGCCTATTTGAAGAATCCCTTGTTTAGGAATTACGTCAATTATTTTTAAATGAAAAGGTTTTGAGTTATCAAAAAAAAGCTCTTTTACAGTTACCTCGGCTCTGAGTGGGAGACAACTTAACGCGGAGATAAAAGCTAATAAATATAATCTTTTGAAGTATCTCATGATTGACCCACTTTATTTATTATGATTAATGAACTACAATAATAAATAGTAATAATGAAATCAAAGTCAAAGGTTGTTGTAATAGGTGGAGGTGCTGTAGGTGTAAGCACGCTCTACCATTTAGCAAAAAAAGGTTGGTCAGATGTTGTTCTAGTTGAGAGAAAGGAATTAACTTCTGGTTCAACTTGGCATGCTGCAGGACTACTCCCATTGTTCAATATGAGTTATTCTGTAGGTCAATTGCACAAATATGCAGTAAAATTATACAAAACGCTAGAAGAAGAGACAGGACAAAAAGTTGGTTTTAGTGTTGTTTCTAATATTCGTCTTGCAACTACACAAGATCGTATGGATGAATACTACCAATATTCAGGTGTAGCTAAAACTATAGGTGTTGATGTTAAATTCTTAACACCAGAACAAGTAAAAGAAATTTGGCCTCTTTGTAATATTGATGGATTAATAGGTGCAATTCAACATCCTGAAGATGGATACATTCAACCAGCCGATCTAACTCAAGCACTTGCCAAAGGCGCGAGAGATAAAGGAGCAGAAATTTACAGAAACACATCAGTTACCGGTATTACAAAAAATAAAAATGATCTGTGGGAAGTAGAAACTGATAAAGGATTAATTGAATGTGAGCATGTAGTTTCTTGTAGTGGAAATTTTGCGAGACAAACTGGAAAAATGGTTGGTCTTGATGTTCCTGTAATACCAGTAGAGCACCAATATATCGTTACTGATGATCATCCAGAAATTTTAAAAAGAAAAGAGCAAGAACTTCCTGAAATGGGAGTCTTACGAGATTCGGATGGTTCTTGGTATATGCGAGAAGAAAGAGGTGGATTGATATTAGGCCCCTATGAAAAAGGAGCTCCTGTATGCTATGTTGACGGACCAGATAAGGAATCTGAATTTGAATTATTTCAAGAGGATTTAGAGCGTCTTGAACCTCACATTGAATCAGCAATGCACCGTGTTCCTATTTTTGGAGAAGTTGGAGTTAAGAAAGTTTACAACGGCGCTATTTGTTATACACCGGATGGAAGTCCCATTGTTGGGCCAGCATGGGGACTTAAAAATTTCTGGTTAAATGAAGGTCATAGTTTTGGAATTACTGCTGCTGGTGGAGCTGGATGGCAAATTGCCGAGTGGATAGTAGACGGTGAACCTACAATTGATATGTTAGGTGTAGATCCTAGAAGATTTGGTGATTATGCAACAGAGGCATATTTAATTAAAAAAAATGAAGAAGCTTACGCGAACGTTTTTACAGTTCACTATCCTGACGAAGAAAGAGAAGAGGGACGTCCATTAAGACAAGCTCCCTGCTATGATAGATTAAAAAATCTTGGTGCAGTTTTCGGTCATAAATTTGGTTGGGAGCGTGCCAATTGGTTTGCCCCTTCAAAGGAATTACAAAAAGATGATTGGTCTTTTAGAAGATCAAAATGGTTTAATCATGTTGGCAATGAATGCATCAATGTTCAAGACAATGCTGGTCTTCTAGATATGACTGCTTTCGCTAAATGCCGAATTTCAGGACCTGGTGCTGAAGAATTTCTAGATTATTTGGTTGCAAATAAAATTCCTAAAAAAAATTGGAAGAGTTAATCTTTGTCATGCACTAAACACATCTGGGGGAGTTCATTCAGAATTCACTATTGCAAAAGAAAAAGAAAATTCTTTTTATTTAGTATCAGCAGGTGCATTTCAGCGATTAGATCATGACTGGATACATAAATGGATACCTGAAGATGGATCAGTCACATACGAAAACCTAACAAATAGCATGGGTGTTCTTGTTTTAGCAGGACCGAAATCAAGAGATATTCTCTCTAAAATTACTAAGACAGATTTATCTAATGAAAATTTCCCTTGGCTATCGTCAAAAAAAATCAATGTTGGTTTAGCCCCTAGTATTGCTATGCGTATGAATTTTGTTGGAGAACTGGGATGGGAATTACATCATCCAATTGAATATCAAAACCACATTTTTGATAAATTAATGGAAGCAGGAAAAGATCATGGGCTTAAACCATTTGGTATTAGAGCGATGGAAAGCTTACGCGTTGAAAAAACATATAAATTGGTTGGTACAGAAATGTCTATAGAATACGCAGCTTTTGAGTCTGGATTAGAAAGATTTGTGCATTTAAACAAAGGGAATTTTATTGGAAGAGATTCTCTTGTTAAATGGCAGCAAAATGGTTTTAAAAACAAAATGGTAACTTTAGAGGTTCATGATGTTGAAGATGCAGATGCTTTAGGTAATAATCCTATTTATAATAATGGAAATGTTATAGGTCGTGCGACAGGAGGTAACTACGGTTTTAGAGTGAAAAAATCATTAGCTATTGGTATGGTGGAACCTCAATATGCACATGTTGGTCAAAAACTAGAAATGGATATACTTGATAAAAAATACAATGTAACTGTTATAGAGGATAGCCCTTATGATCCTAAAAATGAAAAAACTAAAACAATAGTATGAAGTTACTTGTTACAGTAAAAAGAGTCATAGATTATAATGTACAAATCAGGGTTAAGGCTGATGGTTCTGGAGTTGAAAAAGATAATGTAAAAATGTCCATGAATCCTCCTGATGAAAATGCAGTGGAGGAAGCACTACGAATAAAAGAAGCTGGTAAAGCTGACGAGATTATAATTCTTTCCATTGGTAATGATAAGGCACAAGAAACTATTAGAACTGCATTAGCAATGGGAGCTGATAGAGGTATACATATCAAAACAGATGATGATTTAGAGCCTCTAGCTATTTCTAAAATAATATCTAAAGTTGCAGAAGAAGAAAAAACCGTCAATTATTTTAATGGGAAAACAAGCAATCGATGATGATTCTAATCAAACTGGTCAAATGACATCAGCTTTACTAAATTGGCCACAAGCTACATTTGCTTCAAAAATTGAAATAGAAGATAAAACTGCAACAGTCACAAGAGAAATTGATGAAGGACTTGAAAGAATAAAAGTAAACATTCCATTTGTTGCTTCATGTGATCTACGTTTAAATGAACCAAGATACGCTTCACTTCCAAATATTATGAAGGCAAAGAAAAAGCCTATTGATATAAAGGATGCAAATTCTTTAGGTATAGATATAAGCTTAAGAATAGAGCAATTAAAAGTCGAAGAACCACCTGTTCGTCAAAAGGGAATTATGGTAAATGATGTTTCAGAACTTGTACAAAAATTAAAACATGAGGCAAAAGTAATATGAGTATTTTAGTTTTAGCTGAACATAATAACATAGATATTAAACCTTCAACCTTAAATACAATATCTGCAGCATCACAAATTGAAGAGGAAATTGATGTACTTGTTACTGGCTTTCAATGTGAAGAATTATCAAAAAAAATTGCAAAGTGCGAAAAAGTTTCAAAAGTAATTTTTGTTGATAATGAAAAGTTAAAAAATCCTATTGCAGAAAATATTGAACCAATTGTTTTATCTGTTGCGGAGAAATACTCACATATAATGGCTCCAGCTACAACTTTTGGAAAGAATATATTTCCAAGAATAGCAGTAAAACTAGATCTAGCTCAAATAAGTGATGTAATAAAAATTATAAGTAATGATACATTCATGAGACCAATTTATGCGGGTAATGCAATTGCCACTGTTAAATCAAATGACAAAACAAAAATAATTACAATAAGACCTACTTCATTTGATCCTGTCGAAACAAGTGGAGGAAGTGATGTTGTAGAAAGTTTAGAATTTCAAACACAAAACAATTCTGTAGAATTTATTGATAGAGAAGAATCACAATCTGAAAGGCCTGAGTTAAGTACTGCTCGGGTTGTGATATCTGGCGGAAGAGGTTTACAAAGTGCAGAAAATTTCAAACTTCTAAATGAAATAGCTGATAAATTGAATGCTGCTGTGGGAGCATCAAGAGCTGCTGTTGATGCTGGATATGTATCTAACGATTACCAAGTGGGCCAAACAGGGAAGGTTGTAGTGCCTGATTTATACATAGCGGTAGGTATTTCTGGAGCAATACAACACTTAGCTGGAATGAAAGAAAGTAAAGTAATTGTAGCTATAAATAAAGACGAAGAGGCTCCTATCTTTAATGTAGCAGATTATGGTCTTAATGCTGATTTATTTGAGGCATTGCCACAGTTGTCTTCTGAACTAGATAAACTAAATACTATTCAACAATAAATTATTTTATTAAAATAAATAAGATGGAAGTAAACCGTGAAACAATGGATTATGACGTTGTAGTCGTAGGAGCTGGACCTTCAGGCTTAGCAACAGCTATAAAAATTAAACAATTAAACTCAGATATTAATGTCTGTATTTTAGAAAAAGGTTCAGAAGTAGGAGCGCATATTCTAAGTGGAAATGTTTTTGAAACTAGAGCTTTGGATGAGCTAATTCCCGATTGGAGAAAAAAAGATTCGCCAATAAAAACAAAAGTTTCTAAAGAAAAATTTTTGTTTTTATCTAAAAGTAAATCTCTGAGTTGGCCAACATGGCTTTTACCAAGTGTTCAAAAAAATCATAATAATTATATCATTAGTTTAGGAAATCTATGCAGATGGCTAGCAACAGAGGCTGAAAATTTAGGTGTAGAAATCTTCCCAGGATTTGCTGCTTCAAAAATTTTGTACTCAGAAGATAATAAAGTTTTAGGAGTTCAAACAGGAGATATGGGAATAGATAAAAATGGAAATAATAAAGAAAGTTTTGAACCAGGTATTAATATCAAAGCAAAAGTGACTGTATTTGCTGAAGGTTGTAGAGGTCATCTAGGAAAAGAACTGATTAAAAAATATAATTTATCTGAGGGTAAATCACCTCAACAATACGGAATTGGTTTTAAAGAAATTTGGGAAATTGATGAGTCCCAACATGAAGAGGGTCTTGTGATGCATACTGCCGGTTGGCCTTTAGACAATTCAACTTATGGAGGAAGTTTTTGCTATCATGCAGAAAAAAAACAAATTTTCTTAGGCTACGTGATAGGTCTAGATTATAAAAATCCATATCTATCTCCTTATGATGAATTTCAAAAATTTAAAACTCATCCAGCAATAAAAAAAATATTAACTAATGGCAAAAGAATTGCTTATGGTGCAAGAGCTCTTATAGAAGGTGGATTACAAAGCTTACCAAAAATGTATCTACCTGGTGCTTTATTAGTTGGATGTGATGCAGGTACATTAAATATGCCAAAAATTAAGGGATCGCATACTGCGATGAAGAGTGGTATTATTGCTGGAGAAACAATAGTTGATTACCTTTTAAATTCAAAACCTCTATCAGAATATGAGAAAAAATTTAATAACTCTTGGTTATATAAGGAACTTTATGTAGCAAGAAATGTAAAACCAAGTTTTAATTGGGGTCTAATACCTGCTATTATTTTCACTGGTATAGATCAGATTATTTTTAGAGGTAAACTACCATTCACATTAAAACATAAACATGCTGATCATGAATCTTTACATCTAGCAAAAAATTCAGAAAAAATTGAATATCCTAAATATGATGGTGTATTTACTTTTGATAAAACTAGTTCTGTTTATTTAACTGGTACAAATCATGAAGATGATCAACCTGTCCATTTACAACTAAAGGATAAAGATTTACCTATTAATTATACCTTAAGCGAATATGACGAACCATCACAAAGATATTGTCCTGCTGGTGTTTATGAAATTGACAAGTCAAATCCATTAATTCCTAAATTTATAATTAATGCCCAAAACTGTATTCATTGTAAAACATGCGATATTAAAGAACCATCACAAAATATAACATGGGTTGTACCTGAAGGAAGCGGTGGTCCTAACTATGCAAATATGTAATACATTTGTTTTTCATATGGACTTTATCTCACAATAATTTTATTTAAATCATAAAATTATTTATTAAATAAAAGTGAAGAAAAATAATATAACTTTTACTTTTGCAACAGCTGAAGTAAATCGTATTGGACAACTATTCATTATGATTACAGAGCTTTTTACAGGAAAGTTAAAGTTAAAAAAATTATATGATGAATATCTATCTGAAAATAGACCACCTGAACTTTTTTGGGACGATGCAGTAGATAAACTAAATCTTACTTTAATAACTAATTTTCAGGATGGTAGTTATATTCCAAAAAAGGGAAGATTAATTGTTATAGCAAACCATGCTTTTGGAGTTGCTGATGGTGTATCAATATGCTCAGCTATTTCAAAAGTAAGGCAAGATTATAAAATGGTTACTCATAAAGTTTTAAGGCAAGCAGAGGCGGTAAAGGATAAAATATTACCAATTGATTTTAATGAAACTAGAGAAGCTTTACTGACAAACATTAGTACTCGAAAAGAAGCTGAAAAGGTTTTGCATAATGAAGGAGTTCTAGTTCTTTTTCCTTCCGGCACAATAGCAACTAAACATAACTTAAAAAAGAACACAAAAGCTCATGATGGTGAGTGGAAACAATGGGTATCAAAGCTAATTCTTAAAACTAAAAGCCCTGTTTTACCAATTTTTTTTGATGGCCAGAATAGTCAACTCTACCATATTGCTAATAAAATAGGCCAAACATTTAGATACTCTTTGTGTATGTATGAACTTAGAAGAAAAATAGGTGATGATATTTACATGTATTTTGGCTCACTTATACCATACGAAAACCTTGAAAGGATTGGGGATATTAAGCAAATTACTCAATACTTAAGATCAACAACCTATTCTTTAGATCCAGAATTTAATATTAATTAAATATTTATTTTTTATATTTGTCGATTTATAGAGTCCATATGGCAGGATTTGTTGGATCACAAGCAAGAAAAAGAAGAAGAAATAGATTTTTATTAATTCTATCTATTATTGTTATTTTTGGTATTTTTTTCTATCTGCCTTCTATAGATTTTTCAACTGACGATACAAAGCCTCCAATTGAAATAATTCCCAGCACTATAATTGATGAATCTAGTTTAAGATCAGAAATAGAAGAACTTAAACTTGAGGTATTTCAGAAAGATCAAAGATTAAAATTTAGAGATGATCAAATAAAAAATTTACGTAATGAAATACGAGATTTAAATGATTCATTTGTTACAATTAAAAATGATTATGAAAAATCTCTAAATAATATATCAGATCTAGAAAATAATACCTTAGAAAATAATTCTCAAAATATTGAGAAACTTAGTACACTTGAAAATCAAATAACTGAATTAAAAAATCAATTATCTAAATATGAACAGCTTGTACAAAAATTAGAAACAGAATTAGCAAGTGCTACATCATCTGAAGAAGTTCAAGAGGTAAATATTGAAAATTCAATTCTAAAATCAGAACTTAAACAAATTCAACAAAAGAATAGTAATTTTGAAGCTGAATTAGAAGAGTTAAGAAAATTAATTAAAAATAAAGACAAGGAATTAGAAGATTTAATTTATTTAAAAGATTTGCAACATCACGGCTAATTATTTATTTTTTTTTCTAAATAAATAAGGTTCTTCAAACTCCCCACTCCATATCCCCTTTTTTTTGTTGTTTTGCCACTTCTTCCTCATCAACATAATCCATTGAATAATAGCGATATGCAATTGCCCATCCATTAAGGACCATTTCACTATTTAAATCTAAATTATTTTTGTAGCAGATTCCAATAAATCTATTATATTTATCCTTACCGGTAGTAAAACATTCAATTTTATTTTTACCAATTAATTTCTTTAAGAATTTAGTTGACTCAATTCCACAATTCCAAATTTTATTATTTTTATTACATGTCTGATTTGTTTCAGGTGCATCAATAGCATGTAGTCTTATTTTATTTTTATAAATATGAATGGTATCACCATCAATTACTTTTGCTTTACCAAAGATAGTCTTACCAGATGAAACTGCACTAAAACAAATTAAGATAAAAAATAGATTAAATATTAAGATTTTTACTGCCATCAACTAATAATTCGTAAACATATTTTACATGGGATCTGTTTAAATGTAAGTCTAATGATGTAGTCTCTTTATCATTATTATTTCTAATAAAAAGAACAGGAATTTTTAAAAATATTGTTTGAGCTACAGAAAAATTAGTCTCCAATATTTTTTCTAAGTTGGCAACAAGAAATTTAGAAAGTAATGTAAAAACTTGTTTACCCTCGAGTCGTAATACAGTTCTGTTAAACGAAACGTCAGTTATTGCTGTCTTTTCTGGATTGAGTTTTGATTCTAATAAAGAGATAATTTTATCTTTCTCATTTTCTGGCGTTATAACTAACCATTCATTAGGACCAAGCCACATAATACTAATATTATTATTATAAATTCTTACATTTGGCTCAATTGGTAATACTAAATTTAATACAGAACCAATATTTTTCATAAATTCTTTATCTAAACTTTTGCCTCTAATATTAATTTTACCTGATAACTTTGTTTCTTCTATTGTTACTCCATTGTGATCTTTTTTATCTATATTCAGGACACTATTTAAGACTAAGCTCATTGATTTATCCTTTGATTTTTAGGATCAATAAATACAGGACTGGTTATTTCAACTTCAATATTTTCATTTTCCATAGGTGCAATTAAAACACTTCCCTTTTTTTCAATTCCTCCTTTAATTAAAGCTAAAGCAAAAGAACTTTTTAAATTAGGTGAATAATAACTAGATGTAACGTGTCCAACCATTTTCATTGGTAAAGCAGTTATTTTTTCAACCAATTGTGATCCCTCTTCAAGAACTTTATTTGGATCTTTAGTTTTTAATCCAACTAATTGTTTCCTATCTTTTTTTATAGTATCACTTCTATATAATGCTCTCTTACCAATAAAATCATATTTTTTCTTACTAACAATCCAATCCATATCCAGATCTATAGGTGTCACTGATCCATCTGTTTCTTGACCAACAATGATAAACCCTTTTTCAGCACGAAGTACATGCATTGCTTCAGTTCCATATGGAGTAATATTAAATTCCTTACCTTTATCTATACAAAGTTCCCAAAGATTTTTAGCATAGCCAGATGGAACATTTATTTCATAACACATTTCTCCTGTAAAACTTATACGCATGACTCTACACTTTATTCCATTAATATTAATATTTCTAAAACTCATATGAGGAAAATTTTCTTTTGAAAAATCAAAATCTGGAATTAATTTTTGCATCAATTTTTTTGAATTTGGACCATTTAAGCTTATTGTTCCATAGTTTTCTGTAACTGATGTTAGATATACTTCTAGTTCTGGCCATTCTGTTTGTAACCAATCTTCTAATTTTGACATAACTGATGCCGCATTTCCTGTAGTTGTTGACATAAGATAATGAAACTCATCTAATCTAGTTGTTACACCATCATCAATAACCATACCATCGTCACCCAACATTACACCATATCGACATTTTCCAATTTCTAATTTTGACCAAGAGTTTGTGTAAACTCTATTTAAAAATTCACTAACATCTCTTCCTTTAATATCTATTTTACCCAAAGTTGATGCATCTAAAATACCTATACTGTCTCTAGTTGCCTTTACTTCTCTATTTAATGCAAACTGAAAGCTCTCATTCTTTTTAGGATAACACCAAGCTCTTTTCCATTGACCTACATTTTCAAATAAAGCTTTATTATCAATATGCCATTGATGCATTGGACTTGTTCTCTCTAAATCAAAAAATTCTTTTACATGTCGTCCGGCAAGCGCTCCAAAAGTTACGGGCTTATAGGGTAAACGAAATGTTGTCGTACCTAATTCAGAAATTTCAGTATTAGTTAACTCTGATATTATTCCAAGAGCATTAACGTTACTAGTTTTACCTTGATCAGTTGCCATTCCTGTAGTTGTATATCTTTTAACATGCTCAATAGATTGAAAGCCCTCTTTTAAAGCCAATTTAATATCTTTTGCTGTTACATCATTTTGAAAGTCCACAAACATTTTGGTTCGCGAGATGTTATTTTTAGAAGTAATCCAAATATTTTGATGTTTACCATATTTTAGATTGTCTGATTTATAATTTACCTCACCAATTTTATTTTCCTGATTATCATTCAAATATATTAATGTATCTTCTTGAGTTTTTAATAATATTTCATTTAAATCATAATCACCGTTGCAACTTCCAACACACAATGTATCTTGATATATTTCACTAGGAATAAAACTTCCATCTGAATCTCTAAATTTTAGTTTTCCTTTTGATTGAGTAAATAAATGGACAGTAGGGGTCCAACCACCAGCAATTGCTAAAAGATCACATTTAATATTTATAGAGGATTTTTCATTACTTTTTTGAGTTGTAATTTTTTTTAATTTTATTTCCCTAATTTTTAATCTTCCAACAGTATCGCTAATTTCATACCCTTTTAGGATAGTAATACCTAATTTATTCACTTTCTTAGGAAAATAACCATCACTATCGTCTCTAGCATCAACAATAGCTTCAACTTTTATTCCCTGTTCAAAAAAATCTATTGCAGTTTCATAAGCACTATCATTGTTTGTAAAAAAAACTAAATTTTTTCCAGGTGAAACTCCATACTTATTTAGGTATTTTTTTGCACTGTTAGAAAGCATAATACCGGGTCTATCATTATTATTAAAAATTATTGGTCTTTCTATTGCACCTGTTGCAAGAATAACTTTTTTTGATCTAATTTTCCAAATTCTTTCTTTAATATCATTTTTTTTGTTTAATCCTTTTTCTGGATCAATTTCCTGTACAGCTAATAATAAATTATAATTTAAATAAGCAAAACAAGTTGTATTTTTGATTATTTTTACATTTGGATTTTTTGATAGTTTATCAATTATTTTATTTTTCCATTCATTAATTGGTAAGTTATTTATTTTAATATTTTTATTTTTCGTAGATAAAATTTCACCTCCAAGTTCATCTTCTTGCTCAACTAGTAATACTTTATAATTTTTACTTGCTGCAATGTCTGCTGAAACTAATCCACTTACTCCTGCTCCAACAACCAGAACATCACAATGATAATGAAAATGTTCATATTTGTGAGGATCATTCTTTTTTGGAGATCTACCAAGTCCTGCAGCGTGTCTTATAAAAAACTCATATGCCTTCCAAAATTTTGGAGGCCACATAAAAGTCTTGTAATAAAATCCTGCAGGAAAAAATGGGGATAGTAAATCATTTATAGCACCTGCATCAAATTTCACTGACGGCCAATTATTTTGACTAAAAGCTTTTAAACCTTCATATATCTGAACTTCAGTTACTCTTCTATTAGGTTCAGTATATTCTTTAGTTTCAAACTGAATTATTCCATTAGGCTCCTCACTTCCTGCTGTATAAATACCTCTTGGTCGATGATATTTAAAACTTCTACCAATTAAATGAACATCATTTGCAAGAAGTGCTGAAGCTAGTGTATCACCTTCAAATCCAAAATATTTTTTATTGTCAAAATAGAACTTTACAGATTTATTATTTCCCAGATTTTTGTTATTTTTATATCGCATCTTTAATTTTAAAATCTATCTTTTTTTGATGTTGATAAATTCCCAGATCCAATATTTGGTTCACCTGAAGGGGTAACTGGAATATTTGCTTTTAATTTAGGAGGAGCTTCTCCCATCTTATATACCGCAAGAATTTCGTCGGTTGCAGTATTTCTTGCTAAATTAAACCATCGTCTACACCCATATTCATGGTTCCATCTTTCATAATGAATACCTTTGTGATTTTTTCGCAAGAATAAATATTCTGCCCATTGATCATCAGAAAGTTCAGGAGGATTTTTCGGCCTTACGATGTGAGCCTCACCTCCACAAGAAAATTCAGCCTGATCTCTTTCTCCACAGTAAGGGCAATTTATTAAAAACATGATTTAATGTGCTACGGCAGCTGCACCATGTTCATCAACCAATTCACCGCTAGAAAATCTATTTATTGTAAAAGGAGCATTTAATTCATGGGCTTGATCATTTGCTATAGTGTGAGCAAATACCCAGCCAGAACCCGGTGTTGCTTTGAAACCACCTGTTCCCCAACCACAATTAAAATATAATCCGTTTATATGAGTTTTACTTATAATGGGGCTTGCATCAGGGCATATATCTACAATCCCTCCCCAATGACGTAGCATTTTCATTCTAGAAAATATTGGAAACAATTCAACGATTGCCATTAAGGTATCCTCAACAATATTAAAGCCACCTCTTTGTGTGTATGAAGTGTATCCATCTGTTCCAGCACCAATAACTAATTCCCCTTTATCTGATTGAGATACATACGCATGAATTGTGTTGGACATCACTACAGTATCAATAACTGGTTTTACTGGTTCTGAAACTAGAGCTTGTAATGGCTTACTCTCTAAAGGTAGTTTGATTCCTGCCATATTGGCAATAACACTAGTATGACCTGCTGCAGCTATTCCAATTTTATTTGAACTAATGGTTCCTTTTGTTGTTTCAACACCAGTAACATTTCCATTTTTTATATTAATTCCAGTTACTTCACAATTTTGGATTATATCAACTCCCATTTCATCAGCTCCTCTTGCGTAACCCCATGCAACAGCATCATGTCTTGCAGTTCCTGCCCTTCTTTGGAGTGTTGCTCCTAAAACAGGATATCTAATGTTTGGTGAAGTATTAATTATTGGACAAAATTCTTTAACTTTTTTTGTATCAAGCCATTCACAATCGATATCATTTAGTCTGTTTGCATGCCATCGTCTTTTCAATTCTCTAACATCATGAAGATTATGAGCAACATTTAAAACTCCTCTTTGAGAAAACATTACGTTGTAATTTAATTCTTGTGACATACCCTCCCAAAGTTTTAATGCATGATCGTATAAAGCTGCACTTTGATCCCATAAATAATTCGATCTAATTATAGTCGTATTCCTTCCTGTATTTCCTCCGCCTATCCAACCTTTTTCAATTACGGCAATATCATTAATTCCATGGTTTTTTGCTAGATAGTAAGCAGTAGTTAAGCCGTGTCCACCCCCACCAACTATTATTACATCATAATTTTTTTTTGGTTCAGGACTATTCCATGTCTTCTGCCAATTCTCATGATGACTAAAAGAGTTTCGAGCAATAGACATGAATGAGTATTTATTTTTATTAAACATTATTATTCTATATAGCAGTTTTAAAAAAGACCTTCAATTTCTCCTTGGTCATTTAGCTTTATCGAATTTGCCGCAGGAACGCTTGGTAGACCTGGCATGGTCATAATTTCACCGCAGACAACTACTATGAATTCAGCTCCTGATGACAATCTTAACTCTCTAATAGGCAAGACGTGGCCTGTAGGAGCACCTTTTAAATTAGGGTCAGTTGAAAAACTATATTGAGTTTTTGCAATGCAAACAGGTAATTTACCAAACCCATTAGTTTCAAAATCTTTCAATTGTTGACGTACTTTTGTGTCTGCCACAACTTCACTTGCGTGATAAATCTCTAGTGCAATTTTTTCTATTTTTTTGAATAGAGTTAAATCATCTTCATATAAAAATTTGAATGTATTTTTATTTTCTTCACAAATTTCTATTACATTTTGAGCTAATTCAGTTGCACCATCACCACCATCGGACCAGTGAGTACACATAGAAGCTTTCACTTCCTGAGTTTTACAAAAATCTATGACTGCATCAACTTCAGCTTTAGAATCAGTAACAAAATGATTAATTGCAACAGTTACTGGTAATCCAAATTTTCTAACATTATTAATATGTCTTTCTAGATTTACTAAACCTTTTTTAAGAGCATTTACATTTTCATTTTTTAAACCGTCTTTGGAAACATCACCATGCATTTTTAGTGCTCTAATTGTAGCTACTAAAACTACACAATCAGGTTTTAAATTTGATTTTCTACATTTTATATCAAGAAATTTTTCTGCTCCTAAATCAGCCCCAAAGCCTGCTTCAGTTACAACGTAATCACTTAATTTTAAACTAGCTTTAGTTGCAATTACAGAATTGCAACCATGAGCAATATTTGCAAATGGTCCACCATGAATTATTGCGGGATTATTTTCTAACGTTTGTGTTATGTTTGGTCTAATGGCATCTTTTAATAATACTGTCATTGGTCCTTCTGCCTTTAAATCTTTTGCAAAAATGGATTTTTTGTCTCTTGTATAAGCAATAGTTATATTTCCAATTCTCTCTTCTAGATCTTTTAAGTCTTTTGCTAAGCAGAAAATTGCCATTATTTCCGATGCAACAGTAATATCAAAACCATCTTGTCTGGGATATCCATTTGCAACTCCTCCTAAATCAACAACAATAGATCTCAGTGACCTATCATTCATATCCATTACTCTCTTCCAAACAACTCTTCTTATATCAATATTTAATTTATTTCCCCAGTAGATATGGTTATCAATTAATGCGGAAAGTAAATTATGAGCAGAAGTAATTGCATGAAAATCTCCAGTAAAATGAAGATTAATTTGCTCCATTGGAACTACTTGGGCATATCCTCCACCAGCTGCTCCACCTTTCATACCGAATGATGGTCCAAGACTTGGCTCCCTTAGACATACAATAGATTTCTTTCCTAATTTATTAAGACCATCACTTAATCCAACAGAAGTTGTTGTTTTACCTTCACCTGCTGGTGTTGGAGTTATTGCTGAGACTAGAACAAGTTTACCATCTTTATTTTTATTAAGTGACTCTATGTACTCCAAGTTTATTTTAGCTATGTGACGACCCATAGGACTGAAAGCTTCTGGTGTATCTGGTACATCAAGCCCTTTTAGAATTTCACTAATAGGCTTCATTTTAGCTTGTCTTGCTATTTCAATATCTGACATGAGACTCCTTAATTATTAGATTCTTAATCTATAAATTAACTTAAATATCAAACAACTTTTGTTTCATTAAAAGATAAAAAAATTGTGAAGAAGCTAATTCAATTCGAATTTCTTTTTATTATTATAAGAAAAATCTGAGTTATTAAATTGATTTAACCACTCTGATGTTTTTTTCATACCACCAAACGCATAGAAGTGTATTTTTTCAAGTTTAGATTCTTTATTTATTTCGCTATGTTCTGCAAGATCATAAATTAATTTGTCAGGAGTGCTCAATGTTGCAAGTTTAGTTAAGTTAAAAGCCTGTTTTGTAATAAATCTTAAAGAATTTCCAATACCGCAAGACCTTGCATAATTTACCAATGTTTTAATAGAGGCAGGGCCGGGTATTCCAGCATGGATTGGTAATTTATTTCCAATTTTTACTAAGTGTTTTTCCCAGTCGACTAAAGATTTAGCTTCAAAAAAAAATTGTGTTGCTAAATACATTTTAAAATCAACATTTTTTGCAAAATCATTCTTTTGTTTAATTGCTAAATCTAAATTTTCATTTGAAATATCTGGACTTCCTTCTGGATGACCAGCCACTCCTACAAATTGATAATTATATTTTGAAAGAAAATCTGTTTTTAAAACATCAATTGAAGAAGAGATTTCGCCAGCCTGGTTTCCACCCCCACCAATAATTAACATTTTTGAACACCCAGATTCATTTGCAAGCTCACCTATATACTTTTCTAAGTCATTTTTATTTACAATAGTTCTCGCAGGTAAATGAGGTATAACCTCATAACCTTCTAATTTTAATTTTTTTGCTGTTTTAATAACATTTTTTGAATTTTCATCTGGTAAATAAGTTATATAAATATCATGATTTTTATCAAGAAATTCAGAAAAGCTTCCATATTTTTCATAAACATTTGGAGTTGTTTCTATCGAATAACTATTGAGAAACTTTTTAACAATATTAATGGTTTCTATAGACATAAATTTTTAAAGTTTTTTATATTAATTAAATAAATGAACAACAAGTACTTTTCTATAATTTCTTTTTATCAATTCAAAATAATTAAAAATAAAAATGATATCATTACTAAACTTAAAGATTTTTGCAAATTTAATAAAATAAAAGGTACAATATTGATTGCTGATGAAGGCATTAATGGAACAATAGCTGGCTTAGAGAAAAACATAAATTCTTTCATTCTACATCTTAAAAATTTTAACTTCGAGAAACTTAATCTTAAACGATCAAAATATAAATATATACCTTTTCAAAAACTTAAAATTAGAAATAAAAATGAAATAGTCACATTAAGAACCAAATTTGCTGATCCTACAAAAATATCTGGGAAAAAAGTTAAATACAATGAATGGAATAAACTAATTAAAGACAAAGACACTATTGTGATTGATGTAAGAAATGAATTTGAGGTAAAAATAGGATCTTTTGAAGGAGCAATTAATCCAAAAACTAAAAGTTTCACTGACTTTAAATCTTTTGTTCAAAAAAAACTAAATAAATCAAAAGACAAAAAAATTGCTATGTTTTGCACTGGAGGCATCAGGTGTGAAAAGGCTTCATCTTATATGATGATGAAGGGTTTTAAAAATGTTGCTCTATTAGATGGAGGTATACTAAAGTATTTAGAAAAAACTTCAAAAAAGGATTCAATGTGGAATGGTGAATGTTTTGTATTTGATGGAAGGGTATCTTTGAAAAACGAATTAAAAGATGGAACTTACAAACTTTGTTATGCTTGTTGGTTACCCATTAGTTATAAAGATACTTATAATAAATATTATAAACCAGGTGTATCTTGTCATAATTGTTTTGATAAAACATCTGAAGAAAAGAAAAAAAACTTACTTGAAAGAAATAAACAAATTAAATTTGATAAAAAAAGAGGAAATTTTAACCGTTTTATCAAGCAGTCAATTTCTGATTATGAATAAATAATACTTTATTTCATATAATTATTCTGTATAGACACACCATGGCAAAAAAAACTTCATTCGCTCTTAAACAACTAGTACCTGAAGAAAATCCAAAAACAGGAACTAAATATATTGTAAGAAAACCGACAAAGGGATTGAAAGTTGCTGAAAAGCTTCGAATGAAAAAATATGATCCTGTGTTAAAAAAACACGTTTGGTTCGTAGAGAAAAAAATGCCTCCTCATAGTAAATAATAGATTTACCTCTTTAATTTATTCTAAATTAACATAATTTAAACTCATGGTAGCCACTTATGGAATTCATTGGTTTAGACAAGATTTGCGATTACAAGAAAACCCATCTTTATTGTCACTTTCAAAAAAAGTTGATCAGATAATTCCAATCTATATTTTTGATTTAAATCAAAGAATTGGATCAACATCCAAATGGTGGTTAGAAAAATCTTTAATCAGTTTATATGACTCAATACAAAAAAATAATGGTAAACTAAATATATTTTTTGGTGATCCAGAGAAAATTATATCTTCAATACTAAAGAATTCAAATGTTAAATATGTATCCTGGAATAGACTATATGATCCATATTCAATTAAAAGAGATACTAAAATTAAATCTATAGTTACTTCATCTAAAATAGAATGCGACTCGCACAATGGATATCTTTTAAATGAACCTTGGAATATTAAAAATAAAAGTGGAACCTTTTTTAAAGTATTTACTCCTTATTGGCGACATTGTGATGAAATACTAAAACTAAAAGAGATAAAATTTAAAAATACAAAAATTAGCTACGCCATTTCAAAATTTAAAAATGAAATAACTATACAAGATTTAAATCTAACAAACAAAAAAGAGCAATGGATCAAAAAAATTGAACAATATTGGAAACCTGGTGAAAGTAATGCAAAATTACAATTAAAAAAATATATTTCACAAAAAGCAAATAACTATTCAGTTGGAAGAGATAGACCCGATAAAGATTTAACTTCAAAATTATCACCTTATCTTCATTTTGGAGAAATATCTGCTTTGGAAGTTTATAACACCGTAAATAATGAAAAAAAAATTGATTCTGAAAATAAAAAAAAATTTCTTGCTGAACTTGGCTGGAGAGATTTTTCTTATAATCTTTTATTTCATTATCCAGATATGACTCATAAACCTATACAAAGTAAATTTAATAAATTTCCATGGATACATAATGCTAAAAATTTATCATTATGGCATAATGGTAAAACAGGTATTCCAATTGTTGATGCTGGAATGAGACAACTATATAAAACAGGTTGGATGCATAATAGAGTAAGAATGATTGTAGGCTCGTTTCTAACAAAAAATTTATTGTTACACTGGAAAAATGGAGAAGAGTGGTTTTTTGATACTTTAGTTGATGCTGACGTTGGATCTAATTCTGCAGGTTGGCAATGGATCTCTGGTTGTGGTGCTGATGCAAGTCCATATTTTAGAATTTTTAATCCAATATTGCAGGGTCAAAAATTTGATCCAGATGGTGATTATGTAAAAGAATTTGTTCCTGAATTGAATAATATTCCTAAAAAATATATTCATAATCCTTGGGATATGTCTATGGAGGATCAAAAGAAATATAATTTTGAGATTGGTACTTCATATCCAGCACCAATTGTAGATTTAAAAGAAACAAGAAATAGAGCACTATCAGCATTTAAAACTATTAGTTGATGTGAGAGAAAAAATAGCAATTATTGGTTCTGGTATTTCAGGAATAAGTGCAGCTTACCTTTTGTCTTCTAAATATGACGTTTATTTATTTGAAAAAAATAATAGAATGGGGGGACATACAAGAACTATCTATGTTGAAGAAACAAAAAAGACAATCCCAGTCGATACAGGGTTTATTGTATTCAATGAAAATAATTATCCAGATTTAACAAATTTTTTTAAATTACTTGATGTGAAATGCAAAAACTCAGATATGTCTTTTGCCGTCTCAAATCAAGATCCTCAAATTGAATATAGTGGCAAAAATATATTTTCTCTTTTCGCTAATTTTAGAAATGTGTTTTCTTTTAATTTTTTTAAAATGTTATTTGAAATAAGAAAACTTTATTTATTATGTAATAGCTTGAATGTTAGTGATTTAGAGCAAACTAAAACTTTAAATGATTTTTTAAAAACTAATAATTTTTCAACATACCTAATAAATTATCATATTTTACCTATGATATCATCTATATGGTCAAGCAATATAAGTGATGTAAAAAATTTTCCTCTCATAACATTCATTAATTTTTTTAAAAATCATGCTTTATTTAATTTAAAAAAAAGACCTCAATGGAAATACGTGGAAGGTGGTAGTAACGAATATATAAAAAAAATTATTAATAAAAATGTTTTTGAGTATGAAACAAATTTCAAAATTAAAAAAATTATTAGAGAAAATAGTAAAATTAAAATAGAAGATGATAAAAATAATATATTAGAATTTAATAAGTTAATATTCGCAACCCATGCAAATCAAGTATTGGATATTTTGGAAAAACCAACAGAAGAAGAAGTAAAAATATTTTCACAATTTAAATATTCAACTAACTCAGCAATACTTCACTCCGATCACTCCTTAATGCCTAAATCAAAAATTGCCTGGTCAAGTTGGAATTTTTTAAACAAGTCATCATCTTCTAAGTTTACTTTAACTTATTGGATGAATCTCTTGCAAAAATTACCAACCAAACAAAATTATTTTGTAACCGTTAATCCTTATAAAAAGCCTAAAAATATAATTAACGAAACAACATTTAATCATCCAATATATACTACCGATACTATTTTAGCTCAAAAAAACGTCATGGAAATTCAAGGTAAAAATAATACTTTTTTCTGTGGAGCTTACCTTGGATATGGTTTTCATGAAGACGGTATCCAATCATCTTCTTATATTTGTAAATTGTTAAATTGTGATTTACCTTGGAAGAGAGAGAAAAATTTTTATAATAGATTGCAAATTAATTTTGAATGATTTCTCAAATATTATTATCTAGTATTATACATAAAAGATTTATTCCTTTTAAACACACATTGAAATATAAGGTACCAAGTCTTTTTATTAATTTGGATAATCTTGATCAATTAAGTAAAAACCATAAACTTTTTTCATTAAACTCGTTTAATCTTTTTTCTATATATGAAAATGATCATGGATATAGAGACAAAAGGTCAATAAAGACATTCGTTAAAGATTCTCTCTCTAAATTTAATATTAAATATAAACATCTTAATGTAATGATATTATGTTTTCCAAGAATTTTTGGATATGTATTTGATCCATTATCAATTATTTATTGTTATGATAATAAAAGATTAATATCTATTTTCTATGAAGTCAAAAATACGACTAATGAACAACACACTTATATTTTTAAAGGAAAGGTAAATTTTGATCATTTTAAATTATCTCATGAATGTCATAAACAGTTTTATGTATCTCCATTTATAGAGATGGAGGCAAATTATAAATTTTTTAATCGAATGCAAAAAGATAAAATAAATATTAATATTGATCTTTATGATAAAAAAAATAAAAAAGTACTAACAGCTTCTCAGCATGGTAAATTTATAGATTTTAACTCAAAAAATATGCTTAAATTTTTATATTATAATCCACTTTTAGGTTTTAAGGTAATGGCAGGAATTCTTTATGAGGCCTTAAAAATAAATTATAAAGGTGGTAAATATTATGCACGAAAAAAGAAACCAAATGATACTGTCAGTTTTGAGGGTAATTTCTAAATGAATTTTTTTAAAACAAATTTTGATAAAACTGTCGAAAAATTATTAGTAAACTTTTTATCTAAAATTCAATATGGAAAATTAACAGTTCAATTTCCTACTGGTGAGGAGAGAGTTTTTGTTGGAAAAGAGGATGATATATCTGCGAGTATCAAAATTTATAATTATAATTTTCTAAATTTAATTTTTAAAAAAGGTTCTGTAGGTTTTGCTGAAGCTTATATGAATGGCTACTTTTCAAGCACAGATTTAACTAATTTATTACTACTTTCACACAAAAATGAGAGTTATTTTTTACAGAGTATAAATACTAATCTTTTTTTTGCAACCTTTGCCAAATTAAAACATTTTTTTAATAACAATTCAAAATCACAAAGTAAAAAAAACATTAAATATCATTATGATTTAGGAAATAATTTTTACGAAAAATGGTTAGATAAGACCATGACATATTCATCAGCTCTTTTTGATAACAAGAATACAAATTTATTAGATGCACAATTTAACAAATATAGAAAAATTGCTGAAACTTTATCATTAAACTCATATTCTAAAACTTTAGAAATTGGATGTGGATGGGGAGGTTTTTCGGCATTTGTAGCGAAAAATTATAATTGTTCAGTTGACGCTATAACTATTTCTAAAGAACAATACGAATATGCATCTAAAAAAATTCAAAATGAAGGTTTGTCTGAAAAAGTTTCAGTTATATTTTCAGATTATAGAGATATCAAAAAAAAATATTCTAATATAGTTTCAATTGAGATGTTTGAAGCAGTTGGGAAAAAATATTGGCATAATTACTTTGATACAATTCGCAATTCTCTTAACGATGGTGGTATGGCTGCACTACAAGTTATAACAATTGATGAAAAAAAATCTAAAGATTATCAAAACAGACCTGATTTTATTCAACAATATATTTTTCCAGGTGGAATGCTTCCAACTAAAAAACAATTTGAATATTCAGCAAAACACGTTGGGCTAAAATGTATTGAAAATTTAAGCTTCGGCGGTTCTTACGCAAAAACCCTAAAAATGTGGAACAAGCAATTTCAAAAATCTTGGAATGATTTATCAAAGTATGGCTTTGATATTAAATTTAAAAGAATGTGGGAATTTTACTTCTCTTATTGTGAAACAGGCTTTTCAAATAGTTCAACCGATGTTTCTCATTTTTTAATTCAAAAATAAAAATGCAAAAACTAAAAGTATTTTTAGTCTTAACTGGCTATCAAATAACTTGGTTAGCCTGTGTATTCGGTGAAACAAAATTTTCTTATCCAATGCTGGGCATTTGGGTTGGAATTATTTTCCTATTAACTTATTTTTATTTTAATAATAATAAACAAAAATTTATTAAGATTTCACTTTTGATTTCAGTTCCAGGATATATTTTTGATACTTTTTTGGTTTACTTCCAAATATATGATTTTGAAAATATTGATAAACTTGGCACCTTGCCATTTTGGATGATTATTTTATGGTTAAGTTTTAGTACTCTTTTTGATGAAATTCTAACTTTTTTTAAAAATTATAAAATTTTAGGAATAATTTTAAGTGGCATTTTAGGACCTTTAACCTACTATCTTGGTGAACCCATAGGGGTCATAAAAATACACAATTTTCAAGTTTTCATTATTTCAATGATATTATTTTGGATGATCTTAATGATCTACTATTTAAATTATGTTGTAAAAACTGATTAGCTATCTTGAGTCACTTTTTTTGTTCTAGTTCTGTTTAAGGTTTTTTCGAGATCCTTATAAGTACACAAACCAACGTCCATTGGACTCTTTGCCTCAAGAACTGCCTCTCTATATGTTCCATTTTTTATTGCTTCTACTGTATTTTTTGTTGAGCCAGTAAGTTTTGCAATTTGAGAACTACTTAATTCAGTTGGATATCTTTTGATAAGCCATAATATAGCGTATGGTTTTTCTTGTCTTAAAGAAAGAGGTGTATATTTAGAGTCTTTTTTTCTTGGTGGTAGGTCCTCAATTATTTCTGACTTAATAAGATTCAAACGAGCGTTACTATCTTTTTCACATTTTTGAATTTCTTCTTTTGTCAATTGATTATTATCAATTGGGTCATAACCTCTCATACCAACTGCAACTTCTCCATCAGCTATTCCTTGAACCTCTAATTCATGTAATCCACAGAATTCAGCAATTTGATTAAACGTTAAAGAAGTATTTTCTACTAACCATATTGCTGTTGCTTTTGGCATTAAAGGGTATTTCATAATTGGCTCTTACAATATAATCAAATAATAATATATAATAAATATGACTATAACGGATTTTTTTGAAGTTGATGAAAAGCAAAAGACACTTAAGTTATTAAATTTGGATGATTTCAGTGTTGAGGATTTACAAAAGTATATATCTGAACTTCAAACTGAAATATTTAGAGTGCAAGATGAGATAAAAAAGAAAGAAAATATAAAACTTAATGCTGAAAAGTTTTTTAAATAATTATTTATTAATTTTTAGACCTTTAAATCTTTTTTGGAATCTAGCTACCTGTCCTTCAGATTCATTTAGACCAGCTTTTCCACCAGTCCATGCGGGGTGAGATTTAGAATCAATTTCTAATTTAAGAGTATCTCCTTCTTTACCCCAAGTGGACCTAGTTTTAAAAGTAGATCCATCAGTCATTACAACATTTATTTCGTGATATTTAGGATGTATATCTTTTTTCATGCAAGCCTTATATTTATATTGTTTTCAAAGTAAAGAAAGTTTTTGAACTAATTCATTATGAATTTTATTATTTGAAGCAACTAAATCACGAGAGTTTATTTCCCATGAATTTCCATCTATTTTTGAAATTTTCCCTCCAGCCTCTTTAATTAATAGAACACCTGTTGAAACATCCCATAAATTTAAATCTTTTTCCCAAAAACCATCTAATTTACCAGAGGCAACATAAGCTAAATCAAGACCCGCCGAGCCGAGCCTTCTTATTCCTGCAGAAGATTTTAGGATTTCATCAACTTCACTTAAATAGTTTTTATAAATTCTCTCTCCAAAAGGAAGACCAGTACCTATCAAGCAATCTGAAAAAATATATCTGTTTGATACTCGAAGTCTAATATTATTACACCATGAACCCTTACCTTTTGAACTCCAAAAAAATTCATTTAAAATTGGATTATAAATAACACCGTCCGTGATTTCATCATTTGTCATTTTGGCAACAATTATTCCAATATGCGGTATTCCATGAATAAAATTTGATGTTCCATCGATTGGGTCAATAATAATGGTATTTTCATCACCTTTTATTTTACCAGTTTCTTCAGTTATGTAAGTATAATCTGGATAATAATATTTTAAAGTTTCTAAAAGTGTTTTTTCAACTTTAATATCTGCATTAGTTACAAAATCTCCAACAGATTTAGATTGTATTTGTAAATTTTCTAATTCTCCAAAATCTCTTAATAATATTTTACCAGCTTTTTTTACTGCTTTTTCAAAAATATTTATTACCGCAGGTTGCATTAATTTTTCGATTTTTCTATATAGCTGCCATCAATTGTACTGATTACTATTTTGTCATTAACTGCAATAAATTGAGGAACAGATGTTTTAATATTCTTTTCTAGAGTGGCTGGTTTATATGACGATGCAGCAGTTTGACCTTTTACAACTCCTTCAGTTTCTATAACAGTTAATTCTACACTATCATACAAGTCAACTCCAACTGGTTTTTCATTATAGAAATTAATAATGACATCACTATTCTCAATTAAAAATTTTGATTGATCTTTGGTTAATATGTCAGAACCAAGCTCTATTTGTTCATAGGTTTGTTTATCCATAAATATAAAGTTGTTATTATCCTCATAAAGATACTGAAATTCTTTTTCATCAAGAATTGCTCTTTCAACTGTTTCTGATGATCTAAACCTATTATTCATTTTCGTACCGTCTCTTATTTCTTTTAGTTCAGCTTGTAAGTATGCTCCCCCTTTGCCCGGTTGAGTATGCTGCGTTTTCAAAACTTTCCATAGTTTATTATTAATCTCTAAAATATTTCCTACTTTAATTTCATTGCCATCTATTTTCATAATTTTATATTAAATTTTTTTTGTATATTTTTAATTTTTGTAAGATCTACTACATCAAAATTTGGATTTAATAAAATCTTATTTTTTTTAGCAATTTGATTAATTTTATTTAGTATAATTTTATTATTTTTTAATTTTATATAGTCAACATTTTCATGAGTTAATAAAATACTTAGACCTTGATCATATCCTGAATCGACAAAAAACTTAATATTATGTGTTTTATATTTTTTATTAATATAGTTTATTAATGATCTTAACCATTCTACTCCAAAACCTTTAATCAAAAAATATTTTATATAAATTGTTGAAGTTTTAAACTTTGATTTTCTAACTTCTATTAAACTTTCAATTTGTGTTAGTGTCGATACCGCAAAACAAATTTTTTTAGGCACTAAACAAATTTTTTAAGATTAACCATAGTGTCTATCATTCTATTAGAAAATCCCCATTCATTATCATACCAAGATAAAACTCTACAGAATTTATCCTTAACAACTTGTGTTTGACTCATATCGAATACAGAACTGCTTGAATTATGATTAAAATCAATTGAAACTAGCGGTAATGAATTTGTTGAAAGAATCCCTTTTAACTTTTTAGTTTTTGAAGATTGGAGAACTATAGAATTAATTTTTTCTGGGCTAGTTTTTTTCTTACTTACAAATGTAAGATCTATAAGTGAAACATTAGGAGTAGGTACCCGAATAGCTGTTCCATCTAGTTTACCTTTTAATTTTGGCAAAACTAGACTCAAAGCTTTTGCCGCTCCTGTAGAAGTTGGAATCATTGATTCAGCAGCAGCCCTTGCTCTTCTTAAATCTGAATGGGTTTGATCAACAGTTCTTTGATCGCCTGTATAACTATGAATTGTTGTCATGAAACCACTTTCAATTCCTAATTTTTCATCAAGAACCATTGCTAAAGGAGCAAGACAGTTAGTAGTGCAAGATCCGTTTGAAATTACGTTATGATTTTTTTTTATGGTATCGTTATTTACACCTTGAACAATTGTGGCATCTACATTTGAAGCTGGTGCTGAAATAATAACTTTTTTAGCTCCTGCATTTAAATGAGAGATCGCTTTTTCTTTTGAAGTGAAAACACCACTACATTCAAGAACAACATCAACCTTAAGAGATTTCCAAGGAAGGTTATTTGGATCTCTTTCGGAATAAAAATTAATTTTATGTTTTCCAATTTTTAATCCATTTTTGATTGAACTAATCTCATCTTTAAGAATACCGTGAACACTGTCATATTTAAGTAAGTGAGCACTACTCTCAACACTTCCTAGTTCATTAATAGCTACAATATTGATATCCTTAGGATTTTTTTCTAATAAAGCTCTAAAAACAAGTTTTCCAATTCTTCCAAATCCATTTATTGCAACTTTCATATTTCTCCTTTTTACAAATTTTTAATTATTTTTTCAATTAAGTAATCATCTGTTATCTTAAAGTGCTTATATAAATCTTTATATGGACCACTTTCACCAAAAGTTGACATACCAACAAAATTTTCATTTTTAATATATTTTTCCCAACCATTTATTACTCCAGCCTCAATAGCAAAAATAGGTTTATTTCCTAAAATTTCATTTTTATAACCATCATCATTTTTCTCAAACAATTCAAATGAAGACATGCTTACAACTCTTATCTTTAAATTATTGTTTTCAAAAAGTTTATTTGAAGCAATGCAAGCAATCTCAACTTCAGAACCAGAAGATAAAATTGTTGCATCATATTCTTTAAAATCTCTTATTTTATAAGCACCTTTATTTACAAGATTTTCTTTGCGATTATCTTTTTGTAACATCGGTAGATTTTGTCTTGTTAAAACTAAGATTGTTGGTCCAGTATTGTTGATAGCACATTCCCATGCTTCTATAGTTTCAATAATATCACAAGGCCTAATGACTGTTAAATTAGGTATAGATCTTAAAGATGCAAGATGTTCAACAGGTTGATGAGTTGGTCCATCTTCTCCTAATCCTATTGAGTCATGCGTCATTACATAAATAACTGGTATATTCATAATAGCTGATAACCTAATTGAAGGTCTGCAATAATCAGTAAATACCAAAAACGTTCCTCCATATGGAATTAAACCTTTATGCAAAGCAATGCCATTCATTACTCCAGCCATTCCATGTTCTCTGATGCCGTAATGAATATAATTTCCATTAAAATTATTAGATGTAATTACATTCATATCTTTTGCCTTAGTGTTATTTGATCCAGTAAGATCAGCAGATCCACCAATAAGATTTTTTTGATAGTTTGAAATTAAATTTAGCGTTAGCTCACTCGATTTTCTTGAAGCACAATTTGTTTTATCATTAAAATGATCAGATTTTAATTCACTAAGTTTTTCTGGAATTTGATGATCAATTTTTTGATAAAAACTATCTTTAAAATTTTTACTTTCAATTAATTCTTTGTTTTTTGATAACCATGAATTTCTTGATTCTTCATTTCTTTTATAGAAACTTCTCCACTCACTTAGTAAATCATCTGGAATTTCAAACGGCGAATAATTCCATTCTAATTTTTTTCTTGTTAAACTAATTTCATCTTCACCAAGAGGTGAACCATGTGATAAAGCTGAACCCTCTTTGTTTGGAGAGCCAAAACCAATTTTAGTTTTACAAGATATAATTGTTGGAGCATCATTCTTTTTTGCTTGAACTATAGCTTGATCAATTTCCTCATATTTATGACCATCTATTTCAATTATATTCCAATTATAAGCTTCAAATCTTTTTTTCACATTATCTGAAACTGAAAGATCAGTTGATCCATCTATTGAAATAGAATTATTATCAAAAAACATAATAAGCTTATTTAATTTTAAATGTCCTGCGAGACTACACGCTTCATGACTTAAACCTTCCATTAAGCATCCATCTCCAGTAAAAACATAAGTGTAATGATCGAATAATTCTTTTCCATAATTATTTGATAATTTTTTTTCCGCTAGCGCCATTCCAACTGCATTTGCTAAACCTTGAGACAAAGGCCCAGTAGTTGTTTCTATCCCTTCTGCACTTCCGTATTCTGGGTGACCTGCAGTTTTATTATGTAATTGTCTAAAATTTTTAATTTGATTCATGTCAATGTCTTTATATCCTGTTAGATACAAACAAGAGTATAAAAGCATTGAGCCATGCCCATTTGAAATAATTAATCTATCTCTATCAATCCACTCCGGATCATTCGGATTAAATTTTAAATGATTTTTATAAAGAATTGTTGCGATGTCTGCCATACCCATAGGCATACCAGGATGACCAGATTTTGCTTTTTCCACTGCATCCATTGATAAAAATCTAATACAATTTGATAATTTTCTTAGATTGTTGATATTATTTAAATTATTCAAATACTTACCTTTATGGTTGATATAAAATTATTTAATATGGGTTCATTACAGTGACAATTATAAAATTACAAACTATAAAATTATAATGGAAATACAAAAAAAAATTACAGTTCTAAGCGAAAACTTAAATAATCTAAGATCAGCTTTTGAAGATTTTAGGGATCATCATATTTCCAAAAAAGAAAAAATTAAAAATCTTGAAAATGAAATTAAAAATTTACGAAAACAAATGTCAGAGTATATTGATGAATTGGAACTTCTAATTAAGAAATAACAATGCCTTTTTATAAGACAAAAATTTTAAACAGAGAAATATCATTAGAATACGAAAAAAAAGATGAAAAAAAAATAATTGATTCAATAAATTTAATTAATGAAAAAATTGATGATAAATTACAAAATCCAAAATATTCTAATGGAAAAATAAGTGATACTATATTGTTATCACTTCTCTCTATTGAGCTTCAAGCAGAGCTTTTAGAAAAATTAAATATAGAAAGAAGTTCAGAAGTAAATGATGCCAAGAATGAAGAATATCAAAAGAACAATTTAGAACTTAAAGACAAAATACTAAAACTACAAAATGAAAAAAAAATTTTAGAAAATGAAAAATTGAAGCTAGATCAAGAAGTTGATAAAATAAATAAAAAAGTAGAGGGTTTAATTGATATAATTAAGAATTCTTATTATGAATAATATTAAAGATGAAAAAACAATTATCAGAAAAAAACAAAAAAAAATAAGAGATAAGATTTTTAATAATAAGCCATCTCATTTTGCTTTATCTTTGTTTAATGAATTTTTTGAAAAAATTAACTTTCAAAAAATCAATATAGTATCAAGTTTTATTTCTATAAATTCTGAGATAAATACAAGAGAGCTCAACAATCTTATCTTTATTAAAAATAAAATTTTATGTCTTCCTGTTATTGAGAAAAAAAATAGTCATTTAATCTTTAAGCAATTTAAGAGTGAAGAGAATTTTGTAAAAGGACATATGAATATATCAGAGCCTCAAAATAATAATAAAATTTTAAATCCTGAATTAATTTTTGTACCTTGTTTAGCTTTTGATAATTATGGAAATAGATTAGGTTATGGGGGAGGTTATTATGACAGGACTTTTGCTTTTTTAAATAAAATTAATCATAGATTCATCTCCGTAGCCTACGCATATGAAGAACAAAAGTTAGATTACATACCTATAGACAAATTTGATTTTAAAGTGGATTATGTTATTACTGAAAAAAATTTATATAATTTTCAATGAAAATTCTTTTTATAGGTGATATTGTCGGTAAGGCGTCACGAAAAAAAATTAAAGAAATTATACCAACACTTAAATCTAAATACAATACTGACATGATTATTGCTAATGGTGAAAATGCTACTTCTGGTTATGGACTTTCAAAAAAGGATGCAGAAGAATTATTTTCCAGCGGATTAGATCTACTTACACTTGGGAATCATGCATGGGATCAAAGAGATATGCTGTCTTATATTGAAGAAAATCCAAAGATAATCAGAGCTTTGAATTACCCTAACGGTGTTCCTGGAAAAGGATACTATAAGTTTGAACTTTTAAATGGAAAAAAAATTATCGTAGTACAAGTAATGTTAAGACTATTTATGAATTTATCATTAGATGATCCATTTAAAAGTATAATTGAATTTCTTCAAAAAGAGAAATTAGGTAGTACATGTGATGCGATAATTATTGATATGCATGGTGAAGCAACTTCTGAAAAAAAGGCATTTGGATATTATGTTGATGGACAAGTTACGGCAGTTTTAGGTACACATACTCATGTGCCAACAGCAGACAGTATTATTTTACCCAAAGGTACAGCTTATCAAACAGATGTTGGAATGTCAGGTGATTACAATTCAATAATTGGTTTTGATATAAATAATCCAATACATGGATTTGTTAAGGGATATAGGGCTGAAGGTAGATTTACACCTGCTACTGAAAATATAACTATATGTGGAGCTTTAATAGAAATTGATATTAATAATGGTTTAGCCAAAAATATCACCCCAATTCAAGAGACATAATTTACATATATTAGACACATTTATCTAATATTTTATATCTTTACTAACATCGGATAAAATATTTATAAATCTACTCGAAATGGCAGGACACTCCAAGTTTAAAAATATTATGCATCGAAAAGGTGCTCAAGATAAAAAAAGAGCAAAGGTATTTTCAAGACTTGGAAGAGAAATATCTGTTGCAGTCAAAGTCGGTGGTGAAGATATTGAAAGTAATATTAGGTTAAGATCTGCAATTGCTTCAGCCAAGTCTCTAAATATGCCAAAAGATAATATTGAGAGAGCAATTAAAAAAGGTCAAGGGAATGACCCTGATAGTAATTATGAAGAAGTAAGATATGAGGGGTATGGACCTGAAGGTGTTGCAATTATAGTTGAGGCCCTTACAAATAATAAAAATAGAACAGCTGCAGAGATTAGATCATCTTTTAGCAAACATGGAGGTAATTTGGGTGAAACAGGTAGTGTTAGTTTTGGTTTTGATAGATTTGGAAATATCACTCTTGATAAAAACTTAGTAAAAGAAGATCAGCTTCTAGAATTTCTTATTGAAAACAATAGTGAAGATTATGAAATTAATGACACTGAATATTCAATATACTGTGATCAAAATAATTTGCATGAACTTAATGATAAATTAATCAAACAGTTTGGTCAGACTAACTCTGCAAATTTAATCTGGAAAAGTAAAAATAATATAAATATTGGAAAAGATACAGCAGAAAAACTATTTAAATTACTTGAAGTTTTAGAAGACAATGACGACGTTCAAGTTGTATCGTCAAATTTTGAAGTTGATGACAATGTATTATCTTCACTCACAGCCTAATGAAAGGAATATAGATGCCTGATAAAGCTTGGAAAAAAAGGGAAAGAGATGTTGCAAATTATTTTAATGGTCAAAGGACTCCTTTGAGTGGAGGTAATGGTAAAGTTACACGGGCTGATGTAATTCATGAAGATCTTTTTATAGAATGTAAATTAAGAGCAAAACATACAGCAATTAGCTTGTGGGATGATACCGCAAAACTTGCCAAAGAAGAGGGTAAGACACCAGTAATAGCATTGTGTGAAAAAAATAGACCAGGTTTTTGGGTTATGGTTCATAGTAGTGATCTTGAAAAAATTAAAAAATAATTATTATGGCAGATATAAATAGCGCCAATTTATCGACAGAAGCTCCAGATTTTTCAATGCTTGCGTTATTTATGCAAGCTGACCTTGTAGTTAAATCTGTAATTATAATTTTAATCCTAGCCTCTCTTTATTCTTGGAATGTAATAATTTCAAAAATTTTAAGAATTAGACAATTAAAAAAACTTGAAAAAGAATTTGAAGATATTTTTTGGTCTGGAAATTCATTTGAAGATTTATACGAAACTTTAAACTTTAATCAGACAGATCCAAAATCAAAATTATTTTGTGCTGCAATTTTAGAGTGGAAAAAAAGTAAAACTCAGTTTGAAAATGATACATCTGATATTAATTCTTTAAAAGATAGAATGATAAGATCAATGACAGTTGTTTTTAATAAAGAAAGTGAAAATGTTGAAAGAAATTTAACATTCCTCGCAACTGCTGGATCAACTGCACCTTTTATTGGGTTATTTGGAACAGTCTGGGGTATAATGAATAGTTTTAAATCTATTGCAATAGCTCAAAATACAAATTTAGCAGTAGTTGCACCAGGAATTGCTGAGGCCCTATTTGCAACTGCATTAGGTCTTTTTGTGGCTATACCTGCTGTAGTTGCCTACAATAAAATTTCAAACGATTTATCTAAATATTTTATATCCTTGGAAACATTTATGGATGAATTCTCAACAATTTTTTTTAGACAATTAGAGAAAAAATAAATTGATTACCTCAAATAATTTAAACAAACGAAAGAAGCGAAGGTATACTCAAATGAGTGAAATTAACGTTACACCTTTTGTGGATGTTATGCTTGTTTTACTAATTGTTTTTATGGTTACAGCACCACTTTTAACTGTTGGGATTAAAGTAGATTTGCCAAAGGTTAAAGCTACTGCATTAACTGATATTAAAGATCCAATTGAGATAACCGTTAACTTAGACGGAGAAGTTTACATTGGAGAATCAAAGGTTGAAGTAGAAAATTTGATTCCTAGACTAAATGCTATTACTGAACAAAATACTGAAGCAAGGATCTATATAAGAGGTGATAGAGTAGTAGCATACGGAAGGATTATGGAAATTATGTCCATAATTAATTCAGCAGGATATATTAAAGTTGCATTAATTACTCAAAATCTTGAGCAATAGATGGACCGCATAAGCTATAATAGTTTAAAAATAATAAATTTTTTTGAAAACTTAAATCCTAAAACATCAGGAGTTATTTTTTCAACACTAATACATTTAATTATCCTTTTGTTTATGGTCGGATTACCAAATTTCTTTTCTCCTAAAGAAATCTTCGTTCCAAACGTAATACCTATTGAAATACTTAATGTTGATGAAAATACAAATTTGAAAAAATCTGATACTGAAAAAACAGAAAATAAAAATAAGGAAACAATTACAAAGCAAAAAAAATTTAATTCATCAGATCAATTAGAAGTAAAAAAAAATGTTGAAATAAATAAAACTG
>QBZY01000014.1 GCA_003282155.1 Pelagibacteraceae bacterium AG-337-I02 | reverse complement strand
ATTTTTATTATTAATTTTTTTTCTTGTAGGTAGAGGAATTTCAATTAAATCAAATGTCTGATTAGTATCTATAAAAAATTTAATAAGATCAGCTTTGTTTTTTTTTAATATTTCATAATTAGGATCTAATTTGTGAGTTGTAGCAATTAAATATTTATTTTTTCCTATGGGGCATAATAAATTGTCGACATGACCATCTGTATCATCCTCCATTAGTCCATTTTCAAATAAAAAAATATAATTTAAGGCAAACAAGAGCTTTAATTCTTTAATAATATATTCCCTATTATGTTTTTGTTTTCTATTTTTATTAAATATAACATTTTTAGTGCTAAATAAATTTTTTTTATCATCATAAGTTATTGCTCCTCCTTCAATGACTAAGTCAGAAATTTTTATTGGGATATTTAAATAATTTGAAATAAATTTTGATATTTTATTATCATTTAAATAATCTGGATACTTTCCATAACCATTAAATTCAAAACTAATTGATTTTAATTTTTCATCTTCGTTATAAAAAATTGGTGCAATATCTCGCATCCAAGAATCATCTAATTTACATTCTATAATATCTATATTTTTATGATCAGTTTTATTTTGAATTTCATTAATGTCTTCTTTATTTGACAAAACAATAACATGCTCAGTTTTTGCAATTTCATTAATTACATTTGCAACTTCATCTCTGGCCTTATAAATAATTTTACCATAAAGATCTTTATTACACGGCCAAGCAATCAAACAATATTGGTGTTCATACCATTCAGGAATTAGTTTCATAAAATTTAAAAATATGTATAATTATTTCATGTCTAAAGATGAAGTAAAATTCACTGAAATGAAACATGGTGATAAAAAGGATTATGAACTTCTTGCTAATTTTGAAGATAAATTTATTGAAGGTACAGCTGATAGAATAGTAAGAGTGCTAGAAAGTTTAGACAATTCTTTAGGTGGCTATAAGGTGTCTAGATTAGAACACTCTCTTCAGACTGCATCAAGAGCGTTACGTGAACAAGCTTCTGAAGAAATGGTGGTAGCCTCCTTATTGCATGATATAGGTGATGAAATTGCACCTCTTAATCATTCTGAACTTGCAGCAGCAGTATTAAAACCTTTTGTTTCTGAAAAAACAAGATGGATAGTAGAACAACACGGTTTGTTTCAAGCCTACTACTATAATCATTATTATGGAAAAGATAGAAATCTAAGAGATAAATTCAAAGGTCATAAATTCTTTAAAGACACTATAGATTTTTGTGAAAGATGGGATCAAGCATCATTTGATCCAAATTATGATACAGTTCCCTTAAAAGAATTTGTTCCAATGGTTCAAAGAATATTTAATAGAACACCTTATAGAAATTTATAATTATTTTTTTAACTTGTTGATTAGTGTAAGATTACCTGGATCAAAGTTATTTTTATTTTCTTGAATAAATTTATCTATATCTCTTTGCTTTTCTAATTCTAATTCAGAAACTTTTCTAATATTTAAATCAACATACAAAGAACAAACCTCTGTTGTTGCTGCTCTGTAACTTTCAAGATTATGTGTCATTTCCAATTTATAAATTAATCTTTTTTTATCCCTATCAAGAAATAACAAATTAATATCTACTTCATCACCCTCTTTTACTTCTTTGTCATAAGTTGTGTGTGACTCAACGGCAAAAGTAGTTTTCTTCTCTGTTTTTGCAGAAGTTTCACCCATATTAAATTTTTGTAAAAGAACTTCCCATCCAGAATCAAAAAGATGAATATAAAATGCCAAATTCATATGACCATTGTAATCGGTCCATTCTTTTTTAACTCTTCCTGAATTTAAATATATCTTCATTGTTTTTCTTTATTAATTCAAAAAATATAGTAGTTTAAAATAATGAATAATGAAGTAATAATTTCGTGTGCCGTAACTGGATCAGGAGATACAGCAGGTAAACATCCTGAATTACCTATAACGCCAAAACAAATTGCTGATGCTTCAATTGAAGCTGCCAAAGCGGGTGCAGCAATAGCTCATGTACATGTAAGGGAACCTGATGGCAAACCTTCTAGAAATTTAAATTATTATAAAGAAGTAGCAGATAGAATTCGCTCTTCTGAAACTGATGTAGTTTTAAATTTTACTACAGGTATGGGTGGTGATTTTGAAGTTGGAACAGGTAAAGATCCTCTAAATCCAGTGGGAGCAAATACAGATATGATTCATGCATTAAGCAGATTAGAACATGTTGAAGAGTTATTACCTGAAATTTGTACTTTAGACTGCGGATCACTAAATTTTGGAGACTCAAACATGACATTTATTCATACACCTAAACAATTAAGAACTGCAGCAAAAAAAATGCAGGAGCTTGGAGTGAAACCAGAAATGGAAGCTTTTGAAATGGGTCATTTATGGTTTGCTAACCAACTTTATAAAGAAGGTTTAATTGATGGCCCTCCTTTTTATCAAATATGCCTTGGCATACCTTGGGGATCACCTGCAACTACGAGCGCAATGAAAGCTATGGCTGAAATGGTACCTTCTGAAGGTATTTGGTCTGGATTTGGTATAGGAAGATCGCAAATGCCTATGGCTGCACAGGCAGTTATTTTGGGGGGAAATGTTCGTGTAGGACTGGAGGATAATCTTTATTTAAAAAAAGGAGTTTTTGCATCAAATGCACAGTTGGTTGAAAAGGCAAGATGTATTGTTGAAGATATGGGAGCGTCTATTTTATCCCCGCAACAGACAAGAGAGAAATTAAAACTAAAAAAACATTTTTAATTTGAAAAATATTGCTGTCATTGGAACTGGTGTAATTGGTACCGGCTGGATACTTAGATTTCTCGCTAATGGTGTAAAAGTCAAAGCATTTGATAAAAATTTTCATCAATTAAATTTTCTAAAAGATGAAATAACAAGAACAAACTTAATTATAAAAAAATTATATAATACAAAGGTCAATTTCAAAAATTTGGAAATCGTAGACAATATTGAGGAAGCGGTGAAAAATGCAGATTTAATTCAGGAAAATGTACCTGAACGACTATCTTTAAAAAAAGATGTTATAAAAAATATAAGTAAATATGCACCCAAAAATTCAATAATTGCTTCTAGTTCATCTGGTCTACTTCCATCAGATTTACAATCGAAATGTATTAATCCAAAAAGATTAATCATAGCTCATCCCTTTAACCCTGTATATATTCTACCATTGGTTGAAATTGTAAAAGGTAAAAAAACTACAAATTTATATCTTAATAGAGCAAAAAAATTTTATCAAAAAATTAAAATGAAAACATTGCTGCTAGAAAAAGAATTGTCAGGCTTTTTATCAGATAGATTACAGGAAGCTCTGTGGAGAGAAGGATTACATATTGTAAATGATGGATTTGCTTCAACAAAAGATTTAGATGAAGCGATTACCTATGGTCCTGGAATGAGGTGGGCTCTAATGGGAACTTTTCTTACATTTCATCTAGCTGGAGGAGAAATGGGCATGAAACACATGTTAGATCAATTTGGGCCAGCATTGAAACTTCCATGGACTAAACTGAAATCTCCAGAACTGACAAAAAAACTTAAAGAAAAAATCATCAAAGGAACAAAAAAACAATCAAAGAATCATTCTATTAAAGATTTAAGTAACATAAGAGATAATTTCTTAATAGATTTGCTAGAATTAAAGAAAAAATATAAATTATAATTATGACAATAATTTCAAAATATGTAGCTTTAAAAAATTATATACCAACTGGATTACCTAAAGAAGATGATTTTGAAATAAAATCTAAAACTTTAGAATTAGATGAAACAAATAATATTCATGTTCTTAATTCATGGATATCTGTTGATCCATATATGAGAGCAAGAATGACAGAACGTAAAAATTATAAACCACCCTTTTTATTAGGGAAGGAAATGGAAGGTTATGCAATTGGTTCAGTCCAAAAATCCAAAGATTCAGAATTTAAAGAAGGAGATATTGTTTTCAGTAATTTTGGTATGAGAGATAACTTTGTTTGCAAAAGAAGTGATTTAAAAAAAATAAAAAATTCTGATCTTCCTTTGCAAACTTATCTAGGACCTTTAGGAATGACAGGGCAGACTGCATATATCGGTCTATTTAATCATGGAAAAATACAAAGGGGACAAAGTATTCTTGTATCTTCAGCAGGTGGAAGTGTTGGATCAACAGTTTGTCAAATTGCAAAAAATTTAGGATGTAAAGTTTATGCTAGTACAGGATCAGATGAAAAAGTTGATTGGTTAAAAAATGAATTAAATATTGATGTAGCATTTAATTATAAAAAAATTAATAACATTGTTCTTCACTTAAAAGAAATTTGTCCTGAAGGATTTGACTTATACTTTGATAATGTAGGAGGTGATTTTTTAGAGTCTGCAATTTTTCGAATGAAAAATTTTGGAAGAATTATTATTTGTGGAAGAATATCTCAAATGAATTCAACTTCTGCTCCTGCTGGACTAAAAAATATGGCGCACGTATTAGTTAAAAGATTAACAATTAAAGGTTTTTTAATTTTTGATCATGAAAATGATAATGAGCCTTTTGAAACTGATATGCGAAATTGGATTTCAGAAGGAAAAATAAAATTTAAAGAAACAATTTATGAAAATATAGAAAATGCTCCTAAAGCATTTATAGATCTACTTAATGGAAAAAATTTAGGTAAAATGATAGTCAAAATTTAACTAAATTGTAACGTAGGGCGATGTGCCACGATATTTTATATCTAATTTAAGTTCTTTATCAATTGGAGGAAAAGCTCTTTGCTGACATTCCACTCTAGGACATATTCTACAAGAAACTCCAATTGGCATTTGTAATTTTTTATTATTTAGATCAATTCCTTCAGAATAAATTAGATCTTTAGCGTATTTCATATCACAACCTAGACCAATCGAAACAAAACTTTTAGGCATGCCATGTTTTTCAATTCCTTTCTCAAAAGCTCTTGCGATACAAAAATATACTTGTCCATCAGGCATCTTAGAGATTTGAGGATGAATTTTTCCAGGATTTAAAAATGCAGTATACACATTCCACCTAGGACAAGAACCTCCATGCCTTGGTATATGAATACCAGATAAAGAAAATCGCTTTGACACATTTCCAGCAATATCTGTTTTTAAAAAATGAAATGGTACTCCTTCGTTTCCAGGTCTTTGAAGATTTGTTAATCTATGTGTAACTTGTTCAAAACTACAAGCATAATGGTGCATCAAAATTTCTACATCATATTTATGTAATTTAGCACTATTTAAAAATTCGTTATAAGGCATCATAAAAGCAGCAGCATAATAATTTAGTAAAGATAGTTTAAGCAAAGGCTCTACTTCTTCTGATTCAACATTATTATCTCTAATAACTTTATTGATAACATCTTTAGCCTCTAAATAAGCAACTTGTGATGCTAAATGAAAGTTTCTAGATGTATAAGTTAACATTTCAGAAAGATAAAAAATCTTTGAATTTTCATCAAATCTTTTAACTATTTTTTCATCTTCGTTTATAGTTACTATTTTAACTTCAATTCCATGCTTTTCTTTAAGATAAAGTGATAACTTAGATCCAGAACCAATGTTAGGTCCAGTTTCAAGACCTATTTCTTTTCTTAGATTTTCAGAACTTACTTCTAAATCATGAAAGTAATTTTTATTTTCTTGAAGAATATCTGAGACGATTTCTACAGGTAGTCTTGTTAGTTTTTCTATTTGATTTGCATTGACATCCATCGTTTCAAGTCGATTTTGCATATCTTCTTTAAAGCTTTTAAAAGAATCATTTATTGTCAGTAGTGCTTTCGCTATGTTAGGATTTGAACCAATGAAGTCACTTGTGTCGTGATTTGTTATTTTTAAATCATCAAAAATTTCATTGCTTAAAACATCCATAACGTCTGAAAGAAGTCGTTTGCTAGATTCTGTTGAGAAGTCTTTAATTGATAAATCTAATTTATCAGCTGCTTTAATTAGTAAGGAAAGCGGTATTTTTCTTTTTCCACTTTCAATTAAATTTAAATAACTAGGAGATATTCCAATAGTTTTTGATAATTGAGCTTGTGAAAAACCTTTGCTTATCCTTTGTTTTTTTAATCTTGGGCCAAAATTTATGTCAGATTCAATATTCATTTACAAAATTTACAAAAGTAATAAATTCAAAGTAATTTTCTTTACATTAAAAATAAGAAAAAATATAGTTTTTTTTTATATTATTATGTATTTGTAAAAGTTGTAAATATGAATAGCAAATTAACAGAAAATATTAATAACCAAAAAGAAAGCCTAGAGCAGAGTTATATTGAGAAGAAGGTTCTTGAAGGATCTATAGACTCAAATTATGACCTTAATCTTGCTGATGGTATCGAAGCATACTACAGCGAAAGATACGGTTGGACTCTTAGAAGAAAAACTATCTAATTATATTAGATTTTAGTTCTCTAACTTTCGGTACTATTTATTTGGTCGTAAGCTTTTTCAGCAATCATAATAGTTGTTGCATTTAAATTAGCACTAACAATATCTGGCATTACAGAAGCATCAATAACTCTTAAATTTTGAATTCCATGAACCCTTAAGTTTTGGTCTACTACTGAAGTTTTGTCGTCACCCATTTTATTTGTGCATGATGGATGATATGCAGATTCAGATGTATTTTTAATAACTTCATCTAACTCATTTTGATTAGATACATTCTTCCCAGGCCTAATTTCAGTGCCAACATATTCTTTTAGTGCTTTTTGAGATAATATTTTTTTAGCAATTCCTACACCATCTCTCATTTGTTTTAAATCGTCTTCATGCTTAAGATAGTTAAATTGTATTATAGGATCATCTTTATAGTTATTTGTTTTAATTTTAACAAACCCCCTACTTTTTGGTCTATTTGGACAAACATGAAATTGAAAAGCTTCAAATTTAGGATTTTCTAAACCATGATTAATAACTAAGTATGGAAAAAAATGAAATTGTAAGTTTGGATGATTATATGATTTGTCAGATTTAACAAACCCTCCTAATTCTAAGTGTGAGTTTGCTAACCTACCTTTTTTAAATAAAAACCATTTTGATCCTTCAATTGCTTGATAGAGAAAATTTGTTGCTAAAGAATGTAATGTTTCATTTTTTTTAGATTTATATTGAATATACATTTCTAAATGATCTTGTAAATTTTCTCCCACCCCAACTAAATTATGAATTACATTTATTCCTAAGCTTTTAAGATGTTTTTCATCACCTATTCCAGATAATTGAAGAATTTTGGGAGAATTAATTGAACCTGCACAAAGAATGACTTCTTTATTGGCTAAATATTCATTAGTTATATTTTGTTTAATCGTTTCAACACCAATTGCAATTTTATTTTTAAAAAGAATTTTTTTAACATCAATATTATTTATTATTCTAAGATTTTTTCTATTTTGAATTGGTTCTAAATATGCCTTAGCAACACTTTGTCTGACACCTTTGTTTATTGTTACATCAAAAGTTCCAAAACCTTCATTATCAATATTATTAGAGTCATTAAATATTTTATATCCAGCTTCTTGTGCAGCTTCTAAAACTTTTTTAAATAAAGGATATTTTTTATCTATGTTTGATTTATTTACTTTTAATGGCCCGTCGTTACCTCTTTCATTACTATTATGAGACCAAGTTTCTAATTTTTTAAAAAAAGGTACAACTTTTTCATATGACCAATCTGTTAAACCACTTGAAGACCATCTATCAAAATCCTCTTTATGACCTCTAGCAAAAACCATGCCGTTATGCGAAGAGCATCCTCCGATCATTTTACCTCTTGGACAATATAAAGATCTATTATTTAGAAACGGTTCAGGCTCAGTATAATATTTCCAATTATATTTTGGATCATGCATTGCATATAGAAGTGCGCTTGGCATATCAACTTTCCAGGTTTTACTCGATGGGCCAGCTTCTAATAAAATTACAGAATTATTTGATTGGGAAGACAATCTGTTAGCTAAAACACAACCTGCTGACCCTGCTCCAACAATAATGTAGTCAGCGTTTTTATCCACTAATTCATTCTTTCAGTATTTCCATCAACAGTCATAATTTGACCAGATACATTTTCTGAGGCATCACTTAATAAAAATAAAGCCATTGAAGCAATATCTTCTTTTTCTACAAATGTATTTAATGAAACCATTGACTCTAATTCTTTTCTTACTTTTTTATTTGTAGAATTTATTAATTTTGATTTCGCATTTATTACTCTATCCATTCTATCGCCATTAACAGAACCAGGACAAATTGCATTTACACGTATTTTAAATTTTCCTAATTCAACAGCTAATGTTTTAGTTAATCCAATTACTGCCCATTTACTTGATGCATATGGTGAACGTTGAGCAAAACCATATAAACCCGCAGTTGATGATAAATTAATAATAGATCCTTTTTTAGCTTTTTTTAAAAATGGAATAGCAAATTTTGCAAAATAAAAATGTGAACTTAAATTGGTTTTTATTGTTCTATCCCATTCATCTATTGAAATATTCTGAAGATACTTTGTAGGTCCTGCAATACCTATATTATTTATTAATCCATCTATTTTTTTTAAGTTAGTTAGAGAATTAAAATATTCTTTAATATCTTTTGGATTTGTACAGTCTAAGTATTGAGCAAATATTTTATTATTATATTTTTTATTTGAATTTATTTTATCAATTTTTGATTTATCTATATCTGACAAATATACTTTACCACCTGAACTGATTATTTTATTTGCTATAGCAAAACCTAAACCATCTGCACCAGCAGAGATTATATATTTTTTTTTACTCAGATTGATTTTCATTTATTGAATATTATCTATCTCTTTTTTAGAAATATATCCAATAGTTTTGCCTTTATTGTCAGTAACTACTATTGTTAAATTCTCTGAAAGAATTTTATTTTTAAAATTTTTTAGTTTTATATTTTGATTTACTTTGAAAATAGAACCTAATGTTAAACTATCTATATTAAAATTGTTCTCACTGATCATTATATTTTGAGCTTCAAGATTATCTATTCTATTTTCTTTGCTGGAAAAAAAATTAAATAAAAATTTCAAAATGTTCATTATTTAAAATTTAAATTGACTATGAAGATCTTTTATTCAAGAGATTAGTTAACCAATCAGGATCCATTTCTGGGACTGAAGACAATAGTAGTTCTGTATAGTCAGGATATGGTGGATTTAAAATTTTGCTTTTTAAACCTTGTTCTACTACCTCACCTTGATACATAACTACTATTTCATCTGAAATAGCTTTAACAGTTGCTATATCATGGGTTATAAAAATATAAGTTACACCAAGATCCTTTTGTAATTTTTGGAGTAACTTTAATATTCCTTCTTGAACTATTTGATCTAGCGCAGATGTCACTTCATCACAAATAATTAAATCTGGTTTTGCTGCTAAAGCTCGTGCAATACAAATTCTCTGCTTTTGACCTCCTGATAATTCTGATGGCAATCTATCTAAAAAAGTTTCATCTAACTCAATCATTTTTAATAATTCAATAACTTTTGATTCTCTTTCTTTACCTTTTATGCCTTGATAAAATTCTATTGGCCTTCCAATGATTTCATCAACTGTTTGACGAGGATTCATTGCAGTATCTGGCATTTGAAAAATTATTTGAATTTTTCTTAATTCTTCTTTTGATCTTTGTTCAAGTTTAGGAGACAATTTTTTTCCATCAAATATTATTTCTCCTTTTGATTGAGGTAGCAATCCAGTAATTACTCTTGCTGTAGTCGATTTTCCAGAACCGCTCTCTCCAACTATGGCTACTGTTTTACCCTTAGGAATATCTATAGAAACATTGTACAGAACCTTTGATGAGCCATATGCTGCATCGATATTTTTTATTGATAGAATATAGTCTTGATTTGTTTCTTCGGGTTTAATAAGTGATCTAACTGACCATAGAGATTTTGTGTATTCTTCTTTCGGATTAGATAACATATCTCTTGTTTCAGCTTCTTCAACTTCTTCACCATATCTTAAAACTTTTATTCTATCGGCCATTTGTGCAACTACTGCTAAATCATGGGTGATATATATTGCTGCTGTATTAAATTTATCTACTATAGATCTCATAGCGGATAAAACTTCAACTTGAGTAGTTACATCTAAGGCGGTTGTGGGTTCATCAAATATAATCAGCTCTGGTCTTGGTGACATAGCCATTGCTGTCATTATTCTTTGAAGCTGGCCTCCAGATACTTGGTGTGGGTACCTATCTCCTATATTTTCTGGATCAGGAAGTTGTAGTGATTCATAAAGTTTAACAGCATCTTTTTTTAAAACATCAGTAGGATTTATTTTTAATCTATTTGATGCACTTATTGTTTGATCCATTAATCTATGAGCGGGATTAAAAGATGCAGCTGCTGATTGAGCAACATAAGAAATTTTAGTGCCCCAAATTTTTCTCTTCTCAAATTCAGTTAATTTTGCAAGGTCTATACCATTAAAGTTGACCTCTCCCTTTATAATCTTACAACCTGGTTGTGTATAGCCCATAGCAGCTTTACCCATAGTTGATTTACCAGCACCGCTCTCCCCTATCAACCCTAGTATTTCTCCTCTGTATAAAGTCAAATCTACACCCTTTAAAATTTTATGCCATCTCTCATCTGAAAATCCATCAATATGGATATTTTTCATTTCAAGTAGAAGTTCTTTTGATTTATTTGACGTCATCTTTTAATCCACTAGTAATATAGAGATACCAATCAACAACAAAATTGATGGATACACAAAGTAAAGCTATTGCAAAAGCTGGAATTAATGGTGTCAAGCCTGCCGTTAAATCATATTGAGCATATTGAATAAGTATAGCATTTTCTCTTACCATTGATGCCCAATCCGCAGAAGGAGGTTGTATTCCTATTCCTAAAAAACTCAGACTAGAAATTGTAAAAATTATAAATATAAATCTTAATCCAAATTCAATAATTAAAGGCGATGCAATATTAGGAAGAATTTCCTTAAAGATTATGTAAGGTAAATTTTCACCTCTTAATCTTGCTACTTCGACATATTCTAAAACAACTTGACCTACTGCAACTGATCTTGAAATTCTAAAAAATCTCGTAGATTCTAAAATTCCTAAAATAACAATCAAATTAAAATTTGTTGGCCCAAAAACTGATAAAAGTATGAAAGTAAAAATCATTACAGGTATAGCCATTAAAGTATCTACTATTCTGCTTAATAACTGATCTAAATACTTTCTATCAAGAGCTGCAATAATTCCCAAAACTGTTCCTATGCCTAGAGCTATAAATGTAGCCAATAAACAAATACCAATAGTATTTCTTGCAGCGTAAATTATACGAGAAAAAATATCTCTTCCAATTTGATCAGTCCCAAAAATATGCCCATTACCCCAAGGAGCATAAGCAACAGGAAATATTTCTGCTTCTCCATGTGGTGCAATTAAAGGAGCAAATATAGCAGCAAAAAAATAAACAAATAAAACTGCCATTCCAAACCATGCAGAAATTGGAGCTTTTGATAAAGCTATTTTTAATCTTTCAACTCTAGTTCTTCTTTTAATTAAATTTGCAACTTCACTTTTTGCAGAATAAGATAAATTTTCACTCATTTTGGATATAATAACCTTGGGTTAGATATAATACCAATCAAGTCTGCGATTAGATTTAATATTACATATGTTGATGCAAAAATTAACGCACAAGCTTGCACGACAGGAAGATCTCGATTGTAAACAGAGCCAACCATCAGTCTGCCAATACCTTGATAATTAAAAACATATTCAACAACAACTGAACCAATCAACATATAAGCTAAGTTTATTGCAATTACTTGAGAAATAGGAGCCCATGCATTTGGAAGTGCGTGCTTGACAATTACTTCGTATCTTGAAGCACCTGATAATTTTGCCATCTCAATATATTCACTTGATAAAATATTAATTATAGCTGACCTTGTCATTCTCATCATGTGACCCATTGTAATTAAAGTTAATGTAAAAACTGGAAGTGCCGTTCTGTAAAATCTTTCAACTAAAGTTGTGTCCTCATCGACAGTAGAAATTGTTGGAAAAACTGGAAATAGAGTCGCTAATAAAAGAATAAAAATATAAGCAGTAAAAAATTCTGGTGATGATACAGTCACTAAGCTGGCTCCAGTTGCCGACCTATCATAATAAGAGTTTCTGTATAATGCTGCTGAGATACCTAAAATTAAGGATAAGGGAATAGCCAACATGGCGGCAACTCCTGTTAAAAATAAAGTATTCTTAAGCCTTGGAATGATTAATCCAACAACCTCTCTAGATCTATCACCTTGATCCCCTTGTACTTTAGATCTCCCAGAAAAAGAGCTACCAAAATCTCCTTGAAAAACATTTCCTAGCCAATCAAAGTATCTTGTCACAGGAGGTTTATCTAAACCTAATTCTGCTCTTAGAGCTTTAACTGCAGATTTTGTAGCACTTTGGCCTAATATTTCTGTGGCAAAATCTCCTGGTAGAAAAGAGAATGTACTAAATATTATTACCGAAAATGCAAAAACAGTAACGAGACCAAGAGTAAGTCTCAACAAAATTGTTCTAAATATTGGATGAATCCTAGTAATGTTACCCTCCTTAAAGATACAATTTTAATTCTTAAAGTTTTGTCAAAATTGGATCAATATACAAGCTAAAATTAATAATTAATTAATAATTTATACGTTGAATTAAAACGTTATATATGTTTTTATATATTAACTTAAGTTTGTTTTTTGTTAAATTTCTAGAAATTATGAACAAAAATCTTAGGTTTTTGTTCAATTAATAAGGGAGGACAAATGAAAAATAAGAAAATAGACAAATACATTGAAGAACAGTCTTCAAAGCTCACAAAAGGGCTTATTGATAGAAGACAGTTCATGATGTCTGTCCTTGCTACTGGGGTAACGCTCCCAATTGCATTATCATTAGCAGATAAAGCAGTTGCAGCTACACCTAAAAAAGGTGGACATTTAAGATGGGGTAATAGTGCAGCAGATGCAACTGATACTCTTGATCCTGCAACTTATCAGAGCTCATTTATGCAAGCAACTGCTTGGTCATATCAAAACTGTCTAACTGTTGTTGATTCAGATCACACAATTGTTGGGGAGCTTGCTGAGTCAATTGAATCAGATGATGCTCAAACTTGGGTATATAATCTTCGTAAAGGAGTTGAATTCCATAATGGTAAATCAATGACAGCAGAAGATGTTGTACTCAACTATCAGTATCACATGAATCCAGATACTGCTTCCGCAGCGGGTGGACTGTTATCTCAAATTGAAACAGTTTCTGCTGATGGAAATGACAGAGTTATTTTTAAGTTAAAAGGAGCTAATGCCGATTGGCCTGCAATAACTACTGACTATCACATTATGATTAAACCAACAAAAGATGGAGTTGTTGATGCTCAATCAACGATTGGAACTGGTCCATATATTATGGATGAATTCAACCCAGGTGTTGGTGCAAAATTTGGAAAAAGAAATCCAAATTATTTCAAAGGTGATGGTGTTGCACACTTTGATTCAGTTGAGGTAATTGGAATTAATGATCCTGCAACAAGACAAGCAGCTTTGTTAAATGGTGAAATTGATTGGATGAACGGTGTTGATCTTAGAACTGCAAATCTATTAACTAGAAATCCTAGTGTAGAAATTACAGCAGCTTCTGGGTACGCTCACTATACAGCGCCAATGAGATTAAACGTTCCACCGTTTGATAACTTTGATGTTCGTATGGCATTGAAATTTGCAATTAAAAGGCAGGAAATTGTTGATAAGATTATGCTTGGATATGGTACTGTTGGTAATGATCATCCGATCTCTACCGCGCACCCATATCACAACGGTGCTTTAGAGCAAAGAGAGTTCGATGCTGATAAAGCTTCTTATCACTGGAAAAAATCTGGTGTAAGTGGACCAATTGAAATTAGTACTTCTGAGGTTCCTTATGCAGGTTGTACAGATGCAACTAACTTGATAGCAGCATCTGCTCAAGAATGTGGTATTGATCTTCGAGTTAAAAAAGAGCCTGAAGATGGTTACTGGAGTAACGTTTGGAATACCAAAGGTTTCAGTATGAGTTCTTGGGGTGGAAGACCTACAGAAGATATGATGTGGTCAGCAGCATTCACTGATGATACTGAGTGGAATGAAGCAGCTTGGGGTAATTTAGTTCAAACTGATTCAACTGTTCGTTTTAATGAACTAGTTAGATCAGCTAGATCTGAACTAGATGCAGAAAAAAGAAAGTCAATGTACTGGGAAGCACAAGCTCTTTGTAACTACGATGGTGGTGCAATTGTTTATGCATTTAACCAATATGTTGGTGCAGGTTCTAAAAAACTTGCTCACGGTGAAGATGTTGCTGGTAACTGGGAAAGTGACGGTAACAAATTATCTGAACGTTGGTGGTTTGCATAAAAATATAAACTTATTTAATGGCGCATGTTTAAATGCGCCATTAAAAATTACTATATCTTAAATTGTTTCAAAAAAATAAAAAATATATTCTTGATGGAGGTTCTGGACAAACCCTTCTTGAAATGGGATTAAAAACAAGTGGAGATCTTTGGTCTGCTCAAGCACTTTTAGATAAAAATTATCATTCTATGGTTTTAGAAATGCACAAAAATTTTATAAAAGCTGGATCTGAAATAATTGTTACAGCAAATTTCAGTGCTAGAAGAAGACTTTTTGGGCAATATAATTTAAATGACTCATTAAATTATGCCATAAAATCTGCAGGGCAAATTGCAAGAAAATCTGCAGATGAATTTGATAAAAAAATTATAGTTGCTGGTTCGTTACCAAATCAAGGTAATACTTATTCACCTTTACAATTAGAAACTGATCAGATTATGCATCAGGATTTTTATAATGTTGCTAAAAATCTTAACGAATATGTTGATATTTTTTATTTAGACGTTTTGAGTTCAATTAAAGAAATACAAATTGCTCTTGAGGCAATTAAAAGTTTTAATAAAAAAGTTCTTATAGGAGTTCATTTACGATATGACGCTAAACTTCCATCGGGTGAAACACTAAATCAATTATTTGAAATAATTAATCAATACGACTGTTGTGGTATAGTTTCTGCCTGTGTATCACCTGAAATCGTAGAAAAAAGTTTTCCATTTCTTGAGAAACAAAAACTTCCATTTGGATACAAAATGAATTTATTTAAAAAATTGCCTACAAGTCATGAAGATAATTTTGAACCAGATGGATTTGAAGGTCAAGCTGAATACCTTAACCCAATAGAATTACTTGGAACAAGAAAAGAAGAATATACAATTGATAAATATAAAAATTTTGTTTCTTCTACTTTTAAAAGTGGAGCTTCATTAATTGGTGGATGTTGTGAGGTTAAACCACGACATATTGAAGCTATAAAAGACTTATTTTAAAATTTTATTTTTTATATTTTATGTTAATCAGACTCTATTTTATGGATAATTTAATAAATAATTTTAGATTTGTTGTTAAACCAGTAATTAAAGAAAATGGTAGATCTCTCGATTTGGCGAGACCAATGAAAATTCATCCATTAACTTACCAAGAAATTCCTTTAAATCCTGAATATACCAATTATGCTGACGGAAGATTTACACTCGAAAAATTATCTCATGCCACAGCTGATGAAATGTATTGGAAAGCAAGACAAGAAATAATTTTGAGACATACAGGTGAACATCCATATGAAATTTCTGGTCCAGATGCTAAAAATTTACTACAACAAATCTTCCCTAGAGATATTTCAAAAGTTAAAACTGGAAGATGCTCTTATCAATTTGCATGTTATCATGATGGTGGAATGATTTCTGATGGATTATTATTAAAATTGAATGAAGATAAATTTTGGTTTGCGCAAGGTGATGGACATTTATACAGCTGGTATAAAGCTCATTCAAAAAATTTAGATGTTCAAATAACAGATCCTGATGTTTGGGTGAGTCAGATACAAGGTCCCAAATCTTTAAAACTGTTAAATGAATTAGTTGATTATCCAATAAAAGAAAAATTTAATTATTTTGATTGGATTGAAACTTCAATAGCTTCAGAAAAAGTAATAGTTAGCAGAACAGGTTTTACAAATGAATTAGGCTGGGAACTTTATTTAAGACCAAATAATAATACAAAAAAAATAGGAGATTTAATTCTAAGTAAGGGAAAGGAAATGGGAATGATTTTAACGGCTTCTCCTGGATTTAGATGTAGGAGAATTGAAGCTGGTCTTTTATCTGCAGGAAGAGATTTTACAAATGAAAGAACTCCATTTTCTGTTGGGCTTGGAAAGTTTATTGATTTTACTAAAGGTGATTTTATTGGAAGAGAATTTTTACTTAATTCAAACAAAGACTGCTTGACTTGGGGAATGAGAGTTGAAAATAGCTTTGCATTAGTTGATTCTGAAATTTTAATTAATAATAAAAAAGTTGGAATAGTCACTTCAAGTACATGGTCACCATTCCAAGTTTGTGGTGTTGCTATAGTTCACATGGATGGTAAAGAATATGGTCCTGGTACAATAGTAGATATCAATTGTGATGATGGTAATATCCATAAAGGAGAAATTTGCACATTACCGATGTATGACGAAAAAGGTGAAATACAAAGAGGTATAAAACAAGACATTCCATCTTCTCCAATACCTTGGAAGGGTATTTCAAAAAACTAATATATTTTGTAATAGAATTATAAAATATATTAGAATACAAATATTAAAATGAATGACTTTATTAAACCTAGTACTAAAATTTATACAATTCATGATGCAATAAAATTATCTAAAAGACGACTACCTAAATTAGTCTTTGATTTTATTGATGGAGCATCTGGAGATGATAAACTTGCTGAAATTAATAGTGCAGCTTTAGATCAAATTAGATTAGAGCCAAAGGTTTTTAGAAATGTAGAAAATAGAAAATTAAATAAAAAAATATTTGATTTAAATTTTGATTACCCCTTTGGATTTGCTCCAATGGGAATGACAAATCTTTCATGGCCTGAAGCAGATAAAATGATAGCTAAAGAAAGTGCTTATAATAATATTCCAACCTGTGTTTCAATGGCTTCAAGTACTACACTTGAAGATATGTTTACTTTCTCAGAAGGTCATTCATGGATGCAAATATATATTTTTCAAAGTGAAGAATTTATTATGGAATTATTAAAAAGAGCAGAAAATATTGGATACAAAGTTTTAATTCTTACTGTTGATGTGCCTATTCTTTCAAGAAGAGCCAGAGATGACAGAAATGGTTTTGGCTATCCATTTAAAATAGGTCCAAAACAATTTTTAGATTTTGCACTACATCCTCAATGGAGTTTAACAACTTTATTAAAAGGAGCGCCAAAACCAATGAATTATGTTACTTCTAAAAGTGGTGATCAAATTTTTCGACGAAAAGAAAGTAGAGGAGCAACTGATTGGAATACTCTAAAAAGGGTTAGAGATGCATGGAAAGGAAAATTAATAATCAAAGGTGTAATGAATTCTGAAGATGCTTTAAAAATTAAAGAAGCTGGTGCAGATGCAATTCAAGTATCTAATCATGGTGGAAGGCAATTAGATAGTGCTACTGCTTCTATTAATGCTTTACCATTAATTCGAAAATCTTTGGGAGATGATTTTCCAATACTTTTTGATAGTGGTATTAGAAGTGGTAGTGATATTTTACGTGCATTAGCTCTGGGAGCTGATTTTGTTATGTTTGGCAGACCACTAATGTATGCCATTGGCGCAGATGGTTCAAGGGGTCTTCGAAGAATTATCAACTTAATTAAAGAGGAGTTAAGTACAAATCTTGGCTTAGTAGGATTAACCGATATAAATAAAGTTGATAAAAAAATTATAGCAGTGAAATTTTTTAAGGATATAAAGTATTAAGATGGGAGACAAAAAGATTAGAGGTGGGGCATTAGTTGCAAGAGCTCTTAGAGACAAAGGTATTGATAATGTTTTTACGCTTTCTGGAGGTTTTTGTAATCCAGCACTTGAAGGATTTATGGAGTGTCAAATTAATGTAATTAATTGTCCTCATGAACAAATTGCTGGTCATTTAGCTGATGGCCATACTAGAATATCAAGAAAACCTTCCGTTTGCATTGTAGGACCAGAAGGTTTTGCAAATGCAGTACCATCAATGATGGAAGCTTGGGGTGAAAGATCACCTGTTATTTTTATAACTGGATCAAGTAGCTTAAAAAGACAAGGAGCAGGCGGTTTTAAGGAAATAGATGATGTATCTATTGCAGCACCGTTAACAAAATACAGTGCAAGTATAACAGACGGCAACAGAATAAGAGAGTTTGTAGATAAAGCATATAGAATTGCAACAAATGGCTATCCAGGAGCAGTACATTTAAGCGTACCTGTAGATATAATGTTTTCATCATTTGCTGATGATGCAGGTTTAGAAGAAAGACCTTTTACTCATCAAAAAAAACCATTAGCCAAAGCTTGGCCCGATCCTGACAGTTTGAATGAAATATTTAATCTAGCAATTAATGCTCAAAAACCAGTTTTTATTGGAGGCCATGGTGTTTGGTGGTCTAATGCAGAAAAAAAATTAGAGCAAGCTGGCTTTGAATTAAACATTCCTATATTTAATATACCATACCATCAAAAGCTTTTAGGAGAAGAGGCAGATACATACATGGGTCTAGCAGATATTCATCAATATCCTCCATCAAAAATGGCCCTCAATGAATCAGATTTGGTTCTTTTGATTGGTGCACGTCTTGATAATCAAATGAATTTTGGTAATCCTCCACTTTTTCCAAAAAGCACTAAGCTTGTTTGTATTAATGGATCGCATGAAGAAATAGAATTAAATAGGGCTGCAGATATTAACTTACTTTGTGATCCTGGAGTCTTTTTGGATAAACTTATAGAATTAAAGAAAAACAGTGAATGGAAATTAAATGATGAATGGTTTGATAAGAATAAAAAAGAGAAAAAAAATTGGATTGATAAAACATTAGATGACTTAAATGAAGAAACTGAAGATGCCAAAAAAAATGGTGGAAAAATTCATCCTCTTCAATTAGCTTTAGATGTTCAAGAGGTATTGTCTGAAAATGATTGGTTAGTTATTGATGGTGGTAACACCCATTTCTGGTCCGAGATTGCAATTAATATTGCTGGATCAAAAGGTAAAAAACTTGGAGGTATATTACATCCAGGCACTTTCAGTATGTTAGGTGTTGGAGTTCCTTTTGCAGTATCGGCAAAAAATCTTAATCCTAAATCTAATGTTGTTTTAATAAGTGGAGATGGTGCATTTTTATCAGGCGGATTATCAATTGAAGCTGCATTTCAAGAAAAAAAACCCATTGTTGTAGTAATAGATAACAATGGAGGTCTTGACTGTATTTCTCAACAACAAGAAAGGTTATTTGAAAGTGGGAAGCACTTTGCAACTGATTTCAGAGATATTCCATTTCATTCTATTTTTGAAGGTTTTGGAGGGCATGGAGAATTAGTTACTAAAAGAGAAGGTTTAGGTCCTGCGTTAAAAAGAGCTTTAGAAAGTGGTAAAACTGCATGTGTTAATGTTAAGGCTAAAGGTGTTATTAGTCCAATAGTTGCTGCAGTTAGCGATAAAAGAGATAAAGCTTCTATAGAGTAAATTATGGCTATTTTTTCTACACATTTACTAAACTCCATAGATGGTACGCATGCAAGCGATGTAGAAATTATAATTTATAAATCAAATAATGATAACAAAGTTGTATTTCTAGAAGATAAAACAGATAGCTCTGGTAGAATGCTTAAAGAATTTGAATTAACGAAAGAAGATTGTGAAAGTGATTATGAAATGATAATTAATTCAGGTAAATATTTTAGAAATACTAGTGAAATAATTAATTCAATAAGTGTTAAATTTAAAATGAAAGATTCAGAAAAAAAATATCATATACCTTTAATCATTTCACCAAATAGTTATTCAATTTGGTGGTCTAAATAAAATGAGTAATTCAGGATTAAACATGTCGAGACGTATTAGGAGAACTCCTTATACAGAAAAAGTAATTGAAGCTGGTGTAAGTGGTTTTACTGTTGTAAATCATATGCTTCTTCCAAAATCATATAAAGCAACAGTAGAAGAAGATTATTGGCACTTATCTCAAAATGCTCAGATATGGGATGTATCTTGTCAAAGGCAAGTTCAAATAGAAGGAGTTGATTCTGAAAAATTAGTTGAGCTTATGTCACCTAGATCTATTAAGCATATGCCAATTGGTAAGTGTTATTATTTTCCAATGATAGATGAAAATGCTGGAATGATTAATGATCCTGTTCTTTTAAAATTAAGTGAAAATAAATATTGGCTATCAGTTGCAGATTCAGATGTTATACTTTGGGCAAAAGGATTAGCGGTAGGAAAAAATTTTAAAGTTAATATTATTGAGCCTGATGTTTACCCCTTAGCAATTCAAGGGCCAAAATCTGAAGAATTAATGTCTTCTATATTTGGTCAAAAAATTAAAAAATTAAAATTCTTTCATTTTTCTTTTTTTGAATTTGAAGGAACAAAACAAATAATTGCAAGATCAGGTTATAGCAAACAAGATGGTTTTGAGATTTATCTGAAAGGTTTTGGTTTAGGAAAAAAACTTTGGGAAACTATTTGGGAAGCAGGAAAAGAATTTAATATTTCACCTGGATGTCCAAATTTAATTGATAGAATAGAAGGTGGTTTATTATCTTATGGTAATGAATTCACTTTAGAAAATAATCCAATTGAATGTGGATTTGATAATTATTGTAACAATTTATCTCATGATTTCATTGGAAAAAATGCACTAAAAAAAATATTAAAAAATGGAATAGAAAAAAAAATAAAAGGAATTACTTTTGATGGGTCCCCGACTCCTCCGTGCACAATACCTTTTCCTGTATACTCAAAAAATAGATTTCAAATTGGTAATATCACCTCTGGTATTTATTCACCGTTTTTAAAAACCAATATTGGGCTATCAATGGTTGATAGAGACTATTGGAATGATGGGCAGGATGTTATCGTATTAACACCAGACAACATTGAGAGAAAAGGTAAAGTGTGCTCACTACCTTTTAATTATTCTTAAAATGAGTCATTCAATCGAATTAAAGTGGGAATTAGGAGATCAAAAACTCGAATTTGGAAAATACTTAACTGATCACACAGTAATGCTTAACGAAAATGTATCTATTGATGCGGGATCATCTCCAGATTATGGAGGAAGCGAAACTAATATTAATCCAGAGCAAAAACTAGCTGCAGCTGTAAGTAGTTGTTTTATGATGACATTCTTAGCTTTAGCTGCAAAAATGAAATGGCCAGTTATTAATTATAAAGATAAAGCAATTTCGTATTTAGGAAAAAATACAGAGGGAAGAATGTACGTCAACAAAATAGAGCTAAATCCAGCTATAGTATTTGAAGAAAATTTCAATATTTCTGATGAAGAAATGAAAAAGATGAAAGAGAGATCACATAAGTATTGTTTTATCGCTAATTCTCTATCTAAAGATGTTGAAATTCAAATCAATTAAATGAATTTTAATCTAATATTAAACGAAAAAAATAATAATATTTTTAATATTATTCTTAATGACCAGAGAAACCAAAATACTTTAAGTGAAAACATGATCAATGAATTAACATCAGCACTAGATATTGCTGATAAAGATAATGAAGTAAAAGTAATTATTTTATCATCAAAAGGTAATATTTTTTGTGCAGGACATAATTTAAAAGATTTAAATTCACAAAGATTGCAAAAGGACAAAGGTGAAAGCTATTTTAAAAAAATATTTCAAATGTGCTCTCAACTTATGCTGAAAATTAATGAAAATAATAAACCAGTTATAGCTATGGTTGATGGTATCGCTACTGCAGCAGGCTGTCAGTTAATTTCTAGCTGTGATTTAGCTTACTCAAGTAGGAGAGCAAAGTATGCAACTCCTGGTGTTAATATTGGATTATTTTGTTCTACACCAATGGTTCCATTATCAAGAACTGTAGGTAAAAAGCAAGCTATGGAAATGCTTCTCACTGGAGATCTTATAGATGCAAATAAAGCATTAAGGATTGGTTTAATAAATGATGTCTTTGAAGAAGATAATTTAAAAGAAAATGTATTTCAAATTGCTAAAAAAATATCATCTAAATCTTCTAATACTATAAAAATTGGTAAAGAAGCTTTTTACAAACAAAAAGATATGAATTTAGAAGACGCATATACTTTTACTTCAAATGTAATGACGGAAAATATGTTACATGATGATTCCAAGGAAGGTATTGAAGCTTTTTTAGAAAAAAGAGAGCCAAACTGGAAAGAATAATTACTTCTTAAAATGGGTTTGGTTGAGATGGATTTGTAGCTAACCATGTAGATTTAGTCTGCATGAAACTTTGCATTCCCTCCCATCCATTTTCACGACCGTATCCTGATTGCTTGAAACCTCCAACTGGAGATTGAGTAGAAGCATTAAAATAATTATTTATATAAACAGTTCCAGCCTCTATCTTATCTGCTAAACGTATAGCTTTATTAGTATCCTTAGTCCAAATACCTGCTGCAAGTCCATAAATAGTATCGTTTGCAATTTTAATTACTTCATCTTCATTATCCCAAGATTGTATTGAGGCGACAGGTCCAAATACTTCATTTTGAGCTAAATCATCTTCATTTGGAACATTATCAAAAATAGTTGGTCCAATATAGTACCCTTCAGATTTTTGTTCTTTTCTTCCATCAATTAATAATTTTAAACCTCTTTTTTCAGCCGCTTCTATCTTAGATAAAATAAAATCATATTGCTCTTTATTTGCTATAGGCCCTATTTGTGTTGCTGTATCATTTGGGTGACCAACTTTAGCTATTTTAACAACTTCTAATAAATTTTGAGTAAATTTATCTTTTATATCTTTATGTACTAATATTCTTGATCCTGAAATACAGCTATGACCTGAAACTGGAAAGATTCCTGAAACAACTCCATTAACTGATAAAGTTAAATCAGCATCTTTAAATATAATTTGTGGTGATTTTCCTCCTAACTCCATAATAATAGGTTTAACGTTTTTGGATGCACTTAAACTAGCTGCACTCCCCCCTTTTGTTCCGCCTGTAAAACTTATCATTCTAACATCTTGGTGTTCAATAAGAGGTGCACCAGTGGTAGGACCAAAACCAGTAACAACATTAATTAAACCTTCAGGAAGATCGGCTTCTTCTAAAATTTTCATTAACTCTAATGTAGAGCACGATGCTCTTTCTGAAGGTTTAATTACAACAGTATTGCCTGCTGCTATTGCTGGTGCCAATTTCCAGATTAATGTTCCAATTGGTGAGTTCCAAGGTAGAATGAGTGCAACAACTCCAAATGGTTCCCATTTCAAATAATTATGCATATTTGGAACTTCTGAGGGTATCAGTCTACCTTCATATTTGTCACACATACCTGCATAATAATAAAAACTCTCAGTCTGCCAGCTAGTTAAAGAAGGAGTTATATTTTTTGGAAGTTTGCCGTTGTCTTTAGTTTCTATTTTTCCAATGCGTTCTGCATTTTTAGCAATAATATCTCCAATTCTAGTTAATGTTCTCCCTCTTTCTGCTGGATGCATTTTACCATAAGGACTATCATAATAAGCACGTTTAGCAGATGATACTGCAAGATTAATATCTTTTTCATTACAGTCAGGGACCTTTGCCCATACTTTACCTATTGATGGATCCTCACTTTCAAAATATTTTTCAGAAGAAGGGTCATGCCATTTATTTGCTGCATAAAATTTGTAGGTTTGAATTTCAGACATAATTTATTTAAACTTAAATATTTTCATTGGTCAACTTATTTGTGATTAATTAATTTTTAATATCATATCTGATGCTTTTTCTGCTAACATAATTACAGATGCGTTTATATTTCCACTTATCATATCTGGGAAAGAAGATGCATCTACTACTCTCAGATTGTCTATTCCTCTAACTTTAAACTGATTATCAAGTACCGCCATTTTGTTATTACTGGAACCCATTGCGCAAGTAGATGCAGGATGATGGCCTGTTTGTACATGATTTCGAACTGACTCTTTTAAATCCTCATCACTTTTTGTTTTTTTTCCTGGAAGTAATTCTTCCGAAACAATTTTTGCTAAACTGGGTTTTGATAATACTTCTCTTGTATGCTTCATCCCTTCTATCATATCTTCCATATCAGATGGATCGATGAACCAATTTGGATTTATATCAAGTTCATCATTAGGATTTGAGCTTTTAAGTTTTACACTTCCTGTGCTCTTTGGTCTTAATAAATTAATTTGAAAGTGTAATCCTGGAAAAGCTTTTTTACCTCTAGAAAAAAATAATGAACCAAAATTTAATAAATTATCTAAACTCATAGACCAGTTATCTTTTTCTTCTTTAAAACACATAGGTGTCATGAACACTTGTATTTCAGGCATATCTTTTTCTCTTATTGAATGAAATAGATTTGTTGACCAAAAAGGAGCAGCGGCTAATCCTTGTTTAAATAAAATATATTTTAATCCCAAAATAATAGCTCTATCGATCCTTTGATATTTAGAGAAACTTAAATTGTTGTTTTGAAAAGCCCAATTCATTGGCATAACAGGATGATCGTGAAGGTTTTCACCTACTCCAGGTAAATTAATTAATAATTCTATATTTTTTTCTTTTAAATGTTCTTCTGGGCCAATTCCTGACAACATTAAACATTTGGGACTACCGAATGCTCCTAAAGACAATATTACCTCTGATGATGCATAAACTTCACCATTTGATAAAAGTAATCCTTTAGCTTTATTTTTCTCAATTAAAATTTTTATTACAGATGTATTTTTATAAATTGTTAAGTTGCTAGGTTTAAATTTCAAATAAGCTTCTGCAGATGATTGTCTTTTTCCCTTCCATACTTTAACATCATACCGGCCTACTCCATTTAGATTGCCATTGTAAAAATCATTATTAATTTCTGCTCCAGCTTCAACACATGCATCAATAAATGCTTTATCGATTGAATTGTAATTACCAGCTGGTGTAAGTTTTAAAGGACCTGAATGTGAGTGATATTCATTTTTTTCTCTATGAAAAGCTGAAGCAGATCTTTTGAAATATGGTAATACATCATTATATGACCAACCCTCTAAGCCCTTTTGTCTCCACCTATTAAAATCACCTGGAGCGCCTCTCATGTAAATCATACCGTTTAAAAGAGAAGATCCTCCTAGTCCTTTACCTCTAGGGTATAAAATTTTTCTATTATTTAAAGAAGGTTGAGGTATTGACTCAAAACCCCAATCAAATTTAGGATTTCCAAAAATGTATCCGTTACCACCAGGCATTTGAGTGAATAAACTTTTTCCTGACCCCCCTGCTTCTATTAGTAATACCTTTATATCTTTATTTTCAGATAATCTTGAGGCTAATGTACAGCCAGCAGAACCTCCTCCTGCTATTATATAGTCAAATGTTTTTTTCATTTTTTTAAAATATAAATTATACTAATAATTAATTTATAAGTAAACTTGAGTAATTTAAATATGAATAATTACAAAGATTGGATTGGAAAGAAAATTTCAAGAAGTGATATTATTACTCCTCGATTAGTTGATCATTTAAAAAAAACAATTGATCAAAACTGTTTAAGTGATCAAATCGTGCCTGAGGGAATTTTTTTATGTTTATGCCCAGATTTAGCTTCAATAAATGATCTAGACAAAGATGGAAATACAAAATTAGGAATTTTCTTACCTGAGTTACCTTATAAAATTAGAATGTGGGCTGGTGGTAAAATAAAAATATTTGATGAATTTGAAATTGGATCTGAAATTATAAAAAATTCAACAATTTCAAGTATTGAATTTAAAGAAGGTAGATCAGGCAATCTATGTTTTGTTAATATTAATCATGAATATTTAAATAAAAATAAACTAATAATATCAGAAGATCAAACTGCTGTTTATAGAGAAAAAATAAATAAAAACTCCATTACCCCTAAAATAAAAGACGAATTAAAATTAATTGATAAAGTAGAAATTTTTAGTTCATCAACTTTGCTATTTAGATATTCTGCTTTAACTTTTAATGGACATAAGATTCATTATGATAATGATTATACAAAAAATTATGAGGGTCATATGGGATTATTAGTCCATGCACCTCTTCAAGCAACTTATCTTTTAAATCTTGCTAGAAAAAACAAAATTGAGTTCAATTCTTTTGAATATAAAGCTACAGCGTCTCTAGTATATAACAATAATTTCTTTGTAGAAATTGGTGAAAATCGAGATGATGAAATTATTGGAAGAATTCTTAATGAAAAACAAGAAATTACAATGATTGCAAAATATAAAAAATGAGTTTTCATAAAAAATTTTGTAATTGGGCATCACAAAAAAAAATTAATATCAATAAGGTAACTTATAAAAGAGCAGAAAATGCATTCATAGATACCCTAGCTTGTATATTATCAGGTGTTAAAGAAAAACAATCAAAGGTTGCCTTAAAATACTGTTTAGAAAATAATAATTCAAAAAACATTAAGATATTTGGAGGAGGAAAAAAATTATCTATTTCTGCAGCATGTTTTTTACATGGAGTCAGATCAGCGTCTTTAGACTTTGATGATTACGAATACGTTGCAGGATCTCATCCTAGTGCGCCAATTTTTTCAGCTCTTATATCTATTGCTCAAATGAAAAATATCTCAATTGAAGAAACATATGAGGGATGGGTAGTAGGATATGAATTAATAATAAAATTAGGACAAGCACTTAGCTATGATCATTATTATAAAGGATGGCATTCAGCAAATACAATAGGCGTGATTGGAACTGCTGCTGCAGTATCTAAAGTGTTAAAATTAAATGCAGATCAAATGGCAAATGCAATTTCTATTGCAACAAGTTTTTCATCTGGTTTAAAACAGCAATTCGGCACAGATATAAAAGCTTTTCATGTAGGGTTTGCTTCTCAAGCAGGAGTACAGTCAGCCTTACTTGCAAAAAATGGAGGGACAGCCAATCAAGATATTTGGAATATTGAGAGAGGATTTATTGAATTGTATGGTAGTAAATTTTCTAAAAAATTAAATAATAATATTAAAAAATCAGATTTAGGAAAGGCTATAATTAAGTTTCCAAATTTCATTAAGTTTTGGCCAGTTTGTAGTTATTCACAAAGAGTAATACAAGGAGGATTAATTTTAAATAAAAAAATTTTTATAAAAAAAAATATTAAATCTATTACAATTGAGTTTCCAGAACCTTGGTTCAGAGTATCAAAATTTCATATACCTAAAAATTCTACTGAAGCTAGATTTTCATTGAGTTATTGTTTAGCAACTGCTCTCATTAATGGAAAATTTGATTTAAGTAGTTTAAATATTTCTAAAAATAAAAAAAGTTTAAACATGACTAGAAAGATTAAACTAGTCACTTACAAAGTGCCAAATACTTTTGAAGATTATGATTCTAAGTATCCTGATATAATTAATGTAATAATGAATGATGGAAGTATATTGATTGAAAAAATATCACATATTAAAGGAGGAAATAATTACCCTTTAAAAGACGAAGATATTGATAATAAATTTTTAATCTGTGGAGGTAAAAAAAATATTTTAAATAAAATAAGAAATCAAAAATATAAGAAGAAAAATTTAAAAGAAATAATTTTTTAGTTTAGCTATTTTTTTCTTTCTCTATAAGCTATAAATATTCCTGTACTAACAATTATTGTTCCCCCTAAATAAATACTTAAAGTTGGAACCTCAGAATAAATTAAATATCCCATTATTCCTACAAATATGAAAGCTGAGTATTCAAAGGGTGAAGTAATTGCAACATCTGCGTATTTAGCTGCTTGAGACATAAATAAATGTCCTAGTGATCCCATCACACCTAAACTCATAGCAAAAATTAATTGAATTCCATTTGGCATAATAAAATTATCAGGGAAAAATATTATTGACGTAATTAATAATGAAAAAGAGTAATAAAAAACAATTGCAACACTCGAATCAGTACTCATTACTGATCTAGTTGATAAATAAACAGAAGCCATAAAAGCTGCAGATATTAGAGGATAAAGTATTTCTAATTTGAATAAGTCAGTACCGGGCTTAACAATAATTAACACACCTATGAAACCAATTAATATTGCAGTTGTTCTAAAAATCCCAATTCTCTCACCAAGTATTGGAACAGCAAGAAAAGCAGCAATAATGGGAGCAGAATGTGCAATAGCAATGTTTTCAGATAACATTAAATTATTAATTCCGTAAATATAGAATACGACACAAGCAGAAGAAGACAGGGCTCGGATAGCATGTCCAACTGGTTTTTTAGTTTTTAATTTATCAAAGCCAAAATACATTGCTAAGAAAGTTGCAATAATACTTCCACTTAGTGCTCGAAAAAAAATTGATTCCCATACAGGAAAATGAAAGCTTAAATATTTATACGTGATATCATTTATACTTAGACAGAACATGGACAATAGCATTAAAGAAATTCCCAAGAGATTATTATTTTTCGATTTCATTAATTTGTTAAATATACTAAGATAATTTATTCAGATATAAATATTTCAAAATGAGTAATAAATATCATGTAAAAAGATTAGAAAAAAAGAATGACCATTTAAGTATTTTGTGGAAAGATAATTTTGAAAGTAAATTCCATTTTATGTGGCTGAGAGATAATTGTCCAACAGCAATACATCCTACTGCAAATATGCGAGTCTTTAATATTTTAACTGTAAGTAAAAATATATTTCCTAAAAATTATAAAATTGAAAAAAATAAACTCAATATTGATTGGAGTGAAGGTGATCATAGTAGCAAATTCAATTTAAAATGGTTAAGAGATCATTGTTATACCGAAATAAATAATCGAAAATATAAATCACCTTATATTTTTTGGGATGGTAAATTAAAAAAAAATTTAAAGAAAATTATTGTTGATCATAATAGTGTAATAAAAAATGACAAATTTTTAAGTAAATGGGTAAATTTACTTCATACTTATGGTTTTGCATTAATCAAAAATGCACCAACTAGCAAAAAATCTGCATTTAAAATATTAAATAGAATAAGTCATCATAGAGAAACATTTTTTGGCACACCATTTGAAGTAATTAATATTCCAAGACCAAATAATACTGCTTATACAACAGATGCATTAAGAAATCATACGGATTTACCTTATTTTGAATATGCTCCTGGTTATCAGTTTCTTCATTGTTTAATCAATGAAGCTAATGGTGGATTGTCATCTGTTGTAGATGGTTTTGCAGTTGCAAATTATTTAAAAAAAAATGAAAAAGATGTTTTTAATATTCTTACAAAAACGTATATAAAATTTAAAGATACGGATTATACTCAAAAAGCAGTCAGAATTCTTCATTCACCAATAATTACTCTTACAAAAGATAATGATTATAATGATATTAGATTTAGTATGGCTGCAATGGGTGCTATTGATGTTGAGCCCAAAAATATGAAAAAATTTTATGAAGCATATCAATATTTTGCATCACTTCTTCAAAACAAAAAATTTAAAATTGATTTTAGATTAGAGGCTGGTGATATTTTTTGTTTTAACAATAGAAGAGTATTACATGGTAGAACCGAATTTGACCCAAAGTCTGGGAATAGGCATCTTCAAGGTTATTATATTGAAAGAGATGAAATAATAGGTAGATTAAATTACTTTAATAAAATTAAAGTTTAGATCATTCCCATCCACAGATAGTTTTTATTTCTAAATATTCTTCCAAACCCCAATCACCACCTTCCCTTCCATTACCAGATTGTCTGTAACCACCAAAAGGAGTTCCTGGATCAGCACTATTACCATTAATATATACACCTCCAGATCTAAATTTTCTTGCTACTCTTTTTGCCTTTTCTTTATCTTGAGTTTGAACATAATTTCCTAGGCCATAGGATGTGTCGTTTACAATAGATATAGCTTCATCTTCATCCTCAAATGGAATTATTGAAAGTACTGGTCCAAAAATTTCTTCTTTTCCTATTCTCATTTCATTAGTAACATCTGTAAATATTGTTGGTTTTACAAAATACCCTTTGTCTAACCCTTTAGGCTTATCTGGTCCTCCAGCAATAAGGGTGGCACCCTCATCTATACCACTTTTAATTAGATCAATGACTTTATCATATTGTGTTTTAGAAATAACTGGTCCGATATGATTTCCATTTTTAGAAGCAATATCAACTTTGATTTTATTAGCTTCATCGGCCGCTTCTTCTATTGCTCTTTTGTATATTGATTTTTCAACTAGCATTCTTGTTGGTGCATCACAGGATTGGCCAGAATTACTCATTATGTTTCTAACACCCTCTCTTACTGCACTTGGATGTGAATCACTAAAAACAATATTTCCACCTTTACCGCCTAGTTCAAGACAAACTCTTTTAATAGTATCTGCAGCATTTTTAGAAATAAGTTTTCCTGCTCTTGTTGATCCAGTAAAAGAAATCATATCTACATCGTTATGAGATGACAAATCTGTACCTACGCCAGCACCATCTCCATTTACTAAATTGAAAACACCAGAAGGAAATCCTGCTTCATGAATAATTTCAGCAAAAAGCATTCCTGATAGTGGTGCGATTTCAGAGGGTTTTAGTATCATTGTGCAACCAGTAGCTATAGCTGGAATTACTTTCAAAGTAATTTGATTAATAGGCCAGTTCCATGGAGTAATTAGTCCACAAACTCCAATAGGTTCATAAACAATATAATTATTAGAGTCTTGATTAAATTTTGTTTCGAATTCAAAATTTTTTAATCTTAATATAAAATCATTGATATGATCTGCCCCTGAAGAAGTTTGAGCTGATGAAGACCAATCTAATGGGGCTCCCATTTCTTCAGACATTGTTTGTGTTATTTCATCCCATCTACTTTTATAAATTTTAAGTAAATTTTCTAATAAAGTAATTTTTTCGTTTTTTTCGACCTGACTCCATGTAACAAATGCATTCTTTGCTGAATTCACTGCCAGATCAACATCTTTTTTAGAGCCTAAAGAAATAATAGCATATGATTTTTCATTTGAAGGATTAATAATTTCAAAATCATTCTTTATAATTGGATTAATCCAAGTACCATTTATATAAAACTTACGTTTATCAATCATATCTGAGACAGATTAAATAATTATTCATTTATTTTTTCATATATTAGAATAAAAGAATATACAATAAGAGGAAAAATTGACACTAGAAAATATTAAACTTGATATAGATTATGTAAGATCGCAATTCCCAGCATTTAGAGATCCTCTATCAAAAGATTGGTCTTTTTTTGAAAATGCAGGAGGCAGCTATGTTCCAAAAAATGTTATTGATAAACTAACTTATTTTATGACATCAACAAAAGTCCAACCTTATGCGGAATATCCTATGTCAAAAATTGCTGGCGAAAATATGGATCGAGCTACAGAATTATTTGCTCAAATGATTAATGCAAAAAAAAATGAAATTTTGATTGGGGGTTCAACTTCAATTAACTTATATGTTTTATCCAATGCTTTAAAAAAATTTATAAACCATGATGATGAGGTAATTGTAACTAATCAAGATCATGAGGCAAATATTAGCCCTTGGAGGAGATTAAGTGAAATAGGAGCAAAAATAATAGAATGGAAATTTGATTTGAACAGTCATGAACTTAAATTATCTGATTTAGAGAGTTTAATAACTAATAAAACAAAAATATTAGCAGTGACACATTGTTCAAATATTGTTGGATCAGTAAATAATTTGAAAAAAATTTCAGAATTAGCTCATAAAAATAATATTATTGTTATCGGGGATGGTGTTTCTTATGCACCGCACGGTTTTCCTGACGTAAAAGAACTAGATGTTGATTTTTATACATTTAGTTTGTACAAAACTTACGGACCTCATTTAGCTCTGTTATACGGAAAGGAAGAAATATTAAGAGATTTGCCTAATCAAAATCATGAATTTTTAAATGGAAAATATCCTTATACAATTAATCCTGGCGGACCTAATCATGAAGAATTATCATCTTTAGTTGGAATTTATGAATATTTTAATGATCTCTACAATCATCACTTTAAAGACAATAATTTATCAATTCAAAATAAAATATCTAAAATTAATGCATTAATAGCACAACATGAAGAAAATTTAGCAAATCCTATTCTAAGTAAAATTTCATGTATGGATGATTTAAATCTGATTGGAAGAAATAAGATTGTAAATAAAAATAGAGCTCCAACAATTTCATTTTTTTCTAAGTCAAAAACTTCTAAAGAAATTTCAAATTTTTTCTTAAAGAATAAAGTAGCGACTAGGAATGATAATTTTTATGCATGGAGATGTCTAAAAGACTTAGGATTAAGCACAAGTGACGGTGTAGTGCGCCTTAGTATAGTCCATTATAACAACAATCAAGATACAGAATTAGTTCTTAGTACGCTAGATAAACTTAATAATTTATGAGTTTAAAAAAATTTAAAGAAATTTTGAAAAATTTAAATTATTCTAATTCTTTTAAACCTACTGAAACATCAAGAATATTAATAAATGGTGTTACAAAGGAATTAAATAAATTAAATAATTTTCATGGAAAAAAATTCTTAGATTTAGGTTGTGGATCTGGAATATTAACAATTTTATTAAATAATAACTATCCCAATAATCACTTTTTTGCGTCAGACTTAGATGATGGAGCAGTCTTAGATTCAAATTTAAATTTTAAAAACTTTAAAATTAAAGCTAAAGCAATTAAATCTAATATTTTTGATAGATGGGAAGAAAAATTTGATTTCATAATTGATGATATTTCTGGTGTCTCTTCTCTTTTAATTAGTGAAACCAATTGGTTTGATAATTCTATACCTTCTGAGGACGAAGATGGTACATTTTTATTAAATAATATGCTTAAACAAGCTAAATATTACTTAAATCCAAATGGAATTATTTTTTTTCCTATATTATCCGTAAGTAATCATAATAAAGCAATTAAAAAAGCTAAGGAAAATTTTAAAATTTCTCTAATTGAAAAATCATATTGGCCTATTCCAGATAGTTTAAAAAATAAAAGAACTATTCTAGAAACTTTAAAGAAAAAGAAAATAATAGATTTTGAAGAAAAATTTGGTTCAATTTTTTTCTGGACTTGTGTATATATGGGATATTCAAAATGAGAGTTGATTTAATTAAAATAAAAGAAGATAATGACTACTTATTGGAATGTAAAAATTATTTTCATGAAAATGGATATTTAATATCTAATATTAAAAATATATCTCTGATAAATGAAATTAATGAAAATATTCAAAATCATCTAAATTCAAAAAGAGATATAAAAACAAATCCAAAAATCTTTCATTACAATGAAAGTCCAAGAATAGTAGAAATGTGGAAAGAAATTAAATCTGTGAAAAATCTTGCGATACATCAAGATATAATTTATTTATTATTATCACTTTATGCTAAAAAACCTATTCCTTTCTCAACAATAAATTTCCTCAAAGGCACTGAACAACCTTTGCATAGTGATTATTTTCATTTTGCAACAAAACCAGATGGATATCTTGCAGGAGTATGGGTAGCTTTAGAAGACATACATGAAGATTCAGGTCCATTAACAATTGTTCCAGGAAGCAATAATTTACCATATGTATGGTTAGACACACTTGGCTTAGAAATTCCAAAAAATAAAAATGATATCAAGAATAATTATACAAAGTATGAAGAATATATAAAAAAAATTATGATAGATAAAAAATTGACAGTCTTGACTCCTAAATTAAAAAAAGGAGAATTTTTAATTTGGTCCGCAAATATTTTGCATGGTGCAGGTGAAATAAAAAATAAAAACTCTACAAGATTTAGTCAAGTTACTCATTATCATTTTGAGGGTTGTGAAAAATACTTTAATCCTCTTTTTACTAGACTAGATCAAAATAAATATGGTGAGAGAGATTTAAATGCTATAAGAATACCATATGGATAAAGACAAAATTATTGATGTAATAAAAATTGCACTTGAAGTTGATGAAATAAAGGAAGATGATAGTTCTGAAACATTGGAAGAATGGGATTCTCTTGGTCAGTTATCCATTTTAAGTGCTCTTGATAAAGAAACTAAAGGTAAAGCATCCAAAATTAAAGGTTTGGCAGAGATGTTTACAGTAAAAGAAATTATAAAAGCTTTAGAAAATATATAATTTTTATGGGATTTAAAATTACCCATATTGAAAGTCAATTAGGTAATAAAAAGATCAATGTTTTGGATTACTTATCCAAAAAAGTAAATAAAGATAGAGCTTCCAAAATTATAAATAAAACTGGTTTTAAATTTTTACATAAAGAAATCTCAAAAAATGTTTTTGATCTTGCATTTATGAGTGCAAATAAGATGATGAGAAAAATAAAAATTAAACCTGATATATTAATTTTTATCACACAAGATCCAAATAATAATATTCCAAGTTTTGCAGAAAATTTAGCTTTTAAACTCAAATTAAAAGAAAATACATTTGTAACCACGCTTTCAATGTCATGTTCCAGTTTTCCTTACGCATTATTTGTTGTAAATTCATTGTTTAATTCAAGTCAGTATAAAAACGCCCTAGTAGTATCTTCAGAAATATATTCAAATTTTATCAAAGAAAATGATAATTCTACAAATTTAATTTTTAGTGATGGTTCGACATCTAGTTTTATTCAAAAAGTTTCAAATAACAACTTGCTTTCTTATGATTTTGGTCATGATGGTTCAAACTTTGATAAAATCAAATTAAATAAACATATGGATAATTCAAATTTAAAATTATATTCTAATAATTTAAATATGATGGGTAGTGATGTTTTCCAGTTTACAATGAGTAAGATACCAATTAGTATTAATTCACTACAGAAGAAATCTAAAGTAAAAGATATTGATTTACTTTTTTTACATCAAGCCAGTAAAGTTGTAATTAATGAAATAATTAATAAATTAAATATAAATTTTGAGAAAGTTCCAAATTCATTTAATAATACTGGTAATTTAGTATCTTCATCAATTCCTTACTTAATTTTGAAATATTTAAAAAAAAATAAGATTAAAAAAAATAAAATTATTTGCATAAGCGGATTTGGAGTTGGATTATCATGGGGAAGTATTTTATTTAAATGGCAATAAAACCAACAATATGTATTTTTGGTGCTGGATCAGAAATAGCAAGGAATATTTTTAAAAATAATTTTAAAAGTTATAATATTTTACCGTATTCTAGTTATACGAATATTAAAAAAGTAAAAGATTTAAAGCTAGTAAGATACAAAAATGCAAATCAAGTTTTAGCAAATATAAATAAATTAAAAACATCTAAAATTTCACTAATTTTTTTTAATAATTTATCTTTACATAACTTGTTATTAAATAAGTCAAAAACTGAGTTATTAGAAGAAGTTAATGAAGGTCTTTTGAGTCCACATGAAGTCGTAAGAAAGATATTACCCATTATGATAAATAAAAGTTGGGGTAGAATTATATTTATTGGTTCTTCCAGAGCCTTAAAAGGAGATTCTGGTATCAGCGGATATATGACTTCTAAATATGCAACACTTGGCTATTGTAAAAGTATTTCTAAGGAATACGGTAGATTTGGTATAACATCTAATTATTTAAGCTTAGGATTGTTTAAAACAAATTTATTAAAAAAAGTTAAAAATAATGATTATAAAAATATTATACGAAACACAGATACAAGAAGTTTAGGTGATTTTAAATCAATATCTAATGCCATAAAATTTATCTTAAATTCTGACTATGTCACTGGCTCAACCATTAATATAGATGGTGGATATATGTAATGAATGTTAGATTAGCAAATTTAAATGAAATTGTTAATATTAAAAAATTTATTGATAATAATTGGAAAAAAAAACACATCCTATCTATTAATTCAAAACTTTTAAAGTGGCAGCACAGAAATATTAATAAGCAAAAGTTATCAATTGTTATTTTAGAAAATACAGAAAAAAAAGTTGTTGGTATACTGGGGTTTATTTCAATTAATGATTATTCAAAAAATAATTTAAAAAAAGATCACGTATGGTTGGGGATATGGTGTCTAGATAAAAATATAAATAAAGTATATGGATTAAAATTAATTTATTACTTTTTAAATAATAGTAAATATAAATACATTGGAGGTATTGGACTAACAAAAAATATAATTCAATTATATAAAAAACTTAACTTCAAAGTTGGAGAAATGAAGCATTTTTATATTTTAAATAATACAGTTAAAAAAACAATAATATCAAAAAATCTAATTAAAAATAATTTTCTAATTGAAAGAAATTTTAAAATCAAAGAAAATAAAAGTATTAGTAAATCAATATTTAATCACAAAGTTATTTCGTTTAAAAACTATAATTATTTTAAATATAGATACGAAAAACACCCTATATATAGATATCGTTTCTTAAATATTCAAAAAAATAATAAAAATGTTCTTTTGATTATAGTAAGAAAAATAAAAGTTGAGAATTATTCTATTATAAGGATAATCGATACATTTGGTGATTGGTCATCTGTAAGTAATATTGGGAGTTTACTTCACAAATTTTTAATAAAAGAAAAGTCTGAATATATTGATTTTTTATATAAGGGATTTAATGAAAAATATATTTTATTAAATGGATTTAAAATAAAAAAAAATAAGAAAATAATACCAAATCATTTTGAGCCATATGAAGGTATAAAAAATCAACCACTTTACTATTGTTATAAATCAGAGATTGATTTTGAACTTCATAAAGGAGATGCTGATAGTGATAGACCCAATCTAATATATTCTTAATTTATTAGTATCTAATCTGGAAAATTCATAAGGTGATTTTCTATTAATTTTTCCTTCTTTAATAGTTAGAGCGCATGAAGCATTTAATTTTTTTAAAATCTTAATTGATTTACTGTTATAACTTCCATGAGGATAACAAAAAGACCAATAATCGTTATTAATTAACTTATGTTTTATTAAAAATTTTTTTGCATTAAGAATTTCTTCAATTTGTTTTTGGTAAGATAAATACTCTAACTTAAGATGCTTACTTCCGTGACCACCAATTTCATTTCCTAGTTTCTTTATCTCTTTTAATTCATTAATATTTAAATAGAGTTTTTCTGCAAAATCTTTCTCATCATTTGTTATATATTTTTTAAATAATGCATTTATAATTTTATTTTTTATATCATTAGGAAAACCGACTGATAGTAAATATTTGATCCTTTTTGTAATTAAATCATCATATTTATTAAAAGTATCCATTTTTTTTGGGATTGATTTATTAAATGAAATCAAATTATTTTTTTCTAAATAAATATTTTTTATTTCATTAAATAATTTTTTTTTATTTTTAAATCTAGACAATATAAATTGTATTTTATTAACATTCATTACTCTTGTTATTTTACTATCAATATTTGCCGGATAAAAAGAAGCTTTAATATTGTATTTATCTAAAATAGGAATTACAAAATTGTAATGATCTTTATATCCGTCATCAAAGGTTAACCAAAATTCATTTGATTTAAATTTAATATTATTTTTAATTCTATAATGAATTTCATCAGGTGATAATATTTTTTTTGGTATAATGGGTTACTTCATCAC
>QBZY01000013.1 GCA_003282155.1 Pelagibacteraceae bacterium AG-337-I02 | reverse complement strand
TATTTTCAATTTCTTTAAGTTGTTCTATAGTTGTACAACCAGGTTTGTCTAACATTACATCTTTTCCAGCATTCATACACTCAATAGCTAAAGCCGCTCTTTTAACTGGAATGTCTGCTATCAATACTAACTCAATTTCTTTATTATCTATTAAATCCTCTTTATTTTTAAAACGGGGTACATCAGGATGTTTTTCATTAAAATCTTTTGTAATATTATTATCATTTTCATTCCACCAACCAACACATTCGCATCCTAAATTTAACATACCATTTAATTGTCCAAAAATATGTCTATGCTCAACACCCATAGCAGCTACTTTAAATTTTCTCATAATAAAATATTTTACTCCATTGTAATTAGTTTATTTTTTTTAGATGATTCTATCATTGCATCAATTAGATAATGAACTTTCAATGCTTCTTTTCCAGTAATTTCAAATCTTTCATTTGTTCTAATTGATTTTACAAAATGAAGTATAAGATCTTTATGCCAATCAAATGGAAAAGCCATAGGATCAGCGCTACCACCAGTTCCAGATTCTTCTCCAAACTCTTCTTTTTCACCATTCCTCCAATTAATAATTAGTATTCCCGCTTCAAGTTTGACTGTTGCATTTTCACAATGCAGAACAATTGACTCTGATGAGCCTGGAAAAACACTCGTTGAAGCGAATAATGATGCAATTATGCTATTTTTGAATTTAATACCTCCAGTTACAAAATTTTCTGACTCCATTTTATGAAACTTTGTAGTTTCTGCCATTACCATCACCTCTTTGACATCCCCTAAAAGACTGATTGCAAGATCAAGTGTATGAATTGCTTGACTAATAAGAACTCCACCACCATCTCTTTCATAGGTTCCTCTTCCCGGATCATTATAATAAGATTGTTCTCTCCACCATGGAACATTTATTTGAGCTGAAAAGATTTGACCAAATTTATTCTCATTAATCAATGATTTTAATTTAATTGAAGATTTTCTAAATCTATGTTGAAAGACAATACCAAGATTAACTTTATTATTTTTACAAATTGAAACTATATTTTTTGCGTTGTCTAAAGTTCTTTCAATTGGTTTTTCCATTAAGATGTGTTTCCCATTTTTACTAAATTGTTCGACTAGTTCTAAGCGTTGATTTGGAGGGGTAATAATATCAACCATTTCAATTTCAGGATTGTTATAAATACTATCAACATCTTGAAATGTATTAAAATTATAATTTTTTGAAAAACTTTCTCTTTTTTCTTTATTTCTGGAAAAAACTCCAACTACCTTTATATCGTCTCTTAATTCATTCAAAGCTAAGGCATGAGGTTTAGCAGCCATACCAGTACCAATAATGGCAAGTCCAATTTTTTTAGAACTCATTAATTATTTTTTTTTGATACAGACATTCCGTTCTCTTCGAAAAGATGAATAGAATCTCTTTTAAAACGAAGATGTAATTCTTCACCCTTATTAATTTTATATTGCCCGGTATGGTGAACAATTAGTTGTTTTATACTTTCGCCTTGGCAATAAAAATAAGTTTCACTTCCTAGTTGTTCAGTAAAATCAACAAGTACTTTTAAATCTGAATTTTGTTGTTCACAAACTTCTATATGTTCTGGCCTTATCCCAAGAGAATAAGGTGCATTATTTTGTAAATTTTTGTAATTTGTCTCTAAATTCAATGCATCTGAAACCATATTAAATGAACCAGCATTATCAATTGCATTAACTTTTATAAAATTCATTTTTGGAGATCCAATAAAACCACCTACAAAAATATCACTAGGATTATTATATAAATCAAGAGGTGCTCCTGCTTGTGCAACATAACCATTATTTAAAACTACAATTTGATCAGCTAATGTCATAGCTTCAACTTGATCATGTGTAACATAAATCATGGTACCACCTATTTTTTCATGAAGTGCTGATAATTCTTTTCTCATTGTCACTCTTAATTCAGCATCAAGATTAGATAAGGGTTCGTCAAACAAAAAAGCTTTTGGATCTCTAACTATTGCTCTCCCAATTGCTACTCTTTGTCGTTGACCACCAGAAAGCGCTTTTGGTTTTCTTTGAAGATATTCTTCAATTTGTAGGAGTTTAGCTGCACTATTAACTTTTTCTTCAATTGTTTTTTTATCAATTTTTAGATTTTCCAAAGCAAAGGCCATGTTTTTAAAAACAGACATATGGGGATACAAGGCATATGACTGGAAAACCATAGCTAAACCTCTTTCTGAAGCAGGTATATTACTTACTTCATTTCCATCAATTAAAATTTCTCCAGATGTAATTCTTTCTAGTCCAGCAATGATTCTTAATAATGTTGACTTACCACATCCAGATGGGCCAACTAAAACTAGAAATTTACCACTTTCAACTTTTAAATCAACTCCATGAATGACCTCAGTTTGATCATAGCTTTTAAAAATATCTTTTAGAATAATTTCAGTCATCTATCTCTTCTCATTATTGCTTTATCAGGGTCAGCATGTTGCAAATGTAAAGGCGGCATTCCATTCAAGATTTTTTTTATATCATTCATCATCATATTTCTTATATTTTTATATGAATAATCTAATGCACCAGCAACGTGCGATGTAAATAAAATATTGGATTTTTTTCTAAAAGTTGAATCTTTTGGCACAGGCTCAACTGGATATACATCTATCGCTGCTCTGAAAAATTCATTTTCAGCAAGTTCAATAAATGCTTCAAAATCAACTACCTCCGCCCTACTAACTAGAATTACTGAGCTATTTTTTTTTATTAATTTTAATTTGTCTTTGCTAATAAAACCTTCGTTTTCAGTAGTAACTCCAGCAAGTATAAATATAAATTTATTTTTTGATAATAAATCATCAATTGAAACAGGTTTTACACCCTGGCTTTCTAAATATTCATTAGATAACCATGGATCGAATACTGAAATATTACAATTAAATGGCTTTAACAAAGGAAGTAAACTTTTTGCTAAATTTCCAAAACCAACTAATCCTACATTTGAATTAAAAAGTGTGTAAGCAAATTTATTTTCTTTAATTCCATATTGTTCTTCAGAATTTATAAATTTTTTATAGACTCCCAAAATATTTCTAGATAGTGAAATTGCGTAACCTAAACAAGCTTCAGCAACAGCAGGGGCCATTGCAGGTGCAGCTGATAAAACATAAATACCTCTTCTATGGGCTTCGTGATAATCAATATTAGGTTCCCAATTTGCTTTAACATTTATAATGGCTTTTATTTTTTTTGATTTATCTAAGCGTTCTTTTGGCATGGCAGTCTGTCCAACTAATATTTCTATTTCTTCGATATTTTTTTCTACAAGTTCATCTGGAGCTCGACTACCAAAGTGATACACTAAATTGGATATTTTATTTAATTCAGACTTAACATCATCAGTAAAAACCATTTCTTCATTTCTTGGATAAGGATCAAAAAATATTAAAGGTTTATTTTTCATTACTTCATACCTGTACTTGCTATTCCTGTTGTTATAAATTTTTGTAAGTAGGCAAATATTATTGCTATAGGTAATAAAGTTACCATAGTCATTGATAATACATAGTTCCACTGACTCGTAAGTTCTCCATGAAATGCATTTAGTCCAATTTGTAATGTATAAACCTCACTCTTTGATAAAACTATTAAAGGCCACAAAAAATCATTCCATCGCCACATTATGGAAAAAATTGCTAAAACGGCAATAGCCGGTATAGATAATGGTAGCACAACTCGCCAATAAATTGCCCATTCACTTGCGTGATCCATTCTTGCTGCTTCTATGAGTTCTCTAGGTAATGTAAGCATATATTGACGAAGTAAAAAAACTCCTGTTGGTGTTGCTGCACCTGGAAGAATTACACCCCATAATGAATTAATCATTCCAAAATTAGCAACAACATAAAATACAGGAACTAAGATTATAGTTAATGGAATTAGCAATGTGCCTATTACGAAAACAAGGGCAAAATTTTTACCTCTAAATTCATAAATAGAAAGTGCGTATGCTGCCATTGAATTTATTATCAACGTTATTATTGTTGCAACAACTGTGATGAAGGTTGAGTTTTTGAAATAAAGTAAAAAATCATATTTCCTTAAAGGATCAACATAATTCTCCCACTGAATTTTAAATTCTCTAATTTTTTCTCTTTTATCAATTGGCACTTTTACTGTTTCTCCTGGGTTTAAAGGATCAACCATTTTAGCATTAATTCCAATTCTTTTAATTTGTGCTAACTGCTTTACTGACCCATCTTCTTGTGTCACATTAAAAATTGGTAAAGGTTTATCGTATCCTTCAACATCAACTTGAATTTGTGAAAGTGGTAAAATTGTTGGGGGATATTCTTGAATACCCGCTAATGTCTTTAGTGAAGATAATCCTAACCACACAACAGGACCAAACATCAGAAGAACACCTAAAAATAAATAAAAATAAGAAAAATAATCTGTCCAATGATATTTATTTTTATATCTTTTTTTTGTAGCAATTTTTATTATTCTTGAAGCTGTTTCAGACATATTAAATTTCTTGATGTTTACTTTCTTTGTTTCGACTAAAATATAATTGCATAAGTGTTAAAAATAAAAGTACCACACCAAGAACCATAGATGCAGCTGCAGCAAGACCAAAATTTTGAACAGATCCAGATGAAGCAAATCCTGTGGTAAAAATATATTGAACAATCAATGATGTAGATGTTCCAGGTCCTCCACCAGTTAAGACATATATTTCATCGAATGTTTGAACACCTTTTATTGAAGCAAGGATAAATACAACTAATAAATTTGGCATTAGAAGAGGTAAAGTTATCCTAAAGAAAATTCTCTCTCGACTAGTTCCGTCCATTTCGGCTGCCTCATATAAATTTGGAGGTATTGCTTGAAGACCTGCTAGAACAATCAGAGTGTAAAAGCCCATATGTGCCCATATTGATACAAAGATTACAGATGCCATGGCCCAAGATGGATCAGTTAAAAAAGATACTTTGTCTCCACCATAAGACTCGATAATAGCATTGAAAGCTCCATTTTTTAACAATATCCATTGCCAAATCAAACCAACAACAACTGGTGACAATAAAACAGGAAAAAAAAATACTGATCTAAAAAAACCTCTGCCAATAATTTTCTTATTTAATATCACGGCAGTCAAGACCGAAAAGAAAATCATTAAGCCAACTTGAAAAACAACAAAAAATATAGTGTTATAAACTCCTCTCCAAAAAAAATCTTCTGTACATGTATTTGGGTTTAAGTAACTCTCACAATCAAATAACTGATCATATTGTTTTGTTGTGGGAAGTTCTCTCTCAGCAAATAATAGTTCATCACCAGATGATAGTGAAAAGAAAAAGTTTGCAACAAGAGGGATTATTACAAATAATCCAAAAAAAATTAAATTTGGAAGCAGAAAAATATATGGCATATTTCTTACACCAATAATTTTTTGAATTGGCCACATAATTAAATCAATGGCATGCATTAAAAATGCAAAAGGAATGTTTAAAATTCTTAGGAAAAAATTTTTTGTTTGATTTCTAATATTTTCCATTAAATGATTTCGAAAAAAAGCTGCTCAAAAAGAGCAGCTCTATATTTTTATTATTTTGGATGTAATTATCCGCCGTATTTTTCTTTAAGTTGTTTTTCAACATCTTCATCCATACGCTCCCAAGCTTCATCCATTGTCATTTCACCAACAATAGCTTGTCCAAGTCTTGAGATAATTGCATTAAACATTATACGGTTGTCAACATGTGCCTGAAGATCAAAAGCAACTTGGTCAATAGTTGGCACTGCACCAGCAAAAGTGTTTAAAGCATGTTTAGCATTTGGATCATCAGTTTGATAGTCAACTTGTAGATCTAAGTGTCCAGGAATAGCAAGAACTTGACCAATAAAACTACTTAGTTGTTCTTTACTAGAAAGATAATCCATTACCTTTCCAACAGCAGGATTAGCATTGAATGCTAATAGTGCATTTCCACCTGGCATTCCAGTACATGCAGCAGGACCACATGGAGCTGGTACAGCCCACCAATCAAAATCATCCCCAACTTCATTTGCGAATCTTCCAATTTGCCATGAACCACTCATCATGAAAACTACTTCAGCAGCATTCCACCAGTCATTTGGAGCATGATATTTTGATCCTGAAACTGATCCCCAAAGATCTTTAGACATAGTGCCTGCTTGATGCCAATCATAAAGCATTTGAGTCATAGCCTTTAATCCATCATCAACTAATTTTGGATCGCCGCTTGAGTCAAAATATTTCGCGCCCATAGAGATTGCTGGGCCTGAAACACGGTGACCTGATCTATCCCAAGCCATTGGAATAGGAGTTCCTGTTTTTTCAGCTACTTCAATTGAAACTGCTGCCCATTCTTCCCAAGTTGCACCAGGGCCCAATAGATCTACACCAGCTTGTTCAAATAGAGTTTTATTTACATATGGACCAGTAACAGTCATAGTAGAATGAAAACCGTGAATTGAAGTTGAATCTCCAGGCTTACGATACCAATTTAAAAAAGGACCGAAGCTTTTTTCATAGTAACTTGGATCAGCTACATAAGGTGTAATATCAGCATAATATTTGTTTAATCCACCAAGATCAGTAACTCGAGCAATATCAGGACCTTCTCCGGCAGCAAGCTGAATAGGTAAAGTGTTCATTATTGCATCGTATGGTACAATATCTAAAATTACATTTATATCTGGATTAGCTGCATTAAACTCATCAATTTGTGCTGCAATTGGCACATTTTCTTTATCTCCATCACCATACCACATAATACGTACATCTGTGGCAGCAAAAGAAACTGCAGAAATTAAAGTTAATGAGAATGAAACTAAAGCTACAGATATTGCTTTAAAAATAAACTTAAAGTTCATCATTTATCCTCCAATTTTTTTCAGACTAAAACATATTAAATTATTATATACAAGGACTAAAAACCTAGAAATAATGGTAATTTTTAAATTAAATAATAATATTTTATAAAAAAATATTATAAACATATCAAAATTCAATGATTGGTTATTTAGCATTAGCGAGAGATACTTTTGATATAAATTATGCTTTAGATAATAAAAAGTGGTTTGAAAAGTTTATAGATATTTTAGACATTAAATATTCACCGTTTAATGAATTAATAACCAATGATGTAACAGGAAAAAAAGCTATTAGTTATTTTAGAAAACTGAATTGTACCAAATATATAATTGCTCAAACAACTTTTACAGATGCAAAATTTATAACAAGTTTTGCTAAAACATTTAATAAACCAATACATTTAATAAGTTTTAAAGAGCCAAGAACAGGTAAACGATTAAGATTGAACTCTTTATGTGGTGTAAATCTTGCTATGCATTCTTTAATCAAATTAAAATATAAGCCAGAATTTTCAATATTTATTAATAATAAATTATTCGAAATGGAAAGAATTAATAATTTTATAAAGAATAAAAAAATTTTAAAGAATAATAGATTAAAAAAAATAAAAAGTCCTAAAAAAGAAAATAACAAAATTTTTTCTAAGACAAAGAATTTAGGACTTGTTGGCAAAAGACCAGATGGTTTTTTTACCTGCGATTATGATAATAAAGAAATAAAAAAAAAATTAAATTACAATCTCAAGAAAATTAAATTAGAAAATTTATTTAATATTTCTAAAAATATTAGCACTAAAGATATTACAAAAACTAAAAATCAAATAAAAAAAGATTTGAAATCAGTCTCAAAGTTAAATGCAAATGAGTTAAATAAAAGTATTTCAATATTTCATGGACTAGAAAAAATAAAAAATGACAATAAAATTGATACTTTTGCAATTAAGTGCTGGCCTGAAATGTTTACTCAATTTGGCTGTGCATCATGTGGTCCAATGGCTATGATGAATGAAAAAGGTGTTAGTAGTGCGTGTGAAGCTGATGTCTTAGGAAGTATAAGTTGTGATATTTTAAATAAGATAAATAATAAACCTTCACTTTTAGTAGATGTTGTTGATTGTGATCCCAAAACCGATACTTTAGTTTTTTGGCATTGTGGATTAGCTCCAATTAGTATGGCAAAAAAAAATACTGCAAGTGCAACTGTGCATTCTAATAGAAGGAAAGCATTGCTACATGATTTTGCATTTAGACCTGGCAAAATAACAATATTTAGAGTGTCAAAATCAGAAAATAAATTAAAATTTATTGTTATAAAAGGTGAAGTTTTAGATAAAAAAAATTCATTTTCGGGTACTTCGGGTGTTGTTAAATTTCAAAAAAATACCTATCAAAAATTAGTTAGATTATTGACGTCTGGTATCGAACATCATTTAGCATTCACATATGGAGATGTATATTCAGAAATAAAAAAATTAAGTGCGCAATTAAATATTCCAATTTACACAGCATGAAAACAAAAATTAAATATGGAATTATTGGAAGTGGACTAATGGGCTGTGAACATATTTCAAATATTAATCTTATTGATTCAGCTGAAGTAGTTGCTATCTCTGACAGTAATGAAAATTCAATAAATAAAGCTAAAAATCTTATTTCAAATGATTTTAAAATCTATTCAAATAATACTGAAATTTTTAAAAATAATGAAATAGATGCTTTTATTATTTCAACTCCAAATTTTACACATCATGATATTATTAAAGAAGCATTAAAAACAAAAAAACATTTATTAATTGAAAAACCCTTATGTATTAAATTAGAAGATTGTCTTGAAATTAAAAAATTATCAACTTCATATCCATCAGTAATATGGGTTGCTATGGAGTATAGGTACATGCCACCTGTTCAAAAACTGATCCAAGAAATAGATAGTAATATAATTGGTAAGCTTAAAATGCTTTCAATTCGTGAACATAGATTTCCATTTCTCAAAAAAGTAGATGATTGGAATAGATTCCAAATAAACACCGGTGGAACATTAGTAGAAAAATGCTGTCATTTTTTTGATTTAATGCGCTTAATTACAAATAGTGAAGTTACACAAGTATATGCAAGTGGTGACCAAAGTGTAAATCATCTTAATGAAAATTATAATGGAAAAGTTCCTGATATATTAGACAATGCATTTGTAATTTTAAATTTTAAAAATGGAATAAGAAGTTCTTTAGAACTTTGTATGTTTGCAGAGAATTCAGAAATGCAAGAAGAGCTATGTGTTGTTGGAGATAAGGGTAAAATAGAAACAGGTGTTCCAGCTGATATATCTGGAAAAAATTCCTCAGAAGTTAGAATTGGTTTAAGAGACTCTAAAAATTCAATTAAAAAAATAGTTGAGGTAGACAAAAAAATCTTATCAGCTGGGCAACATCATGGATCGACTTATTATCAACATTTAGAATTTATTAAATCAATTAATAATAATTTAAAGCCACAAGTTTCTATAGACGATGGTCTTCATGCAGTCGCTATTGGGGAAGCAGCAGAGAAATCAATAAAAGAAAATCGTGTGGTTAAGATGAGTGAGTTTAATATTTAAAATTTTCAAAAAATTTATTTATTTTATCAATTATGAAATTACTCACTCTCACATTTGATTCCTCAGTTACACCTGCGATATGAGGTGTTAAGATGCAATTCATATCATTTGTAATATTGTTATAGAATGATTCATTTACTGGTTCATTTTCAAAAACATCTAATGCAAAACCAGAAATATAATTATTAATATATGCATCAATTAAGTCTTTCTCATTAATAATTCCACCCCTAGAAGAATTAATTATGATTGGTTTTTTTTCCATTTTAATAAAAGCATTTCTATCAAATAAATATTTTGTTTCATTATTTAATGGAACATGAATAGAAATAATATCTGCCAACTTAAGAATTTCATCAAATGATGCTTTATTAACATTGACTGCCCTCATTTCTGTAGAAGATACAAAAGGATCATATGCGATAGAGGTAGCATCGAAAACATTTACGAGCTTTAAAACTTTTTTTGAAATATCACCAAAACCAATTAAGCCTAAAACCTTTCCTTTAAGTTCTTTAGTAACAATTGATGTTCTTGGCCATTTGCCTTTTTCAGTTTCTTCATTAATGATGATTGTTTTTTTTAATAATGTAAGTGAGGTATTAACTACGTATTCAGCAACAGAATCTGCATTCATACCTGTTGCTGGCTGAACAATTATATCATTATTTTTGCAGTATTCTGTGTCTATATTGTCAAGACCCACACCAAGTCTTCCTATAAACTTTAAATTTGATGCATTTATTAAAATATTTTTATCTAAACTTGTTTTATTTCTTACAATTACGCCATCAAATTGTTCAATTTCTTTCTCCAAATAATCTTTATTTTGCCAAGCATCTTTTTTATAAATCACTTCAAACTCTTTATTTATGTTTTGTAATGCTTGTACATCTATAAACTCTGTTATCAAAATTTTTATCATTTAATTTTTCTAATTTTTAAATTTTTTAAAAATTTGTTTACCATACTTAAATTTGGTATCGAATATATACCTCCAGCTTTCATGCATTTTAATGTAGCAGTTGCAGTTGCAAATTGAATACTTTCAGAATTTGATTTATTTAGAGAGAGAGCTGTTGCAAAAGCACCATGAAAAACATCTCCTGCACAGTTTGTTTCAACTGTTTTTACTTTAGGAACCTTACAATGATATAATGAGTTATTTTCTACCCAATAAACTCCCTTTGATCCCATAGTTACGGCAACAAATTTTTTTGTTTCATTAAATATTTGAAAAAGAGCAATTTTCATATCTATGTTTTTTTTATAAGTTTTCAGACCTTCTTCAGAAAATATAGGATGAGAAGCTTTGTTAATGATTTCAGAAATTTTTTTAGAATTTTTAAAATTATCTAGATCAGCAACACATTTAATATTTTTTATACTAGTATTTATTGCAATATTAGATGCTATATCCATCCATCTCATATCTATTGAATAAATATCTTGTTTTCTAAAAATTAGTTTTGGTATTGACTTATATTCAAGTAGCCTTGGATCATTGAAAGCTGCAAGTAATCTTTCACCTTTTGTATCTTCAATCACAAAACTTTGTGAAGACTGACATTTTTTTATAAAAACCGATTTAGTGATATTAATAGAAAATTTTTTAAATTCATTTTTTAAAAAAACTGAAGAGTCATCATCTCCAAATTTTCCAATAAATTTTGAATTGCAACCCAATATTTTAGCAGTAAATGCTGATACTGCTGCTGAACCACCTAATCTTTTATCAATTCCTCTTGATAAAACTTTAATTGGTTTTTTTGGAAATTTATCTATTCTGCTTATGTAATCTGTAAATATTGATCCAGCACAAATGATCATAAATTTTTCTAAAGGTATTTAACAATACCAATAAACTTTCTAAATCTATCTCTTATGGTTATGGGATTGAGTGGAATTGGATCAATTTTAACATTCCCAGAATTGATCTTTGAAATTATTACATAAGAATGATCTTGATCATCAATGGCCTTTGATAATTCATTTACTGTTTCCTCACCAGAACACTCAACTACATTTTTGCAACCAGCACCGATAGCCACTGCTTTTAAAGAAGTATCTTCATCAGTAAATGTTCTTTGGTCTCCTGTTGATCCATAAGAGCCATTATCAATTATTAATAAAGTATAGTTTGATGGTGCTCTATTACCTATTGTTGCTAAAGTATTCATATTCATTAAAACTGATCCATCGCCATCTATACTAATTACATGTTTATTCTGAGATAATGAAAGGCCTAAGCCTATTGATGAAGATAAACCCATACTTCCTAACATGTAAAAAAAATTTGGTTGATCATTAATTTTATATAATTCTTGAGATGGTAGACCAATATTACAAATAACTAAATTATCTTTAAAGATATTTTGTAACTTATTTAGTAGATCAAATCGATTCATTAATCTTCCTTCATTAGATTGAAATCACATAAAATAGCAACAGGTGATTCAATTACTTTAGCATGCTTACTAAATGTTGAAATTTTCTCTAAATCATTTTCTGATGAGCAATGCAGCATTGGTATCCTTAATGTTTGCAAAATATCTTCAGTTATTTTAGCCATTCCACCTTGTGCTCCCACGGGTTCTCCTGGAGTGCCTCTGTAACTAACAAGAAAAACAACTGGCATCTGATATAATTGTAATAATGAAACTATTGCATTAACTGAATTTCCAATTCCAGTATTCTGCATCATTATACAAGGGAATTTATTTCCTAAATAAGCACCAGCACAAATTCCCATGCCTTCTTCCTCACGTGGGACTGAAGAATAATATACATCTTTATCTTTTTCTAGAATATCAATCATGTTAGCTAGTAATTTACACGGAACACTTAAATAAAAATCTACGCCACCTTCTTTTAAATTTGCTATTATTTTTTTACTAATTTTCATTTTTTTGACGTCTATATGTATAAAAAAGACAAAACAATAAATTTATTTAAATAAAGTCATTTCTTAATTTTATTTTAGTATTTGAAGAATATGTTTCATCTTTTTTCAAAATAGTTGAAGGAAAATCTGGTTGATTAATAGCATCAGGAAATATTTGTGTTTCTAAACACATTCCATATTGCAATCCATAATTTCTATTATGCTTTCCATTATAAGACTCTTTCATCATATTTCCTGTATAGAATTGTATTCCAGGTTGATCAGTAGAATATTCAACACCCATGCCTGTAATTTTACTATAAATATAAGCTACAACCTTATCAATTGAATGACCTTTAAGTACATAATTATGATCTATACCTCCATTTATTAAAAATGATTGATTAATTTCAAAATCATTATTTAGATCAAATTTAGTATTTGCTACATCTAATAATTTTCCAGTAGGAATTGATCCTTCATCAGTTTCACAAATCTGATCTGATAATATTTTGACAATATGATTGGTAATATCTTTATAATTATTTTTATGACCATGAAAATTCCAATAATTATGATTTGTCATGTTAACAATAGTATCTTGATCAGTGATTGCATTAAAAGAAATAATTATTTCATTATTATTATTAAGTTCATAAGTCGTTGTGCAATCTAAGTTACCAGGATAGTTCTCTTCTAAATGCTTAGAATGATAGCTCAGTGTTACTTTTATACTTTTTTCAGATTTTTTAATGTCTTCTATTTTCCATATTTTTTTATTAAACCCTTCTTTACCTCCATGTAGGTGATCAGGAGAGGTATTAGAATATAATTTGTATTCTTCACCGTTAAGTATAAATTTACTTTTTCCTATTCGATTACAGACTCTTCCAATTATTGAATTGAAATATCCATCTGCTTCTAGACAATCATCTAAATTTCCATAACCTAATAAAACATCTTCTACTTCAGAAGAATTTAAAGAAGACGGTATACAAGCCTCTGACATATAGCCACCAAATGTATAAAAGCTAAAACTATAATTATTTGAGTTAGTAATTTTGATTATATCAATATCCAAACCTTTTTCGTTTTGAAGTTTAGTAATATTATATTCCACTATACTTTCCTTAATCGTTGAAAATTATTTTTTCTTTGCTGAAGATAAATGATTAATCCACCTAAAACTATGAAAAAAGCTCCTGGAAAAAGCTGGTCTACTGGCCATTCTGTAAAAAATACCCAGCCTAAAATAAGGGCAAAAAATATTTCTATATAATCAAATGGCATAATTTTACTCAGTTCCGCTCTTCTTGCACCATAAATTAATAACAAAGTTCCTGATCCTCCCGCTAATCCCATGACACAAACAATTAAAAAATCATTTAAATTTTTAAAATTTTCCCACATACCAAAAATTAATACTAGCAAGCAAGCAACTACTATTGTTCCAGTCTGACCATATAAATTAATAAGTGGTGATGGAACACTGTCTTCAAAGCTTAAAGATGTTGTTCTAGCTAAAGAATAACCAAGTGCAGCAAGTATGGGAAGTAATAACATATAATTAAAATCAGATGACCAAGGTTGCATAATTAAAACAATACCTGCAAATCCAGAAATAACTGCACTCATTTTATACCAGCCAAATTTTTCTCCTAATATTGGAATAGCAAGAAGAGTAACCATCATTGGTCCTGTGTATTCCATAGTCGCCACTAAAGCAAAAGGGAGATAAGCATAAGAAGTATAGAGGCACAATTGAGCCAATGCTACAAATACTCCACGGAATAATCCTAACTTCCATTGCTTTATTTTTATTTGTCTGCCATTACGATGCCAATCATATGAAAAATATAAAGCAATAACGCATGGGATCATTCCAAATAAATTTCTAAAAACAGAAAGTTGAGCTGCTGGATATTCGTTTCGTAAAAACTTTATCGCAATCCCCATACAATCCAATAAGAACAAACCTGAAAGTGATAGAATAACAGCTAAAAATAAATTATTTTTCATTAATTATAATCTATTATTCTAAAATAATTTCTTTTCCTAATTCTTGACTTTTATAAATTCCATCTAAGATTTTCATTACTTGTAGAGAGTGTTCAGCAGGAATAGTAACCGGTTGATCGTTTGCAACAAACTCTGCAAACTTGATACATTCTTTAGCATGAGGTTCAATAGTGTCTTTTAAATTGCCTTCAATTTTTTTAGTTATGTGAGTTTGAGAATTGATATCATTTTTTATAATCTCACAATTGGGCCAATGTAAACCAGCTTCTCTTCCATATAACCATACCTGCATATCTTCTATTTTATCTTCTGATAGTTTATGATGAAGCATCCATGATACTTCAAGCATTAAGGTTGCACCATTTTTAAACCTTACAAACGCAGCTGCAAAATCTTCAACGTTCATTGCTTCCTTATCATATTCGCCATTATAACTAAAAGAAGTTGGCTGCTTTGCTAATTCTGTTTTTGACACACCCGTCACGGAAAGTGGTTCAGGATTGTTCATAAACCAAAGAGTTAAATCTAATACGTGCACACCTATATCAATACACGGTCCTCCTCCTGAATTTTCTTTTTTTAAAAAACCAAGTGAGACTGGTAAATAATTTCTTCTAAGCATCCAAGAACGTGCATGATATATCGAACCAATTGATGTGGAATGATCTTTTATTAATTGAGAATCTTTTCTGAATCTAAAGTGTTGAGCACACATTAATTTTTTTTTCGTTTGATCTCTTACTTCTATCATTTTTTTTATTTGTGAAGCATTTGGAGCTAAGGGTTTTTCACATAAAACATCTTTGCCAGCTTGCATTGCTTTAATTGCTAAATCACAATGATAGTTATTAGGTGCACAAATATCTATTACATCTATATCTGGATCGTTAATCATGTCTAAGGGATTAAGATATAATTTTTTTATTTGATTTTTATTACCCCAATCTTCAAGTATTGATTTGTTTATGTCAGAGCCTGCTATTAATTCTGCATGTTCTGAATAGTGCCAACCAGGTACATGTAGCTTTGCAATACCCCCTACGCCAATAATGCCAACTTTTATTTTACTCATATTTATGTTTTTTATTTAAATATTTATCCATTTTTTTTCTTTTTCTGATTGGTAAATTGATTCCATTATACTACTTCTCAATGCTGCTTCTGAAGGAGTTACTAAGTTTTTGGTATTGGTATCAATTAATGATTTAAGAAACAAATCAAATGCATGAGGTAATGTTTCTGGTAAATTTTCTTCTATTCTTTCTATTTTTTTACCATCTTTATTTTCGTTTATAATTAATTTCTCATTCGTTGTTCTTGCGTGAGCTTTTGTTCCACTTACAAAAATAGTATATGGCTGCGCTATATCTATCCATCCCGCTGCAATACTAGCTATCAATCCACTTTTAAATTTTATTAATGCTTCTCCACTCTCTTCACAACCTGGGTATTGATTATATACTTTTGTAAAGGTTGCACTTACTGACTCAACATCAGAAAAAAACCACAAAAGAAGATCTAAAACATGTGTTCCTAAATCGCCAAAAGCTCCAACTCCAGCAATTTTGGGATCTGTCATCCATTGATAGTTTTTGAAAATATCCCTCATAATACCATCGTGACAATTAACGAGCCGAATTCTTGAAATTTCACCAAAATAATTAGCAGTAATTAATTCTTTAAGTTTTATGTAAACAGGATTGCTTCTCATGAAATATCCAGTTTGAAAAATAATTTTTGATGACTCAATTAAATTTGCCATTTCAAAGGAGTCTTTTTTCCCTATCCCCAAAGGTTTTTCTATAAAACAGTGTTTTTTATTCTCGGTAATCTTTTTAACTAATTCATAGTGCAAATTAGTTTCTGAACATACAATAACACCATCTAAATTAGGTTCTTTCAATAAATCAATATAGTTATCATAATTCTTACATTGCAGTTTTTCAGAGTCACTTTTTGAACTGTTCTTATCTTTATCCCAAACACCTATACAATTGACTTGTTTGTTTGAAATTACCTTTGAAATAAAATTTGGTGTATGAATATGAGAGGTTCCAATAAATGCTATATTTTTCATTACAATTATAAAAACTACTTATAGAGCACAACACTGATCAACCCAATGACCTGGTTCAACTTCAGTAAGGCCCATTTTTATTTCTCCACCTTTGCAATCTATTCCAGGATTAGGACATCTAGTTCTAAACACACAACCTGGAGGTGGATTTAATGCACTAGGAATTTCTCCTTTGAGCTCAATAGCTTCAGATCTTTTCTCTGGATCAATTGATGGAATAGAAGATAATAATGCCTTTGTATAAGAATGTTTTGGGTTCTTAAATAATTCTCTTGATGGTCCCATTTCAACTATGTGTCCCAAATACATAACTGCAACAACATCACATACATGAGCGACTACACTTAAATCATGACTTATGAATAAGTAAGTTAGGTTAAGCTCGGCTTGAAGTTGTTTTAAAAGATTTAATATATCTGCTTGTATTGATACATCTAAAGCAGCAACACTTTCGTCTGCCACTATAAATTTTGGATTACTTACTAAGGCTCTTGCAATTGATATTCTTTGTCTTTGTCCTCCAGAAAATGCATGAGGGAATCGTCGTAAATGCTCAATATTTAGTCTACATTTAGCTGCGATATCTCTCACTCTTTCATCAGTCTCTTGTCTTGAGTTTGTTATTTTCATTACTTCTAAAGGCTCTGCAATAATATCCCTAACAGTCATTCTTGGGCTTAAAGCAGCATAAGGATCTTGAAAAATTAGTTGAGCTTTTTTTCTATATTCTTTTAAATCTTGTTTGTTCATATTAGTTAAATCATAATCTCTTTCATCATCATGAAAAATAACATTTCCTGAACTAATTTTATTAGCGCCAAGTATTGCTCTACCAAGAGTAGTTTTTCCTGAACCTGACTCGCCAACTAAACCAAAAAAAGATCCTTTTTTAATTTTTATATTAATATTGTTAACTGCATGTATTTTTTGTTTTTTTGAAATAAAATTTTCTTGATAATCAAAATTTACTGAAACATTATTAACTGAAATTAAATTATCGCCCATTTTGACCACACTGAATTCCACACTGATCAACCCAGTGACCTGGTTCAACTTCAATTAATTTCATTTCTATTTTACCATCTTTACCCTCAGGATTATGATGAGGGCATCGAGTTCTGAATACGCAGCCTGTAGGTCTATCTAATGGACTTGGAATATTTCCAGGTATCGGAGATAATGGTGCATCTAAGTTATTAATATCAGGCAAGGCTTGTAATAAACCTTTTGTATAAGGATGTTTAGGATTTTTAAGAATCTCATTTACTGGACCTTTTTCAACTACACTTCCTAAATACATTACTGCTACTTGATCAGCTACTTGAGCAATAACACCTAAATCGTGAGTTATAAAAATTACTCCCATTTGGTATTCTTTTATAATGTCTTTAATCAAATTGATTACTTGAGCTTGAATTGTAACATCTAAAGCTGTTGTTGGTTCATCTGCTAATAAAAGTTTAGGCATTGTTGATAATGCCATTGCAATCATAGCTCTCTGTCTCATTCCTCCAGATAATTCAAATGCATATTGATTAAACCTTTTTTCTGCATCAGCTATCCCTACTCTTTTAAGCATATTTATAGATATAGATTTTGCCTCATCTTTATTAATATTTTTATGAATTAATAATTGCTCAACCATTTGAGCTCCAATTTTTATAGCTGGTGCAAAACTTGCCATAGGTTCTTGAAAAATCATTGATACTTTACCACCTCTAATTTTTTTCAAATCTTGTTTAGAAGTAAATTTAAGAACATTTTCATTATCCAATATTATTTGTGCATCTTCGTTATATGAAGTATTTCCTGGATTTAGTTGCATTATTGATTTTGCAGTAACAGATTTTCCTGACCCAGATTCACCAACAATTCCAAGGACTTCACCTTGATCAACGGAAAGGGATATATTTTCTACTGCAGTTATTCGACCTTCATCAGTATCAAATTTAACATCTAAATTTTTAACCTCTAATAAATGACTCATTTGTTTATCTTATGTGGATCAGCTGCATCCCTTAATCCATCACCAACATAGACAAAAGTAAGTATTAAAACTACTAGAAAAAAAACAGGAATGAAGTACCATTGATAATTGAGAAGTACATCTGCTTTTGTTGCATTTTGTAAAAGTACCCCTAAAGAATTCACAGGTTCTCTTAGGCCTAATCCAATAAAACTAAGAGCAGTTTCAGATAGTAACATGTATGGAAAACTAATTACTAAATCTACAATTATATAACTCGTGAAGCTTGGTAATAAATGTCTCCCAATTATATGTGTTGAAGATGCTCCACATAATTTTGCAGCTAGTATATACTCCTGACTTCTTTCACTAAGTAAATGAGTTCTTACTCTTCTTGCCAATGTTGGCCAGGAAATCAATCCTAGCAAACAAGATATAAAGAAAAATCGAAGTTCAGAACTCCATTCTAATGGAGCAAATGCAGCGAGACACATAAATAGAGGTATTGGAGGTACTGTTCTAATTGCGTCTGTAAACATTTGGAGTAAACTGTCTATCCAACCGCCATAATATCCTGAAATACCTCCAATAATTAATGACAAAACAAATGATATAAATACGCCGAGGGTTCCTACTGCAAGTGAAACATAGATTGCACTAAGTGTTCTACTAAATAAATCTTTACCTGCCTTATCAGTACCAAAAAGATGAATACCGCCTTCGTCTACTCCAAATAAATGAGTATGAAATGTAAATCCTGGAATTTTAAAATCTAATATCTTTCCTGGAAGATTAATTTTAAAATCAAATACTTTGTATTCCCAACCTTTAACAAAAAAATAAACATATCTTCTTTTTTCAGTATCAGTTTTGTAGACCCATCTAAAATTTGTGTCTGCACCCCTATATTTTGTTAATGTGTGAAGAAACGGTCTTGGAGAAAATCCATTTTCATCCCAGAACATAGGTATTTGAGGAGCACCATTTTCATAGTCTTTATCACGCCCATTAATAGTCGGATCATAAGGTGATAAAAAGTCTGAAAATAGACTACATACTATCATGAAAAGTAAAATTGAACCTGCAATCATTGCAGATCTATTCCCAAAAAAACGTGTTCTAACTAACTGCATTTGTGTAGCAGTATAGTATGCTTCTTTTTTACTTGAATTAACCTCCACCCATAACCCCTTTTCTTATTCTTGGATCCATAATTGCTAAAATTATATCAGTTACAAAATTAACAAAAACTATTGTCGCTGTAAGTAAGAAAATAATTGCACCTGCTAATTGTTGATCATTCGATCTAGCTAGAGCTTCTATTAATAATGCTCCTGCTTCAGTTAAAATTAGTATTAAAGCGACTATTGGAAGTGCACTAAAAATTCTATTAAGGTCAAAACCAATTGAATTTATCACAGGCCCTAAAGAATGCTTAGCTGGATAACGCCAAAGCAAACTCATACCTGATACACCTCTTGCTCTTGCTGCCATTACATATAACTTATCATTTTCATCTAACATTAAAGCTCTTACAGTTTGTAATGCAAAGGCAGTTGCATTCCATCCCAAAACAAAGATTGGCAACCACGCCCTACCCAAAAAATCCATTAATTTTGCTGATGACCATGGTTCATTTTCATATTGCTGAGAAAATAATCCTGTCATCGTATCTCCATAATAGATTGTCATAAAAAGCATTATACAAAGTGCCACTAAAAAATTTGGTAATGCTATGCCAAGGTAACTAACAAACTTTAGAGTATTGTCTAATGATGCGTATTTTGTCGTGGCTGAAATAATTCCTACAGGAATAGCAATTAGATATGAGAATATTAATGCTACTAAACATATGGTTAGAGAAAGTGTAAATCTTCCACTAAGAAGTTCATTAATATTCATTCTCAAAATACAACTATCACCAAAATCTTGATTAATAACAATGTCGGAAATCCACTTTCCATATCTATAAAGGAATGGTTTATCTAATCCTAAACGAATTTTTTCTGCTTCAATATCTTCATAGGTAATTTGAGAGCCCTGAGTATTTTTAAATGCTAAGTATCTTTCAGCACATGTTCCGGGCACTAATTCCATTAAAGAAAAAACTATGAAACAAACAATTAGTAAAGTCACAACAGCTAAAAATGCTCTCGTAAATGTAAATTGAACAAAATTAATCATCGCATGATTTCTCTTAATTGATTTTTAAGAATAGTAGAAAAAAGAAAAGCGGCAATATAAAATTGCCGCTTTTAAGTATATTTATAGTTGACTTATTCGTCTAACCACCACTGAGTGGCTAAATATGGATAAGTTCTATAATATTCATAAGAAGTTGTTTTGAATTGTGTAAAGTTTTTCAAAGCATTTCTATGATATGTTGGAAAAGGTGCTTTTACAGTTCCAATTAACAAAGTTTGCTCTGTTAACATTGTTGTAATTTTTTCACCCCACTCATTTGATTCAGATGTACCTAAAGCATATGATTGAAATTTATCAATACCATCACTTAAATCGTAAACCCATTGAGGAGGTTCTACACCTTCATCACCATTACTATCAATATAAGCTGCCCATAACATTCCTTGCGTATGGTTAAAGTAGTTTCCAAAAGGCGCTTTGAATGTTTCAGGATCACCTGCAATAATTGCTAATGGTTGACCTTTATCCCAAGCATGAACATCTAATGCATTTGAAGATTGTGAACCACGATATTCATCAGGGGTTACCTCTTTAAAAGAAGTTTTAACTCCTACATCGTTCCACATACGAGCAACTAACTCAACTTCTACACCACCTATACCTTGAGTAGCATAGTCTATGTTCATAGCAAAAGGCTCTCCGTTAGGGAGTTCTCTAAAGCCATCACCGTCAACGTCCTTAAGACCAACTTCATCTAGAAGTGCTTTAGAAGCATCTGGATCATATTGAGTCATATACATTTTCATATCTTCACGTACGAAATCAGGAGCTGGTGACATACCTGTGAACTGCTCTACAACACCCATACCATAGTAAGCAACATCGTTAATTTCATTTCTATCTAGAGCTATAGACATTGCTTGACGGAAACGAATATCACCGTAAACTTTACGTTTTTCTAAGTCTGGGTGAGTAACGTTGAAGCTAAATAGTGCGGCTCCGCAACCTGGATTGATTTGAATATTATAACCTCCAGACTCTGATCCATCTAATAATTGAGGAGCAGACTCTAGTTGTACAGATTGAGATTTATAATCAACTTCACCATTAACAAGTTTTAATAATCTTATTTCATTTTCATTGATATATCTCTCATTTTGATAATCAATATATGGTAATTGATTTCCAGCTGTATCAACTTGGAAAAAGTATGGGTTTGCAGCATATACTCTACCTTCAGTAGTATCTTCAATAGTCATATAAGCTTCTAAAGAAGGATAAGCAGCATATGGTAAACCATCTACTAACTCTGGATTTCTTAATAATGGAGTTGGAGTATCAGTCCAACCTGAGTTGCCATAATAAGCCGCTAAAGCATCCCAGCCATCTGCAAAACCTAAAGCTTGTGCATTCGCATCAGCATTTGAATCAATTTCCGGATGGAATTGTTCTAGGAAATGTGAAGGCATAAAAGCTTGGTTATAAGATGTAGCTAAAGTAGCAAGTAAACCAGGAAATGGAGATGGTAAGTTAAATCTTACTGTTTGATCATCAATTACATCAACAGTCATTGGCTCACCTCCAACTAATAGATATGGATATGGTTTTTCACGAATCTTTGGATTCATCATCAAGTCTTCGTACCAAAACTCAACATCTCTAGCTACAAAAGGTTCACCGTTTGACCATTTATGACCTTTTCGTAACATGAAAGTTAAAGTTGTAAACTCATCATTCCATTCATAATCTTTTGCAACATTTGGAACTACAGTTGACAAGTCATCAGCAAAACGAACTAAGTTAACATGTCGAGTAGATAGCATGTCTGAAGTACCAGCTTCAGTTGCATTAGATAAGAAGTTAATAGTGTTTCCATATTTACCAATTGATTCATATGGCACTACAACAAGTGGTTCATCAGGTAGTCTATCCTCAACCGGAGGTAAGCTTCCTGGGTTCCCTTGAATTGTTGCATTAATACTAGCAATACTTGGGTTGTCTGAAAACTTCATCGTACAACTAGCTGCACTTTCGTATTCTGATAACTCATATTGCTGTGGATATTTTCCGCCAGTATATGCATCGCTCATGGTTGAGCCTACGCAATGACCGCCTGCAAAAGAGCTTCCACTCCATACAAACATTGCGGAAGAAAATACCAGTGCTACGAATATTTTTTTTAACATATATTTTCTCCTATAAGATAAATTTATCGTGTATATTTTTTGTATACAAATTTGAACTTTTAGCAAAAATAATTGACAAATTTATTACGTTTTTTTTTAAAAAATTGTGTATTTCTTTTTAATTACTTTAGTATTTAATAGAATATGAAGAAAATCAAAAAATCTGTACTTTTTATATGTGCTGATCAGTGGCGCTTCGATTGCTTTAGTTTTTTAAATCATCAATATGCTCTTACTCCTAATTTGGATAAATTAGCAAAAAAAAGTGTTATTTTTAAATCACACTTTGCAGGTATTGTTCCGTGTGGTCCTTCGAGAACTACAATGCTAACTGGTTTATATCCATTTATACATCGTTCAGTATATAATGGTGCTCCTCTTGATAAAAGATTTACAAATATCGCTAAAGAAGCTCGGAAATTAAATTACAATCCAAGTCTTTATGGATACACCGATACTTCTTGGGATCCAAGATACTTAGATCCAAAAGATGAAAAAAATTTTACTTACGAATCACCAATGGAAGGATTTGATGATGGTTGTGTTTTACCAGGAGGAAAACCAGAGCCTTGGGCTAACCATCTTAATCAAAATGGTTTTGAAATTATTAAAGCTGAAGATTTATACAAAGGAAGAAAACCCAAAGATGATGAAGCTTATATTTATGAACCGTATTATATCCCAACTGAATTTTCAGACACCGCATTTTTAGCAGACAAAGTTGTTAACGATTTAAAAAAAGTTAAAGATTCATTTTTTATGCATGTATCTTTTTTAAAACCACACCCACCATTTCATGTTGCAGATCCATGGTTTAGTAAATTTAATCCAGATAGTATTAACTTATCTAAAAATTATATTTCACTAAAAGAATTATCAAAAAAACATCCACTACTTGAAGAGTTATGTAAAAAATTTTTATTAAAAGAAAATTTCTCTGAAATTAATTATGATCTTTTAAAAGATCAAGATATCAAAAATATTATGAGTGTTTATTTTGCTATGTGCGCTGAAGTTGATTTTAATATTGGTAAAATTTTGAATGCTCTTAAAGAATCAGGGCAAGAAGAGAATACAATGATAATATTTACTAGTGATCATGGAGAGATGTTAAATGAAAATAATTTATGGGGGAAATTAGGTTGGTGGGACTCTTCTTATAGAATTCCATTATTTATTTATGTGCCTCAAAACAATCCAAAAGAAATTAACCATTTATCAGAATCTGTAGATGTTGCTCCTACAATTCTAGAATGGCTTGGCGGTGAAATCCCTATTGATTGGAATGGTCAATCACTGATGCACAATATCAATAATAAATACGAAAAATCATCTAATAAAGAATATGTTGTTTTTGATTATGATTTTAGAGAAAGTACTTCGTTTGTTAAAGATAAAAAATTAGCACCCGAACAATGTAATCTATCAGTCATTAGAAATTATAAATGGAAATATGTTCATTTCCCTTCATTGCCATGTTTATTATTTGATTTAGAAAATGATCCTCAGGAAATAAATGATCTATCGAACCTAAGAGAATTTCAAGACATAAAAAATGAGCTAGTATCAACATTATTAAGTCATCGTATGGTTCATCAGGAGAGACTATTATCAAATACTAAACTATCTGGATCAGGCGTTAGTTCAAATTCTGGACCATTTAGCAGAAAAATGGAATAATAAATATATGTTAACGACGGTTATAGGCGCCTATCCAAAACCAAACTATTTAAAAATAACTGATTGGTTTAGTGCTTCTGGTGGTACAGATACAGAATATCCAACTAAATTTTACGAAGATGAAATAATAAAGATGGGTGATAAAGTTGAAGAGTTATTTAATAAAGCTACCAAAGAAATAATTAGTGATCAGGAGGAATGTGGTATTGATATCGTTACCGATGGTGAAGTTAGAAGAGAAAATTATATTCACTATCATTGTAGATATTTAGAAGGAATTGATTTTACAAATCTCACTGAAAAAGTTGCTAGGACTGGGAATTATAAATGCTGGTTACCAACAATAACTTCAAAGGTTAGAGCAAAAGAATCTTTTTTAGTTGAAGAGTGGAAAAAAAATCAGAGCTTAACTAATAAGGATTTGAAAATTACTATTCCTGGACCAATGACTATAACAGATACCATAGCAAATACATTTTATGATTCAGATGAACATATGGGTGAAGACTTAGCTGATGCCATAAATGTAGAAATTAAAAGACTAGTACATGCAGGATGTAAATATATTCAAGTCGATGAACCGTTGTTTGCTAGAAAACCTGAGAATGCTCTAAAATTTGGAATCAAAAATTTAGAGAGATGCTTTAAAAATATAAATAATCAAAGTATTGAAAAAATCACTCATATTTGTTGTGGTTATCCTGATAAATTAGATGCAGTGGATTATCCAAAAGCACCCCTAGACTCTTACAGTAAAATTAGTAAAGCTTTAGATGACTCAATTATAGATACAGTTTCTATTGAAGATGCTCATCGGTATAATGATTTAAATTTTTTAAAAGATTTTAATCAAACGAAAGTTATTTTTGGTTTAATAAAAATTGCAAGCTCTCAAGTTGAGACTAAAGAAGAAATTGTCTCAAGAATAAATGATGCATTAAAGTTTATTGATAAGGAACAATTAATTGTTGCCCCTGATTGCGGACTTGGTCATTTACCTCGAGATTTAGCAAAAATAAAATTAATGATGATGGTAGAAGCTTCTAATAGTTTCTAGTGTAGTAAAGTAACTGGATTAGCATACTCATAATTTAAATCATCAGCAATAGCTTTATATGTAACGGCTCCTTTAAAAATATTTAAACCATTCATGAAATTTTTATCATTTTTTAGAGCATCTTTATAACCGTTAGAAGCTAATTTTTGAATAAATGGCAAAGTAACTGCATTTAAAGCAAGTGTAGAAGTTCTTGGAACTCCCCCAGGCATATTTGCAACACAATAATGAACAACATCATCAACAACATATGTAGGATTTGCATGAGTTGTTGGTTTACTAGTTTCAACACAACCACCTTGATCAATTGCAACATCAACTATTACAGATCCACTTTTCATCTCTTTGATCATTTTCTTAGTTATAATTTTAGGAGCGTTAGAGCCTGGAACTAGAACACCACCAATTAGTAAGTCACATTTAGAAATATAATCATTTAGATTTATTTTATCACTGTGGAGTGGTTCTATTTTATCACCAAATTTTTCTTGTAATTCCTCTAATCTTTTTTCTGACTTATCCACGATGAAGACTTTTGCTTGCATACCGGTAGCAATTATTGCTGCATTTTCACCCACAACACCTCCGCCTAAAATTAATACATTTCCAGGTTGAACCCCTGGCGCACCCCCTAATAGTAAACCACTACCACCTTTATGTTTTTCAAGTGAATACGCACCAGCTTGTATCGACATTCTGCCGGCTACAGCACTCATAGGTGCAAGAAGTGGCAATTTATTATTATGATCACTTACTGTTTCATAAGCTATACAAATTGAATTTGAATCAATCAAACCCTTTGTCAATTCTGGAGCAGCTGAAAGATGTAAATAAGTAAATAAAATTTGGTTTTCTCTTATCATTGGAATTTCATTCATTAGAGGCTCTTTTACTTTTACAATCATTTCAGATTCATTAAAAATTTCCTCAGCTGAATTTACAATTTTTGCACCTGATAATTCATAATCATTATTTAAAAATCCAGCACCAATACCGGCATCTTTTTGAATAAAAACTGTATGTTTATTCTTTACTAATTCTTTAACACTTTGCGGAGTAAGCCCAACCCTAGACTCCTGAGCTTTAATCTCAGAAGGAACACCTATTCTCATTATCTGTCATACATGTAGTTCGAGATACCTGTTCGTAATTTTTCAATTATCTCATCAATATGTTTTTTTTCACAAGTAAATGGAGGTGCAACGATTAAACAATCACCTGTTGCTTTCAAACTTAAACCTGCTTCAAATAATTTTTTAAAACAAGCATATCCAGCTTTGCCTAAACGTTCATCCATTTTAATATCAATTCCTCCCATCATTCCATATCCTCTTATATCAGTAATGATATCTAAATCTTTCAAAGTAAATAAACCATCTAAAAAATATGGAGACATATCTTTTGCTCTATTAAATAAATCTTCTTTCTCAATTATATCTTGCATTGCTAAACCTGCTGCCATTGAAACAGGTATAGCGGAATAAGTATAGCCATGAAAAAATTCTATAGCTCCTGTAGGTGAAGCATCAATAATAGTATCATAGATAAGATCACGAGAAGCTACTGCTCCTAATGGCACAACGCCATTAGTAATTGCTTTAGCCATTGTCATGATATCAGGGCAAACATCAAAAGCTTGGGCTGCAAATGGTGCGCCCATTCTTCCCCAGCCAGTAATAACTTCATCAAAAATTAAAAGAATTCCGTGTTTGTCACAAATTTCTCTTAATCTTTTTAAATATCCTTTTGGTGGAACTAAAGTTCCTGTTGATCCTGCTACAGGCTCAACAATACATGCAGCAATATTTTCTGCACCTATGTTACCGGCAATTCTTTCAAGATCATCTGCTAGATCAGCACCTGTTTCAGGTTCGCCTTTTACAAATAAATTTTCAGGTAAATGAGTATGTCTTAAATGATGTACATTCGGCATAAGAATATTTGAGAAAGTTTTTCTATTAGCAATCATTCCTCCAACAGAAATTCCTCCAATATTCATTCCATGATAACCTCTTTCTCTACCTACTATGTGAGATCTGTGACCTTCTCCTTTTGCTTTAAAATATGCTATGGCTGTTTTAATTGCTGTTTCAACAGCTGATGAGCCACAAATAGTAAAAAATATTTTATTTAAATCTTCGGGTGTATGTTTTGAAACTTTTCTAGCTAAATCAAATGAACCCCCAAAACCTTGTTGGAATGGCTGAACGTAATCTAATTGCTCTAATTGCTTTGATACTGCTTCTCTTATTTCTGGTCTTGAATGACCCGCTGGACTACAAAATAATCCTGAGCTAGCATCAATTAATTTATTTCCATAATGATCAGTATAATAAACACCTTCTGCCTTAACCATTAATCTTGGACTATTTTTATAGTCTCTATTAGATGTGAATGGCATCCAATGTTCTTCTAATGAATTAGGTATTTCAGTTCTTTTTTCTAAGTCCATTTTTTCCTTAATAGAGATTGAGTATATGAAATTATCAATAAATCAAAGAATATTTCTTACACAATAAAGAAATATCATAGGAAAAATTGTAGCAGTGGTATAGAGAGAATACCAAATATGAGCACATTACCAGAAGATCTTAAAAGTAAATCTTTAGAGACTCCTAACATACCCGCAGCTGTTGTGTGCCCCAATCAAGAAAGCATATTATCAGCTGTAATTGAAGGTAAGAATATGAACCTCATAGATCCAACTTTAATTGGTAATAAAAGTTTAATTGCTGAGACGGCGAAAAATTTAAGTTTTGATATTTCGAATTTTAAAATTGTAGATGCAAAAGATGAAGAAGCTAGTGCTTTAGTTGCATGTCAAATGACTAATGAAAATAAAACTAAAATTGTAATTAAAGGCAACCTTCATACTGATATTTTAATGCGCTCTTATTTAAAAAAAGAATTTAATTTACTTGATGGCAGAAGATTAAGTCATATTTGGCATATGACTACACCACATCTTAAAAAACCTCTTTTTATCACTGATGGTGCCCTCAATGTATTACCAAGAGTTGATATTAAATTACAGATTTTAAAAAATGCTGTTCAGTTTTGTAATAAATTAAAAATTAATAAACCAAAAGTTGCAATTTTATCAGGTACAGAAGATCCAATAGAAAGCATGCCAAGTTCAGTTGATGCCAAAAAAGTTATGGAACTTGCGTTAGAAGAAAAAATTAATGCTTTTGTTCATGGGCCGCTTGCTTTAGATAATGCTGTTTCTGAAGAAGCAGCCAAAATAAAAGGAATCAAAAATGATGTTGCTGGCGATACTGATATATTATTAGTACCTAATTTAGAAACTGGAAATTCTTTATCTAAAATAATGGTTTATTTTATGAACGCTTGTGCTGCAGGAATAGTAATTGGCGGTAAAGTACCAGTTGTGGTTCCTAGTAGAGCTGATAGTAAAAATTCTAAACTTGCATCAATTATGGCAGCTGTCGTTGCAGCAAATAACTAATTAATAAATAAATTTTAACTCGAATGTTATTGAGACACTACTTTTTAATTTTGATAATCACTTTTTTATTTGGAAGTGCCTACCCAGTTCAGAAAGTTATTTTTAATGAAAATGTACCTCCATTATTAATGGGAAGCTTAAGAATGTTAGTAGTTTTCGTATGCCTTTTACCATTTTGGAGATTTAGAATACCTGAAAAAAAATACTGGCTACCACTTCTCTTTTTTTCAATCTCTATGGGTTTTTTGGCAAATGTCTTTATGACATTATCTTTACACAAAGCTAATATAGTTTCTCCAATTATTATTGGTTCTCAGCTAGCTGTACCATTCGCAATACTATTAAGCTCATTTTTTCTAAAAGAGAAAGTAAGTATTAAAAAATGGGTGCTTATATTTATTTCTTTTTTTGGTATTATTTTATTGGGCTTTGATCCATTGATAAGAAATGAAATTTTTGCGTTAATCTTAATTACTTTAATGGCATTCTTCTATGCCAGTGCACAAGTATTTTCCAGATACCTAAAGGATTTAGAAGTCACACTCACGAATGCGGTAATGGGATTAGTTGGATTTACATTATTAATTGTCTCATCATCAATATTTGAAGGACAAACATTAAAAGAAATAAAAAATATTAGTTTTCAGTCATGGTTATTAATATTTCACTCAGGGATCTTTGTTTCAATTGCTGCACACATGTCGATGTTCTATTTATACAGAATGTATCCTGTTAATAGAGTATTTCCATTTTATGCTTTGTTTCCTGTATTTGGTGTATTGTTAACATTTATAATTTTTTATGAAATACCAACTTTAATTACTTTTATAGGTGGTATAATTGTAATCGTGGCAACTTATTTTATTAATAAGGAAAATTAATTATTTTAAAACATCCAATCCATTAGAAATTTTTATATCTCCTGTTTGGCGAGCTTTATTAAATTCTTTAATTCGATCAAAGACATCGATACCAATTTGCCTATAAATATCCAGTAAATCAATTAAGACCCAGTTTTCTCTGATCAAACCATTTTCAAGTCTCCAAAAATCTAAACTGCGCATTTCTAATTGCTGATTTGATGGTGCTATACCCATCCAACCATCATTAGTTATAGTTAACCTCATATTAGGCCAACCTGTTTCACAAACATAATTACCTTCGTGTAACCAATGTGTTTTTAAATCTTCCATACCTTCTATTGCTAATTTTTCATTAGAAGATCCACCTTTGCGATCTGGCATTGCTCTCAAAAAGGGTATTTGGTGCCAATGTCTAAATCCAGCTATCCCCCTTCCTGTCCCAATTCCTGCTGGCCCGTACCAATTTAGATTAGGGTGCCAATATTTTTCTAATTGCATTACTCTGGGATTAGGATCTGTTGGATGAATAGATAAATCATTAAGCATATTAATGACGTGGTCAAAATTCTTTTTACCATCTCCTTTTATGGCAAGACCATCAGATGTCATCGGCGATGGTGTACACAAAAAAGCACCTAACTGAGGTGCCATCGGCCATGCATTTGCTTGCATCATCAATTCAGGTAAATCCCAAATTGCTTGTAATTGGACAATTTTATTATCTTCTACCTGAAAAAATTCATGATAACGCATATGTATTAAATTTCCAGTCGGTGGAATATTTAAATATGGCTTTAGAAATGTTCCCATATAATTACCCATTGTTCCAATCCAATTTCTGCCTTCTGGAGTTGTTCCAGCCATGACAATCATATCTCTTCTTTCAAGATCTGGAATACTATCAAATAGAGGAATTAAACATTTGGTTAATAAATAATCTAAACCTTTAAAAGTTCCAAACGGATGACAAAAATGTATTAAAGTATCATTTGAAAAATATTTATTTAATGATTTTTCAATGATGTCTGTATCAAAAGTTTGAGTTGAAATTTGATAGTCAATAAAATATTTTTTTAATTCTTCAGATGTCATTATTTTGCTGTCCACCCTCCATCAATAACTAAAGAAGATCCTGTCATCATTGAAGAAGCATCAGAAGCTAAATACACAACTGCTGTTGCGATATCACTTTCAGTTGCAACCTTACCTAAAGGAATATTTTTAATAACAGATTTTTTAAAATCTTTATTTTTAAAAAAATTTTTTACCATAGGTGTTTCTACAAATGTAGGGCAAATTGAGTTAACACGTATATTATGTTTTGCTAAGTCTATGGCCATGCCTTTGGTCAGACCCTCAATACCAAATTTAGTCATATTATAAACACTTCTCAATGGAGCACCTACTTTACCTAATTGTGAAGATAAGTTAATAATTGATCCACCCATTTTTTTTCTTTTTTTGGATTTAAGCATTATTTTAGTAGAAAGCTGGGCGATATCAAAAGAGGCTTTGATATTTAAATCTACCACTTCACTCATATCTTTTCTTTTTATTTTTGTAAAAAATTCAGGTCTATTTGTACCAGCATTATTAACTAAAATATCTAATCTGGAAATTTTAGAAAAAATTTTTTTTATCTCATCAAGGTTAGTAACATCGCAAACAAAATAGCTACACCTTCTTTTTAGTCTTGTGATGATGCTTTGAACTTCCATAAGATCTTTTTCTGTACGGCTTATTATAATTATATGAGCACCAGCTTCTGCTAGTGCTATAGAGCAGGCTTTACCAATGCCTTTACCAGCCCCAGTTATTAACGCTGTTTTATTTTTTACGTTTATATCTTTTAAAAACATGAACCTTTTTAATCTTTACAGTGAAAATAATGATTGATCTAATATTTTTACTTTTTTAATACACATTTCAAAACTATCATCTGAATGATAATCGCCAGGGAAACCAATACACTTTATTCCAGCACTTACCGCAGACTTGCTACTTTCTTCAGTATCCTCAATAGCTAAACAATTATCAGGTTCTAAATTTAATTTTTCCAATGTTAGTTTGTATATTTCAGGATTAGGTTTTTCATTTTTAACTAATGATCTATTTCCAATAAAATGAAAATCCTCTTTTGAAATTTCATTGGATAAACTTTTGAATACTGCCTCAACATTATTAATTGTTGTTGACGTTGATAAAGATAGTTTAATATTATTTTTTTTTGAGTAATTAATTATTTCATTTACACTTTTTCTTAATTTTTGTTTGTTCTTAATTATAAAAGAACTAAAAATTTCAGTCTTTCTATTTCTTAATTGTGATGCATTAACATTAACATTATTTTTTTCTGCAAAATCTTCTACCCTTTTTGTACCACCAGATCTTTTTAATAAAATTTTATAATCTTGCTCATCCCAGTACCAATCTAGACCAGCTTCTTTAAAAGCTTCATTGAAAGAGTTACGTTGTATATCTGATGACTCTATTAGTGTTCCAATTGATCCAAATATTAAAGCCTTATATTTCATATTATTAGAAATTTAATTTTTATATCAACCTTTCACTGCCCCAGCAGTTAAACCACTTATTAGTTGTCGTTGAAAAAACATTATAATCATAAATAAAGGTGCAGTTGCAGAAACAACACTGGATACTGCCCACATATAATTTCCACTATGTTCAATTGTACCTAAATAGGCATTAATTTTAGGAACCATTGTATAATTTTGCTGATTTAAAAGAAGTGAAGTAACTGTAAAATCATTATAGGCTAACATCATACTAAATAAACCTGCTGTAACAACTCCCGGCCACATTACAGGCATTATAACAAAGCGAAATGCTTGAAAATAAGAGCAGCCATCAATTAGTGCACTTTCATCTAATTCTTTAGGAACTGTTTTAAAGAAAGAATAAAGAAGCCATAATGTGAAAGGTTGATTTATTGCTACTAAAACTATTATGGTAGTCGGCAGTATGCCCCAAACATTCAATTGAAAGAAAGGGAATAGATAACCTGAAACAAGTGTGATGTGAGGCATCGCTCTAAAAATCAAAGCAGCAATTAAAATCCAAAAAGTATATTTATATGTTGATCTAGACAATGCATAAGCACCTAATGTTCCTAAAAATAAAGAGATTGTGACAACAGAAACAGTTATAATAATTGTATTCATTGTTGCTTTCCAAAATTCACCTTCAGTCCAAGACTCCACATATGCCTTAACTGTAGAGGTATCTCCTGTTTCAATCAAAGTATTAACCCCTGATACAGCAAACATCCAATCAGCTCTTGAGAAAAAGTCAGCTTTAACTTTAAATGATCCCCAAAAGGTCCATATAAAAGGAAAAACAGAAACAACTAACCAAGCGAGAATAAAAAAACTATTTATTAAAATTAGTTGTTTTGAGTATCTGTTAATTTTTGATTCCATATTATCTCTCTGTTCTAAATTCTCTCCAGGTTCTTATAAGTACTGGTGTTAATAAGATTGCTACACCAATAATAGTTAACATAGATGTTGCTCCTGCAGACCCGAATAACATTTTGTTTTCACTTCTTAAGTCGTTGTAAATCATCCAAGAAAGTGATTGAGCAACTCCTTCAGCAGCAAAACCAATTATAGGTTCAAGAACTCTGAAATTATCCATAAGACATATCAATATTATAAACGTTGCAACTGGATAAAGATGTGGGATAACAATGTGTCTTACTCTTTCATATCTTGAAGCTCCATCGATAATTGCAGCTTCAATTGGATCTTGAGGTACAGTCTGCAATGCAGCATAAAAAACAACAAAAGCAAAAGGTGTATTATGCCAGATACCATAAATAATCAGAGTTATCCATGTCAATTGACTTGAAGACTTTAGTGATAAATTTGGATCATCAAATAAGAATTGAATAAATGAACCCAATATTCCCTTTGCATCTATCATCCAAAATAAAACGAGAGATCCAATCAATGGTGTTACAATCATCGGTAAAATAACACCAAAAATGGTTGGACCTTTTAAGCTTTTCGTAATCGTATTTACACTTAAAGCTACTATGAAGCCTAAGACTACTACTGGTGGTGTAACTGCAAAACAAAATGTTAGTGTAAAAAGTAATGCTTTATAAAATGGAAGATTAAGTAAAATATCTGTGAACTCAGCTATTGATGAAGAATTAGTCCAAGCCTCTTTAATTTCATCAAAAGCTAAATGGTTTCTATCTCCATAAGTTCCCAAACCGTTAAACCTTCCGAGAGGCTGTTCCTCTTGTAATTTATTTGTAGCTTCAATATCTACTTTTGTTTCAGTTTTACATCCAAACGGATCACATTTTTCTACTTCCATTAAAATTTGTTCAGGCTCAATATGAAGAGATTGAAAAAAACTAGAGATAATTGGAAGGCCAATAAACATCAGCATTGCCAATCCGCTTGGAAAGAAAAACCAAAAGAATGTTTTGTGAGGCATCTATTTCTTTTTAAAAAAAAAGTGGAACATAATAATGTTCCACTTTAACATAAATAATTATGTGGTTTATAGAAAACCTTGCTCAGTAGCTTTTGCTACATAAGCAGCTTCTACATCAGCTAATGCCTTTTCAGCAGACTCATTTCCTTGAAGGAATTCTACAAGTTCTGTACTCAAAGCACCATGTAATAGACTCATGTATGGTAAGCTTGGGTAAGGTGTTGCACCTCTGTTAGCAGCGTCAACAACAGGTCCTGCTGTGTCTCCAGGCGAATAGCCATCAATCAACCAAATAGTTGCATTTGGATTAGCATTTGCCATTTCTGTTGAAGTTGCTGCACCTAAAAGAGCTCTAAAAGATGCCTCTGCATTTTCATCAGAAGTATTTGTAGCTATTCCAAAACCATCCCACCATAGAGTTGTTGCAGGTTTCATTCCACCACCAACTGATGGAGATGGAGCTAATCTAGTATCAGCTTTAATCATCTGATCACCTTCGTCATCTAATAAAGATGCTGCTCCTGAGTTCCAGATATGCATTAATGCTACATTACCAGACTCCCATTCTTCTTTAACTGCATTAGTATCTTGAGTTAAGAAATCAGGATTACTCACTTCTGTTAATCTTTTAAGCATGTTCAGAGCAGCTACTCCATTAGCATTATTAACACTGACTTCAGCTGTTCCAGCTTTAAAGAAGTCACCTCCGTGACCAAGATACATGTTTACGAACTCTTGACCTAAATTCCATCCAGATTTGAAAGCCCCAGCATATGGGTTAGCCATTTTGCCAGATGCCTTAATTTTTTCTGCAGCTGCAATTACTTCTTCATATGTTGAAGGAACTGCGATACCTAAGTCATTAAGAATGCTTTCTCTGTACCAAAGATGTTGAGCATTAGCCATGAAAGCTATTGCGTAGATCTTACCATCAATCACGATTTTTTGATTGTCTTGTAATGCACTTCCATATTTAGCAACTAAATCGTCAAGTGGACGAATTAAATTATCATTCATTAAAGTTGTAATTGAACCATTTGTTACAAGTTTTGCAGAAAACTCTGCAGGGTTAGCTGATAGAGCCGCAACTTGTAATTTATTATGGTCAACGGAGTGAGTTACAGAAAAATCTGCACTAGGTCCCGCACAACTTTTTACCTCATCCATGAAAATTCTGTATGTTGTAAATTCGTTAGCTAGAATCTTTATTGATCCATCTGTTACTCCACAAGGTGAGTGCCCGCCGGCGTGCACACCTGTGCTCACGAATGTAAACAATAGAGCTATTAATAGTTTTTTCATATATTTCCCCTTATTAATAAAGTGTGAAATTCACATTTAAGTATAAATCCTTTATATTAGTATTAGAAAATAATGCAATAATATGAATTGATATTCAAGGTTTTGAATATTGAAATGAGGGGATAATTCATGAATTTTAAAAAGACTGCGACATCTCAGGACGTAGCAAAGTTAGCAGGGGTGTCGCAATCGGCGGTTTCGAGATGTTTTACAAAAGGTGCCAGTATTTCTAGTAGAACAAAGTTAAGAGTTTTGGAAGCAGCAAGAAAATTAAAATATAAAGCGCCTAACATATCTTCTGGTTCAGCGTCAAACGATGATAGTGGGTTAGTAGCTGTTATTTTACCCTATGTTACGAGTAGATATTACCCAGAAGTTTTGATTGAATTACATGAAGCACTAAGAAATGGAGGTTTTAGAATTTTATTAATAACAACTGATGATGGAGAAGAATTAGATGAAAAATTAATTGAGCCTTATTTAAAAGAAAAACTTATTGCAATAATATCTGCAACAAAACCTACAGATAAATTTGTTGAAGATTGCAATCAAAAAAGAATACAATTTATTGCTTACAATAGAAGTTGGAATATACCAACCATAAGTTCTGTAGCATGTGATCATCGAAATGGAGGACAAATAGTTGCAGAATATTTTATTAACAAAAATCATAAATATATTGGTCTTATTGAAGGTCCTAAAGGTTCATTTGTTAGTGATGAACGATGTAAAGGTTTTAAAAATATTCTTAAAAAAAATAAAAAAATAAAATTAACTGTTGAGAGAGGATTTTTTACATATGAAGGTGGTTATCAAGCAACAGAAAAAATCTTTAATAAAAATTTAAGTGCAATATTTTGTGCTGATGATACAATGGCATTTGGATGCTTAGATTATATTAAAAAAAATACGCTCTTAAAAATCTCCTCCCAATTAGAAGTTATTGGTTACGATGATATATCAATGTCATCATGGGAATCATATAATCTCACAACAGTGCGGCAGCCAATTAGACAAATGTCAAATCTAGCAACTCAGTTAATTAATGAATTTATTAGAGATCCAGATTTTGAACCAATAAACCATATTGTTCAAGGAAGGCTTATTAAAAGAAAAACGACAAAGTAATTTATTTAAATTTTAATCCCATTTGCTCAAAAACACCATGATTATCTACCATAACGTAATTGTCTAAAAACTTTCCATCTTTAATTGTCCAAAAATCTGAGAATTGCATTTTTATAGACTTACCTGTTGGTTCAACACCAAGATATATACCACTATGTGTTCCTGTTAAAAATCCAGTTGCACTTATCCATTCACCTTCTGCAACAACAATGTCATTTTTTACATGGTAATCAGGAAATGCCTCGTAAAAAGGTTTTAGGACTTTATATTTAAAATTTTCAATACCATGAATATCACCAAATCCTGGAGGGCCGTGCCAAACCATATTATCATGCCAGTATTTATGTTGAGCTTCTAGATCCTGTGCATTAAGTGCATCATACATATTCTCTAATAGTTTTCTACTTTCATCTAAATTCATTTTTTATCTCCTAAAATTTGCATTAAAATTGCAAGCTCATTAAAGCCAGTCCATTCTTTCATTATTTTGTTGTTTTTAATTTCCCATTGAGTGATTCCCCAAAGAAAAACTTCTCTGTTAGTTGGTTGGCCATATGAGCCATTACCTTTATGTGTTCCTACTGCAGCCCAACGCACTGAAACTAAATAACCGTCTTTGGTGTTTCCCATCCAGTATAAATCTTCGATGCTTATTACAAGGTCAGGAAATGAAGCCAAAATTGATATTATATACTTTCTCAATTGCAAAACTCCTTTAAATTTACGTCCTGTCGAACCTTCAAATTCGACAGTACTGGAGTATGCTTTATTTATTGCAGAAAAATTTCTTCTGTTCCAAATTGTGTCATAAACCGCGTGAACAAATTGTCGTACATTATTAATTTTATCTGGGATTTCAAAACTGATTGGTTTTAATTTAGTAATATTTCTTTTTGGCTTAGAGTTTTTAAAATTAGGTGCAAATGGCCCTGTTATTCCCTCATCTACAAGTTGTTTAGCAACTTGATTTAGGTCTAATCCAAGCTGTTTGATTAAACCTGCAGTATCATACACAACATTTTCGTAATAAATTTCATTATTTTTTGCTACACAATTTGCAATACAAAATAGCCTAACTTTTTTTCCTGTTGGTTTGGTGAATTTACTAAAACCAGTATTTGTTCCAGTAATAATTGTTCTGTGTGATGTATGAAAACTTGCTTTTTCATCTCCTGCCCAAATAACTTCATCAGCAAAAAGTCTTATGTCTGGAAAAGCATTATTAGTGTGTACTGTATCAGCTACTATTTTTTCTGATCCAGATTGCAAACCAAATTCATCCCAAACTCTGCAATCTTTACTGTATGTATCATAAATATACCCAATATTTTTTTCTTCCCAAATTTGATAAGTAATTCTTACTATATAATCTATGATATTTTTATAATGTTCTTCAAATCCCTTCATTGATTGATGTTTAAGTTTTTTAGGTTCTGGATTTAAAGATTTTGCAGTTCCTCCACCTCCATATGCTTTTAATGAAATATCATAACTCGTGGGCATGTGATAATCTTGGAGAGCTTGTGGTCTTTTATCTTTAATTTTTTTTATTTTCATATTTTGTATTTAACTTGAGATACATTTAAAAATATTTCAAAGCAATGAAATTTTATTCAAAAAAATGAATATTGTCTTTTTTACTTTATTAATATAATTCAAATTTAATGACTGATCTTCAAGCAGAAAAAAAATTAGTATTAGATTATTTTAGTGAAATAGATAGTTGCGACATTGAGTCTTTAACAGAAATTATCTCTAAATATGTATCAGAAGATTTTAATATGAAATGTACCCATCCTTTCAACGAAATAGGAAGTACAGATCTTATTGCAAAAAATCTTTGGAAACCAATTAAGGATTCATTTTCACCTATACAACGTCGATTAGATATATTTTATGCAGGTATAAACTCGAATGATAAGAATGAAAGTAAATGGATCTCAAGTATGGGCCATTTCATGGGTGTATTTAATAAATCTTTTTTAGGCCTTAAACCTAATTATAAATCTATTTTGTTACGATTTGCAGAATTTTATAAAGTTGAAAATAATAAAATTACTGAAGGAGCTATTTTTTTAGATGTAATGAATTTTATGCAACAACTAGGTCTTTCTGTAATTCCTGCATCTTCAGGTCTCGTTTGTGTTACACCAGGACCAATGAATCATAAAGGTTTAAAATTTACCACTTCTAATCAAAATGAAAGTCAAAAAACATTAGATCTAATCCATAGAATGCGAGACCGCCTTGTCAAAGGTTCTAAAATGCAATCTTATAAAGAGGAATTAGAGCTTGATTGGCATAATGATATGATTTGGTGGGGGCCAGGAGGTATTGGAGCATCATATACAATCGATGGTTATCAAAAAGGACATACTAAACCGTTTCAAGATGGCTTAGAATTTGTAAGATTTAATGGACATATACTAAGTAGTGCTGAAGATGATTTAGGTGGTTGGTTTGGTTGGCCAAATTTAATAATGAAACCTAAGGGAGAATACTTAGGCTTAACAAATGCTAGTGAAATTGAGTCTGAAATGAGAGTTGTAGATTTATATCGAAGAGATGGTGATAAACTAGCTGAAAATTGGATTTTTATAGATCATTTACATTTTTTAAAAATACTAGGAGTTGATCTTTTAGAAAGAGCAAAATTTTTAAATCAGTAATTAGATGACTTTTGAAGCAAGTTTAGTACCCTCAACTAATGCATGAAGTTTTTCATAACAAATTTTTTCATCAATTTTTCCAAAGCCAGCAAATGAACTAAAACCACAATCTGTTCCAGCCATTAATTGATCTTTAGGAATCACTGTTGAATATTGAATTAATCTATCAGCCACTACTTCAGGATGTTCTACAAAATTAGAGGTAGAATCAATAACACCTGGAACTAAAATTTTATCTTTTGGTAATTTGATATCTTGAAAAACTTTCCATTCATGTGAGTGTCTAGGATTGGAAGATTCAATTAAGAAAAATTTTATTTTAGATTTTAAAATTATAGGTAAAATTCTCTCTAATGCAATGTCATGAGTGTGAGGTCCTTCATAGTTACCCCAGCATATATGCATTCTCGTTTTTTCAACATCAACATTTACCAAAGCTGCATTCAAACATTCAATTTGTATTTCTGCTCGTTTAATAAATTCATCTTCAGATAAATCTTTAAAATTCATGTGCCTAGCAAGTGCAAGATCAGGGCAATCTAATTGAACTTGGATTTCTGATTTTGTAATAGTTTCGTATTCTTTAGCCATTATATTAGATAGCTTATCTAAATATTCTTCTTCAGAATTATAGAATTTGTTGGGCATAAAGACATTTATTACACCTGGAGATGCAGCATTCATAAAAGCTTTGTGATGATTATTTTTATCGAGTGAATTTTTGAAGTTATTTAAGTCGTTAATTAGTGCGTTCTCGTCTTTTAGCTTAAGTTCATTTGTACAGCAGGGCCTCGTATAGGTGGGAGTACCTCCACTCTTATCTATCTTTTCTTTATATTCAGGAAAGTCATCAAGGTCCGCGGGTGCTCTTCTCTCACTTTCGCCCGAAAATCCATCAATTCTATCTTTAATATAAGTAGCATAACTAATTTTACTCATTTCACCATCATTGACAAAGTCAATTCCAACATCAATTTGTTGTTTGACAACTTTTTCAACATTGTCTTTTAAAATATTATTAAAATTACTTTGATCAAAATTTTCACCTCTATCTTTTGCAAATAAAAATTCAGATAATTCTTTTGATCGAGGAAGGCTTCCTACGTGCGTTGTTTGAATTGATGACATATAGTTATACTAACCAGTTTTTAATAAAATTTGTTTCCAAATCATAGTTTCATCATACAAAACCCATTCATTTTTAATACCTCTTGGTCCAAATTCAACATGGTTAATACCCATTACATATATATTTGCATTAGATGCTTTACCAAACATACCATTACCTTCATGTTTTCCAACTAAAGACCATCTAACTGAAGCTTTTTTAGGTTGATCAATTTCTTCGGTAAAAGCCATATGATCAATGGAGAATAAAGAGTCTGGAAAAGCATTTCTTAGTTGTTTCCAAAATTTAATAACCTCATCTTTTCCATAGTGAGTATTACCACCAGGTTGAAATTGTTGTACTGCCCTATCATAATTATCATTAATAGTTTTCTCTAAATTAATATTCATAATTGATGTTAGAATTTTTGCATAAGTTTCACCACAATTACCAGAAGGTAATATGGGTGATGTGTAAATTGATTGAAGAGGAGTGTTTTCATCAAAAGGTTTACTCGCTTTGTCTGGGCCACCTTCATTTTTGATTAAATTATTTGCAAACTCTTTAGGATCTATTCCAATTTGTCTAACAATGGCTCCTTGGTCTCTAACAAGCCATTCATCATAAACCTGATTATTCATACATGCACAATCGGCAATAGTTCTGTAATATAATTTTTTTCCAGTTGCTTCACCGTACATACCGTCAACAGAGTGGGTAGAAGTTGATAAAATTCGATGAGATGAAAAATATCCTTCTTCATCATTACCAGTCCAAATTACATCTTCTCCTAAAAGAGTTCTGTCTGGAAAAAGTATTTTACTAGCATAAGTGCTTTCGATTACTGGTTCAGCACCATAAATTACACCTGAAGGAGATCTAGTTGGGGTAGGTAGGCTAACATTAGGGGTATCAGCATAATAATCTCTTATAGCTTCAACATCATTATTTTCCCAAATTTGATATGTAATTTTTAAAATATAATCAGGTAAATCTTTGAACTTATCATCAAAACCCTTCATATATAAAATATTTAGTTAGTTTGTCTTATTATAAATAAGCTTCCATCAATTTCGCTTATTTGTTTTATAGATCTCATTGCATCTTTTGGTACTGAAAAGGTATCTCTTGCATTGATGACAACTTTTTGTCCACCACAATTAATTTCCCAACTGCCAGACAAGCAATGTAATACTTCTGATTTCTCAAGTGTATATTCATGTACATGAGCATTTTTTCCATTCAGCAGAGAAAGACTAAATCCGGTTTTATGCGGAATATAAGGATCAAATAACTTATTATGAATATTAAAATGATCAAGATAATTAATGATTTTATTCGAATTAAAATGTTCATCATCAACTAAGTACTTATCCATATCACTTAAACGTATGACGAATTTTTCAATTTCTGAAGATGTGTAATGATCAAATGTTTCAAGTTCTTTATCATGTAATGGTTGAATGATTTTATTTTCATCTACAATTTTATTTTTTTCAATATCAATTAAAGAATTATCATCAAGCAGAACCATTCCAGATTTTTTAGCCTCTTTTAATAATTTTGGGGTCCATGTAATCACACCTGGGTCATTTTCACCTAAAACAACAAACATTAACGCTTCCTCATCACTCACATTTTGAAATCCTCTAAACATATTTGTTGGAAAAGATGCGACATCGCCTTTATATAATATTACTTCTCCTTCTGTACCATCCACGCCCCAGTAGAAGCGCCAGGCTCCTGAGTGAATAATAAATACTTCGGCTGTTGTGTGGCTGTGCAAACCAGAACCATTCATTGGAGCAGCACTTACAGCGCCAATGTTAAATCCATGAGCTTCTGCAATTTTTACATTTTGTTTTGCATCTTCACTTACCCCTGGTCCAATAACAGAGTAATTTTTTCTATCTTGATGACCTTTTAACTTACCCTCAACAAAGGGAATCTTACTTGGAACTAAGTCATCGAATTTAGCTAGTCTTGATGTAATATTAATTGACATATTATTAGATTATTTTATTCATTTTTGTTGAATAATATTCAATATATTGAATAAATCAATTATTATTTAAAGGTATTAATCAGTAGGTATGAAATCATTTGAAAAGGATGTTAAAAAAAGAGAAACTATTTTCCATATTGATCTTGATCTTCAACAAAATATAAAAAATAAAATATATTTTAAAGATTTATTAAAAAAAATTGTAGAGTCTTCAAATGAAAATTTAGAGAAAGAATTAGAAAACTTTTATCACAAAGATGGAGAGCTAAATGCTTTTTATCCAATTAATGAAATTAAGGGTATTGGTGAAATTAAGAATAAACTTTGGAAACCTCTTAAAAATGCATTTAATGATCTTGAAATTAGAAATAATATTGTAATTGGTGGCGCTTATCAAGATAAAATTTTTGTTTCCTATATAAGTCACCTTACTGGAACATGTCATTGTCATCAAATAACAAATAATAAAATTATTAAATCATATTTTTTAATTGATACTGTGGATTTTATTCGTCAAGCTGGTTATTGGCCATTACACAAATCACTTGGAGCAGAGGGCATGTGGCCTGCACCAATAACTGGTGATGGTGAAAATAATATAAATTTAGACAAAAAATTGTCTATAAAGTCTTTGCATCAATCACTTACAATGCAAATAAGTTTAGGAACTAAACCTGAAATGGAACCAACTTTTTCTACAGAGAGTATAAGATATAATTTGATTAATGATCATGAACAAAAAAAATATTGGCATCCTAAAATGATGTGGTTTGGTCCTTCAGGAGTTGGGACAGCGAGAGGTCTGAAAGGTTTTGTTGATCATCATCAACTACCATTTAGATTAACTTTTAAAGAAAGAGACTATAATACAGTCGGTCATTATGTTGAAATTGGAGATGGTAATTATTCAATGACTGGAGGATGGCATAGTATTAAGAGTAAGTACGGCTCTAATCATTGGTTAGGTTTTGAGCCAAATGATGTTATGGTAGAAATGAGAGTGATGGATTTTTATTTACATCACGAAGGTTTAATTCGTGAAAATTGGGTACCAATTGATATAGCCTATATTTTAAAACAAATAGGTGTTGATATATTTGAATTAATTCATAAAAAATAATTATGGCAATTGAATATTTAAAAAGAGGTTTAGAAGAAAAACAAAGAATTGAAGATAATGATAAAGTTAAAAAAATTGTTGAAGAAACATTAAGTAAAATTGAGATAGAAGGTGATAAACATATTAGAGAGTTATCAAAAAAGTTTGATAACTATTCACCAGATAGTTTTAGACTAAGTGAAGATCAAATTAATCAATTAATGAGTGCAGTCTCTGATAATGATAAAGAAGATATTAAATTTGCTCAAAAACAAATACGGTCATTTGCTGAAGCACAACTAAAAACTTTAAATGAATTAGAAGTAGAAACGCACCCAGGTGTTATTCTTGGTCATAAGAATATACCTGTACAAGCAGTCGGTTGCTATGTTCCAGCTGGTAAATTTCCAATGGTAGCTTCTGCACATATGTCTGTTGTTACTGCCTCTGTTGCTGGGGTGCCAAGGATTGTAGCCACTACTCCACCTTTTAAAGGTAAACCAAATCCAGCAGTTGTTACAGCAATGAAAATGGGGGGTGCTCATGAAATTTATGTTTTAGGAGGAATGCAAGGAGTAGGCGCAATGGCTATTGGTACAGAAAATATTAAATCTGTTGATATGCTTGTTGGACCTGGAAATGCTTTTGTTGCTGAAGCGAAAAGACAATTGTATGGCAAAGTTGGTATTGATTTATTTGCTGGTCCAACTGAAACAATGGTTATTGCAGATGAAACAGTTGATGGTGAAATATGTGCAACTGACCTATTAGGACAAGCAGAGCATGGATATAATTCGCCAGCTGTCATGATAACAAACTCAAGAAAACTTGCAGAAGAAACATTTAAAGAAATTGATAGAATTTTAGAAATTTTACCTACTAAAGAAACGGCAAGTATTAGCTGGAGAGATTATGGAGAAATTATTTTATGTGACACCTATGAAGAGATGTTATCTAAAGCAAATGAAATAGCTTCAGAGCACGTTCAAGTTATG
>QBZY01000012.1 GCA_003282155.1 Pelagibacteraceae bacterium AG-337-I02 | reverse complement strand
GTTGTTTTAATGCCTTCTTTTGTAAATCTTGGTGCATATGTTGATGAAGGAACAATGATTGATACTTGGGCAACAGTTGGATCGTGTGCGCAAATAGGTAAAAACTGTCATATTTCTGGAGGCGCTGGTATTGGCGGTGTTCTTGAACCTCTTCAAGCAAATCCTGTAATTATTGAAGACAATTGTTTTATTGGAGCAAGAAGTGAAGTGGCTGAAGGTGTTATTGTTGGTGAAGGTACGGTTTTATCAATGGGTGTATTTATTGGAGCGTCTACAAAAATAGTCGATCGATCAACTGGAGAAATTCATATGGGAAAAGTTCCAGCGTATTCAGTTGTGGTACCAGGTACGTTACCTGGAAAAAAAGAAGGGGATATTAATCCTTCTTTATACTGTGCGGTTATTGTTAAAAGAGTTGATGAAAAAACTAGAAGCAAAACATCAATCAATGATCTTTTAAGAGATTAATGTCAGAAATTAATTTTGATCCAGTTACTCTTACACAATCCTTAGTTAAATGTGCAAGTGTAACTCCAAAAGATGAGGGCGCTTTAACAATCGTCGAAAATCATCTAAGTGCTATAGGATGTGATTGTCATCCATTAAGTTTCTCTGGAAACAATTCTTATGAAGTAAAAAATTTATTTGCAACGATAGGAAATGAAGGAAAGCATTTTGCTTATGCTGGTCACACAGATGTAGTTCCAGTAGGAAATGAAAGTTCTTGGAAATACCCTCCCTTTTCAGGAAAAATAGATGAAGGTAAACTGTATGGAAGGGGTAGTGAAGATATGAAAAGCAGTGTCGCTTGTTTCATAAGTGCCGCTAAAAGATTTGTAGATAAATATAAAAATATTCCAGGTAAGATTTCATTTATTATTACAGGAGATGAAGAAAGAGATTCTGTAAACGGCACACCAAGAATTTTAGAATGGGCAAGTAAACAAAATTATAAATTTGATCATTGTCTTGTTGGTGAACCAACTTCGAAAAATGAGGTCGGCGATAAAGTAAAAATTGGAAGAAGAGGATCAGTTAGTTTCTTTTTTCAAGTAAAAGGTATTCAGGGACATACGGCGAATTCTCATTTAGCTGAAAATTCTTCACATCACTTAGTGAATTTATTAAATAGTATATTAAAAGAGCCGCTAGATGAAGGTAATGTAAATTTTTTACCAACATCAGTTCAAATTGCTACTATTGATATTGGTAATCCTGTTCAAAACGTAATTCCAGAATTAGCTAAAGCAACAGTTAATATTAGATTTAATGATATGCACTCATCTGATTCACTTATAAAATGGATTGATAATAAAATAGAAAAGATTTTCTCTAAACTGGAAAATGCTAGCTGCACTTATACATATGATGCAACAGCTGAGTCATTTCTGAATAAACCCGGTGATTTATATAATATTATTTCAAAATCAATTTCTGATGTCACAGGCAGAAATAGTCCGCCTGAGCAAGCAACTGATGGTGGTACTTCAGATGCAAGATATATAAAAAACTATTGTGAAGTAGTAGAGTTAGGTCTTAGAAATCAAACTCTTCATAAAGTAGATGAATTTGTTTTTGTTGAAGATATTATTAAATTAGAAAGTATTTATTTTAAAATTTTACAAAATTATTTTGAGGTCAATTAATATCCGTCAGATGGATTAACATCTGATTTTACATTTTTATTTTTTCTTAGTTTTTTATATTTTGAGTACATATATTTAACAGATGGCTCTATAGCTGTTACACCTGCCACGTGTGGAGTAATTGTTACATTTGGTAATCTCCAAAATTGACTACTTGATTTTAAAGGCTCATTTTTAAAGACATCCAAATAAGCATAAAAATTTTTGTTTTTCTTTAAATGATTTTGAAGGTCTTTCTCTTCAATTGCATTTCCTCTGCCTATATTTATTAAACAAGAATTTTTTTTCATATTCTTTAAAAACTTTTTATCTATTATATTATTTGTTTGAGTTGTTGATGGTAGAATAGAAATGATAACATCAGACCTTTTGATAAAACTTATAATATTTTTGCCCGTATATATTTTTACATTTTTTACTTTTGCTTGTTTTTTTTTATATGCAATAACATTATAATTTAATTTATTTAGTAATTTTGCAATATAATTGCCAAGAAATCCTATACCTAGAATACCTACTGTTAAATTTTTATTATCAATTGGTGTCCTTTCTCCAGACCAGTGTTGTTTGATTTGAGAATTTTGAAAAATTTTAAAATTTAGTTGATAATTTAATATTTGAGCTAAAGAATAATTGGCAATTCTCTCACCCATTTCTTCATCTTTTATTCTGATTATGGGAATTTTTTTATTATAATTTTTAAGTTTTAGAATGTGATCTACTCCAGCACCCATAGAGAAAATAACTTGGAGATTTTTTAGTCTTGAAAGAATATTATCTGGTAGATTCCAAATAATTGCACAATTTACATCATTAAAATTTTTATAATCTTTGATAGAAATTATTTTTTCATTTTTAAAAAATTTTTTTATTGTTTTTTTCCAAACATCAATTTTATCAAAAGTTGTGTTATGAAATAAAATAGTCACTGAATATCGCCTATTAACTTATTGTATTTTACTACTTGTTTTTCCCAGATTAATTCATTTTCTGCTCTATTTTTTGCATTTTGTCCTAATTGAATTCTATTTTGTTTGTTCTCAACTAAATTCTTAATTGATTCATCTAATTCATTAAAATTATTAATAATTAAACCAGTTTTATTATGCAATACAGCTTCAGGAGTGCCTCCAACATTTGAGGCAATTGAAGGAATGCCATATTGTGCTGCTTCGATGTATGCGATTCCAAAACCTTCAATAGAATTTGCATGAGTTTCATCTATTGTTGGCATGATCATAATATCAGTCTTAGAAAAAATGAATTTTTTTTGATTTTCATTTATTGTTCCAACTAACTTCACATTTGATTCTAGATTATAATTTTTTATTTCTTTCTTTATATTCTCTAACTGATCACCTTCACCAGCAATTATATATTGAATATCTGGATAAATTTTTTTTAAATTAAAAATAGATTTAAGAATATACGAATGTCCTTTTCTTTTTTCTAGTCTGGCAAGAGTAAGTAACGTTGGATAACTATCACCTAAATCTATTGCTTGTTCTATAATATTCTTAGTAGATTTTACACCTGGATAGATAACTTCAATCTTTTTAAAGTTTTCACTTATTTTTGAAAGTAAGTTTTTAGTATATGATGAATTGACCACTAATGCGTTTGCTAATTTTAAAACTTTTTTTATTCTTTTGTGATGATTAGCGTTTTTGATTATTATTTCGTTTCCATGAACAAGACTAATAATTGGGATTTTTTTTTCTTTTAAAAAATTAATTGGTAACTCAAGACTTTTCCAGCTATCAGTGATGACTGCTTCAATATTATTTGAAGAACAAATATTTTTAAGTTTATTAAATTTATTTCTTTTTCTTAAAAATTTTAAACCCTTAAATCTTAATATTAAAAAATTTTTATTGTTTTTATCAAATTCTAAATCTTTAGCACTGTCTTGTTGGTCAGCTAAGACCTTTACATCGTGCTTGAAACTTAAATTTAATGCTATGTCATACATCAATGTTTCAATTCCCCCAACTCTAGATGGAAAGCATTGTGTTAAAATTATTATCATTGAAAGTTAAAATATTTAAATTTATGAAGTATTAATTTACAAAGTCAATCAGGAACAATTAATTTTAATTATTATTAAAAAATTTAAGTATATTTAGATTTTTAATATATTTATATATGCATTTTTTGCATATAAAAATTCATATTTTTATACTTTGATTGCATAGAATAAGTAATGTTTTAAAAAAGAAAGGAATAGGTAATGATTAATGTTTTTAACTTTTTTAACAAAGTTTACGATGATTTAAGTGACAAAAACTAAAATAATGATGAAGATTTAGTTAAATATTTCAAATCTGAATACGGAAAAGAGTGGAAAATTGAATTAGATAAGCATCTCCTAAGAACTGAATTTGATATTAATAAGAAAGCCGCATAATTGGCGGCTTTAGTTAAACTTCAGTAGTTACTTCTTTAAGCCAATCCTTCTCTTTGTCCTCAAGGTGTGTCTCCAATGTATCATATACCTTTTTATGATATTTATTTAACCAATGTTTTTCAATTTGACCGAGCATACTACTGTTAATGAGATCCAAATCTATTGGGCACCAAGAAATGTTTTCAAAGTATAATTTATTATTATTATTCTCTTTTATCACAACTAAATTTTCTGTTCTTATGCCATATTCATTTTCTTTATAGTATCCAGGTTCATTGGATAAAATCATTCCCGGAAGCAACTCAACGCTATCAAACATTGATTTTTTTGCAATACGTTGTGGGGCTTCATGGACACTCAAAAAACTTCCTATACCGTGACCTGTTCCATGATCATAATCTAAATTAATTTCTTGCAGACTTTTTCTTGCTAGATAATCAATATCAGTTCCTTTTGTTCCCTTTTCAAAAACATGATTTGATAAAGCAATATGACCTTTAAGAACTCTTGTAAATCTATCTCTTTGTTCTGTGGTTGCTTCACCTAATATTATAGTTCTTGTTATATCGGTTGTTCCATCAAAATATTGCCCTCCTGAGTCAACAAGGTAAATATTATTATCTGAGAAAGATGATTTTCCTTCTTTAGTAACACGGTAATGAGGAAGGGCTGCATTTTTATCAATTGCTGATATTGTATCGAAAGATAGAGAATGAAATAATTCATTTTTTCTTCGAAGATTTTCTAAATGTTGTGCAACACTTATTTCATCATTTGATTTAGGATCCATGATATTTTTCAACCAATAAATATACTTAGTAATACTAACACCATCTCTTATATGTGCTTTTTTGGCTCCATCTAATTCAGTTTCATTTTTGATAGCTTTTAACAAAATACATGGATTTGCTAAATTTTTAGTATTTATTTTTTGTTTTCTTAAAAGATCTAAAAAATAATAAGTGGTGGAATTAAAATCTAAACCAATTGAATCAGACGAATTAATATTATTAAAAATTAATCCGATGTTTTCAATATTATTAATATTTATTAATGTTTGGATTTCCTTTTTTAGTATTTCTGGCATTGCAGACTTTTTAATATACAAAGAATGTTTATTATTTTTTGAAATTAGAAGATAAGAATAAAGCAGTGGTGTATATTTAATATCATCTGCTCTTAAATTTAATAGCCAAGCAATATTATCAAGCCCAGAAACAAAGTAATGATCAATATCATTTTGATCTAAAAATTTTTTTAAAATATCTAGTTTTTCACTTCTGTCGTGACCAGCAAAACTTGTTGGGTGATCGAATATATCTGTATACTGTGTTTTTGGTTGATTTTCCCATATTAAATCAACAAAATTTTTATCTATAAGTTGGAGTTGAGATGTTGAATTCTCTAACATTTTTTCCACTTTTTCAATTTCTATAATTGAATGAAGAGTTGGATCTAATGCAATTTTTAATTTTTTTTCTAATAAAATTTTTTCTAAATCTGTCCAAAAGCTATTTAAATGTTTTGCGAGAATCTCTTTGGCATTAATTTGAGTATTCGCTTGAAAAGTATATCGTCCATCAACATACAAGAATGCATTTGTTGGTGTTATAATTGCTCTTCCCGCTGAACCAGAAAAGTTTGTTATAAAATTTAATCTTTCTGCTTTTGGAGAAATATACTCATTTAAATATTCATCACTTCTATTAATGACAAAAATATCGATATCTTTTTCTTTTAATAGATTTTGTAATTTTTTTAAATTTGATAGATTCATCATAAATTATTAAATAAACTTAAATCCATATTACCACCAGAAATCATAACTATGATTTTTTTATTTTTGATATCAATTTTATTATTTAATACTGCAGCTGCTGCAACTGCTCCACTTGGTTCTACTACTATTTTAATTTGTTCAGCAAGTAAAATTATGGTCTTTGTTACTTCTTCATCAGAAACACTTAGTCCTCCTTCAAGATTATTTGAATTAATTTGAAAGGTTATATTGCCAGGTTGAGGTGCTAATAGTGCGTCACAAAAAGATTTAGCATTTTTTTTATTTTCTATAAGCTTACCAGCTTCTAAAGATCTTTTTGTGTCATCAAATTCTTCAGGCTCTACAGAATATGATTTTATATTTGGGTAAATATGTTTTAAGTATGTTGATGTTCCTGCAATAAGCCCTCCACCTCCACAACAACATAAATACAGATCAGGTTCAATTGATTGCTCTTTAAAATCATTTACAATTTCGATAGCTGCAGTTCCCTGACCAGCAATTATATCTTCATCATCATAGGGTTTAATTAGAGCTCTATTATCCTTCTTTTGAATTTCATTTCCTATCTCTTCTCTACTTTGAAAGTAAGTGTCATATAATATTACCTCTGCTCCATATTTTTTTGTATTTTCAATTTTTATTTGAGGTGCAGTTTTAGGCATTATTATTTTTGCACTAATAGTATTAATCATAGATGCATAAGCAACAGCCTGTGCATGATTACCTGATGAATATGCTACTACACCTGAGTCTTTTATAGTTTCTATTAATTTTGTAATTTTATGTGTAGCTCCACGTAGTTTAAATGATCCAGTATTTTGTAAATTCTCAAGTTTAAAATAAATTTCAGCTTCTAAAAGATTATTTATATAATCATTAGTTACCAAAGGAGTTTTTGTTACCTTTTGGTTGATTAATTTATAAGCATTATCAACATTTAAATAGCTAAAATCAGTCATAATTTTAAAGTTTTACATCGTTTTAATGGAATAAACTAAAAAAAAATATATGTATATTAATATGGAACAGAACAAAGTAACTTCACCTTGTATAAGCGTATGTAAAACTGACCCAATCTCAGGGTATTGCTACGGTTGTGGAAGAACCAATGAAGAAAAAGATATTTGGAAAGATGAAAATACTTCTAATGAATGGAAACAAAATAATTTATCTGAACTAAAATCTAGATTTTCAGATTGGCAGTTAAAGGCATTTGAAGAATCATATAAATCAAAAGTTGAGACGGGTTTATCTCTTATCAAAAAAAAATTAGCAGAAAATCGTAAAGATTGAAAAGTTTAATAATTTTCGTTTTTATTTTATTTTTTTCATTCAATCTTCAATCTCAGAATAAAATGATACTTGATAACTTAGAAACACCCGGAATTTCTTCTCAAGGTCAAAATTGGGCCTTTTTTACTGATGGCGTAATGGGTGGATTATCACAGGGTAAAGCGATCATATCAAAAGTTAATGATGTTAATTGTTATCATATGACAGGAGATGTAACGACTGAAAATAATGGCGGCTTTATACAAATAAGAAATCAATTAAGACCTTCAATATCAACAGAAGAGTATGAAGGTGTTTATTTTAAAGTGTTTGGTAATAATGAAGAGTATTCAATTCATGTAAGAACCGCTCTAACGATGGCTCCATGGCAATATTATAAATATAGTTTTAAAACTAATTCTGAGTGGATAGTAATAAAAGCACCGTTTAGTGAATTTAAAAAATCAAACGCTTATCAACCAAAAAAATTAGTTGGTCAGAATATCAAGACATTGGGGCTAGTTGCTGGATTTAAAGATTTTCAAGCTGATATTTGTTTATCAGAAATTGGCTTTTATTAATAATCTATTTTGATTAAATATAATCCTTCAGGTGGCGCAGTAACTCCTGCATATTCTCTTTTTTTGGATTGAATAATTTCTGAAATAGATTTTTCTATTTTATTTAATCCTATATCAACTAGTGTGCCGACCATGATTCTAACTTGAGAATGTAAAAAGGATTTGGCTGATATAATAAAGTTTATTTCATCACGACCAAAATTTATTTCTAGTGAATTAATAGATTTAATTGGTGATTTTGATTGGCAATTTATTGACCTAAAAGCAGATAAATCAAATTTGCCTATAAATTGTTGTGATTGTTTTATTATTTTTTCGGTATCTATTTTTTTATGTACACACCAAACTTTGTTTTGCTCTAATGTAATTGGCGATCTTCTATTTAAGATCTTGTATTCATACCATCTCAATTTTGCTGAAAATCTAGAATTGAAATCTTTATTAACCTCTTCAGCATGTAATATAGATATGGGTTGGGGTCTTAGATAATGATTAATGCCATCTCTAATAGTATCACTATCAAAATGTTGCTCTAATTCAAAATTAGCTACTTGTCCTCTTGCATGAACGCCCGCATCTGTTCGACCAGCTCCAAAAAGTATTATTTTTTGTTTTGATAGTTTTTCTATAGCCTCTTCAACCAATTGTTGAACGGAAGGACCATTTTCTTGACGTTGCCAACCAACATAATTAGTCCCATCATATTCTAATGTTATTTTGTAGTTAGGCATTTATTACTTCATTAACCTTAAAACTATATCCCCGAAGAAAATCATCTTTAGAAATAGCATTTTTGCCTTCTCTTTGTAAAATTAGTGGTTCAATACTTCCATCGTTGCACCCAATATCAAATGTCTTGTTAAGAATTGTCGATGCATTACCTTTAGAGTTTGATTTTCTTGCTTTAATGATTTTAATTCTTTCATTTTGTATAGTAAACCAAGAACCAGGTTTAGGTGAATGTGCTCTTATAAGATTTAAAACTTCATTTACAGATTTATTAAAATTAATTTTTCTGTTTAGTGAAGAAATTTTATCTGCATATGTTGCATCATTATCATCCTGATCAGAATAAGAAATTTTTTTATCAAATATAAGAGGAATAGTTTCCACTAATAATTTGATTCCAACCTCTGTTAATTTTTGACTTAATTCATTTTTATTACAATCATCTTCTATATCTACTTTTTTTTGATTAATAATTGGTCCAGCATCTAATTTTTCGATTAACTGTATTATTGATATACCAGTCTCTTTATCACCATTCATTAGAGAATGCTCTATTGGGGCTGCACCCCTCCATCTAGGCAACAAAGAGACATGGATATTGATACAACCAAATGGAGGTAAATCTAAAATATCTTTTGGCAATATTTTACCATATGCCATGACAATAATTAAATCAGGATTTAATTTTTTCACTGTCTCAATAGTATCTTTATCAAATATATTTGGACAAAAAACTTCTATTTTATTTTTATTTGCAATTTGATGGACTTCAGATTCAATTATTTTCATTCCTCTAGATTTCTTTTTTGGGGGTTGTGAAAATACTGCGGAAATTATGAAATTACTTTTAATTAAAGCCTCAAGATAGTCAGAAGCTATTTTAGGAGAACCCATAAAAATTATTTTTTTATCTTTCATTATTTTTTGTTTTTTAAAAATTTTTGTACTTTTTTAATCATTATATTCCTTTTTAACGAAGAAAGATAATCTACAAATAACTTTCCAGAAAGATGATCAATTTCATGTTGTAAAATTCTTGATTCCACTCCACTAACTTCTTTTGTTATTTGTTTGTTATTTTCATCTAAATACTCGACCACTATATTTTGAGGTCTCTCAATATCTGCAAATTGTTCAGGAAGAGATAAACAACCCTCTTCCATAATAATTTTTTCTTGAGAGTATGAAACAATATTTGGGTTAAATAATGTATATTGTGTTTCTTTTTTAGTATCTTGATCTACAAAAAATATAGTCACAATTTGTTTTAGAATTCCAATTTGATTTGCTGCTAAACCTACGCCTGGTGCTTTTATCATTATTTGCATCATTTTTTTGGCAATTTCTTTTTCCTTAATTCCAACAGACTGAATTTTATCTGCTTTTTGGCGTAATAGTGGATTTGGTACGTAAAGTAATTTATCCATTTTTATTTATGTAATTTTTTTTCTAGATTGGAATGCTGTATTTAATGTGTTTTCATCTAAGTAGTGTACTTCTCCACCCATAGGGATTCCTTGTGCAAGTCTTGTTACATTTAGATCTTTAAATTTTTCCAGCTTATCTGCAATAACAAAAGATGTTGTTTGTCCTTCCATAGTTGTACTTAAGGCAAGAATAATTTCTTTAACATTATTTGTTTCAATTCTGTTTAGTAGATGTTCTATTTTCAATTCATCAGTTCCTATACCTTGAATCGCAGATAATGAACCGCCTAAAACATTATAGAGGCCACGATAAAATCCTACTTTTTCTAATGTCCACAAATCTGATACATCCTCAACAACACAAATAGTTGATTTATCCCTTTTAGGATTTGCACAAATAGTGCATGGATTTACCATGTCTATATTTCCACATTCTGAGCACTCAATAATTTTATTATAAGATAAGTTTAAACTCTCAATTAAAGGAGATAAATTTTTATCTTTATTTTTTAATAAAAAAAGAGCAATTCTTTGAGCCGATCTTCTTCCTAATCCTGGAAGTTTTGAAATATCGTTTATTAACTTATCTATTGGGGATTGCTCCATTTTTAAAAAGGAAGTTTCATTCCTGGAGGTAATGGTAAGCCACCTGTGAGATTTTTCATTTCTTCTTGAGCTGCAGCTTCTCCTTTTTCTTTAGCATCATTTATTGCAGCGACGATAAGATCTTCAAGTATTTCTTTATCCTCTTGTTTGATCAAACTATCATCAATTGAAATTCTTTTAAATGTACCTTTTGCTGTAGCTATTACTTTAATAAGGCCTCCTCCAGAAGTACCCTCAACTTCAATATCATTTAATTTATTCTGTGCTTCAGCCATTTTTTTTTGCAACTGTTGAGCTTGCTTCATCATATTACCTAAATTGACCATTATTTCTCCTTTTTCATCTTTGGTTGATTTATATCTGCGTCATTATCATTTATTTCACCTAGTTCTGTAATAGCGTGAATTTTACTTTCAGGAAATTCTTTTAATATTTTTTTTACTTCTGAATGATTTTTCATTATTTCAATTTCTTTTTGTTGGTTGATAATATCTTCATCGTGTAAACTTTTTCCAAGATTGCTTGTAGATGAATGTATCTGCCATATTCTTCCTGTCCATTTAGAGATTAATTTCGCAACAGTTCTATTAAAGCCAGTGTCATTAATTTTAGATGTATTTAAGGTAACTTCTCCTTCTTTAAAAGAGACTACCTGCACATCATTGTACAACTTAGTGTGGAGTAATCCTTCTCTATTTTTAAAAAACATATCGACAAAATGTCTGAAGTCTTGAACATCTATTATATTTACATTTTCTTTTGATGAAGTTTCTTTTTTATTTTCATTAAAGTTTAGAACTTTATTATTTTCATTAGATTCATTTTGTAGTTCAAGATTTTTTTCCAAGGGTTCTTTTTTTAGTACTTCTTTGTCCATTTTTTTAATTAGATCTTCTGGGCTTGGACCATCATGCAAGTAAATAATTCTTAAAATAATCATTTCTCCATGTTGGTATAAATGAGAGCTATTTTGTAATTCTTGATAACCTTTGAATAAAATTTGCCATATAATATTCAGATTATTTAATGTCATTTTTGATGACAATTCAGCTCCTTTATTTCTTTCAAATTCAGGAATATAAATGTCATCTTTTAGATCTGGTGCTATCTTTATTTGAACAAGGAAATGTACTACGTTTAATAGTTCATCAAATATCATTGCTATATCTGCCCCTAACTCATACAACTCTTTATACTTATTAATTGCACCAAGGGCATCTCCTTCTAAAATAATTTCAATTAAGTTAAATATTTTTTCTCTATCAGCTAGTCCCAGCATGCTTATTACAGTTTGCGAGTCAACTTTTTCGTTTGGGCTAGTTATTGCTTGATCTAATAGACTAAGACCATCTCTTACAGATCCATCTGCTGATCTAACAATTAAAGAAATAGCATCTAAATCTATATCAATATTTTCTAGTTTGGAAATTTTTAATAAATGATCTGATAAAATTTTATTTTCTATTCTATGTAAATCAAATCTCTGACACCTTGATAAAACAGTTATTGGTACTTTTTTAATTTCTGTTGTGGCAAAAATAAATTTAACATGTTCTGGTGGTTCTTCTAAAGTTTTAAGAAGAGCATTGAATGCACTTTTTGAAAGCATATGAACTTCATCAATTATAAATATTTTATAATCACCAATAATAGGTTTATATTTTACATTATCAATTATTTCTCTAATGTCATCAACACCAGTATTCGATGCTGCGTCAATCTCAATAACATCAAGATTACTGTCTAAAGTTGTTGATTTGCATGCATCACAAGTTCCACATGGTTCACAATTTTTTTTATCCCTATTTTTACAATTAATACTCATCGCTATAAGTCTAGCAGTGGTGGTTTTTCCAACACCTCTTACACCTGTTAAAATATATGCATGAGCTAGCCGATCATTATTAATAGCGTTTGATAGAATTTTTACTAATAATTCTTGACCAACTAAATCTTCAAATTTTTGAGGTCTGTATTTTCTGGCAAAAACTTTATATTTTTTTTCTTCTGTCATTGTAATCAATGGAAGGAGTTGAGACCCAAACAAGATTGTTACAGCTGCTTCTTTTCAGATCTGACTGGATTAGCAATTTATTTGCCCTCAATCCTCCCTGTAGCAATATAACATTAATGTAAATAAAATATAAATAGACTTTTTAAAAAATACTATTTTTTCCTAAATGGAGATTTCTCATATACTCCAAGGATTTCTATCTTCTTACAAAAAAATTTCATCTCTTCTAATGCTAGTTTTACAGATGTATTTTCAGGATGTCCCTCAAAATCTATATAAAATTGTGCTACATCAAAACCCTGTGGATGAATGTAACTCTCAAGCTTAGTTATATTAACACCATTACTAGCAAATCCACCAAGACATTTATATAAAACTGCTGGAATACTTCTAACTGTAAATACTAATGTTGTAAGTATGTCATTTGTTTCTGGATTTATATCTAATAAATTTTTTTGCATAACAAGAAATCGGGTAACGTTATTTTGGTTATCTTGGAAATTTTTCTCCAGAATATTAAGATCATAGATCTTAGCAGCAAGTGCAGATGCGATAGCAGCATCTTCAATATTATTTAACTCTGAAATTAGTTTGGCAGATCCAGCTGTATCAGCTTCAACAATCATTTGTTTATCTAATTTTAAAATTTTGTTTCGACATTGAGCAATTCCCTGTTCATGACTTCTTATTCTTTTGATATCTGAAATTTTTGCACCTCTAATTCCAAGTAAGTTATGATTTACTTCATGAAAATATTCACAAGTTATTTTTAAATCAGAGTCGGGTATCAATCTTTGAGTATCAGCTACTCTTCCTGCAAGAGAGTTTTCTATTGGAACCATTGCTGCTTCAGATTTTCCTGACCTAACATGTTCGAACATATCTTCAAAAGTAGCACACGGCATGCTTTTTGAGTTTGGAAAAATATTCTTTCCTGCTTGTTCACTATGAGCACCACTTACACCTTGAAATGAAAAACTATCAACTTTTATCATTGTGCTCTCTTATATTAGTTTCAATATTTATTAAATCCTCTTTTGTATCTACACTTATTGGAACTTCATGAACATACCTAACTCCAATTGGAATATTAGAGTCCATAGCTCTCATTTGTTCCAAACTTAGATCTATTTCATTTTTTGATTTAGGAAGATTGATAAATGTATTTATTGAATCTGGAGTATAACTGTAGATGCCAACATGATGGTATAAGTTTTTATTTTCCATTGTGACTTCTCTATAAAAACTTAACGCCTGCGCTGTTTCATTTTTTTTAAAATCAACTTCAACTTTTGTTACATTGGGATTATTTAATTCATTATCATTTAAGTTTGTTGCAAGTGTTCCAATAGTAAAATTTTTTTTTATAGGATCAATTACTTTAAGAATATGGTCTGGATTTATTAGAGGCATATCACCCTGTAAATTAATTATTACGTCAATATCTTTATTATTACTTATCTTTAAAAATGCAGAATGAACTCTATCAGTTCCAGATAGGAGATTTGGATCAGTCATAATAGCTTTGCCACCATTCCTTACGATTAAATCATGTACTTCAATTTCCGAGCAAGCAACAAACACTTCTCCAATTTTTGATGCAATTGCCTGTTGCCATACTCGTTGTATCATTGGAATACCATCTATCGATATTAATGGTTTACCCGGCAGTCTAGTGGAAGCCATTCTTGAAGGTATAATTACTACACTTTTCATAATTTATGCGACAATTAAGCTAGAGAATTTAAATTTCATACTTACGACAAATATATTCTTTCCTCTAAAAAATCTGTATATGTACTTACACATGTCTGGGCTTGAAGTTAATAAAATTTTAGCATCAATTATATTGGCCGTACTAATTGTTACCCTAATTGGCCATTTTGGAGATCTAATCATTGATATTGATCATGATGAAAAAAAAGAAACAGCTTATAAAATAGACGTTCCTGAAGACTCTGCAGGTGTAGGAGTAGTAGAAAAAAAAGAGGAAATAATTGAACCAATTTCAATGTTACTAGCAAGTGCTTCTCTCGATAATGGTGAAAAATTATTCAAAAAATGTGCAACATGCCATAATTATGAGAAAGGTAGTGCTAATAAAGTAGGTCCACACTTATGGAATATCATAAACAGACCAAAGGCAAATGTTGAAGGTTTTGCTTACTCTAAAGCTCTAGCTGAATATGGTGGAAAATGGGGATATGAAGAATTAGCAGAGTTTTTATATAAACCAAAAAAATATATAAAAGGTACAAAAATGAACTTTGCAGGTTTGAAAAAAGTAAAAGACAGAGCAGACTTAGTTTATTTTCTAAGAGAACACTCAGATAATCCAGCACCACTTCCATAAAGTAAAGTAATGATCTTAGATAAAGAAGAGTTTTCAAAATTTGCAAACTCTTTAGCCGATGATGCATCTAGAACTTCAATGCATTATTTTAGAAACAAAATTGAAATAGAAATTAAAGATGATGAAAGTCCTGTAACTCTAGCAGATAAAGAAACCGAACAAGTATTAAGAGAGAGAATAAGAAAAGAATATCCTAATCATGGAATTTTAGGTGAAGAATATGAAAATGAAAAAATAGACGCTGAATTTATATGGGTATTAGATCCTATAGATGGCACAAGAAGCTATATAGCTGGACATAAAGATTTTGGTAATTTAATTGCATTACTTCATAATAAAAAGCCATTTTTAGGAATTATTAATTGTCCAGCACACAATGAGCGATGGGTGGGAATAAAGAATCAAAAGACAAAATGTAATGGAAAAGATGTTCAAACTAGTGCAATTAAACAAATTAAAGATGCCTATCTTTTTACATCTGGATTATATTTTGATGAACCTCAAATCAGAAAAGGATTAGAATTACTAAAAGAAAAATCAAGATATTATAGACTTGGTGGTGACTGTTACATGTATGGAATGTTAGCCTCAGGTCTAATTGATATTGTTTTAGAAGATACATTAAAAGTGCATGATTATATGGCCCTTGTAAATGTAATTGAAGGAGCTGGTGGAATAATTACTGATAAGTTTGGACAAGATATATCTTTAGACTCAGATGGCAGTTTAGTTGCCTCCAGTACACGCTCTCTTCATGATGAAATAATTAAATTAATAAACTAAAATTTATTTTAATTTTTAATAAATAGACATATATTATAATCATGAAAACACTCTCTTTGATCTTAACATTTACTTTAATTTTTCAACTAAAAGTACAAGCAAATACTAGTATATCACATGCAATTGCAATGCATGGTGAGCCAAAATACTCAAAAGGTTTTAAAAACGTTGAATATATTAATCCAAATTCAATTAAGGGCGGGGCAATAGTAAGAAGTGCTATTGGAACCTATGACAGTTTCAATCCATTTATTTTAAAAGGTACCTCGGCAGCTGGAATTGGAGGATTGTATGAAACATTAACAACGGGATCAAGTGATGAGGCATTTACGGAATACGGATTATTAGCAGAAACGATTGAATGGCCAGATGATAGATCTTGGGTTTCATTTACATTAAGAGACGAAGCGTATTGGCACGATGGGAAAAAAATTACAGCTGACGATGTTGTTTGGACATTTAATACCCTGATGGAAAAAGGTCACCCATTTTATAAATACTACTATGGAGATGTAAAAGAGGTAATTAAAGAACAAGAAAATAAAGTTAGATTTAATTTTACAACAAACACGAATAAAGAATTAGTATTAATTGTTGGTCAATTACCTGTACTACCAAAACATTATTGGGAAAATAAAAACTTTGAAGAAACATCTCTGGAAATACCAATTGGAAGCGGTCCATATAAAATTAAATCATTTGATAGTGGAAGATCAATTACTTACGAACTAGTCCAAAATTATTGGGGTTTTGGTGCATCAATACCAATGAAGATAGGTAAAGATAACTTCGCCACAATTAGATATGATTATTACAAAGATAGAGGTATTGAAAGAGAAGCTTTTAAATCTGGTGAGATTGATTTTTTCTCTGAAAATTCATCAAAAGAATGGGCAACTGCGTACGATATAAAAGCTGTGAATGAAGGTTTAATTAAAAAAGAATTAATAAGTCATGAAAATCCACAAGGTATGCAAGGTTTTGCATTTAATATAAGAAAAGATAAATTTAAAGATAGAAGAGTAAGAAAGGCTCTTTCTTATGCTTTTGATTTTGAGTGGTCTAATAAAAATTTATTCTTTGATGCATATAAAAGAACAGATAGCTTTTTTGAAAATTCAGAACTCGCTTCCTCTGATCTTCCTTCAAAAGAAGAATTAAATTATTTAAATCCATATTTTGATGTTTTGCCAAAAGAAATATTTACAGAAGTTTATACAAATCCAGTCACAGATGGTTCTGGTTATATGAGGATGCAGTTGCAAGAAGCTTCAAAACTTTTAGAAGAATCTGGATGGGAATTAGTTGATGGTAAACTTCTACATTCTAGTTCAAAAGAACCTTTTGAATTTGAAATCTTATTACGATCACCGGCTTTTGAGAGAATAGTTTTCCCATTTAAAGATAATCTTGAAAAATTAGGAATTATTGCCGAAGTAAGAACAATTGATAGTGCACAATATCAAAAAAGAATGGAAACATTTGATTTTGATATGGTTGTACAAACCTTTGGTCAATCTTTATCTCCAGGTAACGAGCAAAGAAATTTTTGGGGCTCTGATGCTGCAGACACTGATGGATCTAGGAATGTTGTAGGAATAAAAAATTATGCTGTTGATGGATTAATTGAAAGTCTAATTAATGCTAGTGATAGAGAAGAGTTAATTACAATAACCAAAGCTCTAGATCGTGTTCTTCTATGGAATTATTATGTTATTCCACAATGGCATATCTCCTCATACAGGGTTTTATATTGGGATTTTTTTGATCAACCAAAAATAAAACCAAAATATTCTTTAGGTTTTGATACATGGTGGATTAATCAGAATAAATTTGAAAGAATCCAATCAAATAGAACATCAAACTAATTATTAAAGTTTATTAGAAATAATATAAAATAGCACAATATGGGTGCTTACTTAATAAAAAGACTTCTTTTAATTATTCCAACTCTTTTTGGGATAATGATTATAAATTTTGTAATCATTCAAATTGTTCCAGGAGGCCCAGTAGAACAAATGATTGCACAAATGACTGGTACAGCTGTTGAATCAACAGCTCGATTTTCTGGCGGTGGCGAGGGTGAAACTTTAGAGTTTAATCGAGATAATTCTACGTCGGTTAATGATAGTAAATATAGAGGAGCACAAGGCCTAGATCCAGATGTTATAAAAGAAATAAAAAAGATGTATGGAATGGACAAACCGGCACATCAACGTTTCATGAAAATGTTAAAAGATTATTTAACTTTTGATTTTGGAGAAAGTTTTTTTAGAGATCAAAAAGTTACTTCTATAGTTTTAGATAAAATGCCAGTTTCAATATCACTTGGTTTATGGACAACTTTATTAGTATATTTAATATCTATTCCTCTCGGTATAAGAAAAGCGATAAAGGATGGATCTAAGTTTGATATAATATCAAGTTCAATTGTAACAATTGGTTATGCAATACCAAATTTTTTATTTGCTGTAATACTAATAGTATTTTTTGCAGGAGGAAGGTTTTATGATATTTTTCCCCTAAGAGGTTTATTTTCAGAAAATTTTGATGAGTTAACATTATTTCAAAAAATAATAGATTACTTCTGGCATTTAGCACTACCTTTAACTGCAATGCTTGTAAGTGGGTTTGCTGGATTGACTTTTTTAACAAAAAATTCATTTCTTGATCAAGTAAATCAACAATATGTAATTACTGCACGGTCTAAAGGTTTAACTCAAAGAAAGGTTCTTTATGGTCATATATTTAGAAATGCAATGTTAATAGTAATTGCTGGTTTTCCATCAGCATTTATTGGAATTCTTTTTTCAAGTTCACTGTTTATAGAGGTTATTTTTTCTTTAGATGGTTTAGGTTTACTAGGATACGAAGCTGCTTTAACTAGAGATTATCCCGTCATATTTGCAACACTGTATTTTTTTTCATTACTTGGTTTAGTCATGGGAATTATTGGTGACTTTATGTACTCAATTATTGATCCGCGTATAGATTTTGAATCAAGGCAATGAAGAAATTATCAAAATTAAATCAAAGAAGGCTAAATAATTTTAAGAATAACAAAAGAGGTTATTATTCTTTTTGGATATTCAGTTTGATATTTATTATTTCTTTGTTTGCTAATTTTATTGCAAATGAAAAACCCTTATTAGTAAAATATAACTCAAACTTTTATTATCCAATCTTTTCTTTCTATTCAGAAACAACATTTGGAGGAGATTTTGAAACAGAAGCAGATTATAAAGATCCATATGTTAAAAACTTAATTGAGGAAAATGGATGGATGATTATGCCTATAATTCCATATTCATATAATACTATAATAAGAGATTTATCTACTCCAGCTCCTTCACCACCTTCAAATAAAAATTGGCTTGGTACTGATGATCAAGCAAGAGATGTACTATCGAGATTAATTTATGGTTTCCGAATATCTGTATTATTTGGATTTACTTTAACATTTTTTTCAATGATTATAGGAGTATCTGCAGGAGCAATACAGGGTTATTTTGGTGGAAAGACTGATTTATTCTTACAAAGATTCATGGAAGTGTGGTCAGCCATTCCAACTTTGTATGTCTTAATAATTCTAGCTAGTGTAATTCAACCAAATTTTTGGTGGCTTTTGATAATTTTATTACTTTTTAGTTGGATGGGTTATGTTGGGGTAGTTCGTGCAGAATTTTTAAGAGCAAGGAATTTTGACTATATAAGAGCTGCAAAAGCACTAGGTGTTTCGAACATAAGAATAATGATTAGGCACATGTTACCTAATGCTACTATTGCTACTGTTACTTTTCTTCCATTCAGTTTAAGCGCATCTGTAACTGCGTTATCAGGTCTTGATTTCTTAGGTTTTGGTTTACCACCAGGGTCAGCGTCATTAGGAGAAATGGTAAATCAAGGAAGGAATAATTTACAAGCTCCATGGCTTGGAATTACAAGTTTTTTAACCTTAGGTTTGATGTTAGGTCTTTTAGTTTTTGTAGGCGAAGCTATTAGAGATTCTTTAGATCCCAGAAAGACTTTTAATTAAAATGGATAAAATAGTTTCAATACAAAATCTTACAATTGAATTTAATAAAAACATTGAAGTAGTAAAAAACATAAATCTAGATGTTATAAAAGGAAAAACAACTGCTATAGTTGGTGAGTCAGGTTCAGGCAAAACTTTATCTGCACTAAGTATTTTAAAACTACTACCTAATGGTGCTGAAATTAAAAATGGTAATATTTTTTTTAATAATGTCAATTTATTGAAATTAAACGAAAGTGAAATACAAAAAATAAGAGGAAATAAAATTTCTACAATTTTTCAAGAACCAATGACAAGTTTAAATCCTTTGCACACTATAAACAAACAAATTGAGGAGATTATTACAACTCACAATGTAATTAACAAGAATGAAGCTAAGAAAAAAACTATAAATTTATTAAAAGAAGTTGGTTTAGATAACATTGCATCAAGGCCAAAAATATATCCATATGAATTATCAGGTGGACAGAGACAGAGAGCTATGATTGCAATGAGTATTGCGAATAACCCAGAAGTTCTTATTGCTGATGAACCAACAACAGCATTAGATGTTACAATTCAATTACAAATTTTAGAACTATTAAAAAAAATACAATCAAGACTAGGGATGTCTTTAGTTTTTATTAGCCATGATTTATCTGTAGTGAAAAAATTATCAGATTATATTTACGTAATGAAAAATGGTAAAATCGTTGAATTTGGCTCAAATAAAGAAATATTTAACAATCCAAAAAATGAATATACAAAAGAATTAGTTTCTTATCAAAGTAATATTAAAGTGAGTAAAAATTTTGATACAGATTCGATCTTAAAAGTTGAGGATTTAGATGTATGGTACCCAATTAAAAAAGGGCTTCTAAAAAGAACAGTTGACTATGTAAAAGCAATTAAAAATGTCAGTTTTGATTTAAAAATTGGTGAAAGTATTGGTATCGTTGGAGAGTCAGGTTCAGGAAAAACATCTCTTATTTTAGCAATTTTAAATTTAATAGAATCAAAAGGAAAAATAAAAATAAATAAAAAAGATATTAATCAATTAAATAAAAAGGAAATACTAAATTTAAGAAAGGAAATACAGATTGTCTTTCAAGATCCATTTTCATCATTAAGTCCAAGGATGAATATAGAGGATATTGTTTCTGAAGGTTTGTTAATTCATTATCCAAGTATAAATAAAAAGGAAAAAGAAGAAAAAATTAAGAATATATTAGATAAAGTTGGATTAGAATATAAAAATACTATTGAAAAATACCCTCATGAATTTTCAGGAGGTCAACGTCAAAGAATTGCAATTGCAAGAGCTCTAATTTTAGAACCAAAAATTTTAATATTAGATGAACCTACTTCAGCTTTAGACGTAACAATACAAAATCAAATAATAAATCTTTTAAATAAACTCCAAAAACAACTTCAGCTTAGCTACATATTTATTAGTCATGATATGACAGTAATCAAAGCAATATCTGACAGAATAATAGTATTAAAAGATGGATTAATTGTAGAAGAAAATATTAGTAGTAATTTATTTAATACTCCTAAATCAGAGTATACTAAAAAACTTATTTCTTCTGTTGTATAGATGAAACCAATGGAGCCATCAGAAATTAAAATAAAAGAATTGATATTATTATTTGATAATAAAAAATTTGATGAACTTTTGAAATTATCAAATGAATTATTAGATAAATTTCCTAATTCTATTCTTCTTCAAAATATACAAGGTGTTGTTCATACAGAACTTAAAAATTATAAATTAGCAAAAAATTTATTTATCAAAGTAGTGAATCTAAGCCCTAACTATACTGATGGTTATTATAATTTAGCTAATATTTACAACAAATTAGATGAAAAGGAGAAAGCAATAAAAAATTATAAGAAGGTAATAGAACTAGACAATAATTATTTTAAAGCTCATAACAATCTAGGAAATATATATAGAAAAAAGGGTTTAAATAAAAAAGCTATTGAATGTTATTTATCAACTTTAGAAATCAATTCAAATTATAAAGTAGCATATTATAACTTAGCTGGAGTACTTCAGTTTTATATATTAGACGTAGAGTATAAAAATATTAATAAATATCTCTTACATCTTTTAAAAGAAAAAATTATTGTTAGACCGAATTCTATAGCTAGTAATGTTTTAAATATTTTATATTTAAACACTGACATAAAAAAAAATTTATCTTTAATGAAGGATAAAATAACTATTGAAAATTTTAATTGTGTTTTAGAAAATTTACAGAAAAACTCTCTTCTAATGCAATTTATGAAAGTTTGTCCTATTCCTGATTATTATATTGAGAAAAATTTTGTTAAGATAAGAAAAGAAATCTTAAACCACACATACAAATCAAACATTGATAAAAATCACATTAATTTTTTAATTTCTTTATCTATGCAATGTTTTCTTAATGAATATATATATGGACAATCAAAAAATGAGATAGAAAAAATACAAAATATTGATGAAAGAATTAAAAACAATTTAAAAGAAAATAAAAAAATCAGTGATTTAGAAATATTATGTCTATCTTGTTATGAGCCTTTAACTAATTTTAGTTGGTCTAATAAAATTAAATTTTCAAATAAATTAAAAGTAATATTTGAATTACATTTAAATCAAAATGAAATTGAAAATCAAATATCTAAAAGAATAAAATCTATATCAAAAGTAGAAGATCGAGTTTCTATTAAGGTAAAGAAACAATATGAGGAGAACCCCTATCCTAGATGGGAAAATCTTGGATTGAGTATTCAACCTAGAAAAATTAAAGCTGTTATTAATGATAGTGCTTTGAATTTAGATTTAAATAAAATGCCAAACTCAGAATGTCCTAGAATTCTAATTGCGGGTTGTGGCACTGGTCAGCATGCAATCACTACTGCTTCAAAATATAAAAATTCAAAAATACTTGCTCTGGATTTAAGTTTTAGTAGTTTATCTTATGCAAAAAGAAAGGCAGATGAGCTCAAAATTGGTAATATTGATTTTATTCAAGGGGATATACTAGATTTAGAATCAATAGGCAGTAAATTTGATATAATTGAATCAGTAGGTGTTCTTCATCATATGAAAAATCCATTTAAAGGATGGAAAATTTTAACGTCATTGTTAAATAATAACTCTTTAATGCTTATTGGATTGTATAGTGAAAAAGCTAGACAACATATAATTCAAATTAAAAATAAAATTAATACACTTAAACTTCAATCTAATTATAAAAATATAATTAAATTTAGAAAAGATTTAATTGAGAGTAATAATGATCAATGGAAACTTATTAAATCGAGTCCTGATTTCTATACAGTAAGTGGAGTAAGAGACTTATTATTTCATACTCAAGAACATAGATTTACAATAAGTAAAATAAAGGAATATTTAGATAAATTAGGATTAATCTTTTTAGGATTTGAGGATCAATTAGTTAAAGAAAATTATAAAGAAATTTATACTAGTAAAGTTGATTTATATAATCTTGATAAGTGGGAAAAATTTGAAAAAAATAATCCTAGAATCTTTGCGGGAATGTATCAATTTTGGTGCAAAAAAACATAAATGCTTTTAATTATATTTTTATAAAATTTATTTCTGTCTACTACAATTATAAAAAAACCAATTAAATTTGTGCTTTTTCCAATTGGGATTAATATAAATAAAATCAGGGTAAACAGAATAAGATTTAACACATTTTGTATTTAATAAACTTTTTGCTTTTGATTGGTTTCTTGTAATTAAATGAAAATATTCATCATTATTATAATTATTTATTTGCTTAATTTTTGGTAAATAATTAGTGTATAATTTTGGATTTAAACCAGCTACAAAATAAGGGTTATCTTCCTCATAATAAATATTTGATAGGTTATTTTTATTTTTATAAATATACTTATAAAGACTGACCTGTTCAGTTGCAGGTATTAGTGAAAAGATTATTAAAAATACAAAATTAAAGAAAAATATAAGAGTTTTCATAAATTTAATCAATTTATATTCTATAAATGAATCCAGAAACGCACAGATAAAAAAAGGTGAAAAAAATAATAATGGGAATAAAAAACGTAATTCTTTATGACCAATAAAAATAAAAATTAAAAAATAAAAAAGAGAAATAAAAACAATTAAATTATTATATTTTTTATAAACCAAATAAATAAAAGAAATAACAAATAATAATCCTAATGGTGGAAAAAAACTTTTAGGAATTTCCAGAAAATAAAACCACCATGGGTCTCTTCCGAAATTATCGAGCATTCCTGATATAAAATTTGTATAAAAGTAATTATAATAAGTTATATTTAACTCTTGATATCCAAAAGAATCAAAAACTAATCCCAATATTAATACAAATATTATATTAAAACCAATTACAATAAGTGATTTAATATTTTTGTAATTTAATGAATAAATAATAATCCATAAATAAATAGCAAATATAAAAATTAGAATTTGATATCTTGTAATAATAGCTAATCCAAAAAAAATACCTGCCAATAATTCATAATAAAATTGTTTATTATTTCTTTTTAATTTTAATATATAATCAAAAATTAAAATACCAATTAAAAAAAAGGTCATTCCAAGATTTTCTGAAGAAGTTCTTGAATGAAAAAAAGGGTAGAAACAAAATAATAAAATGAATATTCTATTAAAATTATTATCTATAAATAATCTATTTTTAAAATTTAAATAAAATAAAATTAATACAAATACCCCTAAAAAGCTAAATAAAAATTTTATGGTAAATATCCAAATAAATGGATTCTCAAATTTAAATAATTGTAATGTTTTAATTATATAAAAGTATATATATGATTGAAACCATGGTCTTATTTTAAATTCATCACTAAATTCCCATATTTCTTCAGATAAATTATCGTTTATACCTAATAAAAATTCTACAGGAGATAAAATTTGAAAATGTTCATCTTGATTATAAAAGCCAATACTAAAATTAGATGCTAAGCAATGAATTGCAAAGCTTAAAATAATTAATATTATAAATTGATATTTATTTGGTACTGAAAACATGATTACAATCTTAATACCTACTTATAACGAATTTTCAAATATAGAATTGATAGTCGATAAAATAAAGAATTTGTGCTTAAAAGAAAGCTATAAAATTTTTTTTATTGATGATAATTCTAAAGATGGTTCTTTAGCTGTTTTTAAAAATTTAAAAAGACATAATAAAAATATTGATTATTGTATTAGAAAATCAACAACAAGAGATCTAACACAATCAATTATTCATGCTTTAAAATTTATAAACGATAGGTATATTTTAGTTATAGATTGTGATTTACAACATGATGTTAATGCAATTCCAGATTTGATCAACTCATTAATATATAAAAATTATGATATAGTTATCGGAAGTAGAAACATAAGTAAAATTAATAAGTTAAATAGGAGATATATAAGTTTTTTAGGTATTTTTCTTACAAAAATCACAGGAATACCTAAATTAAATGACCCACTAAGTGGATTTTTTGGGTTAAAAACTAAAGATTTTAAAAGTGTAAGTCCTCTTATAAATTCTAAAGGTTATAAAATTTTATTATCAATATTATTTTATTTACCGAATAACATTAATATTAAAGAGATTGATATAAATTTTTATGAAAGAGTTTATGAAAAAAGTAAACTAAATTTGAAAATTAAGTTTTATTTTATTATGCAGATAATTAAATTATTTCTTATTAGAATTAGTAATTAATTAAATCTAATTAAATATACTGCCACACTTTATTGAAAATTTTAAGGCAAAGAAAAAAACAAAAATTTATATAATTAATTCTTGGTAATTTGAAAAATCTGGCGGAGAGAGAGGGATTCGAACCCTCGGTAGTATTGCTACTACACACGCTTTCCAAGCGTGCTGATTAAACCACTCTCACATCTCTCCATAATTTATTAGACTAATAACATTATAAATTTATTAATCTAATTCAAATTGATTTTTATAATTAACATTGAGTTCTGAAACTTGATCTTTTTTAAAGATAATAAAGTTTTCAATAACTAGAATATCTAAATTTGTTCCCATAAAACATCTGTATGCATCCTCTGGTGTACAAACTATAGGTTCTCCCCTTATATTAAATGAGGTATTAACTAAAATAGGACAATTTGTTATTCTGTTAAATTCATTAATTAAGGAATGAAATTTTTCATTTGTTTCTCTATGTACTGTTTGTATTCTTGCAGAATAATCAACATGTGTAATTGCTGGTATTTTAGATCTACGAATATTAAGTTTATCTATTCCAAATAATTCTTTTTCATAATCTGACATTTCTAAGCAATGTTTTTTTAGAACATTGGAAACAAACAGCATGTAAGGACTATCAATATGTAAATCAAACCAATTTTCCAACTCTTCCCTAATTATTGCAGGAGCAAATGGTCTAAAACTTTCTCTGAATTTTACTTTTAAGTTTAAGTTTTTCTGCATAAATTCATTTCTTGGATCTGCTAATATTGATCTATTACCTAGTGCCCTTGGTCCAAATTCCATTTTTCCTTGAAACCACCCAATTGCTTTGCCATTTGAAAGTTCTTTTGCAGTTATGCTGATGACATTTGCAGTATCTAATGATTTGTATTTTACTCCAATCTTATCTAATGTATCTTTTATCTGTTCATTACTAAATGAGGGGCCTAAATAAGAACCCTGCATAGTATCTTGATTTTGTATAACTCTACTTGAAGAATATTTATCAAACCACAAAGCATAAGCAGCACCAATAGAACCACCGGCGTCACCAGAGGCAGGCTGGACCCAAACATTTTCAAAAACTTTTTCTTGTAATATTTTTCCATTAGCTACACAATTTAAGGCTACACCTCCAGCTAAACATAAATTTTTAATATTATATTTATTAGCTATACTTTTTGTAAGTTTTAAAATTATTGTTTCCAAAACCTTTTGTAAGGAAGCAGCAATATCCATATGAAATTGATTTAATTTCTCGTTGTTTGGATGTCTATTTTTAAATTTGAATAATGAATTAAATTTATTATTGGTCATTGTAAGGCCCTTTGTATAATTAAAGTAATCCATATTAAGCCTGAATGAACCATCTTCTTTTAAATCAACAATATTATTTAAAATTAAATTACTATATTTTGGTGATCCATATGGTGCTAATCCCATAACTTTATATTCACCACTATTAACTTTAAATCCTAAGTAATAAGTAAAAGCAGAGTAAAGTAAACCGAGTGAATGGGGGAAATTAATTTCTTTTATTAATTCTATTTTATTATTCTTTCCTATAGCTAAACTAGTTGTTGACCACTCTCCAACACCATCTATTGTTAATATAATTGCTTCTTCATATGGAGATGGAAAAAATGCACTAGCTGCATGACTAAAATGATGTTCTGAAAATTTTAATTTTTTTTTATTAAAATTACGATCAATTTTTTTTAAAGAATCAATTAAAAGTTTTTTTTGAAATAATTTTTCTTTAATCCAAATTGGTAATGATTTAAAGAAAAAACTAAATCCTAAAGGTGTTTCTGATAAGTATGTTTCTAAAAGTCTCTCAAATTTTATGAATGGTTTTTCATAAAAAACTATTTCATCTAATTCATTTAAGTTAAGTTTATTTTCTGTTAATACAAAATTAATGGCATTTAATGGGAAATTTTCATCATGTTTTATTCTTGTAAATCTCTCTTCTTGTACAGCTGATACAATTTTTCCATCTATTAAGAGACAAGCTGCACTGTCGTGATAATAAGCAGATATACCTAAAATTTTTGGCATAAATTAGAATATATGTTTTAAAACATTTTCTCTATTATGAGGATCACTAAATTTCCATAAAAGGGAATCAAAATAAAAATGTAACATTTGTCCAATTATTGGAATCACTATTAATGCTTTGACAGCATCATACTGATTTTTTCCAGAGAGTGACAAAATACTCATTACAGCTCCATATAAAATAATGGTTGAAATAAATTTATAATTCATAAATATTTTTTTTGTAAAATCTTCTAACCTCTTTGTAGTAATTTTATAAGTTAAGGCAAGATATTGTGTATAATGCATTGTCACCCCCATGATGATCCCATGTATTGGATTAGACACAAAACATATTGGATAAAAAATTAAACAACCGGTTATTAAGGTTTGTATGTTGGATGAGAAACCAAATTTATAAATATAAAACATAAAGCATAAAATTAATGCACTAATAATTATTAAATTAAATAATATAATATTATCTGAATTTATAATGGGGATATAAAATCTAAAAATTCCAATCAAGAAAAATAAAATACCATAGAAATAAATTAAATTTACATGATAATTAATTTCGTTTTTATTTTTAACATATAACTTACTAATTCCCACGGATTGTCTAGTGACATGAAATAAATTAACACCAAAAAAAATAAGTAAAAATAGATAATTAAATTGAAAAAAACCTAAAACACAAAAAACTACAATGAAAATTGGGAAATAGAGATAGTAAATTTTATTGTTTAAAATTTTTGTAAAATTATTTTTGTAGATTAAAAAAGGAAAAGTGGCACCAAAATGTGGTTCAGCTAAAAGTAAAAGAGTGAAAAAAACCAAATATGCCTCTGAACCCTCAACAAAATATAATATAAAACAGTAGAAAAGTGGAAATAGAAAAGGAAATTTGATTAAATGAAAGTCGCTATTTTTGCCGATTACATACATTTATATACTTATAATATTAACTGTTATAGGTACTATTTATATTAATTAGAAAAAAAAACAATGAGTCAGCGTTTCAAATATTTAGAAAACAATATTTTAGAACCTAATTTGAAACTTATGATTGAAAATAAAACATCATCAATAATTGACACAGATACAAAAAAAAAATTCTCTTTTTTTTCAGATGTTCCTGATTTAATTGGAGATATTGATACACACGAAATAACAGAAAAACAAAAAAATTTTTACAATGATATTAAATTTCCAAATTATGATGATATTGACGATTATGGCTCATTAATTGATAAATCAAAAAAAAATATTTTCACAGACAAACTAGATAAGGAGATTCATTATAATTCTAAAATTTTAGAGGTAGGTTGTGGCACAGGTCAATTAACAAACTTTTTAGCAAGATATTCAAGAGAAGTATATGGTATTGATCTATCAAAAGGGTCATTGCTTCTAGCAGAAAAATTTAGGAGAGAAAATAATATTGATAGATCTTTTTTTTTAAGGATGGATACTTTTAACATTTTATTTAAAGAAAATATTTTTGATATAATTATTTCAAATGGTGTTTTGCATCATACAAAAGATGCAAAGCTTGCTTTCAAGAATATATTAAAATATTTAAAGCCTAATGGTTACGTTATAATTGGGCTGTATCATAAATATGGAAGAGCTTATACAAGGTTAATACAATTTTTAGTTAAGTATTTTGGTGATACTTTTAAGTTTATGGATAATAAAAATATCGACCCAAATATTTCTGAAGAAAAAAGATATGCTTGGTACAATGATCAATATAAGAATCCTCATGAAACTCTTCACACATATAAGGAAATAATTAATTGGTTTAATGAAAATAATATTGATTATATTTCTTCAATACCATTTAATTTAAACCAAAATATCTTAAATGAAAATTTATTTAAAAAACAAATTATAAAAAAAGGGTTTCCGATTTATGTTGAAGAATTAGTTCAAGCATTTAAATATTCTCAAATTAAAGAAGGTGGTTTTTTTATCATGATAGGTAAAAAATCATCTTAATTTTAATTCAGATATTATTTTACTAAAACAGAGTGTAGATAAATGGTGCGACCGCTGTACCTTGACTTAATACGAGTAACCCTCCAAAAATAATTAAAAATATTATTAAAGGTACCAAGAAATATTTTTTTCTATTTAAAATAAATCTAAATATTTCCAGAATAAATGACATTATTGTTTATTATAATTATTATTTTATTTTTCAATAAATATATTAAAATTGATCATCAAATGAGCCTATCTTACTATCCCTTTTTATCCAATAAGACTTAAGTTTTTTGTCAATTTTTTTATCAATATAATTTCTTTTAAATAATTTTACTAAAAATCCCATAGGCGTAAATATAACAAAGTAGGTAAAAAAAAGAAAAACTGGAACTACTATTTTTCCTAAAAGAATTCCAAAATAAAACCAAATAATATTAGGATATTTTAGTAATCCAGGTTTGGTAAAGGATATTATAAAAAAAAGGAATGATAAAATTACTGTAAAAATATTAAAAAAACTGTGGAAATAAAAAAGGTATGCTGACAAAAGAAGAAAAAAGATACCGAAGACTATTCCAAAATTTTTTTCAGTTCCAATTTTTAATTGATTTTCAGTAATATTTTTCATTAATGTTTAAATATAAAAAAAACTTTCAGAAGTAAATTAATTATCTCTCATTTTTAATGCATTTAAAAAAGTATTTTGTGGGATATCAACTTTTCCAAACTGCCTCATTCTTTTTTTACCTTTTTTTTGCTTATCTAGAAGTTTATTTTTCCTTGTTACATCACCACCATAAAGCTTTTGAGTAACATCTTTTCTAAAAGAAGCTACTGTTTCACGCGCAATTACTTTACCACCTATTGCTGCCTGAATTGCAACTTTGAATTGTTGTCTAGGAATCAAATCCTTTAATCTTTCACAAAGTGCTCTACCTCTTTGTTCTGATCTGTCTTTGTGAACAATTAAAGATAATGCATCAACCGGATCTCCATTTATAAGTATACCTACTTTAACTAAATTATTTGCTTCATAGCCTGTAATTTCATAATCAAAACTCGCGTAACCCTTTGTGATGGATTTCAATCTGTCATAGAAATCAAAAACAACTTCATTAAGTGGAAGTTTGTATTCAACTAAAGGTCTATTACCTGCATAACTCATATTTATTTGTATACCTCTTTTTGAAGTGCATAATTCTAAAACTGATCCTAAAAATTCTTCAGGTACAATAATTGTAGCTTTTATCCAAGGTTCAGAAATATTTTCAACTTTAACTGGATCTGGCATATCAGTGGGATTATGAAGATTTATACTGGATCCATCTTTCATTAAGATTTTATAAACTACTGAGGGTGCAGTAGTTACAAGTTCTAAATTAAATTCTCTTTCAAATCGATCTCTAATAATTTCTAGATGTAATAAACCTAAAAATCCACAACGAAAACCATATCCTAAGGCTGGACTTACTTCTGGTTCATAAGAGAAGCTCGAGTCATTCAATGCCAGTTTAGACATACTATCACGCATATGTTCATAATCATCAGAATCAACTGGGAACATTCCACAAAAAACTACTGGTTGAGATGGTTTGAAACCTGGAAGAACTTCCTCCGTTGGAATTTTATCATCTGTTATTGTATCCCCAACTTTACAATCAGAAACACTTTTAATACCAGAATTGATAAAACCAATTTCCCCTGGTCCAAGTTTATCAACCTCAGTTGCCTTAGGAGAAAATATACCTACTCTATCGATTGTGTATGTTGCACCAGTTGCCATAAATCTTATTTTCTGACCTTTTTTTAGCTCTCCATTTATAACCCTAACGAGTACCACAACACCAAGATAGCTATCATACCAACTATCAACTAACATACATTTCAATTCTTTATGTATTTCACCTGATGGAGATGGAAGAAGTGTTATAATTTTATTCAATAAATCTTCTATACCAACTCCTGATTTAGCTGAAACGAGACTAGCATTTTCAGTTTCAATACCAAGAACATCCTCAATTTGAGATTTTATCTTTTCTGGTTCGGAAGATGGTAAATCAATCTTATTAAGGACAGGAAGTATTTCATGATCATTGTTAATTGCTTGGTAAGCATTAGCTAATGTTTGTGCTTCAACACCTTGAGTAGAATCTACTATTAACAAAGATCCCTCACAAGCAGCTAAAGATCTTGATACCTCATATGAAAAATCTACATGACCTGGGGTATCCATAATATTAAGTATATATTTTTTTCCATCTTCTGATTTGTATGAAAGCCTAACTGTTTGGGCCTTAATTGTAATACCTCTTTCTCTTTCTAACTCCATTGAATCTAGAACCTGCTCTTTCATTTCTCTATCAGTTAATCCTCCACAAAACTGAATTAATCTATCAGCTAGTGTAGATTTTCCATGATCAATATGAGCGACTATAGAAAAATTACGAATAGAACTAAGTTCTGTCATTAGTTTCTTATAGATGCACCAAGCGACTTAGATATTTCATCTATTATTTTTTTTGATAATTCTTCAATTTCTTGATCATTAAAAGTCTTATCTTGAGGTTGTAGTAATACCCTGAAAGCAATACTTTTTTTATTTTCAGGCAGTTTGTCTCCATCATAAACATCAAATATTGTTACTTTTTGAATTATTTTTTTATCTATTTTTTTTACTTTTTTTATAATATCATTAGCCACTACTTCCCTAGGGAAAAGAAAGGCAAAATCTCTTTCGACCATTTGGTAAGGGTTATTAATAAAGCCACCTTTAGATGAAGATCTATTTTCTTGAAATTGAGAAATATTATCCAAATATATTTCAAAACCAAATACTTTAAAATTTATATTGATTTTTTTTAATAAAATTGGATGTAGTTCACCAAAATTAGCTATTTTATTTTTTCCGAGCCTTAAAGAAGATGATTTACCAGGATGATATGTTTGATCTTCAAGTTTTTCATACAACAAATTTTCTATTGGTACATTCAAATTAGTTAAAATAGAAAATAGATCAGCCTTAATACTAAATACATTAATACTCTTTTTATTAGATAACCAATTTTGTTCGTCAGATGAACCATAAGAAATAGCAGTAGCAACATTTTCTTGTTGATCTAGTAATGATTTGGAAAAATTTGGACCTACTTCAAATATTTTTGCGCTTGAGTACATTCTGGCTTTATTTTGATTGATAGCTTCCAATAAATTTGGAAGAGTTGAAGGTCTCATTGTATTTAAATCAGTACTTATTGGATTTTTTAAACTAATTATTTCATCTGTAATAATTTTTGCTTTATTTTCGTCCATAAATGACCATGTTACAACTTCAGAGTATCCATTCAGAGCTATAATTTTTTTACTTTTGTAAAAAGTTTTTGTTTTTGTATTTAAAATATCTTTTTTTTCTTCGTGATTAGTTACTTTTTTTAGAGGAATTTTATTATAACCATAAATTCTAATTATTTCTTCTACAATATCAGCCTCACCAACAATATCTGGTCTAAATGAAGGACTTTGAATTTCAAATTTTTCTTTTTTATCCTTAACAGCAAAACCCAGTGAGATTAAAATTTTTTCTTGTTCCTTATTATTAATTTCAATGCCACCAAAAGTCTTCACTTTATTTGTATTGAATATAAATGGTTTTATTTTTTCTATATTAATTTCTGAAGAAACAAACTCACTTACTTCACCGCCACATAATTCTAAAATCATTTGAGACGCTGCATCTACACCCCAATAAATCGATTCTGTATCTATACCTCTTTCAAAGCGATAACGAGCATCACTTTGAAGATTTAGTTTTCTTCCAGTCTTAGTAATAGAAATTGGGTCAAATAATGCAACTTCTAGAAAGACATTTTTAGTCTCCATACTACAACCACTATCAAAACCACCCATAACTCCACCAATTCCATGAAGTTTGTTTTCATCATCAGAAATTACAATCATGTCACTGTCACATTTATAATTAAGTTCATTTAGTGCTAAACACTCCTCATTTTCATTGGCCAATCGCATTGTTAAGTTTCCTGATAATTTGTCAGCATCATAAACATGTAGTGGTCTTCCTAAGTCAAAAGTAATATAATTTGTAATGTCAACAAGAGCTGAAATGGGTCTTAATCCGATTGCAGTTAATCTATCTTTAAGCCATTTAGGGCTTTCTACATTTTTGACATTTTTGAAATATCGACCTGCTACTCCAGGGCATAGATTATTATTTTGAAATTCTTTTTTCCATGTAATTGGACTTTTAAATGATTCTTTTGATTTTTTATAATTTAAGTCCTTAAATTTACCAATTCCTGCTGCAGCTAAATCCCTTGCGATACCTCTGACGGATAAACAATCAGATCTATTTGGTGTTAAATTAATTTCTATAACAGGCTCATCTATTACAAAAATTTTACTAAATAAATCACCAACTTTATAATTATCTTTTATTTCAATAATACCATTGTGTTCATCAGAAATACCCATTTCTCTCTCTGATACAAGCATTCCACAAGAATCAACTCCTCTTATTTTAGTTTTTTTTAGATGTAAGTCTGTGCCAGGAATATAGCTATTTTCTGGTGCAAAAATTCCAAGCATCCCCTCTCTTGCATTTGGAGCACCGCAAACAACTTGAAAATTTCCATTTATTGTTTCTACCTGACATACTTTAAGTTTATCTGCATCTGGATGTTTTTTTGCTTCTAAAACTTTAGCTACTGTAAAATTCTTAAATATTTCAGATTTATCTTCTACACTTTCAATCTCTAAACCAATATTGGTTAAAGTATCTGTAATAGTATTTAAGCTTTCAGAAGTATCTAAATGATCTCTTAGCCAACCTAAGGTAAATTTCATCTATAGCCCTGATCGTGTTTGATTATCTAAAATACTAAAACCATAATGATCCAACCATCTATAATTTGGATCAAAAAAACTTCTTAAGTCTGTAATTCCATATTTAAGCATCGATAAACGTTCAATTCCCATCCCAAAAGCAAAACCCTGATAATGTTTTGAGTCAATATTACAATTATCAAGAACAATAGGATTGACCATACCACAACCTAATATTTCTAACCATTTATCTCCTTCACCAATTTTAATTTTATTATTAACTTTAGTATAAGCTACATCCATTTCCGCACTAGGTTCGGTAAAAGGAAAGTAGCTAGGACGAAAACGGTATTGTAAGTTTTTTACTTCAAAAAAATCTTCTAAAAATAAAACTAGTGTTGATTTTAAATCAACCATAGTAGAACTTGTATCAACAACCAAACCTTCTACCTGATGAAACATAGGAGCGTGAGTGGCATCAGAGTCACTTCTGTAAGTTCTGCCAGGCACAATAATTCTAATAGGTGGTTTTGTATTGAGCATAGTTCTCACTTGAACAGGACTGGTATGGGTTCGAAGAACATTTTTGTCTCCATTATCCTGAATATAAAAAGTATCCTGCATTTCTCTTGCCGGATGATGTTCTGGTATATTCAAAGCTGTAAAATTATTAAAATCTGTTTCTATATCTGGACCTGTTTCCACTGAATAATTTAAGTTTCCAAAAATTTCTATAATATTGAATATTGTTTGACTAATTGGGTGTATTTTTCCTTTTTCGGAAATATTGGGTGGTAGAGTAACATCAATTGATTCTAAATTAATCCTTTTTGAAATTTCAATATTTTCAATCTCCATTCTTTGGTTTTTAATACCTTCTTCAATTTCTTTTTTAATAATATTTAATTCCTGCCCTTTAGATTTTTTTTCTTCAATCGATAAAGAACCTAATCCCTTTAAAGCCTCAGGTATTAATCCTTTTTTACCTAAATAATATAATCGAAGTTTTTCTAATTCTTCAAATGATTTTGAAGCTTTAATTTTTTTTAGAACATCAATTTTATTTTCAGCAAATGCCATCAATATCTATTATATTTTATTAATAAAAATTATCTAGCAGATTGAGCTTTATCAACTAAGGCTTTAAAAGCCCCTGGCTGGTTAACTGCAAGATCCGCTAAAATCTTTCTGTCTATTTCAATTGATGATTTTTTAAGACCAGATATAAATTGCGAATATGTTAAACCATGAAGTCTAACACCAGCATTGATTCTTTGAATCCACAAACCCCTAAAGTCACTTTTTCTTTTTTTACGATCTCTATAAGCATATTGCATGCCTCTTTCGACAGCTTGAACAGCAACTCGAAAAACATTTTTTCTTCTACCGTAATAACCTTTCGCTCTTTTAATTACTTTTTTATGTCTAGCTCTCGCTGTAACACCTCGCGATACTCTTGCCATTGATTTCCCCTTACTTGTTGTATGGTAACATATGATCAATCAAAGCAGAATCACCTGGTGACATTATTGCAGATCTTTTATTGTTACGAATGAATTTATTGGAACGTTTACTCATTCCATGTCTTTTTCCAGCAGGTTTAAATTTAATTTTACCAGTACCTGTTCTAGAAAATCTTTTTTTTAAACTACTCTTAGTTTTAAGCTTGGGCATTACTGTCTCCTATATTTTAAGTTTACCCATTAGGCTGCCCCGCAGGCCATAACACGTACGAGGTGCTTATACTGATAATTGAGTATTTTGCAATATATAGAATTACTTAGCAACTTGAGGGACAAGTATCATCATTATTTGTCTTCCCTCAAATTTAGGAGCTACTTCAACTTTTGCATATTCTTCAACTTCTGATGTTAGTTTTTTTAGAAGATCGAAGCCTAAATTCTGATGCTCCATTTCACGTCCTCTGAAACGCATGGATACTTTTACTTTATTACCACCACCTATAAACTTTGAGAGTGCTTTTATTTTGACATTATAATCGTGCGTATCAATTCCAGGTCTCATTTTAATCTCTTTAACCTCAATTGTTTTTTGTTTCTTTTTTGCTTCTTTCTTACTTTTTTGTTCTCTATATTTTAATTTACCATAATCTATGATTTTACAAACTGGTGGGTTTGCTTCAGGTGACACTTCAACTAAATCGAAACCTTCGTCCTCAGCTTGAATTAGAGCTTCACGTATGCTTAAAATTCCCATTTGCTTACCACTACTAGATATAAGTCTAACTTCACTAGCAGTAATCTGTTCATTGATCCTTGGACCAATATCTTTCTTTGTTTTGAAGTTTACAGCCAAAATTATATATAGATTAAGTTAAAGCTATTAATTAATAGCATATTAGGAAATTAAGTCTTTTGTCATATTTGGTTAGGATATAATCTCAAATGAAAATAAATTCAAGGGCTGATTTAAAAAAATTAAATGTTTTTAAATTATTAAATACACTTTATGAAAATTTGTTTAATTAGAATCGATAAAATGGGGGATATGATCCTTACTCTTCCAATTGTTCAAGGATTAAAAGAAGTTAATAAGGATTATCAAATTGATATTGTATGTTCAGAAAAAAATCAAAAAATATGTAACAATTTTAAATCTATTAACAAAATTTTTTTACTTCAAAATAAATTTTATCAATTATTAAAAACAATTTCAAAATTAAGAAATGAGAATTATGATTATATTTTCACATTTAGTCCTGGAATAATAAGTATATTAATATCTATTTTTTCTAAAAGTAAAACAAAGTCATTATTAATTTTAAAATCTAGATACAAAAGTATTTATACGAGTAAATTTTTTGATATAATTTTGGGTAAAATTTTTTTTACTAATTGCTTAATAGTTGATCGCCAATTAAGATATTCAAAAAATATCCCAATTCATCAAACAGAAATTATGATGGAATTAGTTACTAAAAATGGATTAAATTTAGATAATAATGCAGACATTAAAAGTGGATTTGAATTTCATAAAATATGCTTAAATTTTAAGAAATTATGTTTAATTCATTTATCTTCAAAATGGGTCAATAAATATTTTTCAGAAGAAAAGTTTATCAATCTGTTAAACAATCTTAAAAATTTAAATATCAATATTATAATGACAACTGATAGTACATCTAAAAATGTATTCTATGAAATATTTAAAAAATATGAAATTATTACTAATGAAGGGTTTAATAACATTAAAAGTATAAATAATATTTTAATCTTAGATCAATTAAATTTTGATAATTGGACATCAATAATAAATTCTTCAACATATGTGATTACACCTGAATGTGGATGCACACATATTGCATCACTTTCTAAAACTAAACTTTGTGTTATTTATGATTCAGATAATATTCCAGATATGATTGCAAAAGAATATGCGCCTTGGAAGAAAAAATATACTAAACTATTCTCTAATAACCAAAATTTAGAAAAAGAATTAATTTCATTTATTAGTCAATTTAATATCATCTAAAAAATCTAAAACTTTTTTTACTGATATTGAGTCCATTGTATCACTTAAAATCGTATAACCATTTTTATATTCAGACAAGTTTGATTTTGAGATAATATTATCTTTAGCTAAAAAAAGAATAGGTGAATTACTTAAAGCTGCTATATGACCTGGGCCAGTATCATTACTAATTACAAAATTGCTTTTTTTAGCAACGGAGTAGATAATTTCAGGAGGAGATTTATCAGTTAAATCAATAACCTTTTGACACGCATTATTGATTATTTCTACTGTTTCTTTATCTGAATTTTGACCAACAACACAAATTTGATATCCTTTTTTTTCCAGAGATCTTGCAAGTGTTGCAAATTTATCTGGTGACCATTGCTTGTCCTTACCTGATTTAGACACACAAGGTATCATTAAGATTATTTTGTCTTCATTAATTGCTGTAGTATTTTTAGAAAGCCAATCAACATCTTGATTAATTTTATTTACTCCAATTAACTTTAGTTGATTGTATAAACCTTGTTGCGGAGATTCGGTTCCTTGTGGGGGAATTACATATTGAATATCACAATTAGAACGTGATCCGTTAACTTTTACTTTTGAAATAAGCTTTAAGAATAACCAATAATTATTTGTCCTTTTAGAATTTTGTAAATCTATGATTAAATCATATTTATTTTGATTAATTTTTAATATAACCTTTATTGAATCAATTATCCCTTTTCTGTTATCTTTAAAAATCGAACTAAAATAATTAGAATTGCTTAAAAAATTTATGTATTTTTCTTCAGTGAGTAAGTCAATGGTGGCGTTACCAAAAAATTGCTTTATAGATGCCATGGCAAGTATAGAAAATGAAATATCACCAAGTGATCCATGCTTTACAACTAGAATTTTGTTAAATTGATTGCTGTTCATATAAGTCTACGTAACTTTGTACCATTTGGTATTTTGAAAATTTTTTTGATATGTAGTCTTTACTATCTAAAGAAATGTTGAAAAATTTTTCATCATCTAATTTTATTATATTTTGCAGTTTTATATCTATTTCATTATATTTATGAGGATCTACTTTATAGATATCATCTAATTTATCGAGCTGATCTTTGACACCCCCATAGTTAAAAGCGAGTATCTTTTTTTTCATTATTAATGCTTCACTTATAGTTCTTCCAAAGCCTTCAGCTTGTAAAGGAAAAGAGGTAATAATTGATGATAGGTAATATAAAATTTTCAAATCATCTCTAAATAGATTACCTATAATCTTACATTTATGACTAAGGTTAAAACTTTGAATTTTATTCTGTAGTTTTTCTGTATAAGATTGATTTTTTGTATCGCCTGCAAAATAAAGTAAAAGATTATCATTTTGTATCTTATTAAATATATCTAAAAACTCAATTTGACCTTTCCAGTTTGTTAGCCTTGCTGGATATAGAATAATATTTTTTGAGGTATCAATTTGATACTTATTTATTATATTTTCTATTTGAGAATCTAATATTGGTTTTTCAAAATATTTAACATCAACTCCTCTATTGATTACTTTAATTTTATTTGAATCTAAATTATATTTTTTACTAATTTCATTTTTTACATAATTTGAAATTGCAACAATCTGATTAACTTTGGATAATTGCTTATTATAGATGTTTTTAAAATAAGAATTGCCACTATATACATTATGAAATGTAGAAATAGTTTTGAAGTTTCTATTTTTTATAAAACTTAAAATCCATGCTGGTGCTCTTGATCGTACATGAACAACATTAATTTTTTGATTAATAATTAATTTTTTTAATTGATTAGCAATTGATAGATAAATAAAAAAATTTTTAGAGTTAACTGGTAATTGAAAATGATCAGTATAGTTCTTATCAATTTCTTTAATTAAATGTCCACCATTAGAGATAATACTATTTTTTAAATTTAATTCAGATAGATAATTTGCGACTTCAATAGTACCTCTTTCGACACCACCAGAATCTAAAGAGGGAACAATTTGAGCGACATTAAATGATGACATTTTATTAAAATATAAGTATTTGTATCAAAGATGCCTTACTTTATTAATAAGAAAAAAGAAAGAATTCGCTATAAATCTTTAAGGGGTAAGAGTCCTGGTATCATCTTTATCCACGGCCTCAACTCAGATATGAGTGGTCAAAAAGCTTTGTCTTTAGAAAAATTTGCTAAAATAAACAAATTTCAGTTTATCCGTTTTGAATGCCGTGGTCATGGTAAATCTGATGGAAAATTCGAAGATTTTACAATTTCAGATTGGAAGAAAGACTTAATTGATATCATTGATAATATTGCCAAAGGGCCGCAAATACTAGTTGGTAGCAGTATGGGTGGATGGTTAATGTTTTTAGCTGCCAAAGCAAGATCAACAAGAATTGTGGGATTGGTTGGACTTGCTGCAGCACCTGATTATATTGATGAGTTTTATAATAACCTCTCTTTAAAGAAAAAACAAGAAATGAACAATAAGGGAAATATAAAATATTCTTCCTATGGTTTTAGTTATCTTATTAAAAAAAAATATATTGTTGATGGTAGAAAAAATAAAATTTTAAATAAAGAATTCAAATGGAATAAACCTTTAATTTTAATACAAGGTCTTAAAGATAATGTTGTCGCGCCTAATGTTCCAGAAAAAATAGTAAAAAAAATTAAAGGCAATCAAATGCAAATTATATTGTTAAAAAATAGTAATCATCGATTATCGGATGAGTTTGATTTAAAAATAATAAACGAATCTATTCTATCAATAATAAATAACTAAGCAGATTTTTCTTCTTGTAATAAAACAGGTTTTTCAAATTTATTGATCATTTCATTTGGCACTATCTGCCAAAAGAGTAATTTCTCATTTTCCCAATTGTCAAGTAAGTTTTTTGCGTACCGTGAATTTGTTTCTTTGATATGTTCTACAATTTTTTGATATAAAATTTTCTCCCAATAACTTGTCATTTGTTGCTGATAGAAAATATCATCAAGATTAATTCGAAGTGGTAAAGTTCCTTCTTTGTCATAAACAAATGCCATACCTCCTGTCATTCCCGCGCCAAAATTATTTCCTACTTCACCAAGAATAACTGCACTTCCACCGGTCATATACTCACATCCATTATCACCACATCCTTCAATAACAGCATGTGCGCCAGAGTTTCTGACAGCAAATCTATCACCAGCAGTTCCAGCTGCAAAAAGTTTACCACGTGTTGCACCATATAGAACAGTATTGCCAATGATAACGTTTTTATTTGTTAGTAGTTGTGAAGATGTGCTTGGTTGAATGACAATTTTACCACCAGATAATCCTTTTGCCACATAGTCATTTGCATCACCAAAAACTCTTAGAGTAGTTCCTTTTACACTCCATGCTCCAAAAGATTGTCCGGCAGATCCATGGAAATTAACAGTAAAGAAATCTTCTCGAAGATTACTCATACCTTTTGTAGTGGTTATTTCTGATGCAAGCCTTGTACCAATTGCTCTATCAGTATTTTTTATATTATAGTTTAGTTCAATTTTTTGATCTGTTTCAAAGAAAGATTTAGCATCTTCTATGATTTTAAGATCAAGGCTATCGCTTACTTTATTAATTGTATTTTTCTTTGTTTCGAATTCTCCAACAGATGAATCAATTGTTTGAATAATTGGATTTAAATCTAAATCATCAAGATCAGAACTTCCTCTACTAACTTGATATAAAAGATCAGATCTTCCAACTACTTCATCTAAAGAAGAGAAACCTAATGATCCTAAAATTTCTCTCACTTCATCAGCAATAAAACTAAAAAGATTAATTACTTTTTCAGGTGTTCCTGTAAATTTTTCTCTGAGTTTTTCATCTTGCGAGCAAACTCCAACAGGACATGTATTAGAATGACACTGTCTAACCATGATACAGCCCATAGCAACTAAACTTGCTGTTCCAATTCCATATTCTTCTGCCCCAAGCATTGCAGCAATAACAATATCCTTTCCTGTTTTCAAACCACCATCAGTTCTGAGAATAACTTTATCTCTTAAGTTATTTAAAGATAAAACTTGATGTACTTCACTTAATCCAAGTTCCCAAGGAAGTCCTGCATACTTAATGCTTGTTTGTGGGCTCGCTCCAGTTCCACCATTGTGACCAGAGATAAGTATAGTATCAGCTTTTGCTTTTGCTACACCAGCTGCAACTGTACCAATACCTGACTGAGCAACTAGTTTAACGCATACTTTAGCTTTTGGATTTATTTGTTTTAAATCGTAAATCAGCTGAGCTAAATCTTCGATAGAATAAATATCATGATGTGGAGGCGGACTAATAAGGGTCACTCCTTCAGTTGAATGTCTTAGTTTAGCAATTAATTCAGTAACTTTACCTCCTGGCAATTGTCCACCCTCACCAGGTTTGGCACCTTGAGCAACTTTGATTTCGATTTCTTCACAATTATTTAAATACTCCGCGGTTACACCAAATCTTCCACTTGCAATTTGTTTAATTTTTGATGATGCATTATCTCCATTTGGCTTAGATTTAAATCTAATTGGATCTTCACCGCCCTCACCTGAATCAGATTTAGCTCCAATTCTATTCATTGCTACAGAAAGAGTTTCGTGCGCTTCTGGACTCAGAGCTCCAAGTGATATCCCAGGTGCAACAAGCCTTTTTCTAATTTCTTGAGATGGTTCTACCGAGTTAGAGTTACTGTTATCATTATTCTTTTTGAAATCTAAAAGATCACGAATATTTATAGGATCCATTTCATCAATCATCGAAGAATATTTTTTAAATAAAGAATAATTATTAGAAGTTACTGCAGTTTGAAGCATATGAATTGATCTTGCTTCAAAAGCATGTTTTTCACCACCAAATCTGTAGCGATAGTTTCCTCCAATCGGCAACGTAATAACACTTTCTTCATAAGCCTTGTCATGAGCTAATCTAGATCTTCTTTCAATACCACTGATTCCGATACCAGATATTTTAGAGCTCATAGAAGGGAAATATTTGCTCATTAAATTTCTACTAAGACCAATTGCTTCAAAGTTACAACCACCCCGATATGAATTAATAACTGATATTCCCATCTTACTCATAGTCTTAAGCAAACCATTATTTATGGAATTAATGAACCTCTCTACACATTCCTCATATGAGAGATTTTTAAATAATCCTTTTTTATGTCTTTCTGCTATCGCTTGTTGTGCCATATACGCATTTACACTTGTTGCTCCTACTCCGATAAGCACTGCAAAATATTGTACATCTAAACATTCTGCAGATTGAACATTTAAGGAAATAAAAGTTCGAAGATTTTGTTTAATTAAATAATGATGAACAGAACTTGTAACCAATATCATAGGAAGAGCTATTCTTGTTTTAGACATTTCTTTGTCACTTAAAATTATATGAACATAGCCTTCTCTAACAGCTTGTTCCGCTTCTCGGTTTATTCTTGAAATTTCTGTATCAAAATTATTTTCAGAATTTGTTTTATCCATTGTAGTGTCAATGATCTTCACGGTATCTTTCATATATCTACGCATGGATTTGAATTGTTCAATTGAAAGAACGGGGGAGTTCAATTGTAGATGATCGCATTGGTCTTCATCTTCATCAAGAATATTACTTAAGTTTCCAATCCTCGTGCGAAGACTCATAACAACTCTCTCTCTTAATGAATCAATCGGTGGGTTTGTAACTTGACTAAAATTTTGTCTAAAAAAGTGATGGAGTCCTCTATATTTATTTGAAAGAACAGCTAATGGTGTGTCATCACCCATCGATCCTGTTGCTTCTTTTTTTTCGGCAATCATTGGATGAAGTATTAATTCTATGTCTTCTACTGACCAAGCAAAACATGCCATTCTTTTTCTTAGATCACTAGAGTCTAAATCTCTAAATTCCTCATCAACAGATTGAACAAGTTTATCAATGTACGTAATTTTTTTCGTCCAATCACCAAATGGTTTTGTTTCTGCCAAGTATTTCTTTACTTCATGATCTTTAAAGAATGTTTTCTCTTTAAAATTAACTGCTATTAATTGACCTGGTCCTACTCTTCCTCTTTCTACTATTTCATTTTCTTTTATATCAACCATTCCAGTTTCAGAACCAGCAATAAGAAGATTTTTTGTTAGTGTATATCTTATAGGTCTAAGACCATTTCTATCCATTCCAGCAATTGCCCAATCACCGTAAGCACCACATATTGCTGCTGGACCATCCCATGGCTCCATAACTGCTCCACCATAAGCGTATAAATCTTTTATTTTTTTTGGAAAATCTCTTCTATGGGACCAAGCCTCTGGAATTGTTATTATTTTAGCCATAGGTAGAGAGCGATTAGCATTTACTAATAACTCTATTGTCGAATCTAATGCTGCAGAGTCAGATGCTTTAGCATCAATTATAGGTTTTAAATCATCAACATTATTGCCAAAATTTTTATGTTCCATTCTTGGTTCATGAGCAGACATCCAATTTTTATTACCTTTAAGTGTATTTATTTCACCATTATGAGCAATGACTCTAAAAGGCTGTGCTAAAGACCATGTAGGAAATGTATTAGTTGAATAACGCTGATGATAAACCGCATACCTAGAAATAAAATCTTTGTTTTGGATGTCTGGATAAAAATTGGAAAGTTGTTCTGCTAAGAACATACCTTTATAAACAATAGACTGACAAGATAGTGAGCAAATATAAAAGTCAGAAATATTTTGATTTCTGATTTCTTTTTCTATTCTTTTTCTAATTATATAAAGCTTGTTATCAAATTGCTTTTCATCTTCTAGTTCCTCATTACAAATTAGTATTTGTTCTATTTCAGGTCTTGTTGCTTTTGCTTTATCACCTATTATGGATGAATTAATTGGAACATGTCTCCAGCCATATATTTTCAAACCTTCTTTAATTATTTCAGATTCAACAATTGTACGGGCGTTTTCTTGAGCAGCAAAATCAGTACGTGGTAAAAAAATCATACCAACCCCAAAAGGTAAATCATTAGGAGCGTGACCAGTTCTTTCTATTTGTTGGGTAAAAAAATTCTTTGGAATGGATAACTGTATTCCTGCACCATCACCAGTTTTTCCATCAGCATCGACTGCACCACGGTGATATAAAACTTTTAAGGATTGAACTCCTAACTCTACTATTTCTCTTGTTTCAAAGCCATCTAAAGATGCTATTAATCCAACACCACATGATGAATGTTCATCTAGTTCATTATAAATATTATTTTCTTCAAGGAATTTTTTATCCTTTTTATACTTTTCAATAAAGTGATTACGCATTTACTGCTTTCTTATTAATATTATTTTTATCAGCAAAATTATTTACTAAATATTCATTGATATTTTTTGCTGCATCACGACCGTCTTTGATTCCCCAAACAACTAGACTTGCACCACGAACGATGTCCCCAGCAGCAAAGACTCCATCTACTGATGTCATCATATTTTTATAATTAATTTTTAGTGTACCCCATCTAGTAACTGTCAGATCATTATTATCAAAAAGCTTAGGTAAATTTTCAGGTTCAAAACCTAGAGCTTCTATAGCTAAATCGACATCTAGGTCTTTTTCCGTACCTTCTTTTGGCTCTGGTTTCCTCCTACCTGTATCATCTGGTTCTCCGAGTTGCATTAAAACTGTTCTGACATTTTTTAAAGAACCATTTCCAAAATATTCAGTTGGTAGAGTCAACCATTGAAAGTCAACACCCTCTTCTATTGCGTTTTGGACTTCTCTTTGCGAACCGGGCATATTTGTTTTATCACGTCTATAAAGACACTTAACAGATTTTGCTCCTTGTCTTACAGCTGTTCTAACGCAATCCATAGCTGTATCACCACCACCAATGACAACTACATTTTTCCCATTTGCATTTAATCTACCATTTGTGAAATCTTCAACTTTATCTTTTAATCCAGTTTTGTTACTTGCTATTAGAAAATCTAAGGCAGGTACAACATTATTAAAATTGGAAGTATTAAGATTAATTTCTCTAAATTTGTAAACTCCGGTAGCTATAAGAACAGCATCATGCTTAATTTTAATATCACCAAAAGTAATGTCTTTGCCAATTTCACAGTTTAATTCAAACTTAATTCCACTTTCTTTAAGTCGATTTGTTCTTCTTATAACAATATCTTTTTCTAGTTTAAAATTTGGAATACCATAAATTAAAAGACCACCAGGTCTATCGTAGCGATCATAGATTGTAACTTGAAATCCTTTTTTACGAAGTTCTTCTGCTGCTGCTAAACCAGCAGGACCAGAACCGATAATTCCCACACTTTGATCTCTTTCTTCAACTGGCTCTATATTTTTAACCCAACCCTCTTCCCAAGCTTTATCTGTAATATATTTTTCTATCGATCCTATAGTGACAGTACCATGACCTGATTGTTCAATTACACAGTTACCTTCACACAAACGATCTTGGGGACATATACGACCACAAATTTCAGGCATATTATTTGTTGAGCTAGAAATTTCAAACGCCTCCTGCATTCTATCCTCAGCAGTAAGCTTTAACCAATCTGGAATATTATTATGAAGAGGACAATGAACTTGGCAAAATGGTACTCCGCATTGAGAACATCTTGAGGCTTGTTCTTCAGCTTTTTGAGATGCGTATTTAGCATAGATCTCATCAAATGATCTAACTCTTTCTTTAGCAGATATTTTACTTGGATTTTCCTTGTTTATTTTTGTAAATTTTAGCATTTAGTTATCATTTGTTTACTATTTTATTTAGATTGAACCAAATACACATTCAAGATAAAAAAAGAAACAATAATTTATAATATTAGTACCACTTATGTACTAAAACTAAGAATATCCTTAATTTGCAACAATATTTTTAAGTATTTGTAATGTATCCTGTGGATTAATATCTAGATTTCGGAATGATTTATCAACGTTTAAAAGAAGATTATCTTTTTCAAATAATGTTAACTGTTCCGACGTAAGAGGCGAAATTGGAGTTTTTTCAGCAATATTTATCATTGGTTTCATAAATACCATAGGAAAAGGAACTAAAACTCTAGTTTTCTCTAAGAAATCGGAAATATAATTAAAGAATTCTTTGTAAGTGTAAATTCTAGGACCAGCTAGCTCATAAATATTTTTCCCTTTAATCTTGGAATTAATTATTTCATCAACAGCTAGAGATACATCATCAATAAATACTGGTTGGAATTTTGCTGAACCATCTCCAAAAAGTGGGACAAAAAATGATGCTTTAAATATTGGCAAAAGTCTTTTCATAAAAATATCACCACCACCTATAATAACGCCCGGCCTAATAATAATTACATTTTCTAGTTGTTTAAAAGCTATCTTTTCAGATTTATGAATTGCTAAGCTTCTTGTTGAATTTTTATCAATATCTACACCTAAACCAGAAAAAAAAATGAATTGTTTTAATACCTTACTAGATTTTAGAATTCTAGTAAGTTTCTGGTTAAACTTATATATTGTATTATTAAAATCACCTTTCTTTTGATCGTATGTAGTTTTCAAATTGATGCATACATCCACATTATTTAAAACGGATCTAATCCTTTTTTCTTCTAATGAAGAATAACGAAATGGAATTACCTGTCCTGTTACACCTAAAAGTCGGATTTTAGCTTCTTGTACAGATCTTTGATATGGAACAATAATTTTGTGGCCATTTTTAGAAAGACGTCT
>QBZY01000011.1 GCA_003282155.1 Pelagibacteraceae bacterium AG-337-I02 | reverse complement strand
AAAGAAATAAGTAAGACTGCAAAAAAAAGATTTAAAAACCAAGAAAAAGAATTTGGAGGAGCTTTTTATCAAGCATTAAATATTCGTTTTGATTCAAAAGAAGTTGAAAATTTTTGTCTCTCAAAACGCCTTGGAAAAATAGCTGCTGATTTAATGAAGGTAGGCGCAGTTCGTATTTTTCATGAACAAGCAATTTTTAAACACCCCGGTGATACAAAATCATATTGGCATCAAGATCAGTTCTTTTGGCCGTTAGATACAAACTTACATATAGGCATGTGGATGCCATTAATTGATTGCACAAAAGATATGGGAATTATGCGTTTTGTTAAAAACTCACACACAATGGGCGATCTTATGGGAATATCAATCAATGAAAAATCTGAAAATCACTATGATAAAATAATTGATGAAAAACAATTAGAGGTTGTTGAATTAGAATCAATTAATGCTGGTGATTGTACTTTTCATTTTGGATGGACAATTCACGGGGCTGGATTAAATAAATCTGATAAAATTCGTGAAGCAATGGTTGTAACTTATTATGCAGATGGTTCACGTGTAGGTAAACTTGAAACAAAAGATAGAAAAGGTGATGCAGAATTATTTCTTGGAGGAAAAAAAGCTGGTGAAATTGCAGATCATCCTATGAATACGATCGTATATAAATCATAATATTTTTTATGTGGAATTTCTTTGTATTAAATCACAATCTACAAATATTTTGAAATTTTCATCATAATTTTTTTCATCAAATATATGTTGAATAGCTTTAGAAGTCATTTCTGGAATAGGTAGATTAATAGAAGATAGTGATGGTTTAAGATTAATTGCTGTTGTGCTATTATCATAACCTATGATTGAAAAATTTTTAGGTATATTTAATTTATTCTCTTTTGCTGCCTGATAACAACCCATTGCTAAAAAATCATTCATTGCAAATATTGCATTTATTTTTACTTTATTTTTTATTAATTTATTTAAAGATTCAAACCCAATTAAAGAATCAGATTCATATTTTTTATTTTTGATAGGACGACAAATTAGTTTTGAATTAATTTTAACATTTTTTTCAAAATGAGCATCTCTCCAACCTGACAATCTATCTTCATAACCTTGCCAAAAATAATTTTCTGGGAGAATTATTGCAATATTTTTTTTGTTGGAATTTAATAAAGATTTAATGACTTTTTTTGTACTATTATAATCTGATGGTAGAATTGATATGCCATTAAATTTATCCGCCCAACAATTTAATAGAACTATGTTTGAAGATTTATACTTTGAAATATCAAATTCAATTTTCCTTGTTCTTCCAGTAGATATAATTATTCCATCAGGATTATATTTTTCATAAATTTTATTCAAATTTTCCAAATTATTAGAAATAGCATTAAATAAAAAAATAAATTCATTTTTATATAAAGTATCATTATCAATTCCTTGAAGAAATCTAGATGCAGCTAAATGTGTACTACTCTCAAAACAAAAAACTATTCTTTTTAGTTTTTTTGATGATTTATTTTTTTTATAGCCATATTTTTTGAGAATATTTTCAATCTTAAACCATGTAGCTTCAGAAATACCTTTTCGATTTTTATTATTAATGACAAAAGATACAGTTGCGGTACTAACTTTACATTTTCGCGCAATTTCTTTTAATGTAATTTTTTTTTTCAAAATTTATACTTCAATACTTTTTTTTAATTCAAATGACTTAATGCATGCTAATGCTAATTGCAATGCACGTTTTCCTTTATCAGCATGAATGGGAGGCTGTTTACCGTTTAAAAAATTTTTAACTACTAACTTATAATGTTCATCAAAAGTTCGTAAAAACTCTCTCTCGTAGTCATTAAAAAAACCAGCTCTCCAAACTTCGGCTGTTTCACTATTTTTTTTATTAAATGTATATTTTTGAACCTGGTCTTCTATTAGAATTCTACCCTTTGAGCCATTAATCTCAACATAATGAGAATTAGGATATTGATATGATGTATCATATGATCCAAGTAAGCTACCAATTGATTTATTTTGGAAATTCATTGATACAACCATCGTGCTAAAACCTTTTTTTGTTTTATCTGTCATAAATGAATGAACTGATTTAATTGGTCCATTTAAATATTCAAGCATATCAAATCCATGGCATTGAGTTTCAATTAAGTTACCATGAGGATCTAAATTTTTTCCCCCTCCACCACCACCAAATCTCCATGTTATAAAATTAATTTCCCCTAGCTGATTAGTTTTAATTGCTTTAATTGCTTTTTTAATAGGAGTAGAATAATGCCAATTAAAATTAATTCCAAAAAAGAGATTTCTTTTTTTTGCTTCAGATAAAAGTTTATTTGCTTCACTCATTTTGAAAACAAGAGGCTTCTCAACAAATAATGGGGTATTAGATTTAATCACTTTCATTGTCATGTCGAAATGATGCTCATTAGGAAGACTTATATTTATTAAGTCAGGTCTCTGATTTTTTATTAGTTCATTAAAATCGATATAATATGGAACATCATAAAGTTTGGCTCTTTTTTTAGTTCTGTCTTTATTTCTTCCTAAGATGCCGCAGAATTCTACTTGGGGGCTTTGCGAAAGAATACGACAATGTTGTAAAGACCAGTTTCCAGTTCCAATAAGTGCAACTTTTATTTTTTTCATCAATTAGTTATGAACAACAGCAATTTTACCTGCATCAGAGTCAGGAGAGAAGAAATGTTCATATGATTTTTGAACATCTTTAATATTGTATTTATGAGTAATAATTTGAGATAAATATTCTTGATTGTTTTTAAGCAACTCATGATTTGCTTCCATTTCATTATATGAAAAATACTCGCTTCCAAGAATGCTTCTTTCAGGACCACCCATATCTGGATATTGTTCAAATTCTAAACCCTCACCATTACCTACCATTACCAAAACTCCTCTTTTAGCAAGGACATTTAGTGCATTTTTTCTAGCAATTGCTTTACCAGTTGCATCAATAGTAACATCAGGATTTTTAATTCCATGTTTCTCCATACCCTCCTCTAAAGATTGTTTCGATAAGTCTATAGGTAAGCCACCCATCCTTTCTGCTAAAGGCAATCTAGATGATTTAACATCATTAATCAGAACAGGTAAATCTTTTGCAAAAGTTAATTTACTCATTGCCAGAAGTCCAAGACCGATAGGTCCTGCTCCATTTATTAGTACTGATTGAATATCTTTATGAATTAATTGTGCTCTTTTTGTAGCATGACCACCAGTACCCATTACATCTAAAAGTAATGTAGCATTGATTACATCTACACTTTCATCAACAGGAAAAAAAACATAATCATTTACAAGATAATATTCACAAAAAGCACCATCAACATTAAATCCATAATCGCAGTTTTTATGTAAACATTGATTAGTTAAACCTAATTGGCAACTTCGACAATTATGGCAATAATCATATAAGTATACAGCACCTTTCATACCAATTTCAAATTTAGCATTTTTTCCTTTATCTACAATTACACCAGCTCCTTCATGTCCTGGAATACATTGAGGACTCCCATTGTAAAATTGATTCCTATCAGATCCACACAATAAATTCGCTTTTGCTTGAATTAAAAGTTGATTATCAGCCGGTGTTGGTATTTTTCTCTCTTCAAAATGTACCTTACCCTCTCCAGAAAAGATTGGTACATTCATAAATTCATTTTTCATATTTTAAGATGAAGAAATTATACTCTTAAAATAAAATTTTTGAAGTAAAATGAAAATAATCATGAAAGGTAAGTAAGAAATTACGTATCCAGCATATGGATAAATTGATCTAAAACCTACCTTTGAAAGAGTTACATTTAACATTTGCATATCAGCAGAATTCATTATTATAAATGCCAGTAAATAATCTGTCCAAGAAATATAAATAGCAAATATCACTAAAGTAATTAAACCAGGGATAGCTAATGGAAGCATAATTGAAAAAAGTATTTTTAATTCTGAACTACCATTTAATAATGCAACTTCCCGTAGAGATTGTGGGATGCTGTTAAAAGAATTAAACATTAAAAAAAATCCAATTGGCATAATATAAATAGTATAAATTATTATTAAACCTAAATAATTATCATTTAAATTAAGTGTATAGAGCAAAATATATAAAGGAATAATAATTGAATAGACTGGGATTAAAAAAGGTAAAATTAATAAAATAAAGATAAAATTTTTGAAAGGTATTTTTAGTAATGAAACTGCATAGCCAGCTGAAACATTAATAGTAATTGATAATATGACAGTTCCACTTGTTACAACTAGACTATTAAATAGAGATTGTTTGAAAGTATTTTTATTAGTTCTTATTTCTAAATCCCAAATAGAATAAAAATTATTTAAAGTAAATTGACTAAAGATATTATCAAACCTAATTTCAGTTGTAGTTTTAATGGAAAGAATTAATATTAATAAAATGGGAAATAATATTAAAATAGATAAAACGATATTTATCGTATAATACCAAAACTTGTCTCTATAAATAAAAGACATCGCTATTATTCTTTAACGGCACTTCCTGTAATACCTCTGATAAAGTATCTTTGTAAAATTGAATAAATAATAATAATTGGTATAAAACTTATAATTGAACCTGCTGTTAAATTACCCCATTTCATTTCAAATTTAGCACCTCCAAGTGCTATTTTGGCAAGTGTAGTATTAAGCATAATATTTTCAGGGCTGTTTATATAAATGAAAGCTAAAATATAATCATTCCATGAAATATATAATGCAAAAACCATTACTGTTAATAACCCTGGAACAGCAAGGGGTATCATGATTGTGGACATTATTCTTAATTCTGAAGTTCCCTCCAACAAAGCTACTTCTCTTAATGATGAAGGAATACTGCTAAAAGCATTTCTCATCATAAAAACTCCAATAGGTAGCATACCTGTTGAATGTAAAAAAATTAAACCAATGTGAGTATCAGTCAATCCAAGAGATTTTAATAATTTGTATATAGGAATAATTAAAGAAACAGCAGGTATTAATATAGGTAAAATTATTGCAATAAAAATTGCCTCCTTAAATGGTATTCTAAAAAAAGTTAAAGAATAACCAGCTAGTGTTGAAACAATTAAAGATAAGACGATAGTTCCTAAAGTGACTATACCACTATTAAAAAAAGCTCTTTCAATACCTGCTGTTATTGTTGTACTTCCAGATATTTTTTTCTGAAGCTTAGTCCTCATTTCATCATCAAAGTTCCATGTGGTATCATAATACTCCCATGTCCAATTATGAGGATAAAAAGTTGGATTACTTGTAATTAATTCATCTGGTACCTTAACTGAAGAAATGAAAGTCCAGTAAATAGGGAATAATATTATTACTACTAAAGCATAGTTAATTACATAATACCAATACCAATCAGATGAAAACCTTTTCATGCTACTCCTTCACAGCACTTCCAGTTACTCCTCTAACAAAGTATTGTTGGAGAAAAATATAGAACACAATAATTGGTATAAAACTAATTATTGCACCTGCATTTAAAAGTCCCCAAAAAGTGTCAAACTGAGATCCTGCAAATGTTAATTTCATTAGGAAAACATTTAACATTTCCATATCAATAGTATTTATAAAGAGAAAAGCTAAAATAAAATCATTCCATGAGCCATAAAGAGCAAAAACCATTAGTGTTAAAAGACCAGGTATGGCTAATGGCAACATTACAGTAAACATAATACGTAACTCACTAGAACCTTCTAACAAAGCTACTTCACGTAAAGATGTTGGAATACTCATAAAAGCATTTCTCATTAAAAAAACTCCTAAAGTAAGCATGCCTGTTGAGTGAATTAAGATTAAACCTAAATACGAGTTCATTAATCCAAGCTCTTTTACTAATTTATAAAGTGGAATTAAGAGTGATATTCCAGGTATTAAAATTGGCATAATTATAAGTAAAAAAATAAAATGTCTAAATGGAGTTCTTAAAATAGTAAGAGCATACGCAGCTAATGTAGAAATAATAGCTGACAGTACTACAGTTCCAATTGATACAATTGCACTATTTGTAAATGCAGATCTTACATTACCTCTTGAGCTAGTAGGCTCTAAGTTCCAAATTCTTTCATAACTTTCAAATGTTGGATTTATTGGAAAGAGTGTTGGAGTATTTGTTATTAGTTCATTAGGTGGTTTTATAGACGAAACAAAAGCCCAATAAATAGGAAAAGAAACAAGAATTATCAAAGTTACATTTATAAGATAATACAAATACCAATCTGTTTTATATTTTTGCATTAATGAAATTAAAAGAAATTAATTTTCATTAACCCAAACCAACATTTCATTTTCACCTCTATTAGACCAGCAATAATATGGAATAAATTTAAGCGATGTTTCCGTTATGTCTGGTTTATCTTGAAGATATAAATTTTCAGTATCTTTAAATTTAAATCCATTTGCTGTTAAAGAAATAATATTTTCTGAACTTATTTTTTCATCTTTTTCATCAAAATTATTATTTGTATTTAATATTAATTTATTAAGATCTTTACCATTATCTTTTTCCTCTAAACAATAAAGAATAGGCCCTCTAAATAAGCATGCTCTTCTTACATTGTATCTAACATTTGGATTAGTTCGCACATATCTTGGTGAAAAATTAAAAGATAATTCAATTACATCACCTTTTTGCAAGTTTTTGTTAATTTTGGCATAACCATTTACAACTTCATAATCAATTTTTGATCCATTAAGTTCAATCTTCATATTTTTATCCCATGAAGGAATTCTAAAATAAATTAAAGTTTCCTTATTTTTTGAATCTATTACATCAATTTTAGAATATCCTTTATGAGGGAAATCACTTGTTTGATTAATTTTGATACCTTGGATCTTGTCTGTTAAATCTATCTCGGAAGAAATATATTGATCAACAACCAATGAATCTTGATATGAATTATAAATATACATATCCATACTTGCAAAAAGGCGAGTTATATTTGGTGGGCAACAGGAACACACATGATATTTATCTCTAACACCATGACGTCTACCCTGTGAATGTAAATATCCAGGAACACATTCTAAATAATTATCATAAAAGAAGCCTTCACCATCTAAAGAAGTACTTGCTAAAAGGAGATTATATAAACTATTTTCAATAATATCACCGTACTCACTATTCAGTTCTAACTTTGACATTCTGTTAGCAAAATAAATAAGCGCTATAGTTGCACATGTTTCAGCATATGCCATGTCATTAGGTAAATCATAATCATATGTAAATCTCTCTCCAATATGTGCGCTGCCAACTCCACTATGAACATACATTCTTTTATCAACAATGTTTCTCCATAAAGTCTTACATGCATTTAAAAGTTTACTATCGTTATTTAATCTTGCTAAATCGGCCATAGCTGTAAACATATAAAGTGCTCTTACAGAATGTCCTTCTGCTGTTTTTTGATCAACAGGTCTTTCATGAGCCTGCCAATAATGAAGATCTCTAAAAGTTTTACCCATAAAATCTGCATCAAAAGCCATGAAATCTCTCATATTAGATGGTAGTTTTGACATGTCTATGTTACCTTCTTTTTCCATCAATTTCTTTTTTTCTTTTACATAGTAATGATCTTCAGCTTTAGAGTGTGTTCCACGTTCATCAATAAAATAAGTCGCTAAATCCAGAAATTTTTTATCATTCGTGTGCTCGTATGCTTTAACTAGAGCAAGTTCTATTTCTTGATGACCAGGGTAGCCCTTCATCTTACCCTCTTCTCTTCCAAATTTAGTAATTATGTGATCTACATATCTTTCCATTGCATCAAAAAATTTTGAATTACCTGTAGCTTTGTGATGTTCAATTGCAGACTCTAGCAAATGACCAGCACAATATAATTCATGCCTGTCTCTTATATTGGTAAATTTATTTTCTGGCTCATGTCGTGAAAAAAAATAATTTAAATATCCATCCTCTTCCTGATTAGCGATAATTTTATCAATGATAGAATCCATTTTTTTCTCTAAATCTTGATCTTTTTCTTGTTGTATCGAGAAAAAAGCACCTTCCATTAATTTAGCTAGATCTGATTCCCAAAAAATGTGCGGTCTTTGTTTCACAGGATCATTATCACCAGTCATTGCTCGAACTCTTCCAGTATCTTCAAAAGATTTCATAACTGCAAATAATGAAGTATTTTTATTTAATTCTTTTCTTTTTTTCCAAAAACCGCCATTTATTTTTGTATCTATAATATTCATATTCTTAACCTTTCTTCACTATTTATATCAAAAAAGTAACAATCTTCCTTATTGAAATTTAATTTTAAAACGGAATCAATATCATAATGTGTATTTTTATCTGTTTTAACAATTACATTTTGATTATTTGATTTAAATGTAACAAGATTGGCCTCTCCAGTTAATTCAACAGAATAAACCTTTGCAGATCCATTATTTGTATTTGTATCATTTACTATTTGAATTTTATCAGGTCTAACTCCAAGAGTAATATCACCTTCATAATCGATATCAAAAGATGTTGTAAGACTATCAGAAATAAATTTTTTATTTTCTATACGACCATCAATCAAATTCATTGCAGGTGAACCAATAAAACCAGCAACAAATTTAGAAGAGGGATCATCAAATATTACCTGCGGTTTATCAAATTGCAAAAGTTTTCCGTGGTTCATAACAGCAATTCTATTTGCAAGCGTCATCGCTTCTACTTGATCGTGAGTTACATATATTGTTGTTACACCAAGTCGGTGATGTAGATTTTTTAATTCTGCTCTCGTTGTAACCCTCAATATAGCATCAAGATTTGAAAGAGGCTCATCCATTAAAAAGACACGTGGTTGACGAACAATAGCTCTTGCAAGCGCTACTCGTTGTCTTTGACCGCCTGATAATTCAGCTGGTTTACGGTGTAATAAATCTTGCAATTCAACAAGTGAAGAAACTTCTTTGATAAGTTTATCGTGTTCTGAACTTGGAATTTTTTTCATTTTTAAAGGATAAGCAATATTATTTCTAACAGTCATGTGGGGGAAAAGACTATAATTTTGAAATACCATTGATACATCTCTTTTTCTTGGGTCAACATCGTTTACAATTTCATCACCAATTTTAATCTCACCATCAGTTATATCTTCTAATCCAGCAACAAGACGCATAGTAGTTGTTTTACCACATCCTGATGGTCCTAAAAGTACAACGAATTCTCCTTCATTAATATGGAGGTTTACTTGATCAACAGCTGTTACATCACCCCATTTTTTTGTTACATTATTTAAATTTACAGAATACATAAACCCCCCCTATTCTTTTACTGCGCTTCCTGTAACTCCTCTAACAAAATATTGCTGAAGAAAAGTATAAAAAATTATTATTGGAAGAAAACTAACAATTGAACCAGCTGTTAAACTTCCCCATTTCATTTCAAATTGAGACCCACCTAATGCAATTTTCATTAATGAAATATTTAACATTGTATTTTCAGGCGAATTTATAAATATAAATGCATAAATATAATCATTCCAAGAGACATACATGGCAAAAACCATAACTGTTAAAAGACCAGGAATTGCTAACGGTAACATAACAGAAGTAATAATTTTTAATTCACTTGAACCTTCAAGCATTGCTACCTCTCTTAATGAGGAGGGTATACTGTTAAAAGCATTTCTCATCATAAAGATTCCTAAAGGCAACATACCACAAGTATGAATTAAGATTAAACCTAAATGAGAATTAGTAAGTCCTAAATCTTTTAATAACTTGTACAGAGGTATTATTAGAGAAATACCTGGAATTAAAATTGGTAAAATTACTAACAGGAAAAAAAAATTTTTTAAAGGAGTTTTTAAAACAGTAAGAGCATAACCACCAAAGGTACAAACTATAATAGTTAGTATAATTGTTCCAGCTGATACTATTGCACTATTTATAAAAGGTCTTTTTACACCTTCTCCATCAAGTCGAAATTTACTTTCAATTTCAACACCAGAAGAATCTGAGTCTTCTGTTTCAGTATCTTGAAGTCTTTTGAGTCTATCAAAATTCCAAATTTGATCATAATACTGTAAAGTTAAATCATGAGGATAGAAAGTAGGCTCACTAGTAATTAATTCACTTGGCTTTTTAAATGATGAAATAAGTGTCCAATAAATTGGAAAAATAATTATTATAACTAAGGTATAGTTAATTGCATAATACCAATACCAATCTGATGAGTAACGTCTCACTTAGTAATTCTTTCGAAACAAACGTAATTGAATTACAGTGAGAACAAAAAGTATTATCATAATGATTACGCCAAGTGAAGCTGCAGGACCTAATTTAAAATAATCAAATCCCATATCAACCGTATGCATAACAAGTGTTTTAGTAGAATTTGAAGGACCACCTCTTGTCATAATAACAAATTGTTCATAGGCTTGAATTGAACCTGCTATAGATAAAATTAATGCTAGAGCAATTGAAGGTCTTAGAAGAGGAAGTGTTACATTCCAAATTGTTTGCCATCGTGAGGCTCCCATTAATTTAGATGCTTCATAATAATCATCTCGGATAGCTTGTAATCCGGCAATCAAAATAATCATTTGGATGCCAGAAAATTTCCATGTGACCATAGCATTAACAGCCCACATTGATGATGTGCCTGTTTTCCAAACATTAAGATTTTTCTTTTCTCCACCAAAACCAAAAAATTCTAATGCATAAATAATAACTCCATACATTTCACTATAAAGCCATAACCACACATAACTAGCTGTGGCAAAAGACATAACTACAGGTAAAAAATAAATACTTCTAAAGAAAGTCGTTCCCCAAGCTTTTGCGTTACATAAAAGTGCGGTTCCAAGAGCAACAACAAATAACATTGGTGTTACAGTTAAAGTATAAACAAAAGTAAATTTTAATGATTCCCAAAAACGTTCATCCTGGAACATAAAAATATAGTTATCTAGGCCTACCCACTTTGGTTTTCCAAAAAGTGGCCACTTGTGAAAAGACATGTAAAAAGAATTTACTAGTGGGTAAAGAAAAAAAACTGCAAGTAAGATTAATGCAGGCGAAACCATTAAAAGACCGACAAGTTGTTCTTTTCGTAATCTACTCATAAGTTTCGCCTACAATACTTTATATTTTAATGACCAGCATCAATAATTTTTTGCATGATCGCATTTTGCTCATCAAGAACTGTCTGGACATCTTCACCAGCAAAAATTCTTTGATTTGCAACTTGCCATGGATCCATTAATTCTTGATAAACAGTTGTATATGGAACATCTCCAACTGTAGATGCATTAGCAAATACCATGTGATCATCCGTTAGATATGGATTACCTTCAAACAAATCAGCACGAATTGGTATACCACCATTTTTAGTGTACACTTCGATTTGACCAGCCTCAGATAATACATATTCAATATACTCAAGGGCGGCTTCTTTAGCACCAGTTGTAACTGGAATTGCAATTAAGTCGCCTCCAATAAATGCTGAGTTACTCGAACCATCACTACCCATAAATGCTGTAAATCCAGCATCAACTTTTTCTGTGTGATCTTTAACAACATTAATCATGAAGTTTCCTGTGCCAATCATTGCAATATCGCCTGCTAGGAAACCATCTTGTTTATCTGGCCAATCCCAAACATCAACGTTTTCTGGAACACAACCAATATTAATTAAATTTTGGTAATGCTTAAACCATTCAACTGTTTTAGGATGATTTAACTCAGCTGTTTTACCATCTTTACTTACCCATGAACCACCATTTGCCCAAGCAACTGGCATACCTGTAAAGATCATACCACCATAACTTTTTGAAGGCCATGCCATCATTAGTTGTCCTTTGGCAGCAAAGTCTTCGCACATACTTGCCATCTCTGCCCAATCCTTAGGTGGAGTTGGCATAAGTTTTTTATTATAAACATATCCTGATACGTCAGCAGCATTTGGTGCAGCAAAGTGTGTGCCATCATAACTACCTAGTGCAAGCATTGGACCATTTAATTGATCATAATATGGTTGTGACTTTAAAAAGTCAGTCATGTCTTCTAAAGCTCCAATTGCAGCATAATAAGGTACATTAATTAAGTCTATGTTTGCAACATCAACTCTTTCACCGGCAGCTAGAGCGGCAGTAAATTTGACCTGAAAGTCAGCGTGTCCAATTAAGTTATTAATAGCGACAATATCTTTTCCTTCATCAGCCATTTTTTTATTAAAACCCTCAACCATCCAATCAGACCAGCCACCCCTACTCCAAATAATTAATTCTTCAGCGTAAGAAGTTTTAGCGAAAGGAAGAATAGTTATGGAAATTAAAAATAATTTAATGAATAATTTCATATTACCTCCCAATAATATATTATTTTAGTTAATTTTTACTAAAATAATTATAGTTTTTCAATAGTAACTAGAAATTTTATTAACTATTAATTGAATTAATTTTATTATTTAATGAATTATTTTTTTTATCTTTTTCTTTGTAAGTAATTATTAATACTGAAGAAAAGACTACAATTCCACCAATCCATGACCATAAATCTGGAATTTCGTTAAAAACAAAATAACCAAATGCAGATCCAAAAATTAAGCCACTAAACCATATAGGTTGTGTAACCGATAAATCCGCATACTTATAAGCTAAGTTGAGTGATAAATGCAGTATTGTCCCTGAAATCGCAGCACAAAAAACATAAATTATTGAATTTATTGATGGAGTTTGCCAGAAATAAATTGCTAGCGGTAAAGCAAATATAGTCATTAAAGAATATTGGTATGTAACCATTGTTATAGGTGAATCATCTTTTGAAACGAATTTTGATAAAATAATTATGAAAGACCAAAAAGTTAATGAAATAAGAATCATAATTGTTCCAATATTAAAATCTACAAATCCTGGTCTTACAATAATAAGCATTCCTACAAACCCAACTATCAAAGCTAAAATGCGAAACATATAAATTTTCTCTCTAAAAATTATAAAGCTTAATAAAACAACAATTATTGGACTTAAGAAATGCATAGCTTTGAATTGCTCAAAAGGCACATAAACTAAAGCACCAAAACCTAAAATCATCACTGGAATATTGCAAGCACCTCGAACTAAGTAGAATTTTAAATTCTTTGTCTTATAAGCAGTAAAATTATTTTTTATTAGATAAGGAAAAATAATCAATAAACCAAAAAAGAATCTCAAGAAGCCAATAGTGTAAACATTTGAATCATATTGAGCTGCACGAACCAAAGCTTCCATTAACACAGCAAAAAAAGATCCGGAAATAGTTAATAAAATTGCTCTGACATTATTGTTCATATGATATTAAAGTTTAACTGGTATTGATTGCTTTGCTATATCTTTTTTAAGATAATTTTCTCTATATGTTATGATAAGTATTGAAGAGAATATTATTAAACCACCAATTATTGTCCAAATATCAGGCACTTCATCGAAGATTAAAAACCCAAATAAAGATGCAATTAATAATCGTGAAAAATTGACTGGTTGCAATACAGATAAATCAGTCAATTTATAAGCAGTGTTGATACACAGATGAACAATTGTTCCTGCTATTCCTGCAAAGACTAAATATATTAATGTTTCTGATGAAGGTGATTGCCAAAAATATAAAGCAATAGGAAAAGATAAAAAAGTAACCAGAGTATATTGATAGGATAAAATAGTAAAAGCACTATCAACCCTTGCAGCAAATTTTGTAATAATAACAACTACTGACCAGATAGAACAAGAGCACAAAACTAAATAAGCTCCTACATTTATTGGCACTATACCTGGTCTCAAAATAACAAAGACTCCAATTAAACCGATAAGCAAAGCACCAATACGAATTAAATAAATTTTTTCTTTTAAGAAAATTACACTTAAAACTACTACAATAATAGGAGTAACAAAGGATATTGCTTTAATCTGTTCTAAAGGTATAAATTGAAGTGCAGAAAATCCAAGTAACATCATTGGAATATTTAAAATACCTCTTGTTAAATGAATTTTTAGATTTGGTGTCTTGTAATTTTGAAATTTATTATAAAATATAAAAGGAAGAATTAAAATTAAGCCAAAAAAAAATCTTAAAAATCCAGCAGTAAATACATTTATATCTTGAAGCGAAAATTTTATAAGAACATTCATTGTTACTCCTGACACAGAAGCAACTAAAGCTAAAATAATAGCTTTTACATTATTATTCATAAATTATATGAATGGAATATCGCAAATTTCTCCCTTGTAATTTTTGTTATCAATAATGATATCAAATTTATCTTTAGATATAAAGTACGGCTTATTTATCATTGCAATTCCAATAACCATTTTGAATGTAGGCGAATAGACTGCAGATCTCATTTCACCAATTATTTTACCATCTATTGTTAAATGAATTGCTGATCTTAAATTAATATTATCTAAATTAATTTTAACACCCATTAATTTTTTATTAATTCCATTTTCTTTAATTTTAATTAATTTTTCTTTCCCAAGAAATTCAATATCATTTTCTAGATTTACAAATTTTTCTAATCCACATTCAAAGGGATTATCATTTATGTCCATATCGTTTCCGTAAGAGAGTAAAGCGCCTTCAATTCTTTCTATTAAATGAGGACATCCTGGTTTGATATTAAAGTATTTACCTTCTTCAAATAATAAATCATATAATTCTAAACCGGATTTAGTGTCTTCAACGTAAATTTCTACACCACCCTGTTTTGACCAACCGGATCGTGCAATTAAGTGTTTAGAATTTTTAAAATTAAAATATTTAAAATTATAAAATTTTAATTCTAAAATTTCTTTACCAAAAACTTTCTCTAACAAATCAAAAGCCTTAGGACCTTGAACAGCCATTATATTTACATCAGGTTCAGAAATAGAAACTTCTAATTTTTTTCCTATTGCAAGACCTTTAGCAAATAACATAACGTCCGCGTCAGCAATTGAAATCCACCATTTTTCATTATTGAATTTAAGTACAACCGGATCATTAATCATACCTCCATTTTCATCAATAATTGGACAATAATAACATTTACCTTCTTTGGCCGTACTTAAATCTCTACAAGTCATTAGTTGAACTAATTTATAAGCATCCTTGCCTTTTATTTCTATTTGTCTCTCAGCAGCTACATCCCATATTTGAACATGATTTTTTAAATGGTAATATGTTTCCTCAAGACTTCCCTCAAAACCAGCGGGAAGTAACATATGATTGTATATTGTATAAGAAGTAACACCCTGTTTTTCAATTCTTGAAGAATAAATGGTACTTCTTAATCTTTTTGATTTAGCTACAAATTGATTGGGCATGAATTGTTCGTATAAATATTTAGATTAAGTTAGTCTACATCTAATTAAATTAAATTCCTTTTATGAATCAAAGAAAATAATTGTATGCAAAGTAAAAAGATAAAACAACTAAAACAATAGCTACCCAAATAGATAAGTTAGTAAAAAAAGTTTTAAAATTACTATTAGAGCTTAAGAAAGAAGGTAGAACTAATAATAACACCCCAATCATGTAAACAATTGGAACTAGCTTATCCATCTATTAATATTTTTCCTTATCAATTAATTCACTAACAAGTAAATTACCGAATCCTTTTTTTGAAGCTTGTTTATAAAATGATTTTGCTATTTTTGAGAGTTTATTTGCATTTGGTAAATCTGAAACAAGGTCATTAATATAATTCAAATCTTTATAGGTATTATCTACAGAAAAAACATATCCTTTGTAATTACTTTTTAAAGCTTTATCTGCAATTCTATCTAAAGCTCCAGAATTTCCAGAACCCAATCTAGCAACGTCACATAAGAGCTTAATATTAATATCTAGTTTTTTTGCAGACTTAAAAAATTCAATAACACTAGTGGTAGTCATTAATGATAAAAAATTAGATAATAATTTTGCAGAAGATGCCTTTGATACATCACCAAAATTAAAAACAGACTTACAAAATGAATTAAGGTACTTTTTACTTTTTAAAAAATTACTTTTTTTACCACCATAAATACCACCTAATATACCCTGCTCACTTTGAACTGGTCCACCCATTACCCCACAAAAATTATAACTTATTTTTTTTGAATTAAAAATTTTATCCATTTTTAAAGCACCATTTTTGTTATGTGTTGTTAAATCTATTACAAGTGTTTTACTATCAAGTTGTTGTTTAATTTTGTTTGCTACATTCAATGCAACAGGAGTATTTGTTACACATATCATTAAACAATCAAGTTTATGATTTTGTATTTCATTGTATGATTTTAATTCTATAGCTCCAATTTTTTTTAATTTGTTTACGGGTTTTCTATTTTTATGAGCAAATATAAACACATTGTGTTTTTTTAATAAATTTTTAGCCATTCCATAACCCATATAGCCAACACCTATAAATCCAACATTGCTCATAAGAAGAACTATAGTGAAAAAATTATTATTTAAAAGTGAATTATCAAATTTAATTATTTCTAGATGAAATAAAAGAAACTACTAAAACAATAATTAAAAGAGGAACACATAAAAGATTTATAATAGTCCAATTTGAAAAATATAAAAGAAAACCAGCTGATAATGATCCTATACCCTGAGTTGAAAAAACAATAAAATCATTTAAACCTTGTGCTGTAAATCTATCCTTTTCCTCGTAAGAAATAACCAACAAACTTGAACCTGAAACAAATAAAAAATTCCAACCAATTCCAAGTAATATTAAACCTAGCATATAAGAATAATAAAAATTAAAGAATGTATTCGTTAGAATACTTAAAAACAAAATACCTACTCCTAAATATATAATATTGGTATTTCCAAATCTTTTTATTAAATCTCCAGAAAATAAAGAAGGTAAAAACATGCCAATAACATGAAGTTGAATTACGATACTTGTTTCGAATAAAGTAAATTTATTAACAAGATACATATGTAAAGGAGTGGCAGTCATAATTATAGCCATTGTAAAATAACCAAGACCAGCGCTTACAATTGATTGTATAATTTTAATATTTTTTAAAAGTTTAAAAATAGTTTCAATTTCAAATTTGCTTTGATTATTAGAAGTTTTTGATTCCTTATAAAAAAGAAGAACAAAGAAAGGAATGATTGCTGTAAAAGATAAGAAAATATAACTACCAAGAAATAAATTACTTGGAAAAAAATCTTTAAAATATTCTGCGAAATTAGAAGAAAGTAATGCAGAGACTATACCCAATAACAATATTACTGAGATAGATCTGGGAATAAATTCTTTGGCAACTGACTCAGATGCAGCAAATCGATACTGATGAATAAAAGCTTGTGAGCTGCCAATTAAAAAATTACCTAATGCAAAAATAAAAAAATTTTCCAAATAAATTGCGATTGAACAAATAATTAAAGCAAAACAACTTAAAAGAGATGAAAATAAAAATCCTTTCTGCCTTCCCCAGATGCTCATAAACCTAGATGCGATAGGCGCACTTATTGCTATACCTATAATCATTAATGTCATTGGAACGGTTGCTAATGAATCTTTCATCATTATTTGGGATGTAATTATTCCACCTAATAAAACTACAGCCATAGGTGGAAAAGCTGCAATTGTAGAAGAAATACAAATAACAATAAAGTTTTTATTAAACATTATAAAAGATAATTTCTAATTGGTTATATTAATTTGATCACATGTCACTCTTTGATTTGCAATAAAAAGTGATAAGATTATTAAGTAGACAATATTTGCTATTAAGATAAAAATAATTATGGTTTCAAGTCATGATTTTGTAGATGATAAAAGAAATAAAAATATTAAAATTTATATAAACGGAAAATTTTATAAAAGAAAAGATGCCAAAATATCAGTTTTTGATTCATCTACAATGCTTGGAGATGGAATCTGGGATTCGTTAAGATATCATAATAATAATTTCATATTTCTAAAAGAACATCTAGATAGATTATATAAAGATGCAAAGCTTATTGACTTAAAAATACATTTTACCCGTAAAAAACTTTCAGAAGTATTAATAAAAACTATCAAAATAAATAAAATGAAAACAGATGTTCATTTAAGAATAATTGTTTCTAGAGGTATTAAATCAACACCTTATCAATCACCTAAAGTTACAATATCCAAACCAACGATAATCATAATCCCTGAATATAAAAAACCAGATTTTAAAACTTACAAAAAAGGATTAAAATTGGTTACAGTTAAAACTATTAGAGGACCAATCAATGTTCAGAATCCACAAATAAATTCACTTAGTAAATTAAATTGTATACTAGCATGTATTGAAGCTAATAAAAAAAATGCTGATGAAGCACTTATGTTTGATATTAATGGAAATGTTGCTACAAATAATAGTACGCATTTCTTCTTTGTAAAAAATAGGACAGTCTTTACATCAAAAGGAAAATATTGTGTTACAGGAATTACAAGACAGAAAATTATAGAGCTATGTAAAAAAAATAAAATAAAAATAAAAGAAAAGAATTTTAAATTAAACGAAGTATTAAACGCAGATGAGGCATTTTGTACAGGATCTTTCGCAGGAATTGTACCAGTAAATCAAATAAATAAAAAAAAATACTCATTAAAGAAAAATCCTATTACTAAAGAATTAACTAATTTTTATAATAATTTATTTTAAATGACTAATTTATTTGTTTGGTCTGGACCAAGAAATATTAGTACTGCATTGATGCGATCTTTTGAGAATAGAAAAGACACAAAGGTTTATGATGAACCTTTTTATGCATATTATTTAAAAAAAACTAACTTAAATCATCCAATGAAAGATGAAATTATAAATCACTATCATACCAATGAAGATGAAGTTATAAATTTAATCACTAGAGAAGATAATAATTATAAAATATTTTATCAAAAACATATGACTCATCATATTTTAGATGAAACACGCTTAGATTGGATCAACAAAGGTATAAATTGCTTTTTAATCCGTGATCCTGCTAAAGTAATTGTCTCATATTTAAAAAAAAATACTTTAAAATCAATTCAAGATGTAGGTTTTAAAAAACTTTATGAAATTTTTAAATTATTAAATGCAAAAGAGCCTATAGTAATAAACTCTGATTATTTATTGGAAAGTCCTGAAAAGTATTTAAAAATTTTGTGTCAAAAATTAAATTTAGATTTTGATCAAAATATGCTAAATTGGCCAAAAGGCTATAGAGATACAGATGGCATTTGGTCTAAAGTTTGGTATCAAGATGTAAGTTCTTCTACTACTTTTAATACCAAAAATTTTAAAGAATATATTGTACCAAAAACTTATGAAAATATTTATAAAGAATGTTTTGACATATATGAAGAAATTAACAAGTATTCAATTCAAGTATGAATAAAGAAGATATTCAAGAAGCATCAAAAATTTTATTTGAACATAGATTGAATAAAACTGGTTTAAATTCTTTAAAAAATCTAGAACCTCAAACAATTGATGAAGCTTATGCAATTCAAGATAATTTAAAACTTAGATACTTAGAACTCAAAGATAACATTTGTATTGGAAAAAAAATTGGCGCAACATCTCTAACAGCACAAAAAGTTTTAAATATGAGTGAACCTTTTTATGGAAATTTATACAGCAGATACAGTTTAGTAAATGCAAAAAAATTATATGCTAAAAATTTTTTTGAACCATATGCCGAACCAGAAATAAGTTTTAGAATTAAAGAAGATATAAATATCTCAAAAGCACCCTACACTATAGACGATATAGATTTGTTATTAGACGGATTAGTATGCTCAATTGAGATAAACGATTTTAGATTTGCAAAACCATTACCCAAAATTGGTGCAAGAAATGTTATCTCTACAAATGGGGCATCTGAATTTTGGTTACGTAATGAAAAAATATACAATATTAATGATATCAATCTTAATGATCTTGAAGTTACTTTATATATAGATAACAAAACAATGGACTCAGGAAATACTAAGAATGTTTTGAATAATCCTTTAAATGCTGCTTTATGGTTAATCAATAATCTTGCAAAAAAAGGTGAGATATTGCTTAAAGGGCAATTTATTTCATCTGGCTCATGTACAAAACCATCAAAAATTTACTCTGGCAATCATATAAAAGCTCAATTTGAACAATTAGATGATATTGAATTTCAATTTATTTAAATTATTTTTCTTATATGGTTACTAAAGTTTATTTTAATAATTCATGCAGTATTTGCAGATTCGAAATAAATCATTACAAAAAACTAGAAAATAATCTTGAATGGATTGATATAAGTACTGAGAAAAAATCAAAAAAGGATACAGCCAAAAATGCTAAAGAATTATTAAGACGTTTACACACTGTAAAAAATAACAAGGTTTACAGTGGGGTTGATGCATTTATTGAAATGTGGTCAGAAATACCACAATATAGTTTTTTGGCTAAAATAATAAGAAAACCTTTGATTTATCAAGTTTCTTGGTTTTTATATGAAGTTTTTGCCCTAATTCTATTTTACAAAAACAAGAATCAACTAAATAAAATAGAATGAATTTAAATGAATAATTATTTTGAGCTATTAGAGAAAACAGTACTATCTATTCTTATATTTTGCACAATCATAGCAATTGGAATGGAAATACAAGGTATGATTGCAGTTTACAAAGTAACACTTGCAGACATTCTTTTGCTATTTATTTATATTGAAATTATTGGAATGATTAAAGAATACTGGGTTTCTAAAATGATAAGAATGAGCTATCCTCTTTTCATTGCAATGACAGCTCTAGCCAGAATGATAATTATGCAAAGAAAAGATGTGAATCCATCCGCTTATGTGTATGAGTCTGTAGCAATATTGATATTAGCAATCGCAATTGTAGTATTAAGAGTGCGTCACATGGAAATACTTAATAGGCGCTCTAAAAAATTACCTGACGATTAATTAATACTAAAATGTTTAAATCAAATATCAGCTTTGCTGAAAAGCAACTCCTTTCTTATTTGCCTAAAACGGGAAAATATTATGAAGCAAATAGAAATTACAGTAAAGACAGATCAAATAATAATACTACGTCTCTATTATCTCCCTTCATAAGATATAGACTAATTTCTGAAGAACAAGTTCTGGATAAAGTCTTAAAAAAATATGAACTTAGAGAATGTGAAAAATTTATTCAAGAAATTTATTGGAGAACTTATTGGAAAGGTTGGCTCGAACATAGACCAACGGTTTATTCTGATTATTTAGAAGATAGAAATAAATTAATTGAAGAATTTGGTAATAAAAAATTTTATTTAAATGCAGTTTATGGAAATACAAATCTCTTATTTTTTAATAATTGGGTAAATGATCTTAGAGAAAATGGGTACTTGCATAATCATGTAAGAATGTGGTTTGCCTCAATTTGGATTTTTACTCTTAATTTACCTTGGCAACTTGGAGCAGATTTTTTTATGCAACATTTATTGGATGGCGATCCAGCTTCTAATACATTATCATGGAGATGGGTTGCCGGTATACAGACTAAGGGTAAAAATTATTTAGCAAGAAAAAGTAATATAGAAAAATATAGTAATATTAAAATATCAGATAATGAAACTTTAAATGAAAATGCAAATCCTTTAGTTGAAGAAAAAATTTATAATGTAAATGAACTACATTTAAATTCTGATTATAATTTAGAAGAGATAAAATATATTTTAATTCCAACTGATGAATTAAATATTCTAAAAGATTTAAACCATAAAAAAGTATATGTTTTTACGGGTTTACCGCTAGAAGATTATAATGACCATAATTTCTCTGAAAAAATAATTAAACATATAAAAAGTATTTGTATTTCATGTTTTAGTGAAGATGATTTTTATAAAAATATTAAAATTGATATTGAATTTGAAAGTTATTTTCAAAATTTAGATAAATGGATAAAAAAATTTAAAATTCAAGAAATATATTTACCCTATGTTACTAAGGGAAATTGGAAAAAAATTTATATAAAAATAATTACAAAATACCCATCAATTAATTTTATAATTTTTAATAGAAAATATGATGTTAATAGTTGGTTTTTTTCAAAAAAAGGTTATTTCAAATTTAAACAAAATATTCCAAATCTGATTAAAAAAATTTAAATTATGAAGAATATACTTGAGATAAATAATGTAACTAAATTTTATAAAAATTCAGTTAAAGCATTAGAAAATGTAAATCTAAATATTAAAGAAGGAGAAATATTTGCTCTACTTGGACCAAATGGTGCAGGAAAATCAACACTGATAAACTCAATTTGTGGAATTGTAAATTTTAATACAGGAACAATAAAAATAAATAATATAGATATTATTAAAAATTATCGAACTACTAGAAAAATAACAGGTATTGTTCCTCAAGAATTGAATCTTGAATCTTTTGAAACTGTCTGGAACAATGTTAATTATTCTAGAGGTCTTTTTGGTAAGAAGCCTGATCACAATTACATAGAAAAGCTTTTAAAACAACTATCCTTATGGGACAAAAAAGATAATAAAATAAAAGAACTATCGGGTGGAATGAAAAGAAGGGTTCTGATTGCTAAAGCTTTATCTCACAAACCTAAATTATTATTTTTAGATGAACCGACAGCTAGTGTTGATGTGGAATTACGAAAAGATATGTGGGATGTTGTTAAAAAATTAAATGATGATGGAGTAACAATTATTTTAACAACACATTATATTGAAGAAGCTGAAGAGTTAAGTGATAGAGTGGCAGTTATAAATGATGGTAAAATAATTTTAGTTGATGAAAAAGATAAATTAATTAAAAAACTTGGAGAAAAAACAATTAAAATTGAATTAATTGAACCTATAGAAAAAATAAATGTTAATTTATCAAAATATAATTTTACCTTAGATCAAAAAAATAGAATTATTTCATATACCTATAATTTAAACTCAAACACAACTGATATCACTGAACTATTAAATGATGTAAAAAAAGATGGTTATAAAGTAAAAGACATTAATACTGAGCAAAGTTCACTGGAAGAGATTTTTATTAAACTTATACAGGAAAATAATAATGAATTGGTACGGTATTAAAGCGATATATATTCATGAAATGGAAAGGTTTAGAAGAACCTTATTTCAAAGTCTTGCCTCACCAATAATTACAACTTCTCTTTACTTTGTAGTTTTTGGATCTGCAATTGGTTCAAGAATTACAGAGATAGATGGAATAAATTATGGCTCTTATATTGTACCAGGAATGATTATGTTAACTATCTTAACTCAATCAATTTCAAATGCTTCTTTTGCTTTTTATTTTCCAAGATTTACAAATACCATTTATGAAATACTTGCAGCACCATTATCTTCGTTTGAGATAGTGCTTGGTTTTGTAGGAGCTGCAGCATCAAAATCATTAATAATTGGATGTGTGATTATTCTAACTGCAAATTTTTTTGTAGATGTAAGAATAGATCACCCTCTTCTAATGATGTTTTTTTTAATTCTAACTTGCATCACGTTTGCTTTATTTGGTTTTATAATTGGAATGTATGCCGAGGGTTTTGAAGGATTACAAATAATTCCAATTCTAATAATTACACCATTAGTTTTTTTAGGAGGAAGTTTTTACTCTATTAATATGCTTCCAGAATTTTGGCAGAAAATATCATTACTTAATCCCGTTTTATATTTAATAAGTGGTTTCAGATATAGTTTTTATGAAGTTTCTGATGTTTCATTATTTACAAGTACATTAACTATCTTAACAATTTTAGTTGGATGCATAATATTTATCACGTATACATTTTCAAAAGGATATAAAATTAAAGATTAAATGATTGAAAAAAATATTAGTGATGAATTTCAGAATAATGGAGTTGTATTACTAAAAAAAATTATTGATCAAAAATGGATTGAAGAATTAAAAAAAGGTATTGAGTTTAATTTTAAACATCCAAGTAAATATAAATGTGTTTATGAAGAAGCAAATAATCAAGAGATATTTTATGATGATTATTGTAATTGGCAAAGAATAAAAGAGTATAAAAATTTTATTTTTAATTCTGATATTTCTAAAATCGCTGGCTCATTAATGAAATCTAAAAAAGTAAATTTATTTCACGAGCATGTTTTAATAAAAGAAAAAGGATCTAAAAAAAGAACGCCATGGCATCAAGACCAGGGGTATTACTGTGTACAAGGAAGAGATAATGTGAGTATTTGGATACCACTTGATAAAATTGATATTAATTCATCAATGGAATTCATAATAGGGTCACATAAATGGGATAAAATATTCTTACCTACAAAATTTAAAGGTTATGATTATGATCATAAAGATAAAGAATTTGAAAAAATTCCAGATATTGAAAATAATAGAAAAGATTATGAAATTATATCCTATGAATGTGAGTTAGGTGACGCCATAGCATTTAATTATTCAACAATTCATGCTTCATATGGCAATAATTCAAATAATAGAAGAAGAGCTTTTTCAGTTAGATTTACTGGTGATGACGCAAGATACATAAAGAGGAAAGGTGAAATGTCTCCCCCATTTCCAAATATTAATCTAAAAAATAATGAGATATTAGATAGTGAAACTTTTCCTGTTTTAATTTCTTCTTAAAAAATATATTAATGGAAGAGCAGTTGCGTACATTATTAAACTATATATTGCTGCAGGTATTAAATAAACCGTACTTGCAAAGAAAGTATTAGCTACAACAATTGCTAATGTTCCATTTTGTAGCCCAACTTCCATCAGCCAACATCTGAATGTTTCTTTTGAGGATTTAAAAGTATTAGATAATAAATAAACAATGATCATCATTATAATATTTAAAAATAACATAACCAAACCTGCTTGAGCAAAGTAAGTAATAACATTTTCTCTTTGAGATAATATTGCTCCAATAAGAACTAAAACAAATAAAATCATTGATATATTTTTTGCTATTTTTTCAAATGAAGATAGTACTCCACTTAATAAAACTCCAACGATAACTGGTATTGTAACAATTAAAAACATTTGTGATGCAACACTAAATAACGAATGTCCTTCATTAATACTACCAATGTCAAGAACACTTAATGATATCATTAATATTATTGGAACCGTAATTACGCATAAAATACTATTTATTGCCGTTAAAGATATTGAAAGAGCAATATTTCCTTTTGCAAATGAAGTTAAAACATTGCTGGTTACTCCACCAGGTGCAGCTGCAAGAATCATTACTCCAATAGCTAACTCAGGAGATAAGGGCCAAAACATAACAATTAATAATGCAACTATTGGAAGAACAATAATTTGAAAAAATAATCCAATAAGAAAATCTCTTGGTTTAAAGAAAACTCTAGTAAAATCATTGAGACTTAAACCTAAACCCAATGAAAACATAATGAAAGCTAGAGAAAGAGGCAATATTACGTCTGTTACAATTCCCATAAAATTTATTTATCATTTGTTTGCTTATAAAAGAATATAAATTTATTTAGATTTTTGATAATTGCAATTTATCAAGCATTTCAATAGGCATTTTTACGATCTTACCTGTATCACATACAGGAGTTATTAAAATCTTCGAATCAATTAATAAATTTTTTTCTCTAAATATAGACTGATTAAAAATTATTTTTACTTTTGAAATTTCATGAATTTTTGTTTCAACATCTAAAATATCTTCAAAATATGCAGGTAATTTAAAATCAATGTCGATATGTTTAACTACAAAGTAAAAATTAAGTGATTGGAGTAAGTTTTGATGATTATAACCCAATTTATATAAGAATTCTGACCTACCCCTCTCTAAATATTTTAAATAATTTGAATGATAAACTCTTCCTGATGCATCTGTATCTTCATAGTAAACTTTGATTTTATAATTCATAATATTGATTTAAATAATTTTTTGATATTTCTGAAAAATTAAATCCGATACCTATTGATGAATTTAATGATAGATATCCATCTCTTATTTTGACGGCAGGTTGTAAAATATCAGTTCTGAGTACATTTTCGTTAATATCATATTCTAAAAAACCACTTTGATTAATTGAAGACATTAAATGTGCTGAAGTAACCAAACCTACAGCACCGCCTAAATAATGTAGATATAATTTATCATTATCTATATTATTTTTTAAGTTTATTATTTGTGTAATGCCTCCATACCTAGCGATATCAGGTTGTAGAAATTTAATTGAAGTATCATCATTTAATTTAATAAAGTGATTAATTTGTGTAATATTTTCACCAAAAGCCAAATTTTTATGATTGTTTATTAAGTTAATAATATCACTTAAAGAATTATCAGCACTAATTGGTTCTTCTAACCAATAATATCTGAACTGATTTAATGCTTTTATATTTGAGCTAACTTTATCTATTTTCCAAGCTTGATTTACATCAATCATATAATCTTCAGTATCTTTTAAAATTTTTTCAATAGATACTAAATTTGAAATATCATCTTTTAAATCATATCCAATTTTAATTTTAAATTTTTTAATTCCTAAATTTCTTGCTTCATGTATTCTTTCTTTATGTTCGTCTCTATTAATACCGCTAGCATAAACTTGAATCTCATCTGAAGAATTTCTATTGATTAATTTGTTTAAAGGAATTTTTTTATTTTTTGAAAATAAATCCCAACAAGCACAATCTATTCCTGAAATAATGTTACTAAAAGATCCATAATCACCACTTTGAATTTTTATTGAATTAAATTTTTCATAAAAAAAATCATAAGGATCACTCGGATTTTCAAAATCAAAATTTTTAAGCAAATTTGCAAAATAATCCTTAAAAATTTCAAATCTATATCTACCGGCATGATTTGGAAAATTACACCATATTTCTCCAAATCCACTGTTGTCATTTTGATCAATTAATTCAACTATTAACGATGATCTAAAAGTCATTCTGCCAAATGAAGATAAAACTGGATTTTTATTCTTATATTTAAATAAATGAATTTTGATTTTATTTACTTTAATCATCAAATTAGCAAATCATATATTAATTATCTTTCATAAACATAAACTATCAATAATTGACATAATTTAAATCATAAATTTTAACGAGAAATCCTAGTTTCATTGAAAAAAATGCAATAATCACTAAATAGCATTACGAAATGACTGATTATTTAGACTCAATAATTCAAAGAGATCCAGCTGCAAAAAGCAAGCTAAGTGTTGTGCTTACGTACCCAGGAGTGAAGTCTGTTTTTTTTCATAGAATAGCAAATAATCTATGGAATTTAAATCTTTACACTCTAGGAAGAATAGTTTCCCAATTTAGTCGTTTTTTAACAGGAATTGAAATTCATCCGGCAGCTAAAATAGGTAAAAACCTATTTATTGATCATGGTATGGGAACTGTAATTGGAGAAACAAGCGTCATTGGAAATAATGTTACTCTTTATCATGGTGTTACACTTGGAGGAATTAGCCCAGCAGAAAATTCAAATGATCAACGAGATACAAAAAGACATCCAACAATCGAAGATAATGTAATCATAGGATGTGGAGCAAGTATTCTTGGTCCAATAAATATTGGAAGTTGTGCTAGAGTTGGAGCTAATACAGTTGTATTAAAAGATGTTCCTCCTTATGCAACAATGGTAGGTAATCCAGTTAAAAATATTAATATTAATAAAGATACTTCATTTAATCCATATGGTGTAAGAGATATTGATGATAACAAATAATGTTACTCAATTAATTGGTAACACTCCTCTAATAAAATTAAAATATCCTTCTGAGATTTCAGGTTGTGAAATATTTGGTAAAGCTGAATTTATGAATCCAGCTGGTTCAGTGAAAGATAGAACAGCACTTGGTATTATAGAGGACGCAGAAGAAAAAAAATTATTGGAACCAGGTGGAACTGTTGTTGAAGGTACTTTTGGGAACACAGGAATAGGCTTAGCATTAGTTTGTAATGCAAAAAATTATAATCTAGAAATTGTAATGCCTAACATAACCGTTCAATCTAAAAGAGATATACTTAAAAATATGGGAGCAAAACTTCATTTAGTTGATGCAAAACCATATTCTGATCCTGGTAATTATCAAAAAGTATCACAACGTTTAGCTAAAGATATTGAAAAAAAAACAGGTAAGAAAACTTTTTGGGCTGGTCAATTTGAAAATTTAGCGAATTACAAGTTTCATGAAAAAACAACATCTGCAGAAATTTTTAAACAGACAGATGGTAATATAGATGGTTTCACATGTGCAATTGGTACTGGAGGAACTTTAACTGGTGTTAGTGTTGGTCTAAAATCAAAAAATAAAGAAATAATTATAGCTTGCACAGACTCACAAGGATCATCAATGTTTAATTATTTTACTAATGGTAAACCAGAAAAAAAAGGTGAAGAATCTATCACAGAGGGCATCGGACAAGCTAGAGTAACTAAAAATTTAGAAAATTGTAATGTAGACCAATCATTTTTTGTTTCTGATCAAGAATGTATGGAAATGCTATTTAAAATTATGAAAACAGATGGATTATTTTTAGGATTAAGCTCTGGGGTAAATATATGTGGTGCAGTTAAACTGGCAAAATCAATGGGTACGGGTAAAAAAATTGTAACAATACTTTGTGATGATGCAAATAAATATTATGATAAAATGTTTAATAAAGAATACTTATTATCCAGAAAATTACCTTATGCTGATTGGATGTAATTATGAATACTAAAGATAAAAAATTTAATTCTAAAGTGATTCATTCAGGTCATGGTGCTGATAAAACTACAGGTGCAGTAATGCCTCCTATTCATCTTTCATCAACTTTCAAGCAAAATTCTCCTGGGGACTTTAGATATGAATATGCAAGAACAGGAAACCCAACAAGAGATATATTAGAAAAGTTATTAGTTGAATTGGAAGACGGTAAATTTGCTTATGCTTTTAGCTCAGGTATGGCTGCAATTTCTGCATTATCAGATGCTTTAGGTAAAAATTATTCAATTATTTGTAGTGATGATGTTTATGGTGGAACAAGAAGAATATTTGATAAAATAAAAACAGTAAATCAAAATGTGGAGGTTACTTATGCCGATCTTAGTAAAGAAAATAATTGGGAAGGTCATTTAAAAGAAAATACGAAAATGATTTGGGTTGAGACTCCCTCTAACCCTTTATTAAAAATTATAGATATAAAAAAAATTAGGGAAAGTTTAAAAGATGATAATATAATTGTAGTCTGTGACAATACTTTTGCATCACCTTACAATCAACAACCATTAAATTCTGGGGCTGATGTTGTTATACATTCTTCAACTAAATATCTTGGTGGGCATTCTGATATTATTGGGGGTGCATTAATTATAAATGATAATAAAATTTTAGCTGATAAAATTAAATATATTCAAAATGCAGTTGGTGCTGTTCCCAGTCCCTTTGATTGTTATTTACTTATTCGTTCAATTAAGACACTTGCTGTAAGAATGGAGAGGCATAATAATAATGCCTTAGAAATTGCTAATTATTTATTAAAACATCCTAAAATTAAAAATGTTTTTTATCCTGGATTAGAAAATAACCCAAGTTACGAAATTGCAAAAAAACAAATGACTGGATTTGGAGGAATATTATCAATCGAATTAATAGGTGATATAAATTCAGCAAAAAAATTTCTTGAATCAATTAAAATATTTACACTAGCAGAAAGTTTGGGTGGAGTTGAAAGTTTAATTGAACATCCAGCTATAATGACACATGCATCCATTGATAAAAAAATTAGAGATGAATTAGGAATATCTGATACCTTAATCAGACTTTCAATTGGCATTGAAGATATTTTAGATTTAAAAAAATCTTTAGATGAAGCACTAAAAAATATTTAAATTATTTTTTTCAAATCTGGAGGTGAATAATTAGAACCCTTCATAACTTTACCAAATTCATTATAAATTGGCTTACCTTCCTCTGAAAGTTTACTCATATTACTACGATGAACTTCGTTAAAACATTTATCTAGATCTATGCCAAAAGCAGCACCTGCACCGTATGTTACAACTAAAATATCAGTTAATGCATCAGCAACTTCAACGATATCATTATCATTGATTGCATCTTTTAATTCATTGAATTCTTCATCAATCAATTTTTTTCTTAATTCTACAGTCTTATTTTCTGGAAATTCAGCACTAGTTTTTACTTCTTGGCCAAAAGTTGTCATAAATTCTTTAACTTTTTCAAAATTTGTCATTTTATCTCCCAATAATAATTATTTATAAAAAATATCGTTGTAAGTCACAACTATAAAGATAAAAGATATTATTGTTATCCCCACAGCCAAATAAATTCTTGTAATGAACTCAGGAAAAGAGTTCGAAAAAATTCTCCTAATAATAAAATACATTATATGACCACCATCTAAAAGAGGAATAGGAAGCAAATTAAATAACCCGACAAACAATGAAATAATAATAAATAAAAATAGAACTCCCCTTACTTGATCTAGCATCATTTGATCTGCATTTTTTACGATCCCTATTGGTCCAGCTAACTGATCTCCTAATGTATTCTCTTTATAAGATTGTTGAAGGAATGTAAAAGAAGCAGCATAATATGTAGGTATAAATAAAGATGAGTTTTTAATTGAATGAATTAAATTATACTTATCAATAATAGGGTTTTGAGGTGAAGATATTCCAATAATGTACCTATTTAGTTCTTCATTAAATTTTAGATCCAAATTTTTTTCAATTATCTGATTATTTCTTTCTATTAAAATATTTATACTTTGATTATTTGCAATTGCTTTTGGGATATCAGAAAATTCTTCAATATTAATATTATTTATTTCAAGTATTCTATCTCCTTCTCTAAGATCATTTTCAAAAGCTGATGAATTTTCACTTACCGATCCAATAATTGGCATTAAACTAACAATTCCAAAGAAGAAAAATATGCAGAATAGAGCAAGCCATGCACTAAAAATATTAAAAATACTTCCTGCTAGAAGTACTAAAATCTTTTGAAAAAGTGTAAGGGATTGAAAGGATCCTTGTTCATCATTTGGGTTTGGAGAAAATATATTATCAAGGCCCTTGATTTTTACATATCCTCCCAATGGAATTGGTGATAATTTCCATGTAGTGCCATTTTTATCTGTAAATTTTAAAAATGGTTTGCCAAATCCTATTGAAAAATCAGTAACTTCAGCTTTAAACAATCTCGCTGCTAAATAATGTCCGTATTCATGAATTCCTACTAATACTAAAAAAACTAAAATTAGATTTATATAAATCATATATAATATTATATTATAAAATTAAAATATTGATTAACATGATTTATATAATTTTTGACTGCTTATATTCATTAAATAGCGGAAAATCTAAATCAATTTCTATCAACATATATTATCAATTTAATATTTAGACACCATCATGATTATTTAAATAGGTATGAGTTCTATTTTTACAATTTACTAATTAATTGAGTGGTATTTTATTAAGATTTTTTGATTTTTGGTAATTTTCTGAAAGATTTTGATACTCTTTCTTAATCTTATTTATTTTGTCAAATAATGTATGATCCAATCCTAATCTTTTAATTTCTGATAAAATCGAGTAACTTTGCCAATAATCATTATTAATATTGTATTTACCATCTTTGATCTTAAATACCTCTGTCAAAATTTTAAGATCGTGCGGAATATGAAAACCTTCTTTTGTGTCGGTATAGGAAAAAAAATAGTAAAAATTGTCAAATCCAGCCCAGGTTATAGCTGATAAACACATAGAACAAGGCTGATGTGTACTTATGAAGTAATAATCTCTTGTATTAAACAGTTTTTTTTCAAATAAATTAAAAAGAGTTGAGATTTCTCCATGAAATAAAGGATTTTTAATTTCCTGGTTTGTACCTAGACAAACAAGACTTAGGTCAGATTTTTTAACAATAAATCCGCCAAATATTTTATTTCCTTCATTAATTGATATTTTTGTTAAGGGGATAAGATCATCTATAATAATATCTAAAATACTTTCATAATTTGTTATCATTATGAAATGTCTGATACTTTATTTATTAGATTTGTCTATAAAACAAAAAAAAAGGACCCAGCAAGCTAGGTCCCTTTTGTGTATCGTGCATTTCCTCCCGATACAATTTAATAATCGTTTCCTTTTATTAAATTGATTATTACCTTTGCGTGTAATAATTAAAATTAATTTATCTATTTGTTATTTATCAATCAATAAAAAAATGTATTTTTAAAAGTAATTAATTTTTTTTTGTTGATATGTTTGTTAATAAAATGTGCAAAAATTAAATTTGATAAAAAATGAGTAAAAATTCAAAACTTAATGTCTTAGGAGTTATGACAGGCACATCAATGGATGGCGTCGATATCAGTTTGATTAATACAAATGGGACTAACTTTGTAAAAATTAAATGTGAAAAATCATATAAATTTGATAAAAATTATCAAAATACAATAAACAATCTAATAATAAATAAACCAAAAACTAATAATAAAATTAAAGAATATTTTTTAAAAAAAGATAAATTCGTTACAGATATTTTAGAAAAAAAAATAATTTTATTTATGAAACAAAATAAAATTAATAAAAAAAATATCGATTTAATATCAATTAGTGGGCAGACTGTTTACCACGATCCATCAAATAAAATATCTATACAATTAGGAAATGGAAACAGAATTGCAAAAAATCTTAAAGTTAAAACTATAAGTAATTTCAGAGATAATGATATTAAAAATGGCGGACAGGGAGCACCAATTGGATCATATTATCATAAGTTTTTAATACAAAAATTTAAGAAAAAAGCTATTATAGTAAATCTTGGAGGCATAGCAAATTTTTCAACTGTAGTTTCAAGAACATTATTATCATCGGATATAGGACCTGCAAATTGCTTAAGTGATGATCTTTGCAATTATTTTTTTAAAAAAAAATTTGATAATGATGGAAACTATGCAAGAAAAGGTAAGATTGATAATAAATTAATCAAAAAATTCGAAAAAGATAAATTCTTTAAGAAAAAGTTTCCAAAATCATTAGATAGAAATTATTTTAGAAATTATTTTAATAAGCTAATTAAATTGAACAAATATGATGCGCTAATGACTGCTAACTACATGACTTATATTGGATTTAAAGAATTATTAAAAAATAAAAAATTTAAGATTGAAAGAATTTTACTTACTGGAGGAGGAAGAAAAAATAAATTACTCAAAGAAATATTAATGAATAAAGTGAATAAAAAAATTGAAATTATTGATAAATATAAATTAAATGGTGATTTAGTAGAAGCTCAAATGTTTGCGTATATTGGCATGAGATCATTTAAAAATTTAGAAATAAGTAATAAAAATACTACAGGTGTGAAAAAAAATTTAAGTGGTGGTATTTTATATTTTCCAGATTAGTTAGTTAAATCTAACCAAGTTTTTTTATCAATATTTGAGCCACACAATATTAACATTGTATTTTTACCAATAAGCTTATTATTAATTTTATATTTTAAGGCAGCAAGTCCAGCAACACATGCAGGTTCAAGAAATAACTTAAATTTTTTATAACAAAATACCATAAATTCTTTCATATGATCATCAGAAACAGTTACCATTTCATCAATTACTTCTTTTGCTACATCAAAAGAATATTTCATATGTAAAGGTGCTGAAAGGCTGTCAGCAATACTATTTACATTAATATTATTTAGTGGTTTGTTAGCTCTAAAACTTTGATTTAAACCATTAGCATTTTCAGGTTCAACACCAACAATTTTAATCTTAGGATAAAATTGTTTTACATACGATGAAACACCACTTATTAACCCCCCGCCCCCAACTGATATTAATAAATTGTCAATTTTAGTATTAATTGATTTTAAATATTCTACAATTTCTAATCCCAAGGTAGCACTACCTTGTAAAGTCAATGGACCGTCAAAAGGGTGAATAAAATAGTAACCTTCATTTTTAGCATTTTCAGCATCAAGAAAAGCCTGTTTTGGATTTGTAAAGATAATGTTAGCACCATAATTTTTACAAGTTTGAACTCTGTATTTATTTGCACTTTCGTATAAGAAAATTTTATTTTTCAATTTAAATTGATTGGCCACAAATGAAGCAGCAATTGCATGATTTCCTGCACTAACTGCTGTAATTCCTTTATTAAATTTATTCTGATCTTGAGAAATTATATTATTAATCGCACCTCTTGCCTTAAATGATCCAGATTTTTGTAAAAATTCACATTTAATATATAAATTAGTAGAAAAATAATTATCAATATCATCAGGGCACTTTAAAAAAGGAGTTTTATTAATAAATGGTCTAATTTTTTTATATATTTTATTAATATTATCGACAGATAAATCTTTAGGTATCAAGAAATTCCTCTAATTTCTTTAATTTTATCGTAAGCAATATTAATAGCTGCTAACTCTTTATTAGATTGTTTAATAAATTCTTTTGGCATACCTTTGGCAATTAAATTATCTGGGTGATGTTCTTTATTTAATTTTATCCATTTTTTTCTTATCTCATTATCAGTGCTCGATCTATTCACACCCAAAATTTTATAAGGGTCAGATTCACTATTTTTTAAATTTGATTGGAAAATTCTTTGGAAATCTTTTTCACTAAATTTAAACGATTTAGAAATTGATCTTAAAAAATCTATCTCGCTAATAGATACCTTGCCATCAGATGCAGCAATATAAAATAAATTATTTAATAATTCTTCCAATAAAATTTTATTAGCTGAAAATAAATCCCCTACTTGATTTGCTATTTGTTTATAGCCATACGTATCTTTTTTTGCCTCATTGAATATTTTTGAAACTTTTGGAATTTCAGATTTTGGTACTTTAAATTTTTCTTTAAATGCCCTGATTTCATCATCTGATACAATGCCATCTGATTTAGCTAATTTTGCAGCTAAAATAATAAAACTTAATGTAAAAATTTGTTGTTTTTGATTATTATTTATTCGATTGAAGTTAAATGATGATTTTGATTTAGATCTTCTATCAAAAGCACCGCCAGCCATAACACCTAAGATGGCTCCTATAGGTCCGCCTAAAGCAAATCCTGCTGCGCCCCCTATAACTCTTCCCCATATACTCATCTTAAAGATTCAATTATATCTTTTAATTCATTAATTTCATTCATAGAAATTTTATTGTCTTTATTTAGATCTATAATCTGAAAAAGTAGATTTAATGATTGTTCAATTTCTTCATATGAAATATTACCATCATTATTTAAATCTACAAAGTTAAAGTACATTTCCTCTTCTTCATTTAGTTCATTAGAAAATGTAAATGAAGAATATAAAAAAGAAAATAAAAAGAATACTTTTAGCCAAACCATCTGTACATTCCGATGATACCTGCTCCAGCATAGAAAAATTGTAAAAACAATATTCCATTGTGTTTTAGATTATAGGCCCAGATTCCAATTAATAATGCTGAAATCAATAGTAATGAAAAACCTACAAACTCTAATCCAATGTTAAATGCAACTAGTAGGGAATAAAGGATAGCTGTTGATACGCCAATCCATTCTAAAAGTTTATTTGAATTCAATTAAATATTATTTCTTCTTAATATTTACAGCGTTTTCTTTTCCACGATTTTCACCGATTTCAAATTCAACTGGCATACCTTCTTCTAAAGTATCAATACCAGCAGCTTCTAAAGCTGAGACATGAAGAAAAACGTCTTTTCCTCCATCATCATTTTCTATAAATCCATAACCTTTGGTTGGATTAAACCATTTAATTTTACCACTTGGCATATTATATTCTCCTTTATATTTTATTGGGGGATTAAATTATTTAACTTATATAAATATCGTATATTGATTAATTGTTTACATTAAATAACTAATAAGAAATTAATTTCAACATTTATTTTTAATTTTATGCTTAGCTATAAACACGGATATCACGCAGGAAATCACGCAGATGTAATGAAGCATATTATAATGCTTTACTTATATAATCTTGAAAAAAAAGTAAATAATTCAATAAGTTATATTGATACTCATTCTGGTAATGGAGTTTATAAATATATATCAAAATATATGGATAAAAATAAAGAGTATAAAGATGGAATTAAAAAAATACAAAATTACACGGGTAATAATATTCTAATTAAAAGTTATCTTTCAACTATTACTAAAATTACTAAAAAAAATAATTATTATCCTGGATCTCCAATATTTATTTCATACATATCTAATAAAAAAGATAAATTATTTTTTTGTGAATTACACAACAATGAATATAATTTATTAAAAAAAAACTTAAACAAATATACCAATATAAAAATTTTAAATATTGATGGATTTAATTTTATTTTAAATAAAGTAAAAAAAGAAAAAAATTTTTTTCTATTTATAGATCCGTCATATGAAATAAAAGATGATTTTGAAAAAGTAGAGCAGATACTAAATAATATGGATAATTTATTTTCAAAATCTAAAATCATAATATGGTATCCAGTTTTAAATATTTTAGAAAATGATATTTTTATTCAAAATATTAGAAAAAAAGGTATAAATAATATTATCAATGTTGAAGTTCCTATAATGAAGTATGGGGACAATGTTGGAATGCAAGGAAGTGGCTTATTATTAATAAATTTTACGAATAGATCTATAATGAAAAACCTCAAAGAGGTAATCCACGAAATTCAAAATATTCTAAAACAGGAAGAAAATATTACTAGGTTTAAATTAAGATATTTATAAATATGAGAAAAATTAATTTACTTGATGAAGATATATATAAACTATTTATAAAAATTGCATTGCCAGCCTCAATTGGAACTATATTTAATAATCTTTATTCTTTAGTCGATACTATTTTTGCAGGTAGAATGATTTCTGAAATAGCTTTAGCAGCTATTGGTCAAACATTTCCTGTATATTTTATAATTATAGCTCTTGGAATAGGGCTAAGTATAGCAACAACAAGTAATGTTGCTAATTCTTTAGGAGAAAAAAATATAAAAAAGGCAAGTCATGCATTTACACAATCTTTTGTTGTAACAATTTTAGTAGGCTTAGTTATAACTATTTTTGGACTTTATTTTGGAAATATAATTTTAGAGTCTATAAATGATGATCCAAAAACCCTTAAACTTTCTTCATTATATATGAACGTAATTTATTTAGGATCAGTCATAATTCTTTTACTAATGGTTTGTAATTCTTGTTTATCAGCACAAGGAGATACTAAAAGTTATAGAAATGTTTTAATTTTTAGTTTTTTTCTTAATATAATTTTAAATCCAATATTAATTACAGGGAAAATAATTAATTTTGAATTATTTGCTCCAATGGGTATAACTGGTATAGCAATAGCTACCATACTTTCTCAAATAATTGGTCTGCTATATTTGTTATATAAAATATATAAAACAGAAATTTTTGAAAACTTTAAGAATAATTTTATAATTCCTAAATTGAGTTTAATTAAGGAAATTTCATTTCAGGCTATTCCAGCGGCATTAGGATTAATGATGATTGCTCTTGGTTCATATATTTTATTATTTTTTGTAAGTAATTTTGGAAATGATGCAATTGCAGGTTTTTCGTCGGCTGGAAGATATGAACAACTACTTTTCTTACCCTTGTTAGGATTAAGTACAGCAGTAACCGCCATTGTGGGTCAAAATTTTGGTGCTAAAAACTATGAAAGAGTTCTAGAGACTTATAATAAAGCCATGATCACAGGAGTAATAATTTTAACTATTGCGGGATTAATTTTATTTATAACTGCAGAAGATTCCATGAGGTTATTTACTGATGATAAAGAAGTAATTTACTATGGATCAATATATCTAAAAATTTACGCACTTGGTTTTCCAGCTTTTCCATTCTTCTTTATTTCCAATGCATCATTCCAAGGATTAAAAAAAGCAATAATAGTTATGTATATGGCTATACTTAGGTTTGTATTAATACCTATAATTGTAATATTATTTGTAAATAATTTTATAGAAGAAAACTATATCTATATGTTCATTGGGTTAACTCTTATCCATTGGATAATCGGCATCTTATATTATTTTTATTCTTCTAATAAAATTCGAAAAATTCAAAGTAGCTATACTACACCTTGAAGATTTGGAACAAATAAAACATTGTCATATTCTTCAGAAAATATTTTATCATTTTGTTTTGTGTATTTTACAAGTATTTGCTTATTATTTTTAATAATAGGGCTAACAATTATTCCTTCATTTTCAATATGAGAAAAGATTTCATTATTTATTTTTTTTGATGCTGCTGTAAATATTATTCTATCAAAAGGTATTTGTTCTATCCAACCATTATTACCATCATCGTATTTTGAAACAATATTAGTTAATTTTAATTTCTCAAAAATATTATTAGAGCCTTCATGTAAATTTTTAATTCTTTCAATCGTGTATACACGACGTGCTAAGATTGATAATACTGCACACTGATATCCGCTACCAGTGCCTATTTCTAATACCTTGTGGTTACTTTTAACATCAAGTAATTCAGTCATCCTTGCTACAACGTAGGGTTGACTAATTGTTTGATTATTTTCAATTGGTAAAGCTATATTTTCATAAGCTTGATTTCTGTAAGCTTCACTAATAAACTTTTCTCTTGGAATTTTTTCTATTGCAGAGAGAACTTCAGCATTACTAATACCTGACTCTCGTAACTCAAGTATCAATCTTATTTTCCTTACATCAAGCACTAGATAAGAGTATCAGAATTATTGAAATATTTTTTCAAAACTTCTGGAATTTTAATATTTCCATCTTTCATTTGATAATTTTCAAGAATAGCAATTAGTGTTCTTCCTACTGCTAACCCGGAGCCATTAAGTGTATGAACAAATATATTTTTATTTTCAAATTTATATCTTGTATTCATTCTTCTAGCTTGAAAATCATTACAATTAGAGCAGCTTGAAATTTCTCTATAAGTATTTTCACCGGGAAGCCACACTTCAATATCGTATGTTTTAGATGCTGAAAAGCCCATATCACCAGTACATAAAGTCATAATCCTATAATGAATATTTAAATCTTGAAGAATACTCTCAGCACTTTCAAGCATTCTTTCTAATTCCTCTTGTGAATGCTGCGGCTCTACTATTGAAACTAATTCAACTTTAGTAAATTGATGCTGTCTTAACATACCTCGAGTATCCTTGCCAGCAGCACCAGCCTCTGATCTAAAACATGGAGTATAAGAAGTTACTCTCATGGGTAATTGATTTTGGTTAAGTATTTCCTCTCTAACCATGTTTGTTAAAGGAACTTCAGCAGTTGGTATTAACCAATGATCTTCCCCAGCAATAAATAAATCTTCACCAAATTTAGGTAATTGCCCTGTTCCAAAAAGTGCAGAATCTTTAACCAAAAAAGGTAAATTATATTCAATATAACCATTTTCATTCGTATGTTTATCTAACATAAAATTTGCTATTGCTCTTTCCAACTTAGAAAGTTGATTTTTTAATAAAACAAATCTAGATCCTGATAATTTAGACGCAGTTTCAAAATTCATTAAACCTAAATTTTCCCCTAATTCAAAATGAGTTTTAGGATTAAAATCAAATCCTGGTTTTTCTCCCCATTCTCTATATTTTGTATTATCTTCTTCATTACTTCCTAAAGGTACAGTCTTATCAGCTATATTTGGAAGTCTTGAAAGGATTGTTTTTAGTTCCTCATCTTTAATTGTTTCAAGTTCCTTTAAATTATTAATTTTATTTTTAATTTCATCAACTTTACTCATTTCTGATGAGGCATCTTTATTTTCACTTTTAAGTTTCCCGATATTTTTAGAAATAGAGTTTCTTTCAGCTAAAAGGTTCTGAAGAACAGTCTGAGTTTCTCTTTTAACTTTATCTAGTTCTAATATTTTATTTGATATTGGATGCTCACCTCTTTGTTTCATATAATTATCAAACTCTGTTGGATTTTCTCTGATAAAATTAATATTATGCATTACTTATCTTTATTTTTTTGTATTAGTTTTGCAATATAAATTGAAACTTCGTATAAAAATATAATTGGCAGAGCTAAACTTATTTGACTAAATGGATCAGGTGGAGTTAAGAATGCTGCAGATAAAAATGCTAATACAATTGCATATTTTCTAAATTTTTTAAGTGATTCATAAGTAACCATCCCTACTCTTGCCATTAAAGATAAAACAACAGGAAGCTGAAATGCTAGACCAAAAGCAAAAATAAATCTCATCATGAGGGATAAATATTCTCCCATCTTAGCTTCTAATCGAATAGGAACTCCATTAGAGCCAAGGTTTTGATAAGATAAGAAAAAAGACCATGCCAATGGTGCAATAATATAATAAACCATTGATCCCCCTGCGAAAAACAAAATTGGGGTCGCAACTAAATAGGGTAAAAAAGCTCTCTTTTCTTTTTTATATAATCCTGGGGCAATAAATCTCCATATTTGTATTGCAATTAATGGGAATGAAAAAAATAAAGCAAAGAAAAAAGCTATTTTTAATTCTGTAAAAAAAGCTTCTTGTAAAGCTGTATAAATAAAACCTTGACCTTTATCTTTATCAAATAGTTCTACAAGAGGACTAGCTAAAAAGGCAAATAATTCATCTGCAAAGTAAAAACAAACAATGAAGATTAATAAAATATATAAAAAACTCCACAGTAGTCTTTTTCGTAACTCAGTGAGATGCCCTATTAGAGACATTTCTTCAAATTTTTCTTCATTCATTACAAAAACAACAAATTATTTTTTATTTGAAAATTCATCCTCAGTCATTTTTACTGTTTCTTGAACTTCTTTAATCTCATTTTCAAAATTTTTTTTAATATTAATACCATCTTTTATTTTCTTAACTTCTTTAACAGATTTAGCTAATTCTTTGATCTCTTCTTCTTCTGCAATTTCATTTATAGATGACTTGAACTCAGAAGACATTTTTTTAATATATTTAGTGAAAGATCCAACCTGCTTAATAAATTTTGGAAGGTCTTTTGGGCCAATTACTACAACTACGATGATCCCAATTAAGAAAATTTCACTCCAACCAAAAGTAAACATAGTATTTACTTTTCTTCGTCGTTTTTATTCTCTAAATTTTTATCTTCTTTTTTTTCTTCGTCTGACATTCCTCTTTTGAATGATTTGATTCCTTTTGCCATATCACCCATTAGCTGAGGTATCTTACCTCTTCCAAAAAGAAGTAGGACAATAACGAGTACAATTAATAATTGCCAAATACTTGGTGTCATTGGTCGCTTATAAGGAAAGTATGAGAAAAAACAAGAAATAATGGGAATAAAAATGTTTAAATTACAAAAAATAATAAAAATTAAAGGTACAAATTTGATACACTTATTGGGAAACTATTAGCTATATTTGCAAATTTAAATCAAGATGAAAAGAAAAACCTAGTATAGTGGAATTAACTATATGACAGAAAGCTAAGTATGTTTTCTATGCGGCAATCATCGTTATTGTATTAGTAAACGAGATTTACTATAAAGATTTTATTGTCTTTAATTTAATTAATTTTATGTGTGGAATAGTTGGAATATATCTAAAATCAAAAAAGTTTGAGAAAGATTTGGGTAAAATGCTATCTGGAATGTTAGTAAATATGGAATCTAGAGGACCTGATAGTGCTGGTTTTGCAATTTATAAAAAAGAAAAAAAAGAGGAATTTAAATATTCAATTTGTATTAATAATTTAGTATTTGAAAAATTTAAAAAAGATATTTCAAAAAAAATTAAATATAATTCAATCTTAAAAAATTCAGATCACGCAATTTTAAGCTCTAAAGAAAACCCTAATAAAGTACTGTCTATTTTAAATGAAATTAAAGAAATTTCTTTAGTTGGTTATGGAAGATCTATTGAAATATTTAAACAAATTGGAAATCCAAAAGATGTAGTAAAAAAATTCAATTTAGAAAAATTTAGTGGCACGCATGCTATAGGTCATACAAGAATGGCAACAGAAAGCGCTATCACAACTGACGGATCTCACCCCTACTCAACAGGGTCTGATGAATGCTTAGTCCATAATGGATCATTATCAAATCATAATAATTTACGTAGAGATTTAATTAAAAGAAGGATAAATTTTAAGTCAGAAAATGATACTGAGGTTGCAGCAGGATATATTTCAAACCATTTATCGAATAAAAAAAATTTAAAAGAGACGCTAGAAAGTGCTTTAAGTGACTTAGATGGATTTTACACTTTTATTACGGGAACCAAAAAAGGGTTTGCTATAGTGAGAGATGAAATTGCTTGCAAACCTGCTGTTATTTCAGAAACAATAGACTACGTTGCTATTGCATCAGAGTTTCAAGCAATGGCACATTTACCTGGTGTTAATATAGCTAACATTTTTGAGCCTCAACCAGGTATTGTATATTCTTGGGGTAATTAATGAAATTAGATTTAAAAAAATTGAAACTTAGAAAAATAAATGAAACGTTGCAATCTATCGATCCAAAAAAAAATAATAAAAATTATACAATTTTAAATCCAGAGGGAAATCATGCAATTTGTGTGGGTTTAACTGACGACATTGATATAACTGTAAAAGGTCACGTGGGATATTATTGTGGTGGAATGAATCAAAATGCAAATATTACTGTAGAGGGAAATGCAGGAACGGGTGTTGCTGAAAATATGATGTCTGGAAAAATTCACGTAAAGGGAAATGCTTCTCAATCCGCAGGTGCTACAGCACACGGAGGACTTTTAATCATTGATGGAGATGCAAGTTCTAGATGTGGAATTTCAATGAAAGGAATTGATATTGTTGTAAAAGGTTCTGTGGGACATATGTCCGCTTTCATGGCCCAGTCAGGTAATTTAATTGTTTGCGGTAATGCAGGTGAGGCATTAGGTGATAGTTTATATGAAACAGATATTTATATTGGAGGAAAAGTTAAATCTTTAGGAGCTGATTGCATAGAAAAAAAAATGGACAATAAACATTTAAAGAAATTAGAAAAACTTTTAAAAAAAGCTAAGTTAGAAAAGTTAAAAACTAAAGATTTTAAAAGATATGGTTCAGCCAGAAAACTTTATAATTTTAAAATAGATAATGTATCAAGTTATTGAATATGAAAAAAAATAAAAAAACATTACCAAGACAGTCTTGGACTTTTGATGAATACACAAATTCTGAAATTAGAAGAGCGGCTGCAACAGGAATTTATGATATAAGAGGAGGAGGATCTAAAAGAAGACTTCCTCATTTTGATGACCTTTTATTTTTAGGAGCATCTATATCTAGATATCCTTTGGAAGGATATAGAGAGAAATGTTCAACAAATGTTACATTAGGTACAAGGTATGCAAAAAAACCTTTAGAACTTGAAATACCAATAACAATTGCAGGAATGAGTTTTGGAGCATTATCAGGATCAGCGAAAGAGGCTTTAGGACGTGGTGCTAGTACTGCAGGTACATCTACAACAACTGGTGATGGAGGTATGACACCAGAAGAGAGAGGACAGTCAAAAAATCTAGTTTATCAACTTTTACCATCCAGATATGGAATGAATCCTAATGATTTAAGAAAAGCAGACGCAATAGAAGTAGTAATAGGACAAGGTGCAAAGCCAGGTGGAGGCGGGATGCTTTTGGGTCAAAAAATTAGTGATCGAGTAGCTGAAATGAGAACATTACCTAAAGGAGTTGATCAACGTTCTGCATGCAGACATCCAGATTGGACAGGACCAGATGATCTAAAAATAAAAATTTTAGAATTAAGAGAAATTACTAAGTGGAATGTACCAATATTTGTAAAAATTGCAGGATCAAGGCCTTATTATGATACAGCGTTAGCAATTAAAGCCGGAGCAGATGTTGTTGTTTTAGATGGCATGCAAGGTGGAACTGCTGCAACTCAAGAAGTATTTATAGAAAATGTTGGTCAACCAACTTTGGGATGTATAAGACCAGCTGTTGATGCTCTTCAAGATTTAGATATGCATAGGAAAGTTCAATTAATTATATCTGGTGGTGTAAGAAATGGAGCAGATGTAGCTAAAGCATTAGCTCTAGGAGCTGATGCAGTTTCAATTGGTAGCGCAGCAATGATTGCTATTGGAGATAATGATCCTAAATGGGAAAAAGATTATAATAAACTTGGAACTACTGCTGGTGCATATGATGATTGGCATGAAGGAAATGATCCTGCAGGTATTTCGACTCAAGATCCAAAATTAATGAAAAGGTTAGATCCAATAAAAGCTGGGAAAAAACTATCAAACTATTTAAAAGTAATGACGTTAGAAGCTCAGACACTAGCTAGATCGTGTGGAAAAAATAGCCTACATAATTTAGAGCCTGAAGATTTGTGCGCCTTAACAATTGAAGCTGCAGCAATGGCAAGAGTGCCTTTAGCTGGGACTACTTGGATACCTGGTGTAAATAATAAATAAATATTGCTACTTAGTAATTTTATTCATATTATATTTAATGCCTAAAAATTTGTCTCAAATAGCCAAATCTAAAAAAATTAAATATTTTCTAATAAGTTTTGTAGATTTATTTGGAGTGTTAAGATCAAAGTTAGTACCAGCACAAGCAATTAATGAGATGCAAAAGAATGGAGCTGGTTTTGCAGGTTTTGCTACTTGGTTAGATATGTCTCCAGCAGACAGTGATATGTTTGCGATACCTGATCCAAATAGTTTAATACAATTGCCATGGAATAAAGAAATAGGATGGTTAGCTTCAGATTTATATATGGATGGTGTGGCTGTAGATGCATCACCTAGAGTAATGTTGAAAAATCAAATAAAAAAATTAAGTGAAAAAAAACTTCAAATGAAGTCAGGTGTTGAGTGTGAATATTTTTTAATCTCTGAAGATGGGTCATCTATTGCTGACCAAAGAGATATACAGTCAAAACCTTGTTATGATCAATCTGCATTAATGAGAAAATATGATTTAATTAAAGAGATATGTGACAGCATGATTGAGTTGGGATGGAAACCTTATCAAAATGACCATGAAGATGCGAATGGTCAATTTGAAATGAATTGGGATTACTCAGATTGTTTAGTAACTGCAGATAGACACGTATTTTTTAAATTTATGGTTAAAAATTTAGCTGAAAAACATGGTCTAAGAGCAACATTTATGCCAAAACCATTCAATAATTTAACAGGTAATGGTTGCCATGCACATATTTCTGTTTGGAGAAATGGTAAAAATCAATTTTTAGATAAGAAAGATAAATTAGGTCTTAGCAAATTGGGTTACAATTTTTTAGGTGGAGTGATTAAGAATGCTCAACCTTTATCAGCTTTTTTTAATCCGACAATAAACAGTTACAGAAGAATAAATGCTCCACCAACTAAATCAGGGGCAACTTGGTCTCCTAGCAGCATATCTTATACAGGAAATAATAGAACACATATGATCAGAATTCCTGAACAAGGAAGATTTGAACTTAGGTTAATGGATGGTTCGGCTAATCCATATTTATTACAGGCTGGCGTGCTTGCTGCTGGTTTAGAGGGCATGGATAAAAAAATAAATCCAGGAGAACCTTTATTCTGTAATATGTATGCAGATTATAAGAAATATCCTAATTTACCTAAGCTACCAAATAATATTTCTGAAGCATTAAATATGTTAGGTAATAGTAAAGTTCTAAATAAAGCGTTTGGAAAAAAAAATATTAATAGTTATATAAAATTAAAGAGAAATGAATTAGACGCTTTCAAAAAACAGGGGCGGTTTGATAAGAAAAGATCAGTGACTAAATGGGAAAAAGATAACACTCTAGATTGTTGATAATAAAATTAATTAATTATTTGAAATAAAATCATCAATATTATTTTCATCATCCTGTTCTAAATTATCATTACTTTGTAAATTTTCATCATTTTTAGCAAGATCACTTATTGTTGCGATTGCAGCACGTTTATCTAGAAAACCACTTGCCTTTAGCTCCTCTTTATTAGGTAAATCGGATAAACTACTCAATCCATAATGTTCAACAAACAAATCTGTGGTAGACCATAAAGTAGGTTTACCAGGTATACTTTTCCTACCTGAAGGACGTATCCATCCTATTTCCATCAAATGATCTAAAGAGCCTCTACCCATTTGAACACCTCTAATATTTTCAATTTCTGATCTTGTTATGGGTTGTTGGTAAGCAATTATAGATAATGTTTCAAGTGCTGCTCTTGATAATTTTCTTTTCTGTGTTTTAAAAATAGTTAATTCATCACTGAGATCCTCAGCAGTTCTAAAAGACCATTTATTGCCAGTTTTGAATAAATTAATACCTCTATTTTTATAAAAATCTTTAATTTCTTGTAATAACTTACTTATATTATTTTTTTCTTTAATTTTTTGTTTTAAATCATTTTCATCAAGTGGCTCTCCTGATGCAAATAATATTGCTTCTAAAATTTTAATATCTTTATTATCCATTTTGATTAAATTTTATATAAATATTACCAAAACTTTCATCTTGTTTTAAATCAATTAATCCATTTTTTGATAATTCTAAAGAAGCAACAAAGTTAGATGAGATAATGGATTTATTGATTGTTTTATTAGCTTTAATTAAATTTGGAATTACATTTAAAAAATTAGTCCATTCTGTAATATTTCCAAAAATACCTTTTAATCTTTTAATAGCTTGATCAACTGAATAAAGTTCTGAATACTCAATAGTTAATTGTTTTACCTGTTCATTCGATTTAAGTATTTGACTATATGATTTTAGTAAGTCATATAAATTAGATGTATAATTTATATTATATTTAACTTTAAGACCTTCAGATGACCCACCATAAAATACATCTCTATTAACAAGAGGTCTTGAATAAATAATTTTAGAAATATTTTGAAAAGCCTCTAGTCTCTGTAATTGATATTTTAAAGCCTCTTCTAACTCATCGGCTGTATATTCATCTGTTTTTTCTTCTTTTGGCAATAGTAATCTTGATTTCAAATACGTTAGCCATGCTGCCATTACTAAATAATCAGCAGCTATTTCGATATGAATATTTCTATATTGATTAATAAAATTTACATATTGATCAGCTAGCTCGGATATAGATATATCAGATAAATCAACCTTCTGTGATCTAGCCAAAACCAACAAAAGGTCTATAGGACCCTCAAAATTGTCTAATAATAGGTTAAATTGACCTTCTTTTATTTCTGTATCTGGAACATTTAACACAATTTTTTATATAAAATTATTGGGATTCTCTCAATATTATTAATTTTGTAAATTAAGTATTATGCAACTTTTAACAATAGTTAATAAATCACAAGCTTCAAAAGCATTATTCTTAGAGATGTAATTTTTATAGGTAATAAAATATTGAGTACCTATTTCAGTTTTTTTATAAAAAACAAAAATATCTTCATGATCCATAATTTCTTTTTTGTTTTCTAATAAATTGTTCAAGTATTTATTAATATTTTCAAAATTATCATTGCTATATAATTGAATTGTAAAATTAAGTTCGTCTATATTTTTAAAATCAAAATCTTGAATTTCATTATCTATGTTATTTAAACTTTTTTTGTCTAAATAATCAACAATCTCACCTTCTTTATTAGTAGGAATAACAAAATATTTATCAGTAAATTTAGGAATTACAAAATACTCTCTATTACTAAAATAATATAATGAGATAAGATAAAGAATAATAATAAATAGTAATAATAATAAAGAATATTTTAAAATGTAATTATTTTTTCTTTTAAAAATAATTCTTTTAATCATTACATTGTTTCAGGTGCGCTTATATCAATAATTGAAAATATATCTTTTAAAACAACTCTAAATGACTCCAACCAAAATATTTTTGAAATTGTCCTTTCTGCATTTTTTTCATCTATAAAACGAAGTGATTCATTATCTTTACCTTTATTCCAAATTGAATGGAAATTAGAAGATATTTCTTCTAAGTAATTGATTAGTCTATGTGGTTCATTATAATATGATGATTGATACAACAAATAAGGATAACAAATTAACTTTTTGATTAATTTTAACTCCTCATCAGATAGATTTTGTATTGCAGAAAAATTATAATCATTTTTAATTTTTATACCTAATTCGTTTGCTTTATTAATTACTGATGAAGCTCTAGCGTGTGCGTATTGACAATAAAAAACTTTATTATCTTTATTTTTTTCAACAACAGCATCTAAATCAAAGTCAATTGCTGTCTCATTTTTAGTAGAAATCATGTAGTACCTTATAGGATCTTTTCCAACCTTAGAATGAACATTAGCTAATGTCACAAAATTTCCAGATCTTTTTGACATTTTAATTTTTTGTTTATTTTGAATTAAACTTACAATCTGACAAGTTAAAATGTTTAAATAAGTTTCATCATCTTTAATAGCTTTAATTAACGAATTCATTCTTGGAATATAGCCAATATGATCAGATCCCCAGATATTGACTAATCTATCAAAATTTCTTTTACATTTATCTAAATGATATGCTGCATCATTTGCAAAATAAGTCCATTCACCATTTGATTTTTTTAATGCTCGATCTTCATTGTCTAATAATTTAGAGGATCTAAATAATAGTTGCTCTCTTGGCTCCCAATCAGAATCATCACCCCTTGGTTTCTCTAAAATACCTTCATATAGTAATTTTTTTTCATCCAAAATTGTAAAAAGTTCTTCAATAATTTTACTTTTTTCTATTTCTGTTTCGTGAGTAAATTTATCAAACCTTATATTTATTAATTCTAAATCTGATTTTATACTTAAAATTATATTTTTTAATGCAAAATTTTTAAAATATTGAATGGTATCTTCTTGCTGAAAGTTTAACCACTTACCACCATCTTCATTTTTAATTTTTTTGGCAATATCTATTAAGTATTCACCAGGATACTCATCTTCTTCTAACTCAATTTTTTTATCAAATAATTGTAAATATCGTTTAAAAAGAGAGTTTGATAATTTATCAATTTGAGAACCTGCATCATTAACGTAATACTCTCTGGTAACATCAAAACCTGTTTTAGTATAAAGAGAGCTTAGTACATCTCCAAATACAGCACCTCTTATATGAGCTATATGCAATGGTC
>QBZY01000010.1 GCA_003282155.1 Pelagibacteraceae bacterium AG-337-I02 | reverse complement strand
AATTGTTTGCACTTTTCCATTTGCATATTTCTTGAAACTTGTATGCTTGTTGATAGTTATAAACATCTTCTGCACTAAGCACCTTTGATGAGAATATATTATCATATTTTGTGACTATATCTTGTTGATAAGCGTAGATTTGTTTTGAAAAAATTGCAAAGAATATAAAAAAACAAAAAATTGTAAATTTTTTATGATACATTTTTCAATTTTTCTTGTAGCATTTGTAAATCTTGCCAAGAGTGCTTTTTATACTGAGGAGATCGAAGTAAAAAAGCAGGATGATAGGAAGCTATTGTAGGAATTGATCCATCTAAATTCAGTGATTTGTATTCATGCCATTTACCTCTGAGTTTTCCTAGGGCTAGAGGGGTTGATAAAATTGCTTTTGCTGCAACACCACCTAATAGGAAAATAAATTTTGGTTTAATAATATCAATTTGTCTTTGTAAAAATGGTAAAAATTCTAAAATTTCTTCATCATTAGGTGTTCTATTATCAAGCGGGCGCCAATTAACTACATTAGTAATGTAGACGTCTTCTCTTTGTAAATTAATAGCTAAAAGCATTTTATTTAATAGTTGCCCAGCTCTTCCCACAAATGGAATACCTTGCAGATCCTCATCTCTTCCTGGAGCCTCACCAATTAACATAACTTTTGCATTTAAATTTCCATCATAGACTACTAAATTTTTAGCAGTTTTTTGAAGATTAGATTTGTGATCTTTAAGATCCTTAATCACTTCATCAATTTTATTTTTTTTATCCCCAGCATTGATATTTGGATTAGGTAATTCAGAGTTTTTCTCATTTTCAAACCAGTTTCTTGGAGAATCTTGAAGAAAATAGTTTACTCCAGAATTAATTATGAATTCTAAATTTTTTTTATTTGATTGATTCATGCAAAATTACAATTATCTATTCATAGTGCAACTCTAGTACATTTAAAATGATTAATTTGATTAAAAAACTATTTTTTATTTTTCTTCTTATCGCCTTCAATACTAGTGTTTTTGCAACTAGTAGCTCTACCTTTTTAATCTCACAACTAGCCTTTAAAAATTATGATTATCCTGCAACATTACTGAATTTTAATGCTGATAAAATAAAACTATCACAAGATCAACTCCTTGATAAGGCAATAGCGGCGATTATTACCGAAGACATTAATTTAGCCAAAGATATTGCTAATAAAATTTTGGAAAAAAACAAAAATAATCAAGAGGCATATATAATTAAAATTTCATCCTTATTTTTAGATAAAAAATTTAATCAGATAAAAGAATTACGAGACAATTTAGATCAATCAAATGAATTACTAGATTTTATTTTCTTCACAAATAATAAACTTAAGAACGGTACTACCATTAGTCGTTCACTTGTTGAAATTGTGGCATCATCTTTTTCAAACAATGAACAAAGACGTTTAAATTATAATTTTTTATTATTTTATACTTCACTTGCTAAATTAATTAATCCAAAAAATGAAAGAGCAATTATTATTAAGGCTGAACTATTTGATCAAGTTGGTCAATTCGAAGTGGCAAGAGATACTTTTGAGAAGATAGGGAAGGAAAGTCAATATTATTTAGATGCACAAAGTAGTTTAGCAATTAATTATTTATATAATAGTTCGTATGAAGATGCTGAAAATAAAATTTTATCTATTCTACAAAATAACAATAACAATTATTCTCTAAAAAAAATTCTTGGTGATTTTTACCGGTACAATAAAAAATATGATTTAGCTTTATCAATATATAATCAGATGATTGAAGAAAACCGCGGTGACGTTTGGAATATATATTATATGAGAGGTATATGTTTTGAACTATTAGGTGACTGGGATTTAGCAGAAAAAGATTTTTTAAAATCACTTGAAATAAAACCTGATAGTCCAAATGTATTAAATTATCTTGCCTATGGTTGGGTTGAAAGAGAAATGAAACTAGATCGTTCTTTGCAAATGTTAGAAGAAGCGTATGAAGCTAACCCTGAAAGCTTCTATATTATTGATAGTCTTGCTTGGGCGCATTTTAAAAAAAATAATCTTTCAGAAGCTGCTCGTTTAATGGAAATGGTAATAGATATTGCACCAGGTGAAGCAATATCTCTAGACCACCTTGGAGATATTTATTATGCTATGAATAGAAAAAGAGAAGCTATTCATTTCTGGCAACAAGCACTAGAATTAGCTGAACCTGAAGATGAAATTGAAGAAAATGTTAAAATTAAATTAGAAAAATTTAATGGATAATAGCATTACTGAGAAGTCACCTGCAAAAATAAATTTATTTGTTAAAATTTTAAATCGAAGAGAAGATAATTATCATAATATTAGAACAGGAATAACCAGTATTAATTTATGTGATGAAATAGAGGTAAAGCCAAGCAATCAATTCAATGTTGAATACAGGGGTGCATTTGCTCCAGAAAATAATATATTTGATGATTGTATTATAAAAAAAATATTTAGTTTTTTGAATATTTCACCTCCCAATATTTCGTTTTCAATTACAAAAAACTTTCCCTATCAAGCTGGATTGGGCTCGGCATCTTCAAATGCAGCAACGGTAATAAAGATCCTAGAAAATCTAGAAATTATTGATAAAAAAAATATTTTTGACTATACAGATTTAGGTTCTGATATTCCTTTCTTTCTTAATCAACACGATAGTTTGGTAAGAGGAAGGGGAGACTTAATTTCAAATATTGTCTTCCCAAAATATTTTTTCTTAATAACAAAACCTAATTTTAATTGCTCCACAAAAAAAATGTACGACTTATTCATTCCTTCTGATTTTGATTATAATGTCGAGGAAGATATTGAAGAAATTAATGATAACGATAACGGGAATGATTTTGAAAAAGTAATTAAAAAACTCGAACCTGATTTTAATTCTATTTATAATAAGATGGATAATTTAGAAGATACTATTTTTACAAGACTAACAGGTAGTGGATCATGTATTTTTTCAGTTTTTGAAAATAAACTTAAAGCTGAAAATGCGAAAAATTCTTTTCTTAAAACTTATCCAAATTTATGGGTAGCAATAGCTGAAAATAATTATATAAAATTATAAAATTTTATGTTTCTCAAATACGGCAGTTAAACTATCACCTTTTTTTAGTTCATCTCTAACAGTATTTTCACTACTTACTTTTTCTAGAGCTTTTCTTACTACTTCATCAATAACTTTAGATGGTACAATAACTACACCATCATTATCGCCAAATATCAAATCTCCACTTTCAACATAGACATTTGCTATTTCGCCTGGCACATCTGCCATCATCATTTTACCTCTAAATTTTGTATCAACAGGATTAGTTCCTTTTGCAAAAACTGGAAAACCAATTTCATTAATCATTTTTGTATCACGAACACAGCCATCTGTTAAACAACCTGCTGATTTTAAATAAGTTGCTCGAGTTGATAATAATTCTCCCCATGGAGCTATCTTTTCATTTCCGTGACAACATAAAACAGCAATTTCATTTTCTTTTAAACTATCAATCAATACTATTTCATGTTCATAAACATTTGTATTTTCATCATCATGATAAATAGGCATATACAAACCAACTCTCGCAAGCCCACATATAATTACATCTGGTTTTATTGATTTGATACCAGGTGTTAATGTTTGTTTATGATAACCCAAACTATCTAACGTATCAGCTAATACTGCTGAATAAAGTCTCGTTTTATATTCTTCAAAATTAAGAGTCATTTCTTTTGAATTTATTTATATTATCAATTTACTTATTAATATAACATCATACTATTATAAAGTGGTCAAGTTAGTTTTATATAAATAATGATTTATAATATTTTAATAATTGGAGCAGGTGGAATTGGTAAAAGACATATTAAAGGTTATTTGGGAACTAGCAGAGCTAAAATTTCTATTGTTGAACCAGATGTTAATAAACAAAAAAACTTAAATAGTGAATTTGAAATTCAACATACATATAATTCTCTTGATGAAGTTAATCAAAAATTTGATCTAGCAATAATATGTTCACCAGCTAATTGGCATCTGGAACATATGCAGTTTTGTATAAAAAGTAATTTATCATTTATGGTAGAAAAACCTCTTTCTACAAAAATTGATGGTTTAGAAAATATTATAGAAGAAGTAAAAGAAAAAAAATTATTTGTTCGTGTAGGATATACAAGAAGAAATAGCTTAGTCTCTAGAGCCTTAAAAGATCAAATTATGAATAATAAAATAGGGGACGTTAAATTAGCTTATATTAATTCATCACAAGAGTTTCCTAAATATAGGCCAGATTATCAAACTATTTATTATGCAAAAGAAGAAACTGGAGGAGGTGCCATACTCGATGCTTCTACTCATATGATTGATCAATTAATTTGGATATTAGGTATTCCTGAAGAGGTAAGCTGTATGTACGATAGATTAGTATTAGAGGGAACAGAAACAGAGGATACTTGTCTTATTAATATAAGATTTTCTAATGGATCTTTAGCCAATATTACAGTTAATCAATTTCAGAAACCAAATATTAATACATATGAGTTTGTTGGCACTAAAGGTAATATAAAACTTGATCATTCTACTTTAATGTTTGCTGATGATGATAGCGGTGTTTGGAAAGATCAAAAAGATTATATGAAAGACCGAGATCCAATGGAAGTACATCAAAATAATTTTCTTTTACAGGCAAATAGATTTTTAGATGGTTATGAAGGTAAGGATTGTGATTTAGCAACTTTAGAAGAAGCTTATTTAAATTTAAAAGTTGTATTGGCTGCTAAATCATCTTGGAAAGATAAAAAAACAATTAAAATTAGTTAAGATGATTAGTTTGAAAAATAAAAATATTTTTATTGCTGGAGGTAGTGGATATCTTGGTTCAGTTTTATGCGAAGAGATAATGAAACTAGAAGGAAATATATTTTTAGCCGATCAAGACATCAAAAAAACTGAATTAGTAATAAAAAAATTACAAAAAAAATATCCCAAGAGTAAAATTATATTTTCTCACTTAGATATGATTGAGCCTGAATCAATTTCTAAAAATATTAAATTAGCTTATCAAAAATTTAAATATATAGATGGATTAGTTAACGCAACATTTGGATCAACTTCTGATAAACTATCTGAATTAACTGCAGAAAAATTTAATAAAGCTAATCAAATTAATTTAACAGGCTCTTTTTTACTTATGAGAGGTGTGGCAAATAAAATGAAAAAAGGTGGAAGTATTGTAATGTTTGCGTCTATGTATGGATTAATATCGCCGAAAATGGAAATGTATCCAAAAAATATTAATCCTAATCCTGTAGAATATGGTGCTGGAAAAGCTGGTTTAAACCAAATGGTAAAATATTTTTCTTCATATTATGGTAAAAATAATATTCGTATTAATGCAATTGTTCCTGGACCTTTTCCAAACATAACTAAGGCTGCAAATAATAATAAAAAATTTTTGAGTAATTTAAAAAATTCTACAATGTTGAAGCGTTTCGGTAAACCTATCGAAACAGCAAAACCAACAATTTTTCTTTTATCTGATGCATCAAGTTATATGACGGGTCATTCACTTATAGTTGATGGTGGTTGGACAGCGTGGTAAGTGATATTAATTAATGACTCAGTTTCCCATAGAAAATAAAAAAATCAAATTAGCAATGCTAGGAATGACTGAAGGAAATGGACATCCTTACTCATGGAGCATAATTATAAACGGTCGATATAACGCTGAAGCATTAGCACAATGTCCTTATGCAGCAATTATTGATTATATTTCAAAGCAACCAAAAAATACTCTAGGTATAAAAGATGTAGAAGTTTCACATGTATGGACAGACAATACTGAAGATGCAAAACTTGTCGCTAATGTTGCAGAAATTGAAAATATTGTTGAAGATCCAAAAGATGTGATTGGACAAGTCGATGCAGTTTTAGTTGCAACTGATATTGGTTCAGAGCATGTTGAAAGGTGTAAACCATTCGTTGAGGCAAATGTACCAATCTTTGTTGATAAACCATTATGCGATAATTTTACTGATCTAAAAATTTTTCAACAGTGGATTGATGAAGGAAAGCCAATAATTAGTTCTTCTGCAATGCGATATTGTAAAGAGTACGAGCCATACCATCAATCTACTTACGAACTAGGTGATTTAAGATACATTAATGTCACTATGGCAAAAAGTTGGGAAAAATATGGGATACACGCTTTAGAAACATTATATCCAATTGTTGGTCCAGGCTTTACCTCAATACAAAATCTAGGAGATAAAGATAGAAATATTGTTCATTTACATCATTCAAAAGGTATTGATATTAATATTGCTAATGTCTTTGATATGATCGGAGGTTTTGGGCTTGTTTCTTTAGTTGGAACTAAAAGTGGAATACAAATAAAATCAAATGATACTTTTTATGCATTTAAAAAACAATTAGAGTCATACGTTCATTATTTACGAACAGGTGTAAAACCAGTTCCATGGAAGGAAACCAAAGAATTAATGCAACTTGTTGCTGCTGGCATAAAGAGTAGAGAAGAGGGTGGAATTAAAATTAATTTAAGTGAGGTTAGTTAGATGAATGTTTTAGAAAGTTTTTCTTTAAAAGGTAAAGTTGCACTTGTTACTGGAGGTGCTGGACTTTATGGGAGACAAATAGTGGAAGCATTAGCTGAAGCTGGAGCAGATACATATATAGCTTCACGAAATATTGAAAGTTTACAACAAGTAGCAGAAGAAGAAACAAAACGAGGCTATAAAGTTACTGCATTACAATTAGATTTATCTCAGGATGACTCAATCGAAAAATTATACAATGACATTATTGAGAAAAGTGGAAAATGTGATGTCTTGATAAATAATGCAGTTTCCAGAGAGCATGGCAGTCTTGGTTGGGACAATAGTCTAGATGACTTTGATAAAAGTTTAAGAATAAACGCATCAGCATTATTTAAAATTACAAATATGTTTGCTGAAGGAATGAAAAAAAATAAATCTGGATCTATTATAAATATTGGATCAATGATGGGTACTGTTGGTGTGGAAAATGGCAATTATGAAGGTACAGATTTCACACCTGCTACTTCTCCATTATATTTTTATGAAAAGGGAGGCATGCACAATTTTACAAGATGGGCAGCAAGTATGTTAGGACCTCATAATATTCGGGTAAATTGTTTGGCACCAGGAGGTTTCAAAGTTCCTTCACATCCAGATAGGTTTGTAGAGAATTATAGCAAAAGAACTCAGTTAGGTAGAATGGCTAATAGCACTGATCTAAAAGGGCCAATTATTTTTTTAGCATCAGACTCATCCGCTTACTTAACAGGAACAATCATTGCAGTTGATGGTGGATATACTGCAAAATAAATAAAGGGAGAAATATTATGACGAGATATGATAGAACAATGGCAAAAGTAAGCAAAAAACCTTTTGATACTTTTAGAGAAAGTAGAATCAAAAGAACTACAAGTGAAGGTAAAGTAGCAATAACCTTAAAATGTAATACCTCGGATACAAAAGTTGCCGAAATTTTTTCTCTTGCTCAACCAGACGCAATTTGGCTAGATATGGAACACGGATCTTTGGATTACACTCAAGCAGAGAATCAAGTTAATGCTGCTAAAATATATGATGTTGATGCAATCTTACGAGTATCTAGAGGTAGTTATAGTTCTTATATAAGAGGATTAGAAATAGATTGTGCTGGTTTAGTAATTCCACAAATTAAAAACTATGATGATGCAAAATTTGTTAGAGATAGCACAAAATTTCCTCCTATAGGACACCGAGGTTTAGATGGAGGTAATAATGATGGTAAGTATGCCAGATTAGATATTGAAGAGTATTTAACAAAATCTAATGAAGAAAGACTCGTAATTTATCAAATTGAAACACCAGAGGCATTTGATCATATAGAAGCAATTGCAGAAATGGAAGGCGTTGATGGTTTATTTTTTGGGCCTGGAGATTATTCACTAGCTTTAGGTGTTCCTGGACAAATGGATCATCCAGAAGTTTCTAAAGTAAGAAAACTAGTTGCAGAACTTGCAAGGAAACATAATAAAATTGCAGCAACACCAGGTGGACCAAACATTGCCTCTGAATATATTGATATGGGATATAATCTCTTAAATATCGGTTCTGACGTTATAGGACTAACTAACTATGCAGAGGAGCTTATAAATACATTTGATAAAATAAATGCTTAATGGATTTGAGTGAAATTCAAAATACTATTTTAGATAGACGAATTAAAGGTATTCCAGGCTCTAGTGAGCCATTTCCACTTAAAGAACTTAAAAATAAAAAATGGAATATTTTGAAAGAAGATATGCCAATGCCATTAATGGTATTAAAACAAAAAAATTATCTTCATAACTTAAAAACTTTTTCAGATTATTTAGAAAAACATAATTTACATATTTCACCTCATGGTAAAACTACCATGGCCCCTCAGATTTTTTCTGAGCAGATAAAACATGGTGCATGGGGCATTACAGCTGGTGCCATTAACCAAATTCAAGTTATGTTTGATTTTGGTATTAATAAAGTTTTACTTGCTAATCAACTTTTAGGTAAATCGCATTTAGAAACAATAGCATCATATATTAATCAAAATAAAAATTTTTCTTTTTATTGTTTTGTTGATTCTATTGAACAGTTTTTAAATATTAAAAAAAATCTTGGTGATCAAAATTTAACCAATCCAATAAATTTATTGCCTGAAATAGGTGCAAAAAATGGAAGAACAGGTATACGTAAAAAAGAAGATTTTTTAAAACTCGTTAATATAATTGGAGCGGACTCATCAAAGAATTTTACTTTTGCAGGTATATCTTCTTATGAGGGCATAGCGGCTGTTGCTATGAAAGGTTCAAATGCTGTGCATGATTTTTGTTCAAAGATTGAGGATATTATTAAAGATATTCCTTCAAATTATTACTCTCATCTAAATGAATTATTAATTACTGCTGGCGGATCAACTCATTTTGATATTGTAGGAGAAAGATTTTCTAAAATCAAACTCAGTGTTCCTATTAAAGTACTATTACGAAGTGGATGTTATATTACACATGATCATGGGCCTTACTTAGATGCACTTGAAACAGCTAAAAGTGATTCCAATAGACAATGGGATCAATCTCTACAACCAGCTCTTGAAATTTGGTCCTATGTACAATCAATTCCTGAAAATAATCTTGCTTTTCTAACTATGGGAAAACGAGATGCTCCATATGATTCAGGTTTACCAAAACCAATAAAAAGATTTAGACCTGGTGAAGGTTTCTTAGATATTGGTGAAGCAGAAATATTTAGCACAAATGATCAGCATGCCTTTGTTAAACTTGCTGATAATCATCAATGGCAGGTAGGGGATATGATTTGTTCTGGTATTTCCCATCCATGCACAGCATTTGATAAATGGAAGTTTATTCCAGTTGTTGATGATGACTATAATGTTCTTGATGGAATATTAACTTATTTTTAATTATCCTTCTTGTCTAGTATTTGGTGCATAAGCAACACAATCAAGCTCAAATTTTAAGAAAGTAGGCAACACTTTTACAATTGTACTTCTTGTTGGTAGTGGATCTGTAAAATATTCAGGATAAATTTTATTATATTCTTTTAAATCTTTTTGATCAGCTACGTAACCTTTCACATTAATAACATGATCCAAGGTCAGACTTGCTTCTTTTAAAATTATTTCTAAATTTTCAATTGAACGTCTCATTTCTTCTTCAAATGTTCCTACAATGACTGAACCATTTTCTCGATCAACAGATGCTTGGCCTGAAACATATACAAAATCTCCTGCTTTGATTGCTGGGCTAAAAGGTAAAACTGATTTTGCACCTGTGGTTATTATTTTAATCATATTCTCTCCTTTTTTTAAATTTTTTTATAAAAGTGACTCATCCCAATTTAATTGATTAGCTAAAATTCCACCATCGACGTATAACATTTGTCCTGTAATATATTTTGCTTCTTCAGATGCTAAAAATACAGCTGCTCCACCAATATCTGATGGCTCCCCAATTCTACCAAGTGGAATTTGTGAACTGATTACTTTTTTATTATTTCCTTTATTTAGACCTGCACTAGTCAGTGGTGTTTCAAGTATTCCTGGACCAATACCATTAACACGTATGTTCTTTGATGCTAAACTTACAGCCATTGATTTAATCATCATTAGTACAGCTCCTTTGGAAGTATCATACATGACGCTGTTTTTTTCAGCTGCTAAGGAGTTAGAGGAACCAATACAAATAATACTACAATTATTTTGATCATTTGAAATTTGTTTTACAAATTCTTGAGACGTAAACATATAACCTCTAACATTCAGATTAAATGTTTTATCAAATTTTTCTTCATTAATATTCTCAAAATCAGTATCCTGAAACGTGCCTGCATTATTTATAAGTGTATCTATTTTTCCAAGTTTAATTTTTGCTTCATGAATTAGTTTTTTATTCCCATTAATTGTTGATAGATCTGATTGTACAAAATAACACTCTGTCAAATTTTTGAGCTTATCTAAAGCGCCATTATCTTTTTCATAAGAATTAATGACAATTTTTGCTCCTTTTTTAGCAAATGCCTCTGCAATTCCAAATCCTATACCATGTGAAGATCCAGTTATACATACACAATGGTCTTTCATCTTATTTCCCCTAGTTCTTGTATTTTTTCTATAGTTGTTTTAGGTTTTACCTTAATATTAAATTAAATATATGCAACACAAACAAAGATTTACAAATGTTACTTTGGTAACTCCATATGGAGAGGAAGATAAAGATCTTCTAATTGATGGCGATAAAATTGTTGATATTTTAAATCCGAATGAAAATATTTCTGATGACTTGAAAATAATTGATGGTCAGAATAACTTTATCTTTCCTGGAATGATTGATGTTCTACAACACGGTTTTTTAAATTATTTGTATGGTCATGCAGAAGAAAATTGTACTATTGATAATTCTAAAATACTACCATCAGTAGGAGTGACAGGTTTTTTACCGTCAACACCATGCCTACCACCTGAAAAAACTAAAACTTTATTAAACGCTCTATCAAATGATATTGATAAAGCAAAAGAGGGAGCGCGTGTTTTAGGAATTCATTCAGAAGGACCTTGTTTTGCATTACCTGGGGCTCATGATCCTAAAAATCTTCGAAATCCTTCTGTACCTTTAGCCGAAGAATTATTAGATGCATGCCAGGGTAAATTAAAAGCTTTGACATTAGCGCCAGAAATGAATGGTTCAGAAGAATTTATAAAGAGACTTAAAAAAGAAAATATTTCAATTCATTTAGGTCACAGTGGAGCCAATCCAATTGATGTTCCTAAATTTGCAGATTGGGGGGTTGATGCTGTAACACATATGTATGATGCACTTCCAACTTATCCACCAGATGACACAGGTGTTCATGTATTATCTCTAACTGATGCTTTAATTGCTGAAACACGAATTGCTCTTGGAGTTATATGTGACGGTATTCATGTTCACCCTCAATTAGTTGAACTACTATCTCACTTACCAACTGATAGAGTATTCTTGGAAACGGATTCTGTTAGGGGAGCTGGTTCTACTGTTCCTGTTAAGTTTGAATTTTTTCCTGGAAGATGGTGTACAGTTGAAAAAGGGAAAGCTTCTACTTATAATGGTTTATTAGCTGGATCATCATTAACTTCTATTGAAGCATTACAAAATTATTATAAGTTTTCAAAAAAAACTTTATCCCAAGTTGCTATTGCTGCAAGTTTAGTACCAGCAAGAGTAATAGGATTAGAAAATATTATGGGAAGTATTGAAAAAAATAAATTAGCTGATTTTATTCTTTTACAAAAAGATAATTTGGAGATTAGTGAAACCTATATTGCTGGAAAATCTGTATATAAAAGTGAATAAAAATAATTTAGATCAAAAACTTCGTTATAACGATGGTGGCAATGTACACATGGATTTTCACGGTGCTACAAATACAACTATTGAGTTTATCATAAATAAATATGGTATCGATACTATGAATGATATTTTCAAAAAAGTTGGTAATGATGTTTATAAGGACATCAAAGATCATATTAAAAACGGTAATATCAAAATGTTAGCTAAACATTGGCAACATTTTTTTGATCGGGAAAATGCTGATTATAATATTTCTATTAATGATGAAGAGATTATTTTAACAGTTAATCGTTGTACAGCGTATGAACATGTAAGAAAGTTGGTTGGCAATGTTTCACCAAACTTTTGTGATCAAACTATTAAAACAAATGAAGCTTTGGCTGAAGATACTCCATACGAAATTAAAACTGAAATTTTAGGAGAAGCAGCATGCAGACAAACTATAAGGAAAAGAGCATGATACCTAGTGATCATTTCACCCGTTTCTATAACGAAGTTTTTAAGTTTCTCGAAGATCAAGGAGAAGAGCATCTAGAGGCTTACTGGTTGGAAATCAGTAAAAACCAAGAAAAACATACTTTAGAATTATTCAAAGAAAAAGGTTTGAAGGGAATGTATGAATACTGGGATCATATTAGAATTGAAGAAAACTGTGATATGGATTTAAAATTAGATGATGAAAAATTAGAATTAAGAATGAATGTTTGTCCAAGTCTTAGTAAAGTTTTGGATAATGATGCAGAGCCTATGAAAAGATACTGCGATCATTGTGCTGGTTGGATAGGCCCACTTATTGATAAAGTAGATCACCATCTAGTTTATGATGTAATTGACCGTAATAAACCTCAATGCGTAGTGAAAATTTTTAAAGATAAAGAAAAAGCTATTGAAGAAGAAAAAAATGCCAAACTTTTAATGGGATGGCCTAAGAAAAAAAAATAAAATTTTATTAAATGAAAATAGATTCTTCAGGCATCTTATGTTCTGCAAAAATTGACTCAAATAAAGCATGCTATACTTTTTCATCATTTGTTTCTCTTAGTAATGGATCTATTCTTGCCACTGCAAGAGGTGGAAATAATAAAGATTCTGAATTAGAGGGAATAGAGTTTTTTCGATCAGATGATGAAGGTGAGAAATGGTCAGAACCTTGGGAGCCTTTTAAAAATGTTAAAATAGATAATCTTAAAGGCAGTCTAAAACTTTGTTATTTAACTGAAATTTCTGATTCTCATATTATTGCATCATTTTTGTGGATTGATCGAACTTCTATTCCAGGAAAAGAATTATTTAATGCTGATACTGAAGGCTGTCTTCCAATGAAAATTCTAATTGCAGATTCTTATGATAATGGGAATACGTGGTCAAAACTTAGAAAAGTTCAGCTACCTAAAGACATTGGTCCACCAAGTCTTACCAATCCTATTATGAAATTACCAAATGGAAAATTAATTATGAGTATTGAAAATAATAAAGACTATTATGATGAATCAAAATGGTATCAAAAAAATATTTTCATATGTTCTTCTGATAATGGAAAAACATGGTCTAAACCTTATTTAGCAGCAGGTGATGAAACTGGAAGAATTTTTAATTGGGATTTAAGATGTGGTGTAAATAAAAATGGAACTATTACCTCTTTTGCATGGACATATGATTCGGCAAAAAAAACTTTCATTAATATTCATCAAAGAATAAGTAATGATGAAGGTAAAACATGGTCTCAGCCAAAAGATTTAAATATTTCCGATCAACCTTCTCATCCTGCATTATTAAAGGATGGTAAGGTAGTGTTAGCATGGGTTGATAGATTTAAAAATCAAAGCATAAAAGTAAGAGTATCAGATAATCTCAATGCCCATTTTGATGAAATTTCTGAGGTAACAATTTTTAATCAAAAAAAAATTAAGCAAAATAGTAAAGAGCTAGGAGGGTTATTAGCTGACATGAATATATGGAGTTTTGGATTGCCTTATGCTGATGTTTTACAGAGTGGGAAAGTTTTAGTTTTTTATTATGCGGGTAATGATAAAAAAATGGATCTACATTGGATACGTTTAAAATTTGAATAATATTTTATGGTAATTGCTTTCTGTAAAAAATTAATTGTCTCAAAAAAGTTCTAACTCCCATAGCTCCTTCTTCTCTTATAAGAACAAAAGCATTCATAGATATTGCTATAATAAATGCACAAATAACAAATAAAACTTCATAGCTGCCAAGTAATTTGTCAAAAAGAATAATCTCATTATTATCTAACCAAACAACTAGATAACCAGCTAGCACTGTTGTTACTCCTGCTGTTATTCCATCTAAGCTATAAGCAAGTGACATGAATGATTCTTTGTTATTACTTGGTACATAGTTTAGCATGAAAATATAACCTATTGATGCACTGCCCCACATTAAAAATCCAAATAGAAAGAAAATTATTCCAATTAAATAACTCAAGTAAGGAGTATCAGAATTTATAAATGGTAGTGTAAGTAATAATAAAATTTGTAAACTTTGGAATAATACTCTTATACCCCGACAGCCATAATTATCTGTAACTCTTCCAACTACTAAACCACTACACGTCCCTCCAATTAAAATTAAAGTTGATGAAAAAATTAATTCTCCACTTGGAATATTCATTCTAATTTTAAAATAGAGAGTTAAGAAAATAGCTAGTATGGTAATAACTAAATATTGTGTTCCTGATGAAACTAAAAATAAGTTAAAATTTTTATCTTTTGTTGCTTTAAGCAAATTTTTAAAATAACCCTGATCATCATCTCGTCCTTTAATCTTTTCTCCTCCTTTTAATTTTAAAAGTAATAGAGCTGATATTAGTCCAAGAATTATTGCTATGAAAAAAACTGGGTAAAATCTCTCTAAACCCTCTCTAGTATCCAGCCAGATTTTTATTCCATATGATACAACCAAAGCAAAGGGTGTACACACAATGCCATTAATACCAATAACTCTACCCCTAACATCTCTCGGAATAAATTCTTGCATCCAAGGCACAAACGCAGCTTCAGATAATGAACGTAAAATAGAAAACATGAGCATTGCAAAAAATAACAAGTAGAAAACAAGTGTTAAATTATCTTTATAAAACGGGACAATTAAAAAAATTAAAAGAAAAATGTACCTGCTAAATAATGTCCAAATAGATAAAATCTTACTACCAAAATAAAGAGTTAAAGGGATACTAATTAAAGCTAAAACTTGGCAAAAAGCCATAAGACTACCTAAAATACCAATTCTATCTGGATCTAATCCTAATTCTACAGAATATAATGTTAAAGGTGCTGCAACTGTTCCTATAACAGCACACATTTGTAGTGCAGTTGAAAAATGATAATAATTAATTACTTTCATTTTTTCTTTTTCATTAGATATTAGATTGAACATACTGATGACTATATATTTACGATATACGTTTTAATAATATGTTGGTTATCATGAATGCACCAAAAACAAATTATCAATTCATTATTATCTAAAAGAAGTATTGATGGTTGACCAAACTTAAGCGAGCCAAATTGTTTACTGATGTTAGTATCATCACTTGATAAGCCATCTTTAGAAAACAAATTGATTTCATCTATAATTGAAAACTTATTATCTTTGACATCAACTTTTCTTAGAATTAATCCCGTTGGGTTTTCTCTGTGACAATGAATGGTAAAAACTATATCATCTTTATAAAACATTACATTAGAAGCTTGTCCTCTAATTTTAGTATCAATTACAGTATTAAATGTTTTTCCAGAATCATCGGAAATTACAACATGGTTGCTAAGATTTTTTTTATTTTTATTGTCATAAGCCCAAAAAATAACAATAATTTTGCTGTTCGTTTCACATAATCGACATTCCCAAGTTGAAATATGGCCTTCCTTGGATTTATAAAATTCAGATAGTTTACTCCAATTTTCTCCTTCATCATCACTATAAATTATCCATCCTGAATGATCTGACTCTTTTAAATGGAAAGGTGGAGCTGCTCCTAATATTCTACCTGATTTTAACTGAATACACGGCCCTGATATTTCAAGCGGTGTTTCATTGACGTTAAAATTTTTTGGCAAAGACCAACTTTCACCATTATCGTTAGAAATACTTATTTTATTATTGAGCGGCAGTATTTCAAATGTATTAGGATTAATAATTGGCGTTAAACTATCTGGTCTTACAAAAGCATAACCTATTGCCAGTAATTTATTATTTTGTAACAATAGTGGTTTAAGAGATTCTGATTCTTCCATATTTTTATATTTATGATTATGTAAAGGTTTTGGTTTAGACCAACTTCTTCCATCATCAAAACTTTTTGAAACAAATGTTCTTTGATCAGCAGAATCAAAAGCTTGCCCAATAGTAAATAATGCAAGTAAGCAATTATCCTGTAATTTTACTATACCTGGGAAAATACCTTGTTTACTAACGAGTAAAGGATCAGGGTTTTCGTATAGAATTATTTCATCAATTATTTTCATTTATTTTATACTAGTTAAAATTTAATTTCTTCTCCACTCACTTTCAAATTCATGATGAAATTGAAAGCCCTTAACAGGGGTTGCTTCGCCTCTCGGCATAGGAGCAATAGGATTTAAAGAGTGATTTGTTTCACCTCTAGCTATTTGAACGGAAAAAAAAGGCCACTCTGATAAATCTGCTTTTACATTTGAAGGAGAATATCTTAGAGTAATTCCACATCTAGGATTATTTGAATAGTTTGCATCAGAACCATGTAAAAGAGCATCTGAATGAAGAGAAATCTCACCAGCTTTTAAATTCATATATACTATTTTTTCTTTATCAATTTGATCATTAGATACTTCTTGATTTAAATCATAATTTTTATCGTCATTAAATTTATGTAAAAATCTTTTTGTTTTGTGGCTTTCTGATACTATTTTCATTGCTGAATTAGACTTATCTGTATCATATACAGCTAACCAAACTGTAACAGAGTTTGATGGATTTAAAGGCCAATATTGAGAATCTTGATGCCAAGGAACAACACCTTTACTTTTAGCTGCTTTGTAAAAAAATTGTCCACCCCAAAGGAAGAAATTTGACCCTAAAAGATCCTCCACATAATCAAGAATAGCCGGCGTATGTGCTAAATCATAAAACTTTTTACTCGCTTTATGCCACATATTAGTTTTATTTATGTTAACGCCTGCGGGCAGTCTATTACTTAAGTCTAAAAAAAATTTTTGAAGATCTTTAACACCACTTTTAGAAAATACAGGCAGACCTTTTATATAACCCTTATCTTCATACTGCGATATTTCATTATCATTTAATCTTCTAACTAATTTACTAATTTCCATTTAGATTTTTTTTATTAATTTCTTAAATTTTTCTAGTTCTTTTTTTTCAGCAAAAACAACATTATTTTTTGATGGAAATTTCTTACTTACTACATCCTTCTGATATTCCTTAAAAGCATCTATCCTATCCTTTTGTAACTTTTCGTATGTCTTTTTAAAATCTTTATATTGTTTTGCATGTCTAGGTGTTTTAGTTGAATTGAAGTGATATCCCAAAATATCTTCACCAAACAAAAATTGAATATCCGCATATCTGCCTGATCCTATTGAAATAGTCAAAGCTTTGGTGTCTTTTGTTATTTCTTTTAAAACATCCTCCGGTACACACTCGACCTCTACAGCCCAAGCACCAATTTTTTCTAATTCTTTTATATCATGATAAACTTTAATAGCCTCAGCAGAACTTTTCCCAATTGGTTTCACACCCCCTGTCCACGTTGATTTCATTGGAACAAAACCTACATGCCCTTGAAAAGGGATATTAAAATCACTTAAATATTTGATAAAATTTATATTCCACGAATTGGTGTGTATGGAGTCTACACCAACTTCTAGTAATTCAAATACCTTCTTCATCATACTTTCTTTGGAAGCATGCTCAGTATATTTTATTCCACACGTTAAAAATGTATTGGGTGCAGCTTCGCGTATTTCTTTTAATTGATCTACCCCACAAATAATCATATCTATGCCCGAAGCTTCCGCAGCTGAAGCTTCTTCGGGAGATACAACATTTATCTGTGTTAATTTTTTCTTACCTTTTAAATTTATTAAATCTTTCACAGTATAGTTTCTATAACCAGCTTCATGTGCAAGAGAGTAAACTTTTTTATATTTATTTTTCATAATTAATGTTGTTGCAGAAACTTTCTAAATTTATTTAATTCTATTCTTTTAATTGAAATAGTATGTTTTTTTGTTGGAAATTTATTTTTTTGTACTTCTGTTTTATACTTTTTGAAAGCATCAATTCTTTCTTTTTGAATATCACTTAATATCTTTTCAAAATTTTTATATTTTTTTGCATGTCTTGGAAAACTTATTTTACTTTGTCCTAATATATCTTCAGCAAATAAAAATTGAGCATCAGCAGCTATTCCCGAACCAATTGAAATAGTAACAAGTGATGTGTGCTTTGTAATAATTTCTAAAATATTTTCTGGAACGAGTTCTACTTCTATTCCCCATGCACCAGTTTTCTCAATATCCTTTATATCTCTAAATAATTCTGCAGCTTCATTTGCTGTCTTTCCAAAAGATCTAATACCACCTATCCATGTCGTTCTTCTCGGAATAAAACCAACATGACTTTGAAAGGGAATTCTAAATTTACTTAAATGTGTCATCCATTCAAGATTCCAATTTTGACACATTAGTGAATCAGCACCAGCTTCAATTATTTCGAATGCTTTTTTTGTTGCTTCTCTTTTTGACGGGTTCTCAATAAAAGGTATACCAACAGTCATAAAAGTTTTTGAAGCAGCTTTTCTAATATTTGGAAAATCTTTTCCTGGTCCAGTTAATAATAAATCAATTCCTGCTTCTTCAGCGGCTGCAGCTTCTTCTACTGTTGTAACTCTTACTTGCGTTAGCTTTTTCTTACCTTTTAAATTTATTAAATCTCTGACAGTATAATTTCTATATCCTAGATCATTGTTTATAGAAAAAACTCTTTTATATTTTTTTTTCATTCTCTTATGATTTATAATTTAATTAAGAAAATATGGTAAATAATTAATTTTTACTAGCTATCTTTTTAATTTCAGTTACCATAATTTTATTAAATTATGACAACTTTTAATAATCAAGATCTTCAATCTAAATTTGATGACAACGGCTATATTGCAATAAACCCATTATTTTCAATTGATAAAATAGAAGAGATTAAGATTGAATTATCTAGATATATAAAAGAAGTTACGCCTAATGTACCTGATCATCATATATTTTATGAAAATAAAGATGATAAAACTTCTATAAAGCAACTTCAGCAAATGTTTACTTATGATGATTACTTTAAAGAATTAATTGAAAACTCTCCTATTAGAGAAGTTGCAGAAATAGTTTTACGAGAAAAAGCTGAGCCCAAAAATTTACAATTTTTTAATAAACCACCAGGAATTGGAAAGCCAACACCACCACATCAGGATGGTTATTACTTTATGTTAAAAAAACATAATGCAGTTACATGTTGGTTAGCTCTAGAAAAAGTAGATGAAGAGAATGGATGTATTCATTATGTAAAAGGTTCTCATAAATCTGAATACAGGCCACATGGTAGATCCAATGTATTAGGTTTTTCTCAAGGTATTACTGATTTTGGAAATGAGGAAGATAAAAACAACACAGTGTCTTTTCCTGGAGAGCCAGGAACTTTTTTAATTCATAATGCTAAAACAATACATTGGGCTGAAGGAAATAAATCTCAAACAAGAACTAGAAAAGCACTGGGATTTATTTATTATGGAGAAAGCGCAGAAATTAATCAAGAAGCACATGATTCTTATCAAGAAAAACTTCGAAAAGAAATGAAGGAGAAAAATCTAATATGAATTTTAATACCAACACCCCTGAATTAAGTGATCTAAAAAAAATTTATGACGAAAATGGTTATAATCATATTCCTGAACTTTTCTCGAAGTCTGATATGGAGCTTATAAATAATGAGTTTGATAGATATATTAAAGACTGTGTTCCTAAAATGAAAGAAGGGGAAGTGTATTACGTTGATAAAGAAAACAAAGATACTTTAATGCAAATGCAAAAGTTAGAAGAATACGATCTTTTCTTTCATGATCTATTTCACAATAGTAAAATAAAAGAGTTAGCTGCAAACGCTTTAGGTGAGGATGTTATACCTAGAGCAATGGAATACTTTAATAAACCTCCTGGTAAAAGCAATCCTACTCCACCTCATCAAGATGGTTATTATTTTAATTTAGATAATGATAAAGCTGTTACTGGTTGGCTTGCACTTGAAGGTGTTGATGATGAAAATGGATGTATCCATTATGTTAAAGGTTCACATAAATATGAAGGATACAGACCACATGGCAAATCAGAAATTTTAGGTTTTTCAAAAGGGGTAACTGATTTTGGAACTGAAGAGGATAAAAAAAATACTGTAAAGTTTGAAGGAAAAGCTGGAATGTTTTTAATGCACCATGCAAAAATTATTCATTTTGCTGATCCTAATAAATCTAAAACTCGATCACGAAGAGCTTTTGGTTTTGTTTATCATGGCGTTTCTGCAAAACACGACAAGCATAAAGAGAAAATGGAACAAGAACAATTAAAAGCAGAATTAAAATCAAAAAACAAATTATAAAATGAACAATAGAAAAGTCTATATTTCTGGTGAGATTGTACCAGAAGTAGATGCTAAAATTTCAATATTTGATAGCGCTGTACTTTTAGGTGATACAGTTACTGAATCTACCAGAACATTTAATTTTAAACCATTCAAATTAGATGAACATTTAGAAAGATTATATAAATCATTTAAATTAACACGTATCGACCCTCAAATGACAATAGAGGAAATGAAAAAGGTTAGTCTTGAATTATTAGAAATTAATAAAGATAATTACACGGCTAATGAGGATTGTTGGCTTGTGCATAATATTTCTCGAGGACATTCAATCACTGGAGGTAATCCAGCTTTGCAAGTCTCTAAGCCAACTGTTATGATTTATACTCAACCTATGAATCTTGTTTTGTGGGCTCCTTTTTATACTAAAGGTTGTCATGCAGTAACTCCTCCCACTAGAATGGTGCCATCACAATCTTTAGATGCTAGAATTAAAAATAGAAGTCGCCTTTTTTATACCTTAGCAGAAATTGAAGCAAAACTAGTTGATCCTGATGCGCAAAGTGTCATTCTTGATATTCATGGAAATGTTGCAGAAAATAAAGGTGGTAATATATTTATGATCAAAGATGGAAAGTTAATTACACCAACCACTGCTAATTGTTTGGAGGGGCTTACAAGAAATTCAACAATGGAAATAGCCCGATCTTTAGACATTGAAGTGATTGAAGCTGTTATCCAATCTTATGACTTAGCAACTTCTGACGAAATGTTTATTACTAGTACGCCATACTCAATAATGCCTGCAACAAAGTTTAATGGAATGCCAATTGCTGATGGAAATGTTGGTCCAGTAACTAAGAAATTGATTCAAGGATGGAGCGATAGAGTGGGTGTAGACATTATTAAGCAAGCACAAGATCAATTACACAAACATTAAAATGAAACAACGAGAGAAACCAAATGGAATTTGGGGAACTATTCTTTTACCAATTAATAATAATCAAATTGACTGGGTTGCATTTGAAGAACAGATTCATATTTTATGTGACTCAAAAGTTTCTGGTATATATACTAATGGTACCGCTGCAGAATGTCATAATCAAACAGAACAAGAATTTGATAAATTATCGGAAATAGTCTCAACAATTGCATTAAAAAAGAAGAAAAAATTTCAACTTGGTTTAAGTAATACTAATCCAAGAGTTTGCCAAGAAAGAGCAAAGCGAATGGTAAGTTTAAAACCAAATGGATTTCAAATTACCTTACCAGATTGGTGGCCTCCAACCTTTAATGAGTCAAAAAATTTTATTTTAGGAATGCAAGAGGTGGTTGAGGATATTTATATGATTTTATACAATCCTCCTCATGCAAAAGTCCTGCTTTCTCTTGAAGAGATTAGTTTATTAAAACAATCAGTTCAAAATCTTGTAGGAATTAAATGTGCAGGGGGTGATGAGCAATGGTACTCACAAAGAAGAGAATTATTAGATGATCTCTCGGTGTTTGTGCCTGGACATACAGTTGTATATGGAAAACCTTTAGGAGCAAATGGATCTTATTCCAATGTTGCATGTTTAAGCCCAAATGGCGCTGTAAAAATTTGGGATTTAATTGAGAAAGATTATGAAAAAGCACAAGAACTAGAAGCAAAAGTTCTAAACTTTATGAAACAATATATTTTACCTTTTGCTAATAAACTATCAAACACTGGTTTAGATAAGTTACTTGCATCTGTTGGTGGCTGGGGCCCAGTATCAGAAAAAGTTCTATGGCCATATGACGGCGCAACTGCAGAAGATGTAAAAAAAATAAAAATACAAGCAAATAATGAATTAGAAGAAATACTTAATGTCTAAAAATATTTTTCTCTCAGGTATATATCATGAAACGCATACATTTTTAGGTGAACCAACTACTTTAAAAGATTTTATTATTTTTCATGATGAAGAAATAATTAATGAAAACACTGGTAATGGATCTCCAACAGATGGTTTTATAGAATATGCTTCTCATCAAAAATGGAATATTATTCCAGGCATTCAAATGTCAGCCAGGCCGTCTGGTACCGTAGACGAAGAATCTGAAAAATATTTTAAAAAAAATTTCTTTGAAAAGTTAAAATCTTCTAGCAATAACATAGATGCAATTTTTTTAGTTCTCCATGGAGCTATGGTTAGTAAAAATCACGATGATTTTGAGGGCGATTTTCTCAGAGATATTCAAAGTTTTTTATCTAAAGAAAATATTTCTATTCCAGTTGTGGCAGTTTTAGATCTACATGCAAATGTTTCAGAAAGTATGATTAAGAATAGTACTTGTGTCTATGCATATAGAAAAAACCCTCACAGTGATTCAAGAGAAACAGCAGTAAGAGCTGCATCAATTTTAAATGATCTTTTTTTAGATCCAAAGGTAGAACAAATACATTTAGGTACAAATTATATTCTCCCGCCAACTGGTGTTGGAACAGCAAATGATCCAATGAAAACAATTTTAGAGGAAGTTTTAAAAATTGAGAAGAAAGATCCAGAGATCATATGCATTAATGTTATGGCAGGATATTCATACGCAGATATTCCAGAATGTGGTTTTAGTATAAATTGCTGTACCAGAGGAAAAATTAGTGATGCAAAAAACTACCTAAATAATTTGGTAAATATACTAGAAGAAAAAATAAAAGATGGTTATCCAAAAGAAAATACATTGGATGAAGCTCTAAAAGAAATTGATAAAATTACTGATATTAAAAAACCAATATTATTAATTGAACCAGCTGACAATATTGGAGGTGGAACACCAGGCGATGCAACTGATTTATTAGATCGCTTATTACAAACTAATCATACTGGCATTGTTGCAATTATAAATGATCCCGAAGCAGCAGATGCTTGTCAAAAAGCTCAGATAAATGATGAAATCCAATTAAATATTGGGGCAAAGTTTGATCTATTTCATGGCAAGCCTATCTTAATAAAAGCAAAATTAGAAAAAATTTCTGATGGAGCCTTTGAGCTTGAAAATAAAAAATCTCACTTAGCTTCAATGATGGGAACAAAAATTAATATGGGCCCCTCAGCTGTTTTGAAAAATGATCAATTAACATTATTGCTTACTTCAATTAAAACACCACCAATGGATTTGGGACAACTAACTTCGCAAGGGATTAATCCTAAAGATGCAAAACTAATAATAATCAAAGCAGCTGTGTCTCATAAGGATGCTTACGATCCAATTGCTTCTCAGAGTTACTATATTGATAGTCAAGGTCTATGTACAAGTAACTTAAAAAGATTGCCCTTCAAAAAAATTGGGAATAAAATTATTTCTTTAGATTAGTTTAGTTTAGTCTTTTAAAACCATTATGTGCAATAGGACCTTCTAATAAATCCATAATATCTTTTCCATCTTCACACTCTTTTATTGTCTGAAAGATTGGGCGTATATTTTCAATGTAACCATCAATAATTTCTTTTTTGTGTGCAGTACAAACATAGACTGCAGTTGCAGCAAGATAGCCTTTTTTAAGCATTTCTTGAGTAATAAATGTTTTATAAGCTAATGCTTTTTCACTTTTAAATGAAAATGTTGTAAGTGCCGCTAAACCACTAATAGTAATTGGAAGATCAAATTCTTTTGATAATTTTATCCATTCACTATTTACGTATTCACCAGTTTTTGTAATCTTTTCCCAAGACTTTTCGTTATCCATAACTTTTAGTGTAGCTAGTCCAGCACTAGATCCAATCCTTTCAGTCCAAAAAGTGCTACTTATAAAAGATTTTTCAGCTGCTTGCATTACATCTCTTTTTCCAAGAACAGCAGTCACAGCATATCCGTTACCAAGTGCTTTACCAAACATAGCGACGTCAGGCTCAACATTATATAGCTTATGTAAGCCACCATAATTTTTTCTAAATCCTGATGTACATTCATCAAAAACTAAAACAATATTATTATCATTAGCTAATTTTCTAACGCGGTGTAAAAAATTATTTTCTGGTTCTTTATTTCGGTAAACTTCCATTTTGATAACGCCTATATTTTTTGTTTTGACTAAGTTTTCTAGTTTATCAAAATTATTATATTCAAAAGGGTATACACTTCCTTTTAGATTTTGTGGTACACCATGAGGATCTAAACCGGGTAGTAAGTGGCCATCTAACCCTTTTGAGTCAGATAAATTTGAAGCTAAGTACCAGTCATGCCAGCCATGATATCCACAAAATGCTACATTATCTTTTCTGGAAGCAGCTCTTGAAAGACGAATAGCGACTGAATTAGCTTCACCACCAGATCTTGCAAATCTTGCCATATCAGCCCATGGATGTAATTCAACTAACCTCTCAGTAAGTTCAACTTCTTCAGGAGCATTGAGAGAAGACATATTACCATTACTAATTGTTTCCTTCACAGCTTCATCAACTTCTGGATGGCTATATCCAAGTGAATTAGTTCCTGGCATCATTAAGGTATCAATATATTTATTGCCATCAAGATCCCAAACCTCACACCCTTTTGTTTTACTAAAATAAGCAGGCCAATGTTCGGGTAAAAACATTTCAGGTCTTTTTGATAAAAGCATATTTCCACCAGCAACAATTTGCTTTGCTTTTGAATATAATTTTTGCCCTTTGCCCATTTTATTAACCTATGCAATTTTTATTAAAAGCACAATACTTTCTTGTGTTTAAATCAAAACACCCATTTTTGCTGCTTTCATTCCAAGAGATGACTTCACTACTTTTACATGAAATAATTTAGGTTCTTGCGCTAAATTTTTTTTAACAAGTTCTAAATAACCCTTTGCCATTCCAATACTTCCACCAAGAATAATTATATCTATATCAAAAATAGCTTTTAAATTAGCACACAATTCTGAGATAGATTTTGCACTTAAATCAATTATTTTTCTGGCCCATTTTTTATTATTTAAACTAAGTTTAAAAATTTCCTCAGCTGTGATATTTTTGTAACCTTTTTGTTTAGCAATTTTACTCATTGCTTTACCAGAAGCGATACTTTCAAAAGTACCAATTCTTCCACTCCCACATTTTGTTTTTCCCAATTTTGAGGTTGTAAAACCTAAATGTCCAGCTAGACCAGTTTCAGAAAGAAAGGGTTTATTGTTTAAAATTATACCCACCCCGATACCACTTGAAATTGTAATATATCCAACACGTTTATATTTATAGCCCTTTCCATACATTGCTTCACCAAAAGCTGCAGCAGTAGCATCATTAATAATTGTAGTTGGTGTTTTAAATTTTTTTTCTACAAGCTTTTTAAGAGGTATTTTAAAAGTTCCTAAATTTTCTTTATTTACTGGGTACCAATTTCCTGATTGATCAACTCTACCTGTAATAGCTATACCTATTTTTTTTAATTTTAATTGATTTACTGTTTTTATATTTTTTTCAATTTGCTGAATGTAATTTTTTCCTATTTTACTTATTGAAGTGGGTTCAGTTATAGTTTTTTTAAATTTTCCTTTAAAAATTTCAGATACTGATATTTTAGTTGCACCAAAATCAATAGCAATGCCTGATTTCTCAAATATTTTTTTATTCATTTTTATTTTTAATTTTTTTTACAAACCAATTAGTAATATTATCGATACGCGTAATAGCGCTTCCAATAGTTACTGCATCCGCTCCTGCTAATATAGCTTTTCTTGCAAGATCTGGAGAATTGTAACGCCCCTCAGCCATTACAAAACAATTTAGTTTTTTAAATTCTTTAACTAATTTAAAATTTGGCTTATCCGTGTCTTTTACTTTTTTTCCGACATAACCTGCAAGAGTAGTTCCAATAATATCTGCACCTTCTAGAATAGCATTTTTAGCATCAGCTAGATTTGAGCAGTCAGCCATAGCTAAACGATTTGCTTTTTTAATTTTAAAAATAATTTCTTTTGTTGAAAAAGGCCTTTTTCTATTCGTTGCATCATAAGCAATTATATCTGCTCCACTATTAATTATTTTTTCTACATCTTTTAAGAGAGGAGTGATCCTGACTTTATAATTTGCTAAGTCGTTTTTTATTATTCCTATTATTGGTACTGAAATATTTTTTTTAACGGCACGGATATTTTTTTCTCCTTCTATTCGTACTCCCCCACAACCTCCTAGTATTGCTGCTTTTGCCATAGAGACAACAATAGATGTCTTGTCCTGAGGGCCACCCTCATTAGGTTGACATGATACAATGATTTTATTTTTTAATTTTTTTAAAATATTTTTTTTCACAAGATTGGTTATAATGCTTTTAAAAATTTTATTTCTTCAAGATCATTTTCTGAAATTAATTTTTTCAAATCATCTTTAATTCCCTTTTCTATTTCTGTATTGACAATACTTGAAAAAGGTTTTCTTACATATCCTGAATCAATTCCCATCCAACTTAATCCCATTTTAATAAATGGATATCCTGATTTTTTTAAAGCATATAATACGATCATATTGACTTTATCTTGTAATTTTTTTGCTTCAGAAACATTACCATTTTTCATATTTTCAAAAATTCCCACAAACATTTCTGGCATTAAATTATAAAATGATCCAATCATTCCATCAGCACCTGATATTAAACCAGATAGAGCCATTTCATCCATTCCAGAATAAATTTTAAAATATGCTCCAATTTCTTTTTTTATTTTTTCAAAGTAAAAATGTGTTGCTGCTGTATATTTAACTCCTTTAATATTATTTATAACAGCCAATCTTTTTAACATATCAATGTCCATCAAGTTTGCATGACTAATATTATATATAATAATTGGTAAATGTGAGGATTGAGCAATGTCACTATAATAATTGTAAATTTCTTCATTAGAAAAATTATAATAGAAAGGTGGCAATGCTGATAATGCGTCAACTCCAGCACTAGTTGCATATTTTGCTAGATCAGTTGTAATTTTAGTTCCAATAGACCCAACATGTGCAATAATAGGAACTCTTCCATTTACTTCTTCAACAATAATATCAAGAACTTCTTTTTTTTCATCCGGTGACATTAAAAAAGTCTCACCTGTACTACCAGTTACGTACAAACCATTAACTTTTTCAGCTATAAGATGGTTTATTATTTTTCTTAATCCATCTTTATTAATACTTTCATCTTTATTAATGGATGTGATCATTGCAGGCATAACACCGTTAAGATCTTTTGGATCGTATTTAGTCATTACTAACTTATTTCAGGTAAATCGATCAAATGGCATGATGCATAATGTTCATTACCATTTGTAGAATATTTTTTTAATGTTGGTACTTCAGTTTTACAAATATCTTTCGCTTTAGGGCAACGAGGATGAAAAGGACAACCCTTAGGTGGATTTACTGGACTTGGTACATCTCCTTCTAAAACAATTCTCTTAGTTTTCTTATCAAGATCTGCGACTGGTATTGCTGATATTAAAGCTTCAGAGTAGGGGTGAAGAGTATTTTTATAAAGATCTTCAGAATCACAAAGTTCCACAATTCTACCTAAATACATTACTGCAATTCTATCACATAAATATTCTGTTACACTTAGATCGTGTGTAATAAATAGATAAGTTAAATTATTATCTTTTTTTAGTTGCATTAATAATTGTAAAACTTGAGCTTGAATTGACACATCTAATGCACTGACGGCTTCATCACATACAATCAATTCAGGATCTAAACACAAAGCTCTTACAATTCCAATTCGCTGTCTTTGACCTCCTGAAAACTCATGTGGATATCGATCCATATATTCTCTACGCATATTAACTGCTTCTAATAGATCACCTATTATTTTTCTTCTTTCTTCTTTTGAATTAACTCCAAATTTTTTTAAAGGATCTTGAAGAGATCCAAAAATAGTAAAAGAAGGATTAAGAGAGGAATGAGGATCTTGAAAAACAATCTGAAGTTTTTTTCGAAAAGGATCCATATCTTTTTTTTCTAATGACGTCAGTTCTGTTTCATCATCTTCCTTTGAAACATATGTGACTTCACCATTTGTTGGCTCAACCAATCTTAAGATTGCTTTACCTAGAGTAGTTTTACCACAACCACTTTCACCAGCCAGGCCTAATACTTCACCGCGATAAATATCTAAATCGACACCATCGACCGCCATTACATGTCCGACAGTTCGATTGAAGACTCCTGCTTTTACAGGAAAGTACACTTTTACATCGCGTAATTTAAGAATTTCTTTTTTCATCATACTTTTCAAAAAATTGTTCGTACTTATGGCACCTAATTTGATGAGTTTTATTTATTTGTGTAATTTCAGGCATCACATCACAACTTTCTGTTTGCCAGTTACAACGTGGTGCAAACTGGCATCCAACAGGCCTGTTGTATGGGTCGGGTGTTGACCCTTTTATAGGATTTATATCTTGATTTTTTCCTCTACCAAGAACTGGAACAGATTCTAATAATGCTTTTGTATAGGGGTGGGTAGGCCGTCTTAAAACATCATCAGCAGTACCTGCTTCGACAATATTTCCCATATACATAACTGCAACATTGTCTGCTAATTCAGCAACAACACCCATATCATGGGTTATTAGAATGATTGCAGTATCATTTTCCTCTTTAAGTTTTTCCATCAATTCAAATATTTGAGCTTGAATTGTAACATCTAAAGCTGTTGTAGGTTCATCGGCAATTAATATTTTTGGATTACATGCCATTGCCATTGCAATCATAGCTCTTTGTCTCATTCCACCAGAATAACTATGAGGATATTCATCTACTCTCTTTTCAGGTAACGGAATCCCCATATCATTCAAAAGAGAAATGCTTTTTTCTCTTATTTCTTTTCGATTAAGGTTAGTATGATATTTTAAATTTTCACTTATTTGAAAACCAACTGTATAAACTGGATTTAAAGCAGTCATTGGATCTTGAAAAATCATTGCGATATCAGAACCTCTGATATTTCTCATTTCTTTTCCATTCTTTTCCAATTTTTCAATATTGATGGTTTTATCATCCTTACGAAAAATAATTTCACCTTCTTCAATTCTTGATAAAGTTGGAAGAAGTTGCATAATAGTTGCTGCAGTTACACTTTTTCCGCATCCACTTTCGCCAACAATACAAAGTGTTTTACCTTTTTCAACATCAAAGGAAACACCGTTTACTGCTTTATTACATCTATTATTAGTATAGAAAAATGTTTTGAGATTTTTAACTGAGAGAGCTATCTTATTTTTATCTGTCATACTATCCTTGTTGCGATGGATCTGTTGAATCTCTCAAACCATCTCCTATAAAATTAACACAAAGTACAAATACTGAAATTACTATTCCAACCGGTCCCCACATCCACCAATAGTTTTGTAAAATTAAAATATCTTGAGCAACATTGAGTATATTTCCCCATGTTGGAATATTTAACGGCACTCCCAGTCCTAAAAAACTTAAACCAGCTTCTGTTAAAATAAACATAGCCGTCGAAAGAGTTATATTAACCATTATAGGACTTAAAGCATTTGGTAACATATGTTTGTAGCAAATAGTAAAGGTCGAAAGTCCAAAACTTCTCAGAGCTTGAACATATTCTTCCTCACGTAATGACAACATACGTGCTCTAGCAAGCCTATACATCCCCCCCCATCCAGTAAGAATAAATATAGCCATAAGATTAAATAAACTTTGACCAGTTATTGATACTAATAATAAAACTAATATTATTTGAGGGAACGACATAAATATTTCAGAAACTCTAAGAGCAATTACATCTATCCAACCACCTTTGTAACCTGCATAACAACCAACTGCGATGCCAACTACTGCAGATAATATAGCGCTTCCTAAACCAATAAAAATTGAAACTCTTCCACCAAATAAAACTCTCGTAAAAACATCACGCCCTGTACTATCTGTGCCAAACCAATGATCAAAAGATGGCGCTTGCCTCATTGAGCGAAGATCAACACGCATAGGATCGTATGGCGAAAGTAATGGAGCAAATAAAGAAGCTAAAATAATAATAGTAAAAATAATTAGACCAACAACTGCTAAGCGGTTATTTAAAAATTTACTGACTATTCTGCTTCTTTTTTTAATTGAAAATGATTTTTCTTCTTCACGTTTTTTAATTTGATCAAATTTTCTATCTAAAGATGTCTTTGCCATTATTCCTTACCTAATCTGACCCTTGGATCAATTAATGCCGTCAATACATCTATAATTAAGCTTGCTGTAAGAACCACAAATACATACATTAGAGATATTGTCATAACTAATGGATAATCTGATGCACGAACAGATCGAATAAACATACTCCCAATTCCAGGCCACTGGTAAACCTGTTCTATAATAGTTGATCCACCAATAAGTAATGGTAGACGAAAGCCAATTAAAACTACAACTGGTGTTAAAGCAACTCTAAAACCATGTAAAATATTTACCCTCCATTCTGGCATACCTTTTGATCGAGCTGTTGTAATAAATTCTCTTGCAAGAACATCTAACATAGACGAACGTGCATAACGCATCGCTCCAGCAGTCATCATTAATGCTAATACTAAGGAAGGGAGAACAATATTTGGAATTCTATCCCACACTGTTTCATAATGTGGCATGAGTCTTCCACCAACAGGAAGCCATTTTAATTCAATGGCAAACAATAGAATTGCAACTAATCCAAAGAAAAATTCTGGGATAGAAACTCCAGCCATTCCAGCAACTGTGAGAGAATTATCAGTTCCAGAACCTCTTTTAAGTGCACTAATCACACCTAAAGAACAACCTAAAATGGTTGAGAAAAATAAAGCAACCATTGATAGTTCCAAAGTTGCAGGAACTGTTTTTATCATTATTTCAGAAATAGCAACTCCACCAGCCATGGAGTAACCCATGTCCCCTTGAACCATGCTTGTTAACCAAATCCAATATCTTGTTATGAAACTTTGATTTAGCCCATACGCTTCACGCATTGCATCAAGTTGTTCAGCAGTAATTGTTGATGCAAGTTCTGGGCTAATCATATGTGATACAGCATCACCTGGAGATAATTCTAATCCCGAATAAACAAGAAAACTTATGACAAGAAGCATCGGAAAGAAAATAATCAAGCGTTGAGCAATGTAAGTTGTCATTATTACTTCCCGTTAATAAAAATAAAAAGCTGAGGCAAATGCCTCAGCTTTAATGTTTAATTTAACTATGGTTTTGGATACTGCATAATCCACATCATACGAGTATAAGGGATATCAACAGCTTTAGTTCCCATGTTGTCCATAGCATCTAGTGCAGCAACATCGGCCACGTTTTTAGTAAATCCGTAGTCCATTTTTCCTGCAGCAGCATTTTTAATTAAGTTACCATCACCATCATAACTTGGGTAAGCAATGATATCAAAACCAGCTTTACCGCCATGATAGCCGTCAAAAGGTTCGAACTTTGCAAAGTCGTTCATTTTAACTTCAGTAATTTTGAATGCTCCAGATCCTATCGGCATTTGCCAGAAATCACTTTGTTGGAATTTCAAAGGATCAACATCACCTAATAAGTGCTTAGGTAAAATAGCAAATTGAGTGAAAGTAGTTAAGATGTTAGGATCAATTTTTGTTAATTCTAACGTAATTACTCTGTCTGCAATATTGTATTTAATACCTGAAACATCATCAGTTGAACCATCTTTGAATGCATCAGCGCCTTTGATCGAACCAACTGTGTTTCCGATAAGAGCGTGCATTTGAGGTGCTTTCATAGCAGTACGAATACTCCATGCTACATCCTCAACAGTCACATCGTTTCCATCATGGAAAGTAAGACCATCTTTTAGTTTAAATGTTAAACTTAGACCATCAGCTGATAACTCATAACTTTCACAAGCTGAACATCCAACTGGTTGTAACGCACCATCAGCAACTAAAAGTCTATCGAAAACAACTTTATTGTGTATCCATAAACCTAGGTTGTACCAAGGTTGCTCAAAGAATTCAACTGGACCTGTGTTAGTTTGCATAGTGCCACCACTTACATTCCAATCAGTAATTCCCCAGTTATAGTTATACTGAGCGTTACCATAAGATCCACCATTTCTATCAACTTTATTACTCTCATAGATGAATAATTTTTGATAGTATAATGGGCAAATGTTAACTTGCTGCATTTGATATTCTTGTATTTCAAAGAAAGCAGGTTTTAGAACTTCTGGATCTGCACTTGAATTAATTTTTTCAATAAGCGCATCCATTGTTGGATCACCAGGAGTTTGTGGGTTTAGACCTGTTTTAAATGTATTGTAATATTCTTGCATTGCAATTGCTGCACGAGCACCATAACCTAAGTCATAGTCAACAGCAGCTGGTCCATTCACACCATCATCAGGAACTGAATTAAGTTGTGCACCAACATCACCTTGTAATAGACGGTAAGTCATTTTAACACCAACATCAGCAAAGTATGCTTGAATTGCTGCCATGAAGTCAGCAGTCAGCTGATCTCCATAATAGAATACCATATCAAGTTCTCTATCAGAGTCCCAATTTGCTTCTGCTAACAGTTGACGAGCCTTTTCAGGATTGTAACTGAGATCAGGTAGATTTGGAGACTTCATTGGACCGTTTGGTAATAAACTATCCGCCATTATGATTTGATCTTCAAATAATGTTTCACCGATTGTTTTCATGTCGATAGCCATACACAAAGCTTGTCTAACACGAGGATCGGATAGTTGGTTACTATTTGTAGGTTGGGCTGAAGCTGATGAAATGAACATCAGATGAGCCAACACTGCAACTATAACCACATATAGTTTTTTCATATTTCCTCCTATGAGTAAAATACGCTACTAGCTAGCATATAATTATCATATAAACATAATGTTAACCTTTAAACAAGGCATAATGTGTAACGGCTAAAATCTATTTAAATAAATGAAATTGTTAAATAAAATTAGTTTTTAATACTAACTCTTTTAAGCATCTTATCATGCATTTCTTTTGATCCATCATGATAGGTACCAAACCATTGATCAAATGGAATCATCAAATTTCCATAATTTACTTCGAAATATTTATGATGAAGATAATGATTATAATTACTGAGATCTATCGCTCGCTTATCATTGATCATCATTTGCTTAAAACCTATATGTCCGTTTGCTGATCCTAGGCCTGCATGAAATAAATGATACGTTGCATGAAGTGGATGAGAGAGAATAACCCAATGAATGATCACACCTGAGAAATATAATAAATGCTCAATGGGATGCATTGATAGGCTGGACCAAGGTCCAGGATTAACATTTCGATGATGCACAGAATGAGCAATTTTGTACATAAATTTAAAATGTAAGAACCGATGAATTAAATAAAAGTGAGCATCTCTAAATGCTGGAATTAGTAAAAGAATAACAAAGAAATAAATGGGAGCTTCACTGAATTGAACAAAAGGTAACAAACCAGAAGCATAAAACCAAAAAGATAAAACCTCGTAAGCTGTCCAAATAGGAACACCCCAAAACAAACTCCAAAATAAATTATCAAATATTTGTTTATTAAATGTAAAAATCTTTTGAATTTTTTCTGGCCAGTTTGGATTAAATTTAAATTTAATTCCCTGAGATTTTTTTATGTAAAGAGGTATATGTATTAAACTAAAAAAGATCGTACCTATTACATAGTTCCGAATTAAAATTTCAGAAATCCAACCCGGTGAAAGATTTTTCATTTCGGAAAGCGCAGGTGTAAAAAAATAGTAAGCGATAAAGGCAACAGCTAAGTAAACAAGATTCCAAGAAAAAATATACGAAAAGATAAACCAATCTAAAATTTTTTTTAAATTAAAAGGAAGTATCCATATAGGATTTTTATCAGCCGCTTCTTTAGGTACGAAGTGGCCTCTTTTATCTCTATATCCAAAATTTTCTTCTTTGATCATCTTATTTGATTTTTCTACTATATTTAATAATTATTGCAATATTTTGATAATACCATTTTAACTCAGCTTAAATTCTTTTTTAAATTCACTAATTGTTAATACCTCATTAACTGGTTTGTCCCAACGAATGCGGTGTATTCTTGGGAATCTCATAGCTACACCTGACTTATGTCTAGTACTCGGAAACACATCATCGAAGGCTACTTCTAATATAATCTCTTTTTTTACTTCTCTCACGGGACCAAATTTATTGATAGTATTATTCCTTATAAATTTATCTAATACTAATAGTTCTTTGTCAGTGTAACCGGAATACGCTTTTCCTATTGGAACTAATTCACTCTCTTTCCAAACACCAAAAGTAAAATCTGAATAATACGATGATCTTTTACCGTGCCCTCGTTGAGCATACATTAGAATTGCATCAACAAGTTTTGGATTTTTTTTCCATTTGTACCAATATCCCTTTTTTCTCCCTGGTAAATATTCACTATTTTTGAGTTTAATCATAACTCCTTCGTTCAAATCATCATGAAAGTTATTTTTATATTTAGTTAATTCGTCCCAGGTAGAAAAATTAATGATTGAAGATAAATCAATTTGATTAGTTTTATTTTCTTTTTGAAATTTTTCCAAATATTTTCTTCTTTCAAAAAGAGATAATTTTCGAAGATCTTTTCCTTTATAAAAAAGGATATCATAAGCTCGTATGAAAACAGGAAACTTTTTTTGAAGATCTTTTGAGGCTTTTTTTCTATTTAACCTTTGTTGTAGATCATTAAAACCAGAGGGCTTAAAATTTCTCCCCACAAGTAATTCTCCGTCAATAACCGCATCACCTTTAGTAGATTCAATTATTTCGGGGAATGCAGATGATATATTATCACCTGTTCTTGAGTATAGTGAAACACTTTTTGATGAAACCATAAGCTGAACTCTAATCCCATCCCATTTATATTCTGCTTGAAATTCATTCGCGTCTAATCTTTTAAAATCTTTTTCCTCATCAATAGGATTAGCAAGCATCATAGGATGAAATAATTTTTTAAAATCTATTTTTGGTTTTGATGTTTCATTTTTTAACCATTGAAATAAATTTTCATATGGAAATTCTAGACCATGCCAAATTTCTTCAATCTCATTTACAGATTTGTTATACAGATCAGCTAAGGCCGTTTTTACTAATCTTTCTGAGACTCCAATTCGCAATCCACCCGTGCAAATTTTAATTAAAGTCCATCTTTCGTTATTAGATAGTTCGCTCAAAATTTTACTAAACTCTGTATTAATTTCAGATTTTTTAATTTTTTTTATATTTTCTATTAAGGTAGATAAATTTTGTGATTTACCCTCCTTATTTGTTGGCCAAATCAATGATATTGTTTCTGCTAAATCCCCAACATAGTCATATGAGTAATCAAATAAATGTTGATCTACTTGATCATAGACAAGCTCTCTAAGTTTAGATGCTTTAATAAATTGAAATGAGAGTTGGTCAGATAAAATTGCAAGCGCATATGCACGGTTGATATCAAGTATTTTAAAATAATCTTCAAGTAATTTAATTTTGGTATTTCGACTTGGTGTTAAAATTAAATTATGCAGTAGAGAAGAAAATTTTTTCATTCTATTTCCTCATCACCTCTGCCTTGGATGGAAAGGGGCTTTGAAACAAGATTTTGTTTCTTACAATAATAAACCAGTGCATCTTCCTGACCATGCGTAATAAGAATATTTTTCGCTTTTGATTTTTTAATTGTATCTAGTAATTCATTCCAATCACTATGATCACTAATAACTAATGGTAATTCAATACCTTGTTGTTTTGCCCTTTGCTTAACTGTCATCCATCCACTTGCCATACAAATAATAGGATTAGAAAATCGTCTTGACCAACGATCCTTTAATGCTGAAGGAGGGGCGATAATTATTTTACCCTCATAAAAGCTTTTATCCTTTGAAGAGACTTTTTCAAACTTTCCAATATTAATTTTTTCTTTTGAATAATATTGGCATAATTTTTCTAGAGAGCCATGAATATAAATTGTTTCATTATACTTATGCTGACGTAAAAGGTTCATTACTCTTTGCGCTTTGCCAAGTGCATACGCACCAACAATATGACAATTATTTTTATTTATCTTTACTGATTGAATAAGTTTTTGAATTTCATCTTTGGGATCTGGATGTTGAAATATGGGTAATCCAAATGTTGCCTCGGTAATTAAAGTATCACATTTAACCAGTTTGAAATTTTTACATGTTTCATCTTTTCCTACTTTATAGTCACCTGTGATGACTAAACGGTGATTATTTTTTTCAATTAAAACTTGAGCACTACCTAAAATATGTCCTGCTGGGTAGAGTGTAAAATCAAAGTTTTTAATCGAGTATTTTTGACCGTATCTAAGAGGAGTAAATTTCTTCGCGCATTTATCTCCGTAGCGAATTTTCATTATGTCTATTGTCTGCCTAGTAGCAATAACATGATCATGTCCAAATCGAGCGTGATCTGCATGACCATGTGTAATAATTGCTGTTTTTTTCGGTAATATTGGATCTATATGTACATTTATATCTTTGATAAATAGTTGATGATTAATGAAATCCATATGAATATAAATAAATCGAATCCCTTATTATTACACCCCCTAAACAAGTGGATGAAGAAAAAAAAATGGTCTTGGTTTCCTCATCAAATTGAAACTTTTCGGCATGTTCGAACCGGATCTGATGTTGTTGTATTTGCTCCAACTGGTGCTGGCAAAACATTAACAGGGTTTATTAATCCAATAGATGATTTAATAAAATTAAAAAAATTTAAAGGTCTTCATACTCTCTATATTTCTCCATTAAAATCTCTTGCAAACGATATTGTTAGAAATTTAGAGAAACCTATTAAAGAGCTTGATTTGAATATTTCATTTCAAGTAAGAACAGGCGACACAACACCATATAAAAAACAAAAACAAAAACAAAAACCTCCTAATATTCTTATTACCACTCCAGAGTCACTTGCATTATTAAATTCTTATGAGAATGCAAAAGAATTTTTTCACAATCTAAAATATATAATTATTGATGAGATACACACTTTTTTGGATAATAAGAGAGCTGATCTACTAAGTCTAAATATTGAAAGATTACAAACTTTCTCTCCAAATTTACAACGAATAGGGTTGTCTGCAACTCTCAAAAATAAACAAGATGCAAAAAAATGGCTTTGTCGCAAAAAACCAAAAATAGTTTCTTATGAAAATTCAGTTTTACCTAAGATTAAAATTTTAGTATCAAAAGAACGTATTCCTTGGTCTGGTCATATGGCTACGTATTCTATTAATGAAATCTATAAAGAAATAATGAAATCAAAATTAACTATTATTTTTGTTAATACGAGGGCGCAAGCCGAATATATGTTTAAAAACTTATGGCTAATTAATAAGAAAAAATTAAAAATTGCTGTTCACCATGGTTCATTAGAAAAAAACTTACGTTTAAAAGTGGAAAATAATCTTAGCAAAGGATTAGTTGACTGTGTTGTTGCGACCTCTTCTTTAGAGCTTGGATTAGATTATGGAGATGTAGAAAAAATTATTCAAGTTGGAGCACCTAAAGGAATTAATAGATTATTACAACGTGTGGGAAGATCAAATCATAATTTAAACACTCCTTCAAAGGCAATTTTAGTACCCACTAATCGTTTTGAATTTATCGAAGCAAAAGCTGCTATTGAAGAAATAAAAAAAAATAACTTAGATAAAATAGATTTAAAAGAAGGAAGTTTTGATGTTGTAGCTCAACATATTTTTGCTACGGCTTGTGCGGGGCAATTTGATATTAATGATCTCTACAAAGAAATTATCAAAGCATATCCATACAAAAAATTAAAACTTAATGATTTTAAACAATTGATTAATCTCATACAAGATGGAGGATATGTTTTAAATAATTATGATCAATTTAAGAGAATCTTCCAATTGAGAGAAAATAAAAATATTTATAAGTTAGTAAATAGAAGAGAAACACGAAAATACCGCATGAATGTTGGAACAATAATTGAAAATCCGATGTTAAAAATAAAACTTGGAACAAAAACGTTAGGGAATATAGAAGAAGTTTTTATTCAAAATCTTTCTCAAGGTGATTCATTTATATTTGCCGGTCAAGTACTAGAATTTCAATCAATGAAAAATAATTTAGTACAAGTTAAAAGAAGTAAATCTTTAATTTCAAAAATTCCATCATACTCTGGAGGTAGAATGCCATTATCGACAAATTTGGCTAACTCAGTTAGGGCTTTATTGGCAAAAAGTAATATGTGGGATTCATATCCAGAGCAAATTACTGAATGGTTAAAAAGACAAAAAAATATATCTAAAATTCCTAAAAAAGATGAATATCTAGTGGAACAATTCCCTCGAAAAAAAATTTTTTATACTGTTATCTATTCTTTTGCAGGATGGCATGCCAATCAAACACTAGGATTTTTATTGCTAAGAGGCTTTAAGGAATTTAACTATAAACCTCTTGGTTTTGTTGCAAATGATTATGCTATTGTTTTATGGTCTTTAAAAGAAGTTAAAGAAATTAAAACAATTCTAAATTTAGGATTGTTAGATAAACATTTAGATAATTATCTTGAAGAAACTTCAATAGTTAAAAGATTATTTAGAGATAATGCAATTATTTCTTGTTTAATAGAAAGAAGGTTGCCTGGAATGGAAAAAACTGGAAAGCAAGTTTTATTTAGTTCTGATCTAATTTATACAGTTCTAAAAAAAAATGAACCAGATCACATTCTTCTTAAATCATCATATGAAGATGCAAAAAAGAATATGATTGATTATGATAGACTAAAAGAAATCTTAAAAAAAATCGATAAAAAAATTATACTAAAGAAACTCACAAATATATCACCATTGGCTGTTCCAATTATTCTTGAAATAAATAGAGAAAATTTATCAAAAAAGGAAACTGATGAATATATTTTAGAGGATTTAGAAAATGAAATATTAAAAGAGGCTAATGTACTATCAATTAATTAATTTTGGTAATGAAGAATTTTATGCATACCCCAACAAATCTCTTTTTTGGAAAAGATTAAATACACTAATCGTATCAGATTTACATATTGGAAAATCCATTAGTTATGCAAGGAATAAACAATTTTTACCTCCGTATGATACAAAAGAAATACTAGACAAACTTTTTGCTTGTTTGGATAAAATTAAACCAAGTAATTTAATTATAGTTGGAGATTTATTACACGATGTTTTTTCAACTTTGAGCTTAAATGATCAAGACCTTAAAAATCTTAGTCAATATATGAATAATACTGATTTCATATGGATCAATGGTAATCATGATAAAAAAATAAAAATTGAAGGTTTTAAAAATTTTACAAATTATAAAATTGATAAATTTTTGTTTACACACATACCCATCGAAACATCTTCATTTCAAATTTGTGGTCACTATCATCCAAAAATAAAAATTTCACACAGAGGGAAAACTATTTTTAAAACATCTTTTGTACATAATGAAAAAATATTCATATTACCTAGTTTTGGAATATTAACAGGTGGATTAGATATCAATTCTAAACAAATAAGTGATGTACTAGGTAAGAAAAATTTGAGTATTTATCCTGTAGGACAGGATAAAGTTTATAAATTATAGCTAAAATAATTGATAATTACGATGCTAACTAAAATAATAAAATTCAATATAAATAATAAAACTGAAAGCAAATGCATATATTTAAAACTAGAAGATGCTTTTTTATCACCTTCTAATTCTTTGTCTCTAAAATCGTTTATTTTTGGCGTTAAATAATTTCTATTAATAATAAAACTTATGGCAACTACTATTAATAAAATAGAATTTAAAATATTATCTGAAATATAACTAAGGATTAAGGATAAAACAGCTATTATAAACCCAAATAAAAACATTCTAGGAAAAATTATTCGTAAAAATTTACTGCTGGCGTTAGTACTTAAAGTGGCAAAGACTGAGGGTGAGACAATAGCCATGAAAAAAATCATAGACCCAATTAGAATTGTTAATAAAAAATTAAGAGTATAAATTATCATCAATTAAAATTGCTCTTATATAAAGAGCAATTGTTATATTTATGAATTATCAATTGCTGTTTTTAATTTTCTATATTCCATAGAATTAGTTCCAGCTAATGTTTCTAACTTTGATAACATTTCATTAGCTTTATTCATGTTACCAAGAGTTATGTAAAGTTCTCCAAGATATTCATGTGCTCCTATATGTTCTGGATTTGCGTCTAAGGCAATTTTATATGCTTCAAAGGCCTTATCTAGATTTGGCTCACTCTGCTTTCTGTAACTAAAACCAAGTAGATTATATACATCAGCTTTTTTTTCACCTAGATCTTTGCGCTTAGCAATTTTTTCTAGTAGTTTAATAGATTTATCAAATTTTTTATAATAAACCAATTCGTAAGCTTTATCGTATAATTTTGTAACTTGTTCACTGGCTGAAATGCTAGTTTCACTATCATCCGAACTAGTACTAGCAGCAAATGATGAGGAACTTATAAATAATAATGTAAGTAAAATTCTAATCATCAAAAAGAGATATGCGGGTTTAAACCAATTTCAATATTAGTTTGTGAATTAATTGAATTAATGGCAGGCGATACTATACTTTTTTAATCTATAATAATTATATGGCCATGGTGTCAAAAACCCTACTAAAAGCATGATAGGTACTATCCACCATACCAATTTTGCTTCTCCTAAAATTAGCCAATCAACAGAGTTCATTGCAATTTCCATGGCTAGCATAGAAATAAAACTCATTGTTAATGCTGTTTGAAAAGCAATTTTAATGATCATTTGCCTAGATAAAATTATTGTTTCTAAAATAATACTAGTGATTAATCCGTTTATAATAGCTAAAATCATTATTGATAGAGTAGGCCAATTGATTGCATTTAGTTGAAAATATAGGATTGTTCCAAAATCACCAATTGAGCATCCAAGTAAACACCAAAGTGTATTTTTGGCACTTCTTCTCCATGTATGTTTACATTTCCAATGAAAACGTGGAGTTGGTTTTTTTAATGTTTCAGCAACCGACATCTAAATTATATTCCTTGTTTAAATTCGAATGTATTATTTATATCATTAATTTCATAGTTCTCAATTGTTCCATTCGTCCATTTAATTGATATATTTTTAATTACTTCACCTTTACGTAAACCGTAATGTGCTATTGGTTCCATTTGACATAAATATCCTGAGCCAGCATCAATAGTTTTGGCATGATTTCTTAAATTTGTATGTAAGGTAACAGTTGCACCTCTAGCAGGGGCACCAAAAGTGTTGAGAGGTTTGATTCTAACATAATTGGTATTTAACACATTTGCCTTAAATAAACTAAGCGGCTGAGCGCCAGATTCACCATGAGAAATAAGTAATTCTAAAATTCCATCTCCATCAATATCAGCAACAGCTGCACCGGTTCCTAGACCTTGTGCTTCAAGTGCTGCATCTAGTTTAATTTCTTCTAGATTTCCTTCATCAAGGATACGAAAGAGTTTATTTGGTTGACCGATATTATTTAAAAAAATTTCATCATAACCATCATTATCAAAATCAGCCGATATAACAGTTCGTATTCTACTAGGTAATCTAAAATCTAATGAAGACATATCGAGAAAAGATTCTTTTTGTTTTACAAAAATACGATGATAACCTTCCCAGTTACTTGTTACAATATCAAGTTCACCTCTATACAAAAAATCAGTTAAAGCAGTTCCGCGACCATTTTGAAAAGTATCTTGCACATTTTTTTCAATCGCAATATCTTTAAAATTACCATTAATATTTTTATATAAAAAATTTGGACCCCTCTCATTAGCTGCAAATATATCCATATTATCAGAAACTATATGTCCTGAAATTACCGCTCTTCCTCCAGTTATTTTATCTATTCCAAGCATTGGAGCTAAATCTTCAACTTCATTTTCTTTAATTTCATAAAATCTAGTAGGACCCCCATAATTAGCAACATATACGCCGTACTTTCCCGATCCATTTCTGTCTACACAAACAACAGATCTGCCTGCGGTTAAATTTAATTTTTCTAAATTTTTTTCTAACTCAAAATAATCGAATATTTTGTTATTGTTATCCAGTAATCTATCAGAGTATTTTTTTTCGCCGCTATACGTATCAGTATTTAAGAAATAAATTTCTTCAAAGCCATCCTGATCTATATCGCAAGCTGATACGCCAATGGTACTCCTATCTTCATCAATGAATAAAGGATCTTGTATTGTATTAATTAGTTTTCCATTTTTATAACTAAGAGCTAGATTAGAGTAACCAAAACCTGCAATAATAAATTCATAATTTCCATCTTTATCAAAGTCAGTTACTGAAATCCCATAACTTAATCTATTGTTATTATTTTCAATTATATTTGAAATATTAGAAAAAAATTCTGCCTTAGCCATATTAGATATTAATAAGATAAAAATAAAAACTAACTTACTCATTTCAAGTATTTTCAATTTGCCAATCTAATAAAAATGTCGCCCATTCCAAAATTTAGTTCTTCAAGAGGCATGCTATTTCTAGCTTCGCACATAGGACCTGTTATCTGGTCATTTTTTATATAATCTATATCGTAAGCATCACATATTTTTGCATTATGCAATACACCAATAACAAGTTTGTTATCTACTGAGTATGTATATTCTTTATTTAATTCATTACCTTCACAAAAATAATCTCTATTAACAAGTTCGGGAAAATCGTTTTTATTGCATGGATTATCAATAACGATTGTATAGATATCTTTTGATTGATCTTTAAAATCAATGTTGATTTTTTTTGTTTCTGAATATTTCATTACATCGCATAAGCAAGGCCAACAACATTTATAATATTGACCACAAATTCTTTCATCATTTTCTAAGTTAGTTAGAAAAATTTCATCTGGTTGAGCATCTGGAGGAATAATAGAACCAGAAACAGCACAGTATAACTTGTTAAACTGCATAAACTCTTCATATTCTAAGTTTTGATCTAAAATATATTTAAAAAATCTTGGTCCTGCTGCGTTTCTATTCCCATCAGGAAAAATAGTTGACCAATCATTAACAAGTCTTTCGTACAACTTTTCTGTGTTCGCATTGACTTGAGAAATTGGTAAAAATATTGATAAGAATAAAATTATAGTAATTAATTTTCTCATAAAAATTAAATAGGTTTAGCTTTAAAAATGTAAATCCCTTGCCTTGAATCAATACTGATCACTTTTTCTGCTTTTTATTCCTTTTTATGGTAATGTCGCACTCGAAGAATTTGACTTATTTTGTGCTAAATACTAGAGAGTAATCATTATTTGGGGCGTCGCCAAGTGGTAAGGCACCGGTTTTTGGAGTCGGCATTCGTAGGTTCGAATCCTACCGCCCCAGCCAAATTTTCTTACATCGATACTTTTTTCAGAGTTTGGTCTCACATAGGTCTCACTAAGATTTGTAAAATGTAAATATATTTGAATCGAATAATATAATATTGTAAATTTTAAGTGTTTAAAGTTAATATGTTTAAAAAAATATCATTTTCATATCTGGTTTTTTTCTTATTTATAAGTACTTTTTGTAAAGCTGAATTATCAGAAAAATATGCTACCTATGAAGAATTGATCTATCCAAAAATTCTTGGAGATTTGAAATATTTAAATGTACAAGCAAAAGCAGCTAGAGAGGTAGTATTTAGATTTGTTAAAAAGAAAAGAACTCTAGCAACTCATCCTCACAAATCTATGCTTGCAATGGCTTGGCTAGAAATACTTTATAACGAAATGGTTAAATATCCAAAAGTAAAGCAGGATGATGATGTTGAATCAATATATAATATTAGAAATCAAATGCGTAAAAGCATAGGAATGAATGAAAACTCCTCTGCTCAAGAATGTATTAGTAGATTTTTGTTAATGTCTAAAATACTTAGTTTTGGTGAACTAGAAACTACAGAAATTTCAGAAGGTGTTGAGAAACGTAAACAATTAATTGCTTCAATTCAAGGCTCTCTAGGTTCAATGAAAAGTAAATATGAAGAAAACATATTGTCTATCAAAACTTCAGAAGATGAAGAATTAATTAATGAAAATTCAAATCAAAAATTAGAGAATTTTGTTAAGGAGCTCGCTGAAGAGTCAAATAAAGATGATCCTAATTATAAACAAAAGTTAAAAGAATTAAAAGAGTTATACGAAGAGGATTTAATTACAAAAGATGAGTATGAAATTACAAAAAAGAAAATATTAGATGAAAATTTTTAAATATATTTTTGGTATTTTTACCCTTGTTTATTCTTACACAGGTATATCTCAAGACCTTTATAGTTTAGATGAGCTCAAAGGAGAATTTCAAGATTTGAACACAAAGATTTTAGAAGATATGAAATCTCTTCCAGAAGCTGTTAGTGAAATAGAAAAGGATTTCGATGAAGCTATTAAAGTTTTACAACAAGGTATTGGGTTTTTATCCGCGAATGAAGTAGATTTTGAAACTGTAAATATTTTCGATCAAATAAATGTTTTTGAAAATATTACGAGTAATATATCTAATACTCTCCCAAGTAAAATTAGTCATAATATGGATAATTTAGATATGGGTAACTTTAGTGGAGAAGAAAATGAACTTCTAGCTATAACGATGAAAGATATGCAGCAGATCAAACTAGATGCTGCGGTTGAATTAACAGAAGCAATTAACAGTGTTAACGAGAGTGCAGTTAAAATTGATATAACTCTAGATAAATTAGAAAATATTGGAGATGAATTTGCTTTAATGGATTTTGAAAGATTTAAATCTCAAATTTCTGAAGAAATGTCTGTAGATATGGATACTATTATTGAAGGAGAAGTTCCTTCGAATAAAGACGGTAATGTCACTTCTTCAAGTAATAATTTAGATACTAGTGACTTAACTAAAAATACAGAAGAAATAACAAACCTATCTGCTTCTTCATCTAAAGTAAATTCAGTAACAACTGAGGTAAGCTCAGTTAGTTCCGAAGTTAGTCAGGTTACCTCTAGTGTTAGTGAAGTAACAGAAGATGTAAGTCAAGTAAGCACAGAAGTTAGTGAAGTAACACAAGAAGTTAGTCAAGTTGTGTCAAACGTAGAAGAAGTCACCAAAGAAGTAACCCAAATGGCTGTACAAGTTACTGAAGTTACTCAAGATGTAAGTGAAGTAGCTGCACAAGTAGCCGAGGTAACAGAAGAGATCCAAGAGGTCGCACAAGAGATTGCTGAAGCTTCTGAAGAAATAAGTGAAGCTACCTCATCTTTATCAGAGGAGGCACAAATTATAGCCAATTGGTTGAACTCTCAGAATATTGCTGAAAGTTTTACTACAAATCTTCTAAATAATGCGGGGAGAAATCAATATAATTTTTCAAATCTAGATGAAGCTATTAAAGAAGATCCTACTGGAAGGGCTTTTACTGGTATTTACTCAGCAATCCAGGAGTCGACTGCTGCTTTAGAAGCTCTGGCAGCTAACAATGAAGATATTGAATGTGTCGGTGGATCTTGTACATTTAGTTCTTTCTCGGCACTCAAAGACTGGGAAGATTTCAATAATATTACATCTTTTTGTGAGGGTGATCCTGGTTCACATCAAGCGCGAGGAATAGGGGTATCAGGTACACTTGTAGGGTCCTCTGATGGGGTAAGAGAAGCTGAAGGCTCAGTTGCTATTAGCTGCTATTAAATACAAAGAAAAAATTTTATTTTAATTATTATAATAATATTGGTCTCATTATGCTCTCAGTCACAAAGTTATTTTTTATTTCTAAATAAAACTTACACTATATTTCTCTTAAATTTTAAGTGTCTTTTGCTACTGCACCGGTTTTTGGAGTCGGCATTCGTAGGTTCGAATCCTACCGCCCCAGCCAAATTTTCTTCGATTAATTATCTTTTTTTCATTTTGGTCTTACATAAGTCTCAATGAAAAAATTAAAAATCACTTTTCATGAATTCGAAATTAAAATTAATTTAAATTTTAGTTCTTTTATTTTTTAACAAATAAAAATAAATTAAATTGGGCAATCAGAAAATTTTGTTCCAACAGTATCAATCACTGTTTGTATTTTTCCAACCTCATCACAGATGCTACTTATAATAGGATAGTTTTTAAAAGGGTCTCCACCAGTTTCCTTTCTTAAAATCCCAAAACCACCAGTTTCTTGAACAGTACGGACACATGTATATAAAAATATGTCAGCGTAAGAACATTTTGAACCTGTTAAGAAGGGTTTAGCATCACTTGAAGAGGATAAATGGTTCTCAAGTAAATTTGAACGATTATTATGAAGTGTGGTTAAATTTTTTATGCCAGTTTCTTTTCCTCCTTCTGCAAGAGTGTCTGTCAATCGTAGATTTCTCCAGAATGGTTCATTGTGATCAGTGATAATGTCATGAAAGGGAGAAAGCACAAAAGAATAATAATCTTGAGACCAGGCCCAGTAATTAGCAATTCTTGCTGCTTCCTTAGGATTTTTTGGAGTTAGAGGACCTTGATATTTAGTAACCAAATATTGAACTATTGCCATAGAGTCATTCAATTCAAGCCCATTGGCATGATCTTTCATCCAAGGAACTGTACCAAACGCCGCCTCAGTGTCTTTGTCGAAATCTTCTCCCATAGGCTTAGACATCAAAGCATTTACTTTAATTCCGTGCATCGAACAAATAATATTAATTTGTTCCCCTCTTCCTACAATTGGAAGGTAGGCTAAATCAATCTCGGTCATTAATGACTCCTATTTTTGTTATTTTTCAATATAACAATTTCAAATAAATTTACATTAAAAACTTAAAGCATTTTCAATGATTTATATGATTTTTTTTAGGAATATTGTTTTCCGTCCTTTAAATTCCAAACTTGAGTCTATGGAAATTACTTAGACAAATTAATAGCAAATAATTAATTTACATTAATTGTACTTATATTAATTATTTTAATTTTTAAGTTATGGTCTCAATTAGGTCTCACTTAAAGACTTGATTTTAAAACTTTTAAAAAACTTTATCCAAGATTTACATCATATTTTTTTGCCAAGTGGTAAGGCACCGTTTTTTTGGAGTCAGCATTCGTAGTTTCGAATTCTAACGCACCAGCCAAAAATTCTGTTAACATTTCTGAATTAAAAGTTTTCGCGACACATACGCGACACTATTGATAATTATTTGAATCTAATTTTATGAAAATAAAATTAAAAAAAATTTTTAAAAATTTTATTTTGTACAGGTTGTCACATTTTTTTATTTTTTTTCATACTAATTCTAAATTATTAGAAAGGAAATAATATGAAAAAAATATTCATTACATTAATTATTCCATTCGTATTTTTTGCTAATGTTTTAAAAGCAGATGGACACAAACATGATATTGTAGACACTGCAATTAAAGCTGGTGCATTTAATACATTGGTTGCTGCAGTACAAGCAGCAGAATTAGTTGATACACTTAAAGGCATGGGTCCTTTTACAGTATTTGCACCTACAGATGATGCATTTGCTCTAATCGATGAGGCAACATTAAATGACCTTCTTAAGCCAGAGAATAAAAGTACTCTAGCAGGAATTTTAACATACCATGTTCTTTCAGGTAAAGTAATGTCTGCAGACATATCTGGAACTATCGAAGCAGTAACAGTTAATGGTCAAAAATTAATTGTAAAAGCGGAAAACGGTAAAGTTTTTGTAAATGATGCAGAGGTAGTTACCGCTGATATCGAAACTACAAATGGCGTTATTCATGTCATTAACAAAGTAGTATTACCACAATAATTAATTAGCCCTTTTTTTAAGGGCTAAACCACTATTTTTATTGCCGAACTCTAGTTGAAGTCATAAATAAATCAACTTAGTTATTTCTGAAAACGTGATTTCATGACCTTTATCTGTAAAAAGATTTCCTATCTTTTTAAAAAATTGTCGTGTTTTTTCCACTTTCTCTTTTAGGTATATATATAAACCCAATCATTCATGGAGTTACATTCCTCCATTAAAAGTAATACATTTTTATTTACTGTACCTATTGATCTTATAATAATATTGTATCCTTATCGAGATAAAGTGTAGGCTCTTCAATTTGGAGAGTTATGTAAATCAATATATTCATCCATTTTTCCTTCTCTAATATGAACTTTAATCCAACCCATTAATGACATTTTATAACTCTTTTATAATTTTTTATTTTTTGCTCCTGGAAAAAAATCTGCAAAACCAGAATTATTGGTTTCTTTAAATGATGGTAATGGTAATTCACTATCATATTGAGGTAATGCTTTTAACATCATTTCTTTAATAGGTTTTGCGCTTTCGTAACGTGCTTCATTGATAGATCCATCATGATCATAATCTTCTCTAAAATCAAATTTTTTTGCCAAATCAATTGTAAATAATGTTTTGCCATTTGATTTAGATAAAAAAGAGTCATCAGCTTTTTCAATTAAAGCATATACAGCTCGACCAACAAATTTTGGACTTTCTCCATCGGGAAATGCAGTAATTTCTGTTTGACCACCTCCAGGATGTAAAGTTATTGCTCTTACATTATACTCTTTTAACTCAATGGCCATATCACAACTCAGACGATCCATTGCAGCATGTGCAACTCCGTACCCAACATCAAAAAGATAAAAAAAACCTCCATAACTAGAAATTTGTAAAATCAGTCCATTATTGTTTTTTATCATTGATGGTATTATTAGCTTACTCATTACATACGAGCTTCTAACACCTACATCCATATGTCCGTCATACACAGAGATAGGTCTCTCCCAAAATGGTTTACCAAAATGAGGTGTCATTGCTACTAGTCCTTGATAAGCACTATTGACAAGTAAATCTATTTTTACTTCTTTTGAAATTATTTCTTCTGAAAATTTTTTAACATCTTCATCATTATTTTGATCTAAAACATAAGGAAGCAATTCTCCATCACCTTTAAAAGAATCAACTTCATCTTTTAAATCATCAAGGGCAGATTTATTTCTCGCAGTTGCAAATACTCTGAAATTACCTTCAGTAGCAAGAACATGAGCTATACCTCGACCAAATCCACGAGATGCTCCTGTTACTATTGCAGTTTTAGTCATATAAAATCTTTTTTTTGGAATATATAAAAAAATTCGAATTAATAAAATATTAAATCTTGGTTACACTTTGACTACATTTACAAAGTCATTTTTAAAAATTATTGAAGAATTAATTCAAATTATCTAGCAAATTTATAAATCTAATTGTTGTCTTAACACCTTTTAGAGTTGGAATTCATAGGTTCGAATCCTAACACCCCAGCCAATTTTTAAAAATCTTTTTGTATTATACGAAGAGAGTTAATACTC
>QBZY01000009.1 GCA_003282155.1 Pelagibacteraceae bacterium AG-337-I02 | reverse complement strand
TTCAAAAATTCAAGTTATAAAAAATGTGCAAGAATTGTAGGTGATGTGATGGGTAAGTTTCACCCTCATGGTGATCAGGCAATATATGATAGTTTGGTAAGAATGGCTCAGGACTTTTCTACAAGAATAACATTAGTCGACGGTCAGGGTAATTTTGGAAACATTGATGGTGATAATCCTGCAGCAATGCGATACACAGAAGCTAGATTACAAAATTATACAAATTATTTTTTTGACGGTATTGATGAAAACTCTGTAGATTTTAAAGATAATTACGATGGTCAAAATCTAGAACCTGTTGTTCTACCATCTCAACTTCCTAATATTTTAATTAATGGAGCAATGGGAATAGCTGTAGGAATGGCAACAAACATTCCTCCTCATAATATTGTTGAGTTAATTGATGCATTAAAATTAATAATAAAAAAAGACACAACTTCACTAACTGAAATTTTAAAAATAATAAATGGCCCCGATCTTCCTACGGGAGGAGAAATAATTTTAGACAGCAGTGAAAAAAAGCAAATTTATAAGAATGGCAAAGGATCATTCAATATTAATGCAAAATATCAAATAGAAGAATTAAAGAATGGTTTATATCAAATCATAATTACTGAAATTCCCTATCAAGTTAACAAAGTTAAAATCATTGAACAACTCGCGAACAATATAAATAATAAAAAATTACCTCTTGATGACGTAGTTGATGAGTCAGATGAAAATATTAGAATTGTTTTAAAACCAAAGTCTAGAAATATTGATGCAGAAAAATTGATAAGCATATGTTTTAAATTAACTGACTTATCAATTAAGTACTCCTGTAATTTCAATGTTTTAATTGATGGTATAGAGCCCAAACAAATTGGAATTAATGAAATACTTTCTAATTTTTTAGATCATAGAAAAGTTGCAATCAAAAGAAAATCAAAATTTAATATTGAGAAAATAAAAAAAAGATTAGAAATTCTTAGAGGGTACCAAATTGTATTTAAAAATTTAAATACTATAATAAAAATAATAAGAACAAGAGATAATCCCAAAAATGAATTAATAAAAAAATATAAACTATCTGATTTACAGTGTGAATCTATTTTAAGTATGCGCTTAGGAATTCTAAGAAAGATAGATGAAAAAAATTTTAAAGATGACATCCAAAAATTAAATGAAGAATTAAAATACCTTAATAAATTAATAAAAGATAAAAAAACATTAGATAAGTTTATAGTAAGCGAATTAGATATTATAAAAAATGATTTAGATAGTAAAATAAAAGATAGAAAATCCTCAATTTCATCAGAACAAAATAATGCTATTGATATTAGTATTGATGAATTTAAAGAGATTGAGAAATTTACTATAATTATTAATAAAGATTTTCAACTAAAACGAATTAAAGAAATAACTGATGAAAAGGAAATTGAGAAATTAAAAAAAGAAAGCTTATTTTCAATTAATTTAAATTCAAATCAAAAAATACTTTTATTTGTTTCTTCTGGTAAGGTATACACAATAGATCCAAATATTTTACCAGGTGGAAATAGTAATCCTAAATCATTTATTTATTTTGTCGATAGTCTCCCTAATGATAAAGTTATAGGTTTACTTTCATCAATCGATGAAGAGCTCTTAATTGTATCCAGAAATGGTAAAGGATTTATTAGTAGTACTGAACCTTTAGCAACTAACCAGAAAAAAGGTAAGCAATTATTTAATTTAAAAAATAATGATGAAGTTATTAAGGTCCTAAATCTTACAAAAAAACACATAGCTTGTGTTACAAAGTTGCAAAAAATGCTAATTTTTGAAATTGATGCTTTGCCAAAATTACAAAAAGGTGGAGGAGTGCAATTAATTAAAATTAAGAAAGATGATTTTTTATCGGATGTAATTCAATTAACCATCGAAGACGGTTTACAATGGAATACTGGTTCGAAAAAAAGAAAATTAGAAGATGTTAGGTTTTGGATTGGAAAAAGAGCTCAGGCAGGTAAAAAAGTTCCCAAGTTTTTCAATAAAAATCAGAAATTTGATGGTTAATTTTATTTATTTAAATATATTTAAGTTTACTAATAAATTTTAATCATATTGATGAAAAATATTTCTCTTTTCTTAAGTACTATTAATAAATATGCTGGGTACTTTTGCGCTACTTTAGTAGTTCTTATGACAATCAATGTCTTTTTAGTTGTAGTTTTAAGATATTTATTTGGAATAAGTTTTATATGGATGCAAGAAACTTATGTTTGGATGCACGCTTATATTTTTATGGTTGGTGCTGGTTTTACATATCTAAATGATGATCACGTAAGAATAGATATAATTTATAGAAATTCATCTAAATTTTATAAAGCAATTGTAGATTTAGTTGGTAATATTTTTTTATTATTACCTTTTCTATATCTTATCTGGTCATATAGCTTTCCATTTGTTTACAAATCTTGGCAAATGAATGAAGTATCAAGAGAAGCTGGAGGTTTGATAATGATTTATATATTAAAATTAGCTATATTAATTTTTGCTTTTCTTTTATTTATCCAAGTTGTTTCCAAAATTATAAATAATTTATTAAACCTTTTTTCGAATGAGTCCTGAAATATTAGCAATAGTAATGTTCTTAACAACATTGTTATTTTTATTATTCGGTTTTCCAGTTGCTTTTACTTTAGCAGGTTCATCTTTAATTTTTGCCTTTGTAGGAGATTTATTCGGAGTTTTCAATTTTAAGATGCTTCTTTTTTTTCCTCAAAGAATCTATGGAGTAATGATTAATGAGGCTCTCGTTGCGGTACCTTTATTTATTTTTATGGGAGTCATGTTAGAAAAAACAAAAATTGCTGCCAAACTTTTAGAGTCTATAGGAGATTTGTTTGGTTCAGTTAGAGGAGGTTTAGGTATAGGTGTTATTTTAGTTGGTATGTTACTTGCTGCTTCAACGGGTATAGTAGGAGCTACAGTTGTAACTATGGGTATGTTAGCTTTACCCAGTATGCTTAAAGCAGGTTATGATGAAAAAATAGCTACTGGAACAATTTGTGCTTCTGGAACATTAGGACAAATAATACCTCCTTCTATTGTTTTGATATTATTAGCTGAAATGTTACAGGGAGCAAATGAAGAAGCAGGACTTTTAACAGGAAACTTAGCTCCTTTGCCTGTGACAGCTATAGACTTATTTGCTGGAGCTCTATTACCTGGTTTAATGTTAGTAGGATTTTTTATTGTCTATATTCTTTTTACTGCTCAATTACATCCAGATAAATTACCTCTTAAAGTGATTGATAAGCCTAAAGCTGAAATTTGGAAAAATGCTTTATTTGAAGTAATACCACCAATTTTTTTAATATTAGCAGTTCTTGGATCAATTTTTCTTGGGATAGCTACCCCAACAGAATCTGCTTCTGTCGGTGCTGCTGGTGCTGCTATTCTTGCTTTATTAAGAAGAGATTTAAATCTTGAAAATATTTCAGAAGCTGCAATCACAACCGTAAAAATGAGTTCTTTTGTTTTTATTATTTTAATAGGTGCCTCAATGTTCTCTCTTGTATTCAGGGGATTTCAAGGAGATGAAATGATTAGTAATTTTTTAACTAACATTCCTGGTGGTGAGTATGGTGCATTGATTATAGTAATGTTAACTATATTTATTTTAGGATTTTTCCTTGACTATATAGAAATTATTTTTGTTATAATTCCTTTGGTTGGTCCAGGTTTGATCGCGAATGGAGCTGATCCTCTATGGTTAGGAATTTTAATTTCTCTTAACTTGCAGACAAGTTTTTTAACTCCACCCTTTGGATTTTCATTATTTTTTTTAAGAGGTGTTGCTCCTGAAAATGTAAAAACCTCAAATATTTATTCAGGTGTGGTTCCGTTTATTTTTATTCAAATAATAGCAATACTCTTAGTATTTGCATTTCCACAAATAGCAACGTGGCTTCCAAGATTGATTAATTAAAAAAAGAGGTCTGTAATAAGACCTCTTTTAAGTTGTAAATTATAAAGTTATACTGAGTCAGGAAATTTAAATGGTAAATCTCTTATACGTGAAAAATTTTGTTCACCTTTAGTAAACCATTCTTTAATAACTTTTCTGAACGACAATAAATGATTTGTAATTACTTTTGTTTCAGAATTAATAGAACCTCTTTCAGATACAACTTCACCTGCGGCATTACCAAGAGCTATTAAAACTTCATCAGGAAAAGTTTTTATTTCCACATTATGTTCGTTAACAAGTTGTTGTAATGCAGGACCATTAATAGCTTGAAAACGACTAAATACAGTCATGTTGAAAGATTTAGCTAAATCATCAATTAAACCCTGTGTATCACTATCAAGTGCTTCCCACGCTTTAAGATCCATAGATAAATCTAAAAGAGTAGATGGTTCATGCCACCCTGGTCCGTAATAATACTTTGCAGCTTGATACAAACCTGCACCTAAATCGGCTGCTGGACATATCCATTCAGCTGCATCAACAGCGCCAGATGTTAAAGCAGGCAATACATCAGGCCCCGCAAGTAACACCGGTGTAGCTCCTAATTTTTCAATTGTTCTCCCGCCCAATCCAGGCATTCTCATTTTAAGACCTTTGTAATCATCAGGTGTATTGATTTCTTTGTTGAACCAACCACCCATTTGATTTCCAGTATTACCCATAGGTAAAAATTTTACACCTAGTGCATTGTAAATTTTGTCAGCAGCTTCAATACCACCTCCATAATAACACCACGCATTTTGTTCCATTGCATTCATTCCAAATGGACATGTTGCTACAAACTCAATTGCATCAGATAGGTTTGGCCAATAATAAGGTGCTCCGTATGCTGCTTGAGCTGCACCAGATCTTACTGCATCTAAAGCTTCTAAACCAGGAACAAGCTCTCCAGCATGATAAACTTTAACTTTAAGTTTTTCAGAGTATTTATTTATGTTATCTCCAAAACCTTGAATAGCTTGACCTAATGGACCTGCTTTACCAAATGCACTACAGATAATCCATTCTTGATGTCCTGCGGCAATAGCCGGAGCTGCCAAAGTGGAAGCACCAACTGCAGCAGCACCAGCTACACCAGCTTTCTTTAAAAACTCACGTCTTTTTAAATTTTTTTTCATATGTCCTCCCTAGATAATATGAATTATAAGTTAAGATTTATACAAAAAATCAATTTGTATCAATTTTTATTAATGTAAAATATAAATAAAAACTAATAATTTAAGAGGGTATAATTCTAAATATATTTTAAAAACTTGATATTCCTGTTTGGTTTTTTCCTAAAATTAAAGAATGAATATCTTCTGCTCCTTCATAAGTTTTTACTGTTTCTAGGTTAACCAAATGCCTCATAATATGATATTCTTCTAGTAAGCCATTTGCTCCAAGCATATCACGAGCATTTCTAATTATATCTAAAGACTTTTTACAATTGTTTTTTTTTAAAATACTAATAGCATTAATAATATCTTTTCCTTCATCTAAAGCTTTAGAACTAAGTAAGCACGATGCTAATCCTAAATTTATCTCTATTTGCATTTCTGATAATTTTTTTTGTATCAATTGATTTGAAGCTAAAGGTTTTTTAAACATAATTCTATTCTCTACATATTCTTTTGCAATTAACCAACATTCAGAAGCTGCACCTAATACACCCCAGCTAATTCCAAATCTTGCTTTATTCAGACAGCTAAAAACTGATTTCCATCCCTCAGTATTTTCCAGACATAAATTATTTGGAACAAAAACATTATTTAAAATTATTTGTCCTGTTGGACTAATTTTTAAACTGGTTTTATTTTCGATTGTTGAGGTATTTAATCCTTCATTATTTTTTTCTAGTATAAAACCTCTTATACTTTTATAATCTTCACCTTCTTCAATTGCCCAGATAATAAATATGTCAGCAATTGGTGCATTTGTAATCCAATTTTTTGATCCATTTAAAATATATCCATCTTTAGTTTTTTTAAATGTAGTTTTCATTGATGCAGGATCAGAACCAGCTTCACTTTCAGTTAAACCGAAGCAACCAATTTGCTCTCCCTTTATTAATTGGGGTAGGTATTTATCTTTTTGTTCTTTGGAACCAAATTCACTAATAGGATGAATTACTAGTGAAGATTGAACAGAAATTGAAGATCTATAACTGCTATCTATTTTTTCAAACTCATAAGCTACAAGTCCGTAAGCTAAATTTGATGTACCAGATCCACCGTGGGTTTTAATAGTTTGCCCTAACACTCCAAGTGATCCAAATTTTGGATAGAGGTCTTTATCAAATTCGTTTTTTCTGTTTCTCTCAACTACATTGGTCTTCAGTTCATTATTACAAAAATTGCTAACATTATTTTGAATATTACTCTCTTCTTCACTTAAATGACTCTGAATATAAAATGGGTCAAACCAACTATTTTCTTTCATACAATATTAGGCAATATCATCATTTTGATGTAAATAACCACAAAAAATATTATGCAAAAAAAGAATATATACATTGCTTCTGACCATGCTGGATTTGAACTAAAAACCAATTTGTTAGAGAATTTTCCAAATATTAATGATTTAGGAACAAAGTCAGATGAGAGTGTTGACTATCCTGATTTTGCACACAAATTAACTAAGGAAGTTCTTAAGGATAAGAACAATATTGGTATTTTAATCTGTGGAACAGGTGTTGGTATGAGTATTGCCGCTAATAGAAAAAAAGGTATTAGGGCTGGTCTTGCTAATAATTCAAAAATAGCAAGATTGATAAGAAAGCACAATGATGCTAATGTACTTGTTTTACCAGGAAGATTTATAAATACTACCGAGGCTAAAAAAAGTGTTCAGGCTTTTATTGCAACTAAGTTTGAGTCTGGACGTCATAAAAGAAGGATAAAAAAATTATGATTTCAGATTTGTTTACTAAAGGAATAAAAGAAGCTGACCCAGAAGTTTATGGAACTTTAAGTCGTGAATTGGAAAGGCAACAAAACCAAATTGAGTTGATCGCTTCTGAGAATATTGCGTCAAGATCAATATTAAATGCTCAAGGTTCTGTAATGACAAACAAATATGCAGAGGGATATCCTGGTAAACGATACTATGGTGGATGTGAATTTGTAGATCAAGCTGAAGAAATTGCTTTAGAAAGAGTTAAAAAACTTTTCAATTGTAAATTTGCAAATCTACAACCACATAGTGGAGCTCAAGCTAACCAAGCTGTTTTTTTGGCGCTCCTTCAGCCACATGACACTATATTAGGTATGTCTTTAGCATCAGGAGGACATTTAACTCATGGAGCAAAACCTAATCTTTCTGGTAAATGGTTTAATGCTGTTCAATACGGTGTAAAACAAGATGGCAATGATAAAGATTTAATTGATTATGATGAAGTCGAAGCTTTAGCATTAGAGCATAAACCAAAAATAATAATAGCAGGAGCTTCCGCTTATCCTAGAACAATAGATTGGAAAAAGTTTAGAGAAATAGCTGATAAGGTAGGAGCATATTTTTTAGTTGATATGGCTCACTACTCTGGCTTAGTTGCAGGTAAACAATATCCAAATCCAATTGAGTATGCCCATGTTGTAACTTCAACAACACACAAGACTTTAAGAGGTGCAAGAAGTGCAATGATTTTAACAAATCATGAAGACATATATAAAAAAATTAATTCTGCTGTTTTTCCTGGATTACAAGGCGGCCCATTGATGCATGTAATTGCAGCTAGAGCTGTTTGCTTTGGCGAAGCACTTAAACCTGAATTCCAAGAATACATTAAAAATGTAATTGCTAGTGCTAAAGTTATGGCACATACTTTAGTTGATAGAGGGTTTAGAATTGTTACTGGAGGCACTGATTCACATATAGTGTGGTTAGACTTAACACCAAAAGGTTTAACTGGTGATAAAGCTGAAAAAATATTAGAAGACGTTGGATTGGCATGTAATAAAAATGCAATTCCATATGACCCAAATCCACCTAAAATAACTAGCGGACTTAGATTTGGAACTGCAGCTGCTACGACAAGAGGTTTTAATCAGAAAGATTTTGAACAAGTCGGAAATATGATTGCTGATATTTTGGACAGTCTTTTACTTGAAGAAAATCAAAGAACTGAAGTTTTTAATCAAATAAGAAAAGATGTAATAGATCTTTGCAAAAAATATCCAATTTATAGTGAGGCATTTTAAATGCGATGCCCCTTCTGTAGTAATGAAGATACACAAGTAAAAGATTCAAGACCTACAGAAGATAATACAGCTATAAGAAGAAGAAGAGTTTGTGATACTTGCGGCTCTAGATTTACAACTTTTGAAAGAATTCAGCTAAGAGATTTGGTGGTAATGAAAAGTAATGGTCAAAAAGAAAATTTTGATAGAGATAAAATGTATAGATCACTTTCTTTAGCTTTAAGAAAAAGAAATGTAGATAATGAAAAAATTGAAAAAATTGTAAATGCTATTGTAAGAAAATTAGAAAATTCAGGTGAAACTGACGTAAAATCAAATATAATTGGTCAATACATCATGGAAGCTTTAATGCACTTAGATCAGGTAGCTTACGTAAGATTTGCATCCGTTTACAAAAATTTCAGAGAAGCAAAAGATTTTGAAGATTTCTTAGGTAACTTAGAAGATAAATAATTTTTAGTGTCTCAACAAAATGTAAAGATGATTAATTTAGCACACGATATTGCTAAAAAAAAATTTGGAAAAACTTTCCCTAACCCTACTGTTGGCTGTGTAATTGCAAAAAATTCAAAAATAATTTCTAAAGCTGTAACAAATAAATCTGGAAGACCTCATGCTGAAGAAATAGCTTTAGCTAAAGCTGGCCATAAAGCTAAAGGAGCTTCAATGTATGTCACTTTAGAACCATGTTTTCATAGTTCAAAAGATGGATCATGCACTGATCAAATATTAAGATCAGGAATTAAAGAAATATTTATATCTGCGGCTGATCCAGATCTTAGAACTAATTATAAAAGTATTAAAAAGTTAAAAAAAAATAAAGTAATTGTAAATGTTGGTTTAGAAAAATATAGAACATACAATTTAAATAAATTTTTTTTTAAAAGTGTTTTAAAGAAAAAACCATTCACTAAAATTAAAATTGCAACCTCTACAGATGATAAAATTGCATGGCATAATTATAAAAGTAAATGGATATCTAATAAATCAAGTAGAGAATATGCACATAAGTTGAGATCAATGAGTCAAGCTATTTTAACTACTTCAAAAACTGTAATAAAAGATGATCCGAGATTAACTATAAGATTAAAAAAATCTTTAGAGCAACATATTCCAATTATAATAATTGATAATAAATTAAAAATTCCCATAAAATCAAATATCTTAAAAGATATATCTAAAAAAAGAATAATAATCTTTACTTCTAAAAATAATAAAAAATCTGAAAATTTAATTAAATTAGGATGTGAAATTATTTTTTGTAAATTAAATAAAAACAAAAAATTAAATTTAAAAAATATTTTTAACAAGATATACTCTTTAAAAATATCTGATATATTAGTTGAAGCAGGAGGTATTTTATTTACAGAATTGTTAAATAATAATTTAGTAGATGAAATTCATTTATTCAAATCCAAAATTGTTATAGGAGATCGAGGAAAACCGGCAATTGTTGGAAAAAAATTTAACCAACTAAATTTAAATATAATTGAAAGAAAAAAATTCAAAGATGACATATATACAAACTATCAGGTGAATTAATGTTTACAGGTATTATTCAAGATTTAGCTACAATTAAAACAAAAGAAGAGGGTCTATATCAAATATCTACCAACCTAGATTTGAGTAAATGCAAAGAAGGATCTTCGATTTCTTGTAATGGGGTCTGTTTAACTGCAAAAAATATAACTCAAATAGATAACAAATCATTTAGCTTTGAGGTGAATATAGGAGAAGAAACTTTGCACAGAACAAATCTTGCTAATTCTATTTTAAAAAATCAAAAAATTAATTTGGAAAAATCTCTACAAATAGGTGATGAAATCAGCGGACACTTTGTATACGGTCATATTGATACCACAACTACGGTAAGTGAAATTTTGAAACTTGATAATAGTTGGGAATATCATTTTGAAAAAAAATTTAATAAAAAAAATAGATTTGTTGTTGAAAAGGGATCAATTTCAATAAATGGTATTTCTTTAACAATAGCAAAAGTAGAAAATAATACATTTATGATTTCTGTAATAGATCATACATTTAATCATACTAATTTAAAATTTTTAAATAAAAGTGATAAAGTTAATATTGAATTTGATTATTTTGCACGTTTCATTCTTAACAATGAATAAAGATAATATTGAAGAAAATTTATCTTCTATAGAAGAAATTATAGAAGATGCAAGAAATGGAAAAATGTATATTCTTGTTGATGATCCTGATAGAGAAAATGAAGGTGATCTAATTATCCCTGCTCAATATGCTAACCCTCAAGCTATTAATTTTATGGCAAAACATGGAAGAGGATTAATTTGTTTGGCATTAAGCAAGGAAAGAATTGAAGAATTGGAACTTCCCTTAATGAATCCAAGTAATATTAAAAATGATTTAACTGCGTTTACTGTTTCTATAGAGGCAAAAGATGGAGTAACCACTGGAATATCTGCAGCTGATAGAGCTCATACCATATCGGTAGCTGTAAGCAATAATAGAAACAAGAACGATCTAGTTTATCCTGGGCACGTTTTTCCTCTTATGGCTTGGGATGGGGGAGTATTGGTACGTGCTGGTCATACAGAAGCAGCAGTTGATATTTCAAAGCTAGCAGATCTAAATCCCTCTGGTGTTATTTGTGAAATAATGAGTGAAGATGGATCTATGGCTAGGTTACCAGAAATTATCAACTTTGCAAAAGCTTATAATTTGAAAGTAGGAACTGTTAGTGACTTAATTAAATTTAAGCTTAAAAAAACTAAAATCGTTAAACTGATATCCGAAAGACCATTTGAAAGTGAAATGGGGTCGCAATTTACTTTAAAAGTTTTTCAAAACACAATTTCTGGTGAAAAGCATTACGCTTTAGTAAAGAACCTTAGTGATGAAAAGCAACCTGTGTTTGTTAGAATGCACAGATTGAATGTTACAAAGGATATATTTGAAGAAAAAAATATTTTTGGAAGTGAAATTAAGTCTGCTTTTCAGCTCATTGAAAAGAATGGATCTGGAGCTATAGTTTTAATTAATGGTGATATGTCACCAAATATACTTAAAACTTTCAATAAGAGAAAAAGATCAAAAAATAAATTAGAACTTAGAGAATATGGTGTAGGAGCTCAGATTTTATCATTACTGGAAATAAAAAAAATTATATTATTAACAAATACCAAGAAAAGAATTATTGCCTTGGATGGATTTAATATTGAAATAGTCGATCAGAGAAAAATATGAATAATAAAATTCTAGTTGTTTCAGCAAATTATTATAAAGAAATATCTCAAAATCTTGAGTTAGGTGCAACCAATACACTTAAAGAAAATGGTTATGAATATGAAGTTATTAACGCACCGGGTTGTTTTGAAATTCCCTTTTTAATAAAAAAAAATATTAATATTTTTAAAGGATTTATTTCTTTAGGATGTATTATTAAAGGGGACACTTATCATTTTGAAGTAATTGCAAATGAAACTTCTAGAAAAATTATGGATCTTTCAATTGATTTCAATGTTCCAATAGGTTTTGGTATCTTGACATGTTACGATTTAGAGCAAGCATTAATAAGAAGTGATATTAATAAAAAAAATAAAGGTCAAGAAGCTGCAATAGCATGTATACAGTTATTGAAATAAAATGCAAAATTATACCAAGTCACAAACAAGACTTGCTTTTGTTCAATATATTTTTCAGCATGAATTCTTAAATACAGTTTCATCAGAAAATATTGATGATTTTCAAAAACATTTTTATGATACTAATATTTCGACTATTGGTGAAAATAAAGAATTTAAACTGAAATTTAATAAAAATTTTTTAAAAAGACTTTTTTATAGTTTTCAAAATAATATTGATAAAAAAATTATTGTTGAAGAATTAAATAGATTTATAGATATAAATCGAAAATTTGAAAAATGGGATAATATTTTAAAATCAATAATATTTGCCATAATTGCAGAATTATTAATTACTCAAAAAAATAAATTTAAAATTGTTTTTAATGATTACTTAAATATTAGTAAAAGTCTTGTTTCTCAAAAAGAAACTAAATTAATTAATGCTATAATTCAAAAATATATAGATAAAAATGAAATTAATAAAAAATAATTTATCTGAAAAAATAATAATAAATAAATATTTTAAGAAATTGAATTTAAAAAAAAGGGGAACATTTAATTTTGAAAATGATGGAGCGTATTTAGACTTAAAAAATAAAAAATATAAACTCACTGTTACGACTGATAGTATTTCTGAGGATATAGATTTTTTTTCTAATGATGATCCAAAGTCAATAGCTCAAAAAATTACAACTGTAAATTTATCAGACATTTTCGCAATGGGGGCATCACCACATTCTTATCTTTTGAATCTACATTTACCAAATCATATTAATGAAAATTGGTTAAATTCATTTTCAAATCAATTAAAAAAAATACAACATAAATATGGATTTTATCTTTTAGGCGGGGATTTATCAAAATCAAATAAACTCATTGTTTCTTCAACTTTTTTTGGATCTATTAAAAAGAAATTTGAAATTTTTCAAAATAAATTTAATTTAAACGATGATATTTTAATAACTGGAAATATTGGTGAGTCAAAGATTGGATTAGAAATTTTAAAAAAAAAATTTTCATCAAATGTAGATTTGAATCAATATTTTATTAATAAATATTTATATCCTAACCCGTGTAATCTTGGACCATTAATAGCAAGCCATATTAATTCAATGAAAGACATTTCTGATGGCTTAATTGGAGATCTAACTGATATGTTAAATGGTAAATATGGAGCATTACTCAGAGTAAATAAAATTCCATTAAGTATTAAAACAAAAAAAATTCTAAATTTTAAAAATAATTATAAAATAGAAAACTTTCTAAATGCTGGTGATGATTACGGATTGATAATCATATCTAGTCAAAAAAATAGAAATAAAATTTTAAGTATTGCCAATAAAAAAAATATTAAAATTTCATGTATTGGAAAAATCATTAAAGAAAAAGGAATTCATTTCGATTCACATTTAAACTTGAAGAACATCAAGAAATTTGATCATTTCTGCTAAAAACTTGATTTTTTCTATAGTTTCTGACATATCACCCAAAATTTTAAGGAGTTTTCAATGACAACACTGCAGGTATTAATTGTTTTATGCGGTCTAGCAGCCGTTCTTTATGGTCTAGTTACATCTAGACAAATTTTATCATTAGGTTCTGGAAGTGATAAAATGCAAGAAATTGCCGGTGCAATTCAAGAGGGGGCTAGGGCTTATTTAAATAGACAGTATATGACAATAGCAATTGTGGGTGTCGTTATTTTTGCTCTTATATGGATAATATTTGATTTAGCATCAGGAATTGGTTTTTTAATAGGTGCTTTTTTTTCTGGAGCCGCAGGTTATGTTGGAATGAATATATCTGTAAGATCAAATGTTCGCACAACGCATGCGGCAAGTAACAGTTTAGCTGAAGGTTTATCCGTTTCTTTTAAAGCTGGTGCAGTAACTGGAATGCTAGTTGCAGGCTTCGCACTCCTTTCAATTGCAATTTTTTATTTTGTTTTACATAATTCTGGTTCATTCCCAGGAAGAGAAATTGTTGCACCTTTGGTGTCCCTAGGATTTGGAGCTTCACTAATTTCAATCTTTGCAAGGTTAGGTGGCGGTATATTTACAAAAGGCGCTGATGTTGGAGCTGATTTAGTTGGCAAGGTTGAGGCTGGTATTCCAGAGGATGATCCAAGAAATCCTGCTGTTATTGCAGACAATGTAGGTGATAATGTTGGGGATTGTGCAGGAATGGCCGCTGATCTTTTCGAGACTTATGTTGTTACAGTTGTAGCAACAATGGTTTTAGCTTCTATATTTTTTACTGAAAACTCATATACAATGATGATGTTCCCCTTGGCAATTGCAGGTGTATGTGCTCTGACAAGTATAATTGGAACTTACTTTGTAAGACTTGGTAAAAATAATAATATTATGGCTGCTCTCTACAGAGGATTTGCAGTCTCTGCTATTCTTTCAGCTGTGTTATTATATTTTGTAACAGATTATATTGTTGGTTTAAATAATGTTTTGCTTGTTGAAGGAACATCCACACAGTTTACTGGAATGTCTCTTTTTATTTGTGGATTACTAGGATTAATAATTACAGGCTTGATAATATGGGTAACAGAATATTATACTGGTACTAATTATAGACCTGTCCAAAGTATTGCTCAATCATCAACTACTGGCCATGGAACAAATGTAATTCAAGGTCTTGCAATTAGTTTAGAAGCAACAGCACTACCTGCGTTAATAATTGTTGCAGGAATTATTTCAACATATTCTTTAGCTGGTTTATTTGGTATTGCGATAGCTGTTACAACTATGTTAGCTTTAGCTGGTATGGTAGTTGCTTTAGATGCATATGGACCTGTAACTGATAATGCAGGCGGTATAGCTGAAATGTCAAATTTAGATGAAAATGTTAGAAAAACTACTGATGCACTTGATGCAGTTGGGAATACAACTAAAGCAGTAACAAAGGGGTATGCAATTGGCTCTGCTGGATTAGGAGCACTCGTTTTATTTGCAGCATATACCGAAGATCTTGATCATTTTGCAAAAGATCCAAGTAGTTCTTTATATGGAATAGAAGTTTCTTTTGATTTATCTAATCCTTATGTAGTTGTTGGATTGCTCTTAGGTGGTTTATTACCCTTCTTATTTGGAGCCTTAAGTATGACAGCAGTTGGAAGAGCGGCAGGTTCAGTTGTATTGGAAGTAAGAAGACAATTTAAAGAAATTCCAGGTATTATGGAAGGTAAAGGTAAGCCTGAATATGGAACTTGTGTAGATATTCTTACAAAATCAGCGATAAAAGAAATGATTATACCATCTATGTTACCTGTGCTTTCACCAATAGTTGTGTATTTTGTTATTTTATTTATTGCAGGTCAACCAGCGGCTCTATCTTGTCTAGGTGCATTATTGCTTGGAGTAATTATAACCGGATTATTTGTAGCAATAAGTATGACTGCTGGAGGCGGTGCATGGGATAACGCAAAAAAATATATTGAAGATGGTAATCATGGAGGAAAGGGAAGTGAAGCTCATAAAGCGGCAGTAACTGGAGACACTGTTGGAGATCCTTACAAAGACACTGCAGGACCTGCGGTTAATCCAATGATTAAAATTACAAATATTGTTGCTCTCTTACTTTTAGCAGCAATATCATTATAAAGATTAAGGAGTAGTTGGTAATTCTCCTTGAGTTCCAACTCCTCCAAATATTTTTTCTAATAAGCCTCTTTTTACTATTTCATTAGTGGTATTATCATTTGATAGTTTAATGCTTTTAATATCTTTTATATCGAAAACTTCTGAATTAATTATCTGATCATCTACATCAATTTTAAATACAAAAATATAACTATATTTTATTTCTTTTTTAAAAATTGATTTTTTTTCACTTTTCTCAGAAAAATAAAAAAATTTATTTTCAATTGGGTCAACGTAGCTTGGATTACCAAGTTTTGTAAGTAAATTTTCTTTGTTTATAAAATTTATATCTTCTAGTTTTTCATTGTTTAAAATTTTTCCAGAATAAGTTGTTTTATTAGAACAATTTGCTAATATTAAAAAAAAACATATATAAAAAAATACCTTATTCATTATATGATTTTACAATACTTTAAAAAAAAAGAAAATAAAGAGCAAATACTTGCGACTGAGCAATACAAAAAGATTCTTAAAGAAAGTAACTTATTTTTATTTAAAAATAATTTTTTTAAAGAAAAAAATTACAAAATTTCATTTGAAATTATTACTATTTTTTTAATTATGTATATTCGTAAAAATCTATTAGCAAATAATAAAAAATTTTATCAAAAAGTTAATGATCAGTTGGTATCACTATTTATATATGACTTAGATGAATCTCTTAGAGAAAAGGGTATTGGAGACATGTCTATAGGGAAATATGTTAAATCTTATGTAAAAAAATTTTACTTTAGGATCAGTAAATTTCCCGAAGGTAACGACCTCTATAAAAACGAAACTTTTATAGAATACTTAAAAATAACTGATTTTATGAAAAATGATGATTATGTTAATGTTTCTAGAAAATTTAATGATAAATTCGTTGAAATTATAAACCCTATAAAATAAGATATTAAACATTCTCTGAATTTAATGTAAATTTATCTTGAATTAATTTAAAAAACAAATAATTGGAAAAAATGGCTGTTCCTAAAAGAAAAACCAGTGTTTCTAAAAGAAATATGAGAAGATCTCATGATACCTTAAAAAATATCAATGTTATTTTAGACAAAGATTCTGGCGAACCAAGATTATCTCACAAGATTGATCTTTCTACTGGTATGTATAAGGGTCGAGAAGTTCTCAAAAAGAAATCTAAAGAAAATAATTAAGTAATGTCTGATGGGCAAGTTGTAATTGCCATTGATGCAATGGGTGGTGAAAATAGCCCTTACAAAGTTTTAAAAGGTGTTGAAATTTTTCTACAAGAAGAAAAGAATACAAAAATAATTTTTTTTGGAGATGAATTATTAATTAATCAAAACATAAGTAAATATAAATTAAAAATTATTAATTTTGAAGTTGTTGATACAAAAGACATAATTTTTGATGAAGATAGCGTCAACACAATTCTAAGATCTAAAAAAAATAGCAGCATTTATAAAGGATTAGAGTATGCAAAAAATAATGAAAACTCTGGTTTCGTATCATCTGGAAGCACAGCTGCAATTATGGTTCTTTCTCGACTGCATATGGGTATGATAAAAGGTATTGATAGACCAGCTATTTGTTCACTTGTGCCAAATCAAAAAAACTATTCATTAATGTTAGATTTAGGAGCAAATGTAATAGTAAGTGGATCAAACTTATTCCAATTTGCGTTAATGGGATATTGTTATTATTCAATAATCAACAAAAACTCAAAGCCCAAAATAGGTATTTTAAATATTGGAACTGAAAATAATAAGGGGTTAGAATTTCTTCAGGAAGCTGCAGATTTAATTCTCTCAAGTTTTTTAAAAGAATTCTTTATAGGTTTTATAGAACCAAATAACATAACTTCAGGTGATTGTGATATAATTATTTCTGATGGTTATACAGGAAACATTATGCTTAAGTCTGCAGAAGGTATTTCAAATTATATAACATCCAATCTAAGAGATATTTTTAATAAATCTGTAATAAATAAAATCGCATATAAATTGATAGAAAAAGATTTAAAAAAACTTAAAGATCAAGTTAATCCTGATATTTACAATGGGGCTACTTTAATTGGTTTAAATGGGATTTCCGTAAAAAGTCATGGCAATGCTAATCCTATCGCTTTTAGTTATGCATTGAAACAGTGTCATAATTTTATTACAAACAATCTTAATAAGCAAATTATTAAATCAATAAAAAATATATGATTGAAAAACAAAATATATCTAGAGATGAAATAGCTGAAACAATAAAAAGTGAATTTGGCTTTAATAGGAAATTATGCTTAGATATTGTGAACGATATCATTGAAATTATTATAGAAGGTTTACAATCAGAGAAACAAGTTAAAATTCATAACTTTGGTACTTTCAAACTTAATAATAAGGCAAGTAGAATTGGAAGAAATCCAAAGACAAAAGAGGAATTCAATATTTCAAGAAGGAATGTAATAACTTTTAAGGCTAGTAAAGTATTATTAAAATATATTAATAATAAAATTAGCGATTAAATGATTAGTAAAAAATATTTAAATATATCTGAAGTGGCTAAACTTTTGCAAATCGAGCAGCATAAAATAAGATATTGGGATTCCATTGATCCAAAAACCAAAAAATACAGAATTGAGGGTATCTCTACAAAAAGTAAGGGTGGAACAAGATATTTTAACAAGGACAATATTAAAAAATTACAAAAACTTAAAAATATTTTATACAATGGAAAAAATCATAATTATTCAATTAAATTGGCAGATAAAATTCTTGATTCAAATAACAAATTCTTAATTAAAAAAATTCAATATGACACAAATTATGGGTATGCAGATAATAATGAAAAAATAAGCCAGATTCTTATCAAAATGAGATCCTTGTTGAAAAAAAAATAGTATTATATAATTCTTAAAAAATTATACATATATTTCAATTACTTATAATTTTTATTTATACAAAAAATAACAAAAAAAAAGTTATTTTTAATGTTTTATTTGTTCGTCAATTAAAATATATGAACCTCATCTTATTAGTAAGGAAACAAACTATAAGGAGTTTTTATGTTAAATAAGACTAGTCTATTAGGTATCATTGCTGCAACTATAGCATTTATTGCAGTTCCAGCATTTGCTGCCGATACTTTCTTAGGTGAAGGTGATTTTGTAGGTATTACATTTTGGATTGTATCAATTGGAATGTGGGCATCTACTATTTTCTTCTTTTATGAAGGTATGAAAGTTTCTTCTAAATGGAGAACTTCAATGGTAGTTGCAGGGCTTATTACTTTTATAGCCGCTGTACATTACATGTATATGAGAGACTTTTGGGTTGCTACAGGTGAGTCACCAACAGTATATAGATATATTGACTGGATACTAACTGTACCACTTCAAATGGTTGAATTCTTTTTAATTCTTGTTGCTGCCGGTGCAGCTGTATCCAGTGGTGCTTTCTACAGATTGCTCATTGGTACACTTGTTATGATTATTGGTGGTTACCTTGGTGAAGCAGGTCATATTTCTGTATTACTTGGTTTCATTATTGGTATGATCGGTTGGGCTGTAATCATTTGGGAAATTTTCCGAGGTGAAGCAAGTCAGGCTGCTACAACAAAAGAATCAGTAACTTCAGCATTTAATGCAATGAGATTAATTGTATTAGTAGGTTGGGCTATTTATCCTCTTGGATATGTATTTGGTTTAATGATGGGTTCAGTAGATGCTGACACTCTAAACTGGATTTACAATCTAGCTGATTTTGTTAATAAAATCTTATTTGGTTTAATTATTTGGGCTGCGGCTACCAAAGACTCTGCTGCGGAAGCATAATTAAATATTTATATTTTTAAAAAACCCTCTTTTAAGAGGGTTTTTTTTATTAATTTATTGACTTAATTTTTTAATATATGTATTTGGCACGCCAATGAAAACCTTTAACCTCAAAAAAAGTGATATTAAAAAAAAATGGGTCCTTATTGATGCCAAAAATGCAGTATTAGGTAGGCTAGCTGTTATTTCTGCAAATATTCTTAGAGGTAAAAATAAGCCTGAATATACACCTAATCAAGACTGTGGTGATAACTTAATAATTATCAATTCAGATCAAATTCATTTAAAAGGCAAGAAAGCTGATAATAAAATATATTACAGACATACCGGCTATCCAGGAGGAATAAAAGAAACAACGCCTAACAAATTGAAAGAAAAAAACAAATCTGACGAAATAATAAAACTTGCAATTAAAAGAATGATCCCTAAAGGGCCCTTGGGAAGACAACAATTATCTAACTGCAAGATATACAGAGATGAAAATCATAAGCATGAAGCCCAGAGTCCTGTAATTATAGATATAGGTCCTATGAACAACAAAAATAAAATTTAATTATGGAAAACGAAGAAATTCAAAGTGAAAGTATCCTTGATAAAAAGGAAAGAGCTTACGCTACTGGCAAAAGAAAAAACTCCATTGCCAGAGTTTGGATAAAAAGAGGAAATGGTGAAATAAAAATTAATGGCAAAGCTCTAGATAAATATTTTTCAAGACCAGTGCTTCAAATGATAGTTAATCAACCATTAGATATTGTAAAGGCAGTTGATTTATATGAAATTATGGCAACTGTTAAAGGTGGGGGACTTTCAGGTCAAGCCGGTGCCATAAGACATGGTATTAGCAAAGCGCTAAGTTTATACGATCAATCAAATAGACCACCTCTTAAAAAAGTAGGTTTTCTTACAAGAGATCCAAGGGTTGTTGAAAGAAAAAAAGCTGGTTTAGCAAAAGCCAGAAGAAGTTATCAATTCTCTAAGAGATAAACTTTCATGAAAAATAAATTTAAAGTAGCCGTTTTAGGCTCAACCGGCTATGTTGGTATGGAGTTAGTAAAAATTTTATCAAATCATCCCTACGTAGATATAAACTTTTTAGGATCAGAAACTACTCATGGTATTTATCTAAATAATATTGATAATACAGAAGAATATAATGAACTTCCTCTTTTAAAAGCGAATAATAGTTTTAATGCTGAAGATAGTGATTATGTATTTTTAGCTTTACCTCATGCAGTATCTAATAAATATGTAAAAAAATATTTTAATAAAATTAATATTATAGATTTATCAGCGGACTTTAGATTAGATAATTTCGATGTTTATAAAAAAAATTATGGCAATGAACATGAGTGCAAAGAACATTTAAACAATTTTATTTATGGTCTTGCTGAGATAAATAGAGAGAAAATATTATATTCAAAAAATATAGCCGTACCTGGTTGCTACCCAACTTCAATTTTGTTACCATTAATACCTTTAATAAAAAATAAATTAATTGATACTAAGAATATAATTATAGATTCTAAATCAGGGTATAGTGGTGCAGGAAAGAAATTTGATTTCAACAAAATGAAATCAAAAAATGATTATAATTTTTATAATTATAATACAAATAATCACAGACATATTGTAGAAATTAAACAGGAACTTAATAAACAAAACTCAGATAATGAAGTCAAATTTTCATTTAATCCTCACATTCTTCCTAATTTTAGAGGTATGATTTCTACAATTTATTGTGATCTCAAAGATAGTATTCAAAAAACTGATATTATAAATCTATTCCAAGACTTACAAAAAATTAATCCTTTTATAAAATATATCGATAACGATGAAATGCTTGATTTTTTTTCTATTCAAAACACTAATTATTGTAAAATTAAAATTTTTGATCATTATAGTCAAGATAAACTAATTATAGTCAGTGCAATAGATAACTTAATTAAAGGCGCTGCTGGTCAAGCAGTACAATGCTTTAATATATCAGAAAATATTGAAGAAACATTATCTCTAGTATGACTAAATATTTTACAATTTCTTTTCTATTTTTTTCTATCATTTCCTGCGGATATCCTGATATTGATAATGTTCCAGATTTTAAAGACACTAAATTAACTGACGAAGAATTATTAGAATATTGTAGTATTTCTAATACTAATAAAAAAGATATAGATAAATGTATTATTGATTATAAAAGTTAAATGTAGTTATGAGCAAATTTAAAATTGGTATAGCGGGATTGGGAAATGTTGGATCAGCACTTGTTGAAACTATTGAAGAAAATAAAAATTATTTTTTTGATAAAACAGATGTAGAATTGAATATAGCTGGCATATCTGCAAAAACCAAAAATAAAAAAAGAAATTTTAATATATCAAATTATACTTGGTATGACGATCCAAGAGAAATGTCTAAAGATGATAATTGTAATGTAATTGTTGAATTAATTGGTGAAGAAAAAGGAATTAGCTATGAAATAATTGAAACAGCATTAAAAAATAAAAAACATGTAGTAACTGGAAATAAAGCGTTAATAGCTAATCACGGAAAAGAATTATTTGAATTAGCTAATATTCATTCATTAGCCTTATCGTATGAAGCTGCTGTAGCAGGTGGTATTCCAATCATAAAAACAATAAAAAATTCAATTAGTTTAGATAGAATTAATAAAATTTCTGGAATTTTAAATGGAACTACAAATTACATTTTAACCAAAATGCAACAAGATAATTTGTCCTTTGATGAGGTTCTTAAAATTGCTAAAGATAAAGGATTTACTTCTGATCAGGAATCAAAATTAGATATTGGTGGTTATGATGCAGCGCACAAATTGACAATTCTATCAACATTATGTTTTAAATCAAATTTAAACTTTAATAATAATTATATTGAAGGAATATCAAATGTTAAAATTGAAGATATAAATTTTGCTGAAAAATTAGGGTATAAAATAAAGTTAATTTCTGAAGCTTGTATGATTGAAGATAAAATCTCAAATTTTACCTCACCAAAATTAGTTTCAATGGATAATCCTTTAGCAAGTGTTGATAATGCTCTGAATGCGATCAATATTGAAACTATACATCTAGAAAATTTATTTTTAGAAGGTGAAGGAGCAGGGGGGAAACCAACTGCTAGCTCTGTCTTATCTGATTTATACGATATATCTCAAAATAAAAAATTTGACAATTTGGGTTTTAAAATTGATAAATTACAAAACTTTGAAAAATATTCGGAAGAAAATATAATTAATAGTTATTACTTAAGAATAATGACAGAAGACAAATCAGGTGTTCTTTCGTCCATTACAAATTATTTTAGTGATTCAGATATATCAGTTAAAAAAATACTTCAGCTACCTGATATTTCTGAACCATATAAACCAATACCTATTATCATAACGACACATAATATTCAGAAAGAAAAATTAAGTAATGTAGTTAATAAAATTGAAAGCTTAGAATTTGTAAAAGAAAAAATTACTGTGCTTGCTATTCATGATAATTAATTAATGTGAACATTGAAAAATCATTATCAGATAAATATTGGGAAGAAAAACAAATAGAATTTAAGCATATACAAAGTCTTTCTCAAAAAAAATCAATTTCTGAGATTTTTTCAAAACTTTTAATTTCGAGAGGTGTCTTTGAAGAAAATTATGATAATTATATAAATCCAAATCTTTTAAATAACCTTCCTGATCCTTTTGAACTTAAAGATATGAAAAAAGGAATTAAAAGATGTATTGAGGCTTTAAAAAAGAATGAAAAGATTGGAATAATTGCTGATTATGATGTTGATGGATCTACTTCTGCATCAATTTTATATAGGTTTTTAAATAATTATACAAACAATCTTGTTTGTAAAATACCTAATAGATTATCAGAGGGTTATGGTCCAAATGTTAGAATTATGGATGAAATGCTTAATGAAAAAATTACACTTTTGTTTACACTTGATTGTGGTACATCAGCATTTAACTCAATTGATTTGCCTAAATACAACAGTATCGAGGTTATAGTTATAGACCATCATTTAAGTGAATTTAAACTACCAAAAGTTCACTCAGTAATTAATCCAAATCGATTTGATGAAAAAAATAATTATAAAGATTTTGCTGCAGTAGCAGTAACATTTCTTTTTTTAATGGGTTTAAGAAAGCAAATTAGAGAATTAAATCTATTTCAAAATATAAAAGAACCAAATTTAATGTCATTTTTAGACTTAGTTGCTGTTGGAACAATATGTGATATTGTTAATATTAACAATTACAACAGATTAATTGTTAGTAAAGGGTTAGAACTTATTAGAAGTCGAAAAAATAAATCAATAACAAAAATTTTAGATAACTCAAATTTAAATCATGAACCTTCAGCTAAAGATATTGGTTTTGTCTTAGGACCACAAATAAATGCTGCAAGTAGAATTGATGACTCATCTTTATCTTCCAAGCTTCTAATCTCAAATGATAATTCAGAAATAGAAACTATTTCTAGAAAATTATTTTTAATTAATGAAAAAAGAAAATTAATTGAACAAAATATATTTAATGAAGCAATCGAGCAAATAAAAGATCAAGAAAATAAAAAATTCATTATTGTTTATAAAGATAATTGGCATCAAGGTGTTTTAGGTATAGTTGCTAGCAAAATAGTAGCTCTTTATAACAAACCGACATTTGTATTTTCTTTTATTAATAACGTCGGATCTGGCTCAGGTAGATCTATAGATCAAATTGATATTGCAAGTATTGTTCTTGATCTTAAGGCTAATGATTTAATTGAAGATGGAGGAGGACATAAAATGGCAGTAGGTTTAAAGATTAATAAAAATAAATTAAATAAAATAGATAAATTTTTAATCAATAAATTTGATTTATTTAGAGATAATTTTTTCGAAAAAAAATTATTTTATGATAGTGAAATTTCTGTAAATCAAATAAATAAAGAATTTTTAGATAATTTAGAATTATTAGAACCTCACGGAAAAGGTAATGAAGAACCTCAATTTTTAATCAAAGATATAGTAATTGACAAGGTAAAAAATTTAAAAAATAAACATATATTAATTTTTTTTAAAAATGATTTAGGTGAACCTTTAAAAGGCATTTCATTCAATACTATGAATACAAGTATTGGCGATTATCTTATGAAGTTTAATAAATTTAAATTTCATATTTTGTGTTCTATTAAAAAAGATAATTTCTCAAGTACTCAGATGCCTCAAATCCTGATACATGATGTGAAAGTATTCAATTAAATAATTTGAAAAAAATCAAAATATCAACTATATACCAAACAAGTGTCCCCTTCGTCTATCGGTTAGGACATCAGGTTTTCATCCTGAAAAGAGGAGTTCGACTCTCCTAGGGGATGCCACAAAACTAGGGGCATAAAATTATTGAACCTACTGACTTTCTTGATTCTATCAATTCATGAGCATAATTAGCTTCAGATAATTTAAACTTTTTGAATATATTAGGCTTAATCTCTTTATTTTTAATTTTTGAAAATAACTTGTTACTACACTCCGTTAATTCTTTTGAATTACGGATATAGTGCATTAATGTTGGTCTAGTATAGTATAAGCTTTTCGGATTGAATGTACTATGAAGATTGACATCATTTACCATTCCAGAAGATTGTCCGAAAGATACCATTAGTCCTCTAAATTTTAAACATTTTAAAGATGTATTAAATGTATCTTTACCAACTCCATCATAAACAACATTCACTCCTTCATTGTTTGTCAATTTTAAAACATTACTATGAACATCTTCTTTTTTATAATTAATAGTGAATTCACACCCGTTTTCTTTTGCTAATGATGCCTTTTCATCAGTACTAACAGTACCGATCATTTTAGCTCCTATTGATTTTGCCCATTGACTAGCAATTAGTCCAACACCTCCTGCAGCTGCATGAAATAAAAAAAATTCATCATTTTGTAATTTATATAATCTTTCAAAAAGGTATTCGACGGTCATTCCCTGCAATAATATTGAAGCAGCTTCATCATTTGAAATATATTCTGGTAATTTTACAACTCTTCGTGCATCAAAATCTCTAATTTCGCAATAAGCACCAATTGGAGGGCTAAAGGAGTAAGCTACTCTATCACCAATTTTTAAGTTCGATACATTATCTCCAATTTCTATAACTTCTCCTGCTGCTTCTACTCCTAAACAAAAAGGGATTTCTACAGGTAACGAGTATATACCAGTTCTGTGATACGTATCTATGTAATTAATACCTATTGAAGTTTGGTTGATTCTAACCATGTTTTCTTTAACATTTTTAGGTAAGTCATAGTTTTCGTATTTCAAAACCTCTGGACCACCTAGTTTACTGACTACAACTCTATTTGGCATAATTATTCTTTAGTTTTTTATATACTACTTCGAATTCTTTCAAACATTCTGGATTGGCCAACGATTCTTCATTTTCAATACTTTCACCATTAATTAATTTTTTAATTAAAATTTCAACTATTTTACCACTTCTAGTTCTTGGTATTTCACTTATGGCAAATATTTGTGATGGAATATGCTTGTAAGAGAGATTAATTTTTATTTCATCTATTATTTTAGACATTAAATTTTCATTAAATTCAAAATTTTTATTCAAGACAACAAATAATATAATCTGAGTATCATTTTTTAATTTATATTCTACTGCAACAGCTTCTTGAACTTCTGAAATATTTTCAATTACTCTATAAATTTCTGAAGTACCTATTCTTACTCCTCCAGAATTTAGAGTTGCATCTGATCTGCCATAAATAACATAACCGCCATTTAAAGTTTTTTCAATATAATCTCCATGATACCAAATGTTATCATATTTACTAAAATAAGAATTAAAATATTTTTTATTATCACTATCGTTCCAAAAATATAAAGGCATTGATGGAAAAGATGATTTACATACTAGTTCCCCCTTTTGATTTTCAATTGAATTTCCTTTTTCATCAAATACATCAACATCCATTCCAAGAGCTTTACATTGAATCTCACCACTATAGACATCCATTAATGGATTACCTGTAACAAAACACGAAACTAAATCAGTTCCACCACTTATAGATTCAAGATGAATATTTGATTTTATATTTTTATAAACGTATTCAAATGATTCGTTAACTAAAGGAGATCCTGTTGAAGCTACTGTATTTAAACTATTTAATTTAAAACTTTGCTTAATTTTAATTTTATTATTTTTTAAAGTATCTATAAATTTTGCGCCAGTTCCAAAAAAATTAATTCCTTCTTTTTCTACTATTTCAAAAAGATGTTTTTTGTCGGGAATAAAAGGTGATCCATCATATAAAATTATTGTTGCTTTTGATGCCAAAGCAGAAACTAACCAATTCCACATCATCCACCCACAAGTAGTAAAATAAAAAACTCTATCCTTTTCATTAATATCACAATGAAGTACATGTTCTTTTTTGTGTTGTATTAGAGCTCCACCAGAACTGTGAACAATGCATTTTGGCACTCCAGTGGTTCCACTTGAATAAAGAATATACAGTGGATGATTAAAATTAAACTTTTCAAATTTACTGTACTCAATTTCTTTTTTTAAAATGTTGTACAAATTATCGTATTCAAAATCTAATTTATAATCTACTTCATTAAATTTATAAGGTATTAAAATAATTTTTTCTATACTTGGGATATTATAAATTACTTCTTTTATAATTTTTGTAGTATCAACTTTTTTATTGTTATAAAAATAATAATCTGAAAATAATAATACTTTTGGTTCAATTTGTTTAAATCTATCTATAATTGCTTTTTTCCCAAAATCTGATGAACATGATGACCAAATAGCACCTAATTGTGCCGTAGATAAAAATGAAATTACAGTTTCAGGTATATTAGGAAGTATAGCAGCTATTCTATCACTTTTTTTAATATTATTATTCTTAAAATAATTTGCCAATTTAAAAACTGCACTTCTAAGATCTCTCCAAGAGTAGTTTCTATTAATTTTTTTTTCAGAATGAAATATTATTGAATCATCATCATCTTCTCTTGTTAAACAATTTTCAGCATAATTAATGCTACATTCATCAAAAAATTTATTTTTAGTAAATTCTGGTGCTGATTTAAAAATTTTACCTTTTTTTTCACCAACAAAATTTGTAAAATTCCATACATTGTTCCAAAATTCATTTTTATTTTTTACACTCCAGTTATGCAATTCATCATAATTTTTTATGTTTAAACCTCTATCTAGTTGATTAATAAACTTGTGGAGGTTTGTTTTTTTATTATTTGGAGACCACAACTTTATGTTGTGCATGATAAATTAATTCTTTTCTTCGTCTTCTTTAAGAGATCTAACTCTGACAATAACATCAATATTATGTAATGAAAGACAAGCAGGTATAGAAGGTATATCTAGATTAATATTTTTTGTAGGAATATCATGTATCTTTCCTTCATCTTCAATGTACAAATGATAGTGAGACTTATTATTATTACAATACAATGATTTGTTTTGATCAACAACTATTTCTCTTATTAAACCTAAAGAGGTAAACTGTTTTAGAGTATTGTAGATTGTAGCCATGGAAATTTTTCTATCTTCTTTTTTTACCTCATCAAAAAGATTTTCAGCAGATACATGCCTATCACCTTTTTCAAAAATCATCTTGGCTAGAATTCTTCTTTGTTTCGTCGGTCTTATACCGCTATCCTCAATTTTTTTTAGTGCACGACTATAGGGACTCAATGGATCTATTACTTTGTTTTCCACACTCATAATATTATAATAAACAATGAATTACATTTTTTCAGCAATTTTTCTATATTTTTTTTTAGGTTTTCTTTTGTATATCTTCCAAAGACGTATCATTTTTAACAAATCAGGACATCCGGGCACACCAAAGGATTATAATTTAGATAATACTGAGGAAATTTATATCAAAACTGAGGATAACTTAGAGCTGTTATCATGGTATCACAAAGGGAATAATTCACTACCTTTACTAGTTTATTTTCATGGAAATTCATTTCATATTGGAGATAGAGCTCACAGAATCCAGAGGTATATTGAAAAGAATTGGAGTGTGTTTTTAGTCTCCTGGAGAGGTTTTGGAGGTAACAAAGGAAATCCGACAGAAAAAAACTTATATAAGGATGCAGAAGCAGCGTTAAAATGGATTAAAAATAATACTGAATTTAAATTTAAAGAATTAGTGATTTATGGAGAATCACTTGGATCGGGTCCTGCTGTAGAAATAGGTACAAAGTATGAATTTTTATCTATTGTTTTAGAGGCACCATTTACATCAATCAATGATATTGCAAAAAAAAGATATAAAATTTTTCCAACAAAATATTTAGTTAAAGATAAATTCGATAACTTCAGTAAAATTGATAAAATAACCTCACCATTACTTATCATTAGTGGAAAAAAGGATGAAATTGTTCCACATGAACATAGTATTAAGCTTTATGACAAAGCAAAAGTGATAAAAAAGACTGTTTTTATTGACGAAGCAATACACAATAATCTATACGATTTCGGAATTGAAAAAGACGTAATTTGCTTTAATTTGAAATTATGGAAATAGATCTAACAACATCATATGTAGGTATTTTAAGCCTTATTGTTTTTGTTCTAGCATATGCTGTTGTAATGGCTGAAGAATTTAGTCATTTAAGAAAATCTAAACCAGTTATTATTTCAGCTGCTGTAATATGGGGAATTATTGCCTTCCACTTTTCTTCTGATAAACAATATGCTAAAGAAATTGAATATGCTTTAGAGCATAATATTTTAGAGTTTGCAGAACTTTTTCTATTTCTTCTTGTTGCTATGACTTACATAAATGCTTTAGAAGAAAGAAAAGTTTTTGATGTTGTAAGATATCAATTAACATCAAGGGGCTTTAGCTTCAGACAACTATTTATATTTACTGGTATAATTACTTTTTTCTTATCTCCTATAGCTGATAATTTAACAACAGCACTAGTCATGTGCTCTGTAGTCATGGCCTGTGGTAAAGGTAATACAAAATTTATATCGATTGGTTGTATTAATATAGTTGTTGCAGCAAATGCAGGTGGAGCATTTAGTCCCTTTGGAGACATAACAACTTTAATGGTATGGCAAGCTGGTATAGTTGAATTTTTTACTTTTTTTAAAATATTTTTTCCTTCAGTGGTTAATTACATAATACCTGCCGCAGTTATGTATTTCTTTATTCCAAAAGAAAAACCACAAATTAGTTCTGATAGAGAATATATGAAAAGAGGTGGACGAGTGATAATCTTTTTAGGTTTGCTTACAATTTTCAGTGCCGTAAACTTCCATAATATTCTTCACTTACCTCCAATGCTTGGTATGATGTTTGGTCTAGGTCTTCTAGGTTTATATTCTTTTTACTTACAAATTACACATGATCCTTCTGTAGAAGATCAAAAGTTTGATTTTTTTAGAAAAGTTTCTAGAGCTGAATGGGATACTTTGTTATTTTTCTTTGGAGTAATTTTAAGTGTAGGTGGCTTAGGATTTATTGGATATCTAACGGTTGTTTCTGAATTCTTATATATTGGCCTTGGTCCAACAATGGCTAATTCTATAGTAGGTGTTCTATCAGCCATAGTAGATAATATACCAGTGATGTTTGCTGTAATTACTATGAGACCAGAAATGTCTATAGATCAATGGTTGCTTGTAACTCTTACAACAGGTGTTGGAGGTAGTTTATTGTCAATTGGTTCAGCTGCAGGTGTTGCACTTATGGGACAAGCTAGAGGATATTATACATTTTTTGGACATTTAAAATGGACTCCAGTTATATTTGTTGGTTACGTTGCTAGTATTTATCTTCATGTTTTAATGGCTGACTTACCTTGGTAATTTAAATTATCAATTAATAAAAAAATAATCATACTTAGTACTAAAATTACACCGGCAACAAAAGAAGCTTCGTTAAATTTATAAACACTAATCAATTTATATAAATAAGATGGCAAAGTATCAAAGTTTTGATCTTTAAAAAATGATATTATTGTAAAATCACCAAAAGTAATAACTGTCGAAAATGCAAAAACAAAAATTATATTTTTCTTAATCATTGGGAGTAAGATAATAAAATAATTTATTATACTAATACGAAAAGTTTGCTGAAAATTTTCAAAATTTAAAAAAATATTTTTAAGGTTATTAAAAAGTATTAATAAAGAAAAGGGTAATAAGAAAAGACAATTTATCAAAATTATCACCAAATATTTAAATAATTGCAGATATCTTAATTCACCTAATACAATAAAATAACCAAGACTAAATATAATTGGAGAAATAATTATTATTGAAGAACTTATTAAAAAAATTGATTGCTGAAAAATCAAATTTTTATAATTTATTACAAGTATAGATGAAATTATAAATCCAGATATACTAACAATTATTCCTGTAGTAATTGAAATAATAAGAGAATTAAAAAAAGATTCTAAAAATTTTCCATTAATTAAAGATAAATAAATACCATTATTTATAAAATGATAAATTATAGAAAGTATTGGAGAAAAAAGAAATAGCGAAAAAAATAAAATTATTAAAAAATCTATAATTTTTATAGCTTTGTATTCTTTATGAGGATGAATAAATTTAATTTGATCTATTTCAAAAAAATTTGCACCTTTCAATTTATAGAAACCAATAAATAAAAAAAATAGGCAAATAAATATTTGTAAAAAACTAAGAAATATTGCTTTGCTAAAATTTAGATCAAAAAGTGCGTATTGATAAATTGCTACTTCAATTGTTGAATACATAGGTCCGCCACCTAATGCCATTACTATTGCAAAGCTTAGAAAACAAAGAGAGAATATTATCGAAAACACAGTAAAAAAATTTTGCCTTATATAAGGCATCTCTAATTTAAGAAGATTACCAAAAAAAGTAAGGTTTAGAGAACTTGATATTTCATAATATTTTAATGGAATACTATTTAATGATTGAAAAAATAATCGAGTCGCAAATGGTGTATTAAGAAGTATGTGGGCAATTAAAATTGCTTTTATTCCAAATATTGTCTCTATAGATAAATTCTCGTACAAATTAAAATATGAGTTATAAAAACCATTATTTCCAAAGAGTTTAATTACTGCAAACACTATTAAGATTGTTGGTATCACAAAGCAAAAACCACAAAGAGAAATGATAAATTTAATAATTTTTAAATTCTTGTGTCTATTTAATGCTAATGCGAATGGAATAGCCAAAAAACAACTTAATAATGCAGAAAGAAAAGCTTGATATAATGAGAAATAAATTAGACGATGTGTATAAGAATTTTGAAAAAAATTATAAATTATGTCTAAATCAAGGTTAATTTTAGAAAAAATACCTATGAAAGGTAATAGAATTATTAATCCAAAAAAAAATAATATTGAATAATTATATTTATAATACAATTTATTTACGAAGCATTAAGCCACTCATCAATCCATTTCTCTTTATTCTTATTAATTTCTTTTGGATCCATTTGAATAAAGTTAGGAACATTTAGTTTATCAAATGCTTCAGGCAAATCTTTTATATTTGTAACAGGGTACATAATATTTGTTGATGGTATTACTGATTGAAAATCTTCTGACAACATAAAGTTAAGAAATTTATTTGCTAAATCTTTATTTTGTGAATTACTTAAAATGCCTGCAAATTCAATTGTTATATAATTTCCTTCTTCAAAAGTTGTAGCAAGAATATCATACCTTTCTTCAAACATAATATGTGCAGCTGGAGATGTACTATAACTTAAAACCATGTCAGCTTCTCCTGCCATAAAAAAATTATAATATGCATCTGTCCATCCTTTGGTAACCGAAATAATTTTTTTATTTAATTTTTTCCATTCATCTCCAGCTTTATCTCCATATAATGCTTTCATCCAAGTTAATAATCCTAATCCAGGAGTAGAAGTTCTCGGGTCTTGAATCACAATTTTAGCATTAGTAGAATTAATTAACTCGTCCATTGATTTTGGAGGTGTTTCTAAATTTGCTTCATTATACACAAAAGAGAAGTAGCCATAATTATAGGGAACAAATTTATTACTTTCCCAATTTAATGGTAAATTAATTAATTGGTTTACCTCATTGATATTATGAGATGTAAAAAGTCCGGATTGTTCGGCTAAATCAAATAAATTCATATCAAGACCTAAAACTATATCTGCCTTGGAAGTATCACCTTCTAAAATAACCTTATTCAATAATGTTGCAGCACTGTCTACAGCAACAAATTCTACATCTGCATTATGTTTTTCTTCAAATATTTTTTCAATTATAGGTCCAGGACCCCATTCCGAAACAAAAGAGTCGTATGTATAAATAGTTAGTTTCTCTGCATATATTGAAAAAGATATAAATAAGGTAGTTAAAAAAATTAGTATTGTTTTCATGTTTCCTCCGCTGGCATTATCCAGATCAGGTTAAAAGGGTATAAATCTCAGCATTTAAGCACCCCTATATTTATTATAATAAATATTATTTTAGAAAACAAACATAAAAGATTGTTTTTAGGTTATTTATGAATATAACAAATTTTTTCGGGGAGTAGCGCAGCCTGGTAGCGCACCTGGTTTGGGACCAGGGGGTCGAAGGTTCGAATCCTTTCTCCCCGACCATAGATAAATGTTTAACTTTTATTCAACAGCTAGCTTGATTTTTGGTAATGAAACAGCAGTTAATTCAACTGATCAAATTGTAAATTTGTTAGGAAAAAATATTTTTGTAATAACTGATGAAGGATTAACAGAATTAGGATTGTACGATAAAACAATTAAAAAACTTCAATCAAACTCAAATATAAATATATTTAATAAAGTTGAGTCCGATCCTTCAAAATCTACTTTATTACAAGCATTTGATGAAGCAACAGATTTCAAATCAACTGGAGTTTTAGGTTTTGGAGGTGGTTCATCTATGGATGTTGCAAAGCTTGTATCTTTACTTCTTGGATCAAATCAGCATATCGAAACAATATGGGGTGTTAATAATGCAAAAGGCCCAAGATTACCACTTGTACTAATTCCTACTACAGCTGGCACTGGTTCAGAAGTTACACCAATTTCAATAATTACGATGGATGACAAAGAAAAAAAAGGTGTTTCTTCAAAGCTCATTTTACCTGATCTTGCTATTTTAGATCCATTGTTAACAATAAATCTCCCACCAAATATAACTGCATCAACTGGAATAGATGCGATGGTTCACGCAATCGAGGCTTACACTTCTATAAATCCTAACAACAATCCTATTTCAAAAATGTTATCTTTAGAAGCACTCAAGTTTCTCGGATCGTCAATTAAAACTGCTGTATTTGAGGGTCATAATATAAATGCCAGATCAAATATGCTATTTGGATCAATGTTAGCAGGTAAAGCCTTTGCAAATTCTCCAGTAGCAGCAGTACATGCTTTGGCATATCCTATAGGAGGTCTATTTAAAATATCTCATGGACTTTCAAATTCTTTAGTTCTTCCAAGTGTTATGAAATTTAATTCCATAAATAAAGAAACAAAAAAAAATTACGCTAATCTTGCACCATTTGTATTTAAAGATTTAGATAATAGTAAAAGTGATGAGATTGTGTGTAACAATTTTATAGATAGTTTAGAAAGTTTGTCTAAAGAACTTAAATTACCTTTTAGGCTAAGAGATTTAGAAATTCCTGAGGAAGCTTGCAAATTGATGGCTAGTGAAGCAATGAAACAAACTAGATTATTAGTTAATAATCCGCGTAAAATTGAAGAATCTGACGCCTTTAATATATACAAATCTGTTTGGTAGATTTTGTTTACTTATAACTTAATTTACCTATTTAAATTAAATAGACCTTAATGATAAAATCAACAGTTAATCAATTTGCAAATTCTCTTGGGTTAAACAAAGATGAATATATTCCAGAGGGCAGAGCTTCCTTTTCACTGTTTAAAATTGAAATTCTATCTGGATTAACTGTTGCAATTGCCCTTGTTCCAGAAGCAATTGCATTCGCTTTTGTAGCAGGTGTAGCACCTCTTTCAGGTTTGTACGCAGCTTTCATTGTAGGATTAGTAACTGCAATTTTTGGTGGGAGACCTGGAATGATTTCAGGAGCTACAGGAGCATTAGCTGTTGTTATGGTTTCATTAGTATCGGAACATGGAGTTCAATATTTATTTGCCACAGTAGTACTTATGGGAATCTTACAATTTCTTGCAGGAATTTTTAAATTAGGAAAATTTATGAGAATGGTTCCTCAACCTGTAATGCTAGGTTTTGTAAACGGGTTAGCTATAGTAATTGGTTTATCCCAATTACATCAATTTCAAATATATAACTTTGATGGAACATTTACATGGATGTCAGGGGAAGTGCTTACATATTCTTTAGTATTAGTTTTCTTAACCATGTTAATCATATGGTACTTACCAAGGGTTACTAAATTCATACCATCTACATTAGCTGCAATTCTTCTTGTGACTTTTTTAGTTTTACTTTTAGATTTACCTGTTCCAAGAGTTGGTGATTTAGCAAGTGTAGCTGGAGGACTTCCAAATTTTTCTATTCCAACAGTTCCACTTAATTTAGATACTTTTTTTATTATTTTTCCTTATGCAATTATTTTGGCAGCTATTGGGTTAATTGAAAGTCTTTTAACGCTTAATCTAGTAGGGGAAATCACTAACAAAAAGGGTGGGACAAGACAAGAATGTTTAGCTCAAGGTGTCGCTAATGGTATTACTGGCTTTTTTGGTGGTATGGGTGGTTGTGCTATGATTGGACAATCAATGATAAATGTAAAATCAGGAGGCAGAACAAGAATTGCTGGCATATCAGCAGCAATTTTTTTACTAATTTTTATTCTTTATACATCAAATTTAATTGAACTTATTCCTATAGCATCATTAGTAGGGGTAATGTTTATGGTCGTAATTGGAACATTTGCTTGGAATTCACTAAAATTATTATTTGTTGTTCCTCGTTCAGATGCATTGGTAATTGTTTTAGTTACCTTAATAACTGTATTAGAAGATTTAGCTGTTGCTGTAGTTGCTGGCGTTATTATTAATGCGTTAGTATTTGCTTGGAAATCTGCTTCAAGAATTAGAGCAATTGAAAGACAATCGAGAACAGAAAAGGGTGCTAAGGTATATGAAATTGAAGGACCTCTTTTTTTTAGCTCAACTAATAGTTTTTTAGAAATTTTTAAGCCTGCCAAAGATCCTAATTTAGTAATAATAGATTTTGCAAATTCAAAAGTTATTGATCAATCTGCTTTAAAAGCAATTGAGGATATTGCAGAAAGATATTCCAAATTAGGCAAACAAGTAAAGTTAAGACGTCTTACGAAGGACTGCCACAGCCTTTTAAGAAAAACAGGTCAATTGATAGTTGATAGTGATGATGATCCAGATTACGGTATAGCTGTAGATTATAGTGTTAAGCTTGGCATATTTGGTAAATAATTAATTCTTGCTTTTTAATTTCCAAAATATAACGTTTAGTAGGAATGACTTTTATCGGAAAATGTGCGTGCGGTTCAGTAAATTATAAAATAAAAGATAAACCTTTGTTCACTCAAGCTTGTCATTGTAAAAACTGTAAAATTTCTACAGGCTCTTCTTTTGTTATACATACAATGATTTTTGAAGATGATTTTGAATTAAATGGTAATGTTGAATCTACACTGCTCCCTACAGGCAGTGGAAAAGGTTATCGAGCATATTTTTGTAATAATTGTGGTGTTTATTTATATTGTAAATACAATGTTGCAAAATCTCGAATTGCAATCAGAACAGCTACACTTGAACAACCAATAACACCTCAAGCACATATTTTTGTGAAAGATAAAGATCCTTGGATTGAAATTATTAACAAAGATATTTGCCATGACGCCATGTATGATCGAGAAACAACTTGGCCAAAAGAGAGCTTAAGAAGACTGTCAGAAAAAGAAAATAATTAATTTATATTTTACCTTGTAAAGTATATTGTAAAATTTTTACAACTTCATCGGTATTTTTTGTTATAGCATGAGCTGCTGCATCAACTTCTTTTAAAGCATGTTGATGTTCATCACTATGCATTATTATTAAAGACTTATTCAATGCTGATGCATATCCTGCATCGAAAGCAGCATTCCATTGTTTATATTTTTTACCAAAACGTACAACAACTATATCTGATTTTTCTATAGATTTCCTTGTTCGTATGGCATTTATTTTGGCTCCTTTGTTATCGTGCCAAAATTTTTTTTCTTCATTACCAAGTATTTTTACCCCAACATCATCTGATAATTCATGATTAGTAGTTGGGCTCGAAAATTCTATTTCTAAATTTTTAGATTTACATTTATCAATTATTTCATCACGCCAATTAGTATGAATTTCACCGGATAAGTAAACTTTTAATTTCATTTTTAAAATTAACCTAAATATGCTGCAGTTAATACTGGAAAACTTGTAAATCCAAAATTACCTACCTTTTCAGATTTATTTAATTGTTTTTTCCAATCATCTACTTTGTCTTCTGAAACACCTTGGCTTAAAGCAAACTTACTTAACATAGTTTCATAAAAAATTGCTGGTGAATTATTATCTCTATTTGTAATTAAATATGATAAATTTTGAGAACTTATATTTTTATATCCAAGTTTTTTTAATTTACCATTTAAATCGAGCGGAAGCATTTGGTGAAAACAATGCGCTCTAAATGCCTCATGAACAAGATCATTAATTTCTTTTTCTGGTCCATAAAATCTAAAATAGTCCCAGAGTATTGAGACATTAACAAATTTAGAATTAGTTTTAGAAATTCTTTTTATTTCCTTTAAGGACGTATCTATATCTTCGATATATTCTAATGTTTGAGTAGCTGTAATTTTATCACATGAAGCTTCTTCTATATTGATATCATCGGCTGTGGTACAAATAAGTTCCACATTATTTTGATCTTTACATTTATCGCTTGCAACATCTAATTGATCTTGACTTGGATCAATTCCTATTACTTTGCCTTGCTCTCCAATAGATAATGAAATTTCTTCAACTAAATGACCACCGCCACAACCAATATCAATAACAGTTTCATTAGTCTCTAAATTTAAGGCATTTACAATAGCTAATCTTCGTGAAACTCCAGCATAACCATCCGCTATTTTTTGTTGAATAATACTAGTTTCATTATCAAATTTCATTTTCTTATTTCTCTTATATATTTTTTAGTTATATAAAAATACTTATAAATGGAATATCAAATAATAAAAATATTAATTATTTCTTTTTTTAGCTCGATATTAATTTCGTTATTTTTAAACACAAGATACATTTTCTTTTTCAAAAAATTTTCAAAAAATAAAAAAATCTTATTAAATTTATTTATTTATTTTTTTTCTTCTTTGACATTAGTTTTTATTAATTATTTGTTGAGTCTAAATGGATTGACTTCTTTAATAATCTTTAATGCTGCAATCATTACATTTATATACTTTGAATTAGCTCTATATTTAGAAAAGGTTTTTTGGGATGATTTTTTAGGAAATTCACTTCCAAAATCAATCAATATGCTTATCAGTTTCGTTGTTATGATGAATTTTGGTTATTTTACTCTTATGTTTTACATAAAGATCTTAGATATTGATTATTTTGTCACATAAGTATCGACCTATATTAATATACAAAATATTTATAATTTTTGTGAAATAATATTTTCATATTAATAAAATATTTATTATTAATAATTTAGTATGAATAAAGTTTTGTTTGTATTACATCAAAAAACTTCGGTTCCAGGAGATGTAGGAAATAAATTTATAGATAGGGGATATGTTGCTGAAATATGTAGACCGCCTTTGGGCGAAGAACTTCCTTCAAATATTAACCAATATTCAGCTATAGTAGTATTTGGCGCGCCAGGAAGCATAAATGATAAAGATGAATATATAAGTAAAGAATTAGAATGGATAAACAGGGTTATAAAAACTGATATTCCTTATCTTGGAATTTGTTTTGGTGCACAATTATTAGCTAAATGTTTAGGTTCAGAAATAACAACCAATAAAGATGGGCTTTCAGAAATTGGTTTTTATAAAATTGAACCAACTGAAAATGCAAAAAACCTTTTTAATTCTCAAAAGATTTTTTTTCAATTCCATTCTGAAGGATTTTCTCTTCCTACTGGCTGTGAGTTATTAGCAAAGGGTGAAATTTTTAATAATCAAGCTTTTAAATATCAAAATTGTTATGCTCTCCAATTTCATCCAGAAGTAAATTTAAAACTTCATATTAGATGGCTGTATTTAGTGTTATTAAAAAATCCAAAAAAATTATTTGTTAAAGGTGCTCAAAATATATTTGTTCAACTTTATTATCGTTACAAATATAATAAAAATATATCAAATTGGTTAGATTCATTTTTAGATCTGTATTTTTTAAAAAAAACTTAAATGTATATATAAGTGAAAATTAAATACCTATATTTTTCACCTGTAAAATCTCTTTCTTTCAATAATGTAAATACTTTAGAAATAATTAAAAATATTGGTATAAAAAATGATCGAATATTTGCTTTCACTAATAATATTAATTTTAACGATATAGAATTAATAAAAAATGACCCTTTTAGGAGAGAAATTTATAAATTCTTATCATTAAAAAAATATCCTGAATTAAATGAATATAATTTTTTATTAGAAAATAATTATTTAATACTAGAATTTGAAAATAATATAATTTTAAAGACAGATATTGATAATCAACAGGAAGTAAAAATCTTATGTAGTAAACTTGAAGATATTTTACCAAATATAAATAATATCAATTTGTTAAAAGATAATATGAATCCTTTTTTTGATACAATGCCAAATAAATCAATATCATTAATAAATTTAAACAGTATTAAAGACTTCGAAAAACTATCTAATCATCAAATTGAACATGAGCGTTTTAGAGGAAATATATATGTAGAGGATTTAGATAAATGGGAAGAGAGGAAGCTAGTAGGTAAAGTTTTATCAATTAATGAAATAAAATTTAAAGTAATTAAAGAAATTCCCAGATGTTCAGCAACCAATATAAAACCCAAAACTTCTGATATAAATCTTAATATTCCTTTTAATCTAAAAAAAATATACAACCATATAAATTTAGGAATATATTTAGATCCTTTAAATGATGGTAAAATAAATAAAGGTGATCTTATAAAAATTAATGAATAAATTCTTATTAAATCATTCAGAAAAACTTACAGGATATCTATTAATTCTTCCTGCTGTTTTAATAATTAGCCTATTTGGAATTTTTCCCGTTTTTTTTGGAATGTATATGAGTTTACACAAGTGGAAAGTTTTTAAAGGGAGATTTTTAGGATTTGAGAATTACCAAAGAATACTTGGAGACATATCAGCTTTTTGGTTATTTGTTTTAGGATTATTATTATTGATATTGAGTTATGGATTGTGGAGTGAATTTAAAAATAAAGTAAAAAATAAAATCTATTTAGCATTTTTATCTATAGCAATATTAATTATTGGAATAATTTTAATTAATATCAACTGGGAAAAAATGCTTTTAACAGGTGATGAAGATTATCTTTACTCTCTTATTTATACTTTTTATTATTCGTTTTTCACTATAATTTTTGAGGTTGGATTAGGATTAATAATAGCATTTGCTTTGTATCAAAAACTAGCTGGTAAACAATTTTTTCAAATGATTTTACTATTTCCTTACATTACTCCAGCTGTAATGGGTGCTGCAGTATTTTTTTTAATATTTGGTAAAGCTGAAAATTCTTTTTTAAATCAGCTAATAGGCGTATTTGGTTTTGAGCCTCAAATGTGGTTATTTGATAAAAGACCAATTACCGACGTTTTATTTGGTATAAAAATAGATGGTTTGCTAGCTGGGCCAAGTTTAGCTCTAATGTCATCAATTATATATGGAATATGGTCTTATACTGGCTACTATGCAATAATTTTACTCGCGGGTTTATCAATTATACCCTCTGATTTATATGAGGCTGCAAAAGCAGAGGGAGCAAGTCGATGGCAAACATTTATTAAAATTACTATACCGCTATTAATGCCCATTATATTTTTTCTAATGTTGACTGGTTTTATAAATACATTTCAAGCTTTCAATAGTATTTTTGTTATGCAAACTTCATCAGCTGGAGATACAATGGATGTTGTTACAATAGAAATTTTTGATCATTTTTGGGGTAGGGTGAAATATGGTTATGCTGCAGCTGAAGGAGTAATTTTATTTATACTTCTAAATGTTTTAGCAATATCGCAATATGTAATTTTTAGAAAAAGGTTAAGTTATGACTAAAATTCTTAATGCAGAAACAAGGATACCTTATTTAATTTTATTAATAGTTTTTATTATTTCAATTTACCCATTTTTTTACATGATCTCAACATCATTGATGACAGCTGGAGAAGCATCAAATCAATACTTATTTCCTAAAAAATTGATGTTTGAAAATTATTATGAGGTTTGGACATCAAATAGATTTCAACGATATACATTTAATAGTTTAATAATAAGTTCAATAATTGTCATTGGTGTTTTATTAACTAGTATTCCAGCGGCATACTCTTTTGCTAAAATAGAATTCCCATTTAAAAATATCATATTCTACATGTTGTTACTTTCTTTGATGATTCCAGAAATCATTACATTATTACCTCATTTATTAATTATTAGGGGGGAAATTATTCCATTGCCATTTGGACCTTCTTGGATGAATAGTCTTCAAGGTTTAACAGTTCCATTTATGGGAAATATCTTTGTAATATTCTTATTAAGACAATATTTTAAAAAGATACCAAATGAACTGTGGGATGCTGCAAGACTTGATGGATCTTCTCATTTAAATTTTTTACTCAAGGTAGTAATCCCAATGAGCAAACCTATTATTGTGACAGTCTCTTTATTTACTTTTATTATAGCGTGGAATAGTTTTGCTTGGCCTTTACTTATATTAACCAGAGATGATTGGTATCCTGTAACAGTTTCTATCTATAGTTTTGTGAGAGAAGTTGGACCTAATTTTAATTTATTAATGGCTGCTTGCTTAATTGCAATTTTCCCGATTTTAGTATTATACTTTTTTACTCAGAAGTTATTCATAGAAAGTATATCAAACTTTGGATTAAAAGAATAAATCAGTAAATTTTTTGTAACAAAAATTTAACTTTACCTCTATATTGTTTTGTAATTTACGGGGTGATTATGAAATTTTATAAATATATTTTAAATTTCTTCTTAGTTTCTTTATTTTTTATCTCCTCGCAATCATTCGCAATTACTGCACAGGATATTGAAAATGCAGATCCTGCAGGTCAAACTGTTGAATTCTGGGTTCAATATTCAGATGAAAGATTAGATGCAATGATGGCAAGAGCTGAAAGATTTGAAGCTGAAACAGGAATAAAAGTTAATGTTGTTCACAAAGGGCATTATGGGAAAGTTCAATCCGCTATGATGTCTGCTGCGGGAACAAAAGATATAGCTGACGTTGCAAGAGGTTATGGTAACGCTGCTGCAGATATGTACTTAATTGGTGCTTCAATAGATCAAAGTATTTTAGCAAATAGTAAAAAATGGGGCGTTTCTCAAGATGATATAGCAGATTGGGGAGCAAACTGGACTGTTGGCTTTTCACCATATTTTGCTGGAAATCCAAAACTATTACATGAAGTTGGAAAATCAATAGAGATCCTTTATTACAATGCAGATTGGTTAAAGGAACTAGGTTTAGATGCTCCTAAAAGTCCTGCTGATTTTGCGGAAGCAGCATGTGCAGCAACCAATCAAGATTATAGCGGTAAGATGGGTGAAGATGTTCCAAGCTATGGATATGAAATAGATACAGATGCAAGTAACTTTGCAGCATGGGTATTTGCTCATGGAGGTGATGTATTTGACTATGATAATGGTCAGTATATTTACAATGGCCCAAAAGCCATTGAAGCTATGGAATTCATTCAAGGAATGGCTAATAAAGGATGTGCAATAGTTGCAAGAGGAAAATACACTGACCAGCAATATTTAGGACAAGGTTCTGTTTTATTTGCTGCAGGATCTACTTCTGGTATCACTTATTTCCAGAAAGCCATTGAAGAGGGTTATAATGGTAATTGGGATGTAGCTCCTATATCATACACCACTAGTGAACCAGTGCTTAACTTATATGGTGGTGGTTTAATTATGGGAAATTCAGGCGATGCTAGTAGAATGGTAGCAGCATATCAGTGGATGAAATATATTTCTAATACTGAGAACTCAGCAGTATGGTCGACTGAAAGTGGATATGGTTTTGTTAGAACTTCTTCTGCAGATCATCCTTTAATTGCTGAAAAAAGAGCTGAATTACCTCAATATGATAAATCATTAACAATGGTTCAATACGGAAAAGGTGAACCATCAGTACCTGGTTATTATTCAGTTAGAGGCGAGGTTGAAAAAGCTTATGCAGCAATCATTAATGGTGATGATATCATTTCAACATTAAATCAATTAAATGAAGATGCTAATGCAATATTAGCTGATGCAACTGCAGAGTAGTTTAATTATTTTACTTTTATTAAGGGTGGTTTATACCACCCTTTTTTTATGATAATTGTTTGTTCTCTTAATGATTTACCTGATGTGTGTGAAAGCATACAGCCCAAATATCTTGTATCAGTAATTGATCCAGGATATGCACCAGAAACACCCAAGGGTGTAAAAAATCATTTAAAGTTAGGATTTGATGATATTATTGAAATTAGTAGCAATAATAAAATATTTCGATTAAATACTGATGAAATTCCTCAAATTCTACCTGCGGAAGAACATGTAAATTCAATAGCTACTTTTACTTCTAAATACACTCATGATGAAGATATTGTTATTCATTGTTGGTGTGGTGTCTCAAGATCAATGGCAACAGCTACTTATTTACTATGTAGAGAAAACAAAACTAATATTGAAAATACAATTCAATATATTCGTAATCTTGCTCCACATGCAAATCCAAATAAATTATTGATAAATCACTTTGAAAAGAAATTAGATGTTAGCAATCAAATCTCAAAATCATTTTTAAAATTCCCTTATACTAAAACATACGATTGTTCTTCAAATTTTGCACCTGTTACTTTATTTGATATAAAAGACATTGAAAAAAACTAATGAAAGAATATGTTCGAACAATTGCAGATTATCCTGTTGAAGGAATTCAATTCAGAGATATTACAACATTGTTGCAAAATGCAAGACACTTTAAACAAGTCATTGATGACATGTTAAAACCATGGCAAAATAAAAAAATAGATGCAGTTTTAAGTATAGAATCACGAGGATTTATTATGGCAGGCGCAATAGCTTATTTTTTAAATGCAGCATTTGTTCCTTTGAGAAAGCCTCATAAACTTCCTTTTGATACTTTTAAAACCTCATACAACTTAGAATATGGATCAACTGAAATGCATATTCATACAGATGCCTTAGATGATCATAAAGATTTACTAATTATTGATGATCTTTTAGCAACAGGTGGAACCGCACTTGCGGCAGTAGAGTTAATTAAAAAGTTTGAAGATAAAAATATTGTTGGTGCAGGTTTTATAATAAATTTACCAAATTTAAGTGGTGAAAAAAAACTAATTGAAAAAGGAATTGAGATACATTCTTTAATGGAGTTTTAAATGAGAAATGCAGTTATTGTAGGTTATAAAAGATCACCCTTCACTTTTGCTCGTAAAGGTGAAATGGCTAATATAAGACCAGAAGACATTCTATCACAAACAATAAATCAATTACTTAATGAAATACAAATTAATAAAAACGATATAGAGGACATCATTACTGGTTGTGCGTATCCTGAAGGAGCACAAGGTAATAATATTGCAAAAATTGTTTCTTTTATGACAGATATGCCAGAACATGTAGCAGGTATGACAGTTAACAGATGGTGTGGTTCTTCAATGCAAGCTATTCATGATGCAACTGGTGCGATTGCAATTAACTCTGGAGATGTTTTTTTATGTTGTGGTGTAGAAAGTATGACATTTATACCTATGAATGGATTAACATACGATCCTCATCCTCAATTAAGTAAAGATAATCCAAATGTATATATGTCTATGGGGATTACAGCTGAAAATGTTGCAAATAAATTTGATATCTCTCGGAAAGAACAACAAGATTTTGCTATTAGTAGCCATAACAAAGCTAATTTAGCTAGAGAATCAAATTTGTTCGACAATGAAATAATTTCTATCATAACTAATGATGAGAAAATTAATAAAGATGGTGGAATTCGACCTAAAACCTCACATGAAATTTTAGATGGGTTAAAACTTGCTTTTGATGAAAATGGAACAGTTACAGCTGGTACAGCCTCACCATTAACAGATGGAGCATCAGCAGTAATTGTTTGTGAGGAAGAATATGCAAAAAAAAATAATCTAAATATTTTAGCTCGTATTAAATCTACAGCTGTTGTTGGTTGTCCACCAGAATTAATGGGCCTTGGCCCAATTAATGCATCCAAAAAAGCTCTTAAAAGAGCTAATTTATCTATTTCCGATATTGATATTGTGGAACTAAATGAGGCATTTGCTTCTCAATCTTTAGCATGTATTAAAGAATTAAATATTGACATAAATAAAGTAAATTTACACGGAGGGGCAATAGCATTAGGCCATCCTTTAGGTGCTACTGGAGCAAGGATTACAGGTAAAGTTGCGACTTTATTGCAAAATAATAATAAAAAGTATGGATTAGCGACACAATGTATAGGTTTAGGTCAAGGTATTGCAACTGTGTTAGAAAATATTAATTAAATATTATGCAAATTTATAAAACACCGCTACGTGAGTTTAAATTTTTAATTGAAGATTTTTTAAATTTTAAGGAAAGTGAAACTTTAAAAAAATTAGATTTAGAAACAAGCGATCTAATGCTTATTATTGAAGAAGCAGCAAAACTATGTGAAGAAACCTTACTCCCGCTTAATCAAAGTGGAGATAGTGAAGGATGTTCATTTAATAATGGAGTTGTGACTGCACCAAAAGGTTTTAAAGAAGCTTATAAAACTTTTTCTGAAAATGGTTGGCAGGGACTTAAAGTAAAAGAAGAATTTGGCGGACAAAACCTACCTTATATTATGAATATGATACTAGATGAAATGATAAGCTCTACTAATATGTCATTTGGTCTTTATCCAGGTCTTACTGCAAATGCAATAGATGCAATTGAAAAGAGTGCTAATGAAGATTTGAAAAATACTTATTTGCCAAATTTAACTAGTGGTAAGTGGACAGGAACAATGAATTTAACTGAACCTCAATGTGGAACAGATCTTGGATTAAGTAAAACTATGGCAATACCATTAGATGATGGAAGTTATAGCATTACTGGAACAAAAATTTTTATTACATGTGGAGAACATGATCTAAGTGAAAATATAATTCATTTAGTACTAGCAAGAACACCAAATGCGCCCCCTGGAATAAAAGGTATAAGTTTATTCTTGGTTCCAAAATTTTTACCAAATGGGAGTGGGGATTTTGTTGAAAGAAATAAAGTTGAATGTGGATCAATAGAGAAGAAAATGGGTATTCATGCTAGTCCAACCTGTGTCATGCACTACAATGAAGCTAAAGGCTGGCTAGTAGGTGATCTTAATAAAGGAATGAGAGCGATGTTTATAATGATGAATGGAGCTCGTTTGTTTGTTGGCATACAAGGCTTAGGTTTATCAGAAACTGCTTACCAATCAGCACTTTATTATTCAAAAGAGCGTTTACAAGGAAAATTATCTTCCAGCAATCAAGTTGCTGATCCCATAATTGTTCATCCTGAGATAAGAAAAAACTTATTGTATATAAAGTCAATTAATGAAGCAGTTAGAGGTTTAACTTTATTGGCTGGAAATCATTTTGATAATATTGAAAATTCTTCAGATGACAAAGAAAAAAAATTATCTGAAAATTTTATAGCACTCATGACGCCAATTATTAAATCATATGCTTCAGACAAATCTGTAGAAAATACAAATCGAGCTATGCAAATCTATGGAGGTCATGGTTTTATTACTGATCATGGAATGGAACAATTAGTAAGAGATGCTAGAATTACAACAATCTATGAAGGAACAAACGGTATTCAAGCTCTAGATTTGATAGGAAGAAAATTACAAACCGATAATGGTGCATTATTTAATGAATTTTTTACTATGATTGATAATTATCAAGTTAAAATTTCTAATAATCAAAAAATGAAAAAATATATTGATTTATTTATGCCTTCATATGATTCTTACAAAAGTATTTTTGAATATATTAAATCGTTAAATGATGAAAATGAAATTAATTCTCATGCTGTAGAATTTTTAAATTTATCATCTTTGATTTCTCTTGGTTATATTTGGTTACACTATATAGAAATTTCGTTAGCAAAATTAGAAAAGCTTGATGAAAGTTTTTATAAATCTAAAATTGAAACTGGAAATTTCTTTTTAACTAAATTATTAGGCGAAACACAACTTCTTTGTCAAAACATAAGATCTGGTGGAAAATACTATAATGATTATAATGATAAATATTTTGAAACAGCAATCTAATGACTATAAAAATTTATAAACCTTCAAAAACTTCCATGCAGTCAGGTTTTAAAAAAACTAAATTGTGGCTAGCGGAATATATTTCTGAAGTAGAAAAAGTAAAAGATTCTTTAATGGGATGGAATAGTTCATTAGATACCAAATCTCAAATTAAACTTTTTTTTGATACTAAAGAACAAGCCATCGAATGGGCAAAAAAAAATAATTATCAATATTTTGTCGAAGAACCAAAGCAAAGAAAAATTAAGCCTAAAAGTTATGCTGCAAATTTCGATACAAATAGAAAAGAGCCTTGGACACATTAAGCATAATTTCTTTCCTTATTTTTTAGACTATGATAAATGAAAATTATGCGCCCGTAGCTCAGTGGATAGAGCAACCGCCTTCTAAGCGGTAGGTCAAATGTTCGAATCATTTCGGGCGCGCCAATTAATAAGGAGCTCTATGATACATAATGTTAAATGTCATTGCGGTGCAGTAGAATTAGAAGTTAATAATGATCTTGATATTATTAAACAATGTAATTGCTCAATTTGTAAAAGAAAAAATGCTAAAATGGCAATGGTATCTAAGGAATCTTTATCAATTATAAAAGGAAAAGAATATTTAACTTCATATAAATTTAACACAATGATAGCAGAACATTTCTTTTGTAAAATTTGTGGTATTTATACTCATCATAATAGAAGAAGTGATCCAAATGGTGCAGCAGTAAATATTGGTTGTATTGATGCAATTGATCCTTTTGAATACAAAGCTGATTTTATTGATATGAAGAATAAATAATTTATGTCATTTGAATTTTTAATCTCTAAAATTCAAAAAAATAATTTTTTACTTATAGGTAGAGCAGGAGTAGATATATACCCTGATCCGCCAGGAACAAAAACTGAAAATGCCAAATCATTTGTTACTCATCTGGGAGGATCTTCTGCAAATATGGGTGTTCAATTAACTCTGTTTGGAGGTAATTGTAACCTACTTACCAGAGTCTCTGACGATGCTTTAGGCAGATTTGCTATTAATCAACTAAATCATTATGGTGTTAAGAATAAATTAGTAAAATTTGAAGAAAATGAAACAAGAATTTCTTTTGCTATAGTTGAAACCACAGTTAAAGATCATCAATCAATTATTTACAGACATAAAGCTTCTGATTTATTTTTAAATAATGATGATATTGAAAACGCTAATATACAAAACTTTGATTGTGTATTAATTACTGGGACATCTCTAGCAGCTGAACCTTCAAGGAGTGCTACTTTATATGCTTTAGATATAGCAAATAAAAATAATATTCCTGTAATTATGGACATTGATTATAGACCATATACTTGGGAGTCATCAAATAAAGCAAAAGAAGTTTATAATTTAGCAGCAATTAAATGTAGTGGTGTAATTGGAAATGATGATGAGTTTGGAGTTTTAGCTGGTGATTATAATAAAGGTTTGGATCATGCTAAACAATTAGTGAAAAACGTAAGCTTAATTATTTATAAAAAAGGTGAAAAAGGTTCTATTACATTTACAAAGAACAAAGAATTTAAAAAAGGAATATTTCCCGTTAAGCCTTTGAAACCAACTGGAGCAGGTGATGCATTTATGGGATCATTAATAGGATCAATTTTAAAGGCTAATGATTTAGAAAAATCCATTGAAATAGGTTCAGCCGCAGCAGCTATTGTAGTAACTAAAGTTGGTTGTGCGCCAGCAATGCCTAATTTAAATGAAATTTTGGAGTTTATGAAATATAATAAAATTAATGAAGGAGAATAATATGCATATTCCACCATTTGATAATAAGAACAAACCAATTGTAGATATTGAAGACAGTAGAGTTCCCTTAAATTATTTTAACATAGTAAAATTAAATAAAGATCAATCTTTTGAATACCAAACACCTGGTTATGAAACATGTATAGTACCTGCTACTGGAACAATTAATGTAGAAATTGAAGGAATAAAAGTTGAGTCATTAGGCACTAGAACAGTTGATGTGTGGGATGGAGAACCAGAAGGTGTTTATGTTCCGTCTAATACAAAAGCTCAATTTACATCTTCAGTGGATAATTCGGAAATTTTTATTGCTGGTGCAAAGTACGATAAAACTCTTGAACCATTTGCTGTTCGAGCGCATGAAATTGATTTAGTTCAATACGGCTCTGATGGCACAAAAACTCATAGAAAAATTAAACATATTTTAGGCGCTAAACATCATGATAAAGTTGGAAGATTGCTTTGTAATGAACTTTATACCGTTGGGCAAGGAGGTTGGTCGGGGTTTCCTCCCCATAAGCATGATACAGACCGTTTACCTGATGAAACTAGACATGATGAAACATATAATTACAGATTTAAACCTAATAATGGATTTGGTTTTCAGATGTTTCAGCAAGTTGATGATAAAGTTGGCAAAGCTGAACATATAATTGATGGCTCAACCATTATGATTAGAACAGGTTATCATCCATGTGTTGTAGCGCCTGGGTATGAGATGTATTATTTTACAATTCTTGGAGGACTGTCTCAAAGATCTCTTGTACAATTTTTTCAACCTGAGCATGCTTATCAGGTAGAAACAATCCCAGGAATCAAGGATATGATTGCTAAATACAAATAAATGACAGCTGTAAATTTAAAAAAAATTTTAAATGATGCAAATAAAAATAATTATGCATTAGCAGGTTTAGTTGTACTAGGCTGGGATGATGCACTAGCTTTTACTCAAGCCGCTGATGAAACTGGAATTCCGATTATTTTGCAAGCTGGTCCTTCATGTAGAGCGCATACACCAATTTCTATATTAGGAAGAATGTTTAGATACTTAGCAAGCCAAACAAAAACGAATATTTGTTGTCATGTTGATCATGGTTATACTTTAGATGAATGTTATGAAGGTATTGATAGTGGCTTTACATCTGTAATGTTTGATGGTTCTAAATTAACTTTAAAAGAAAATATAAAAATTAGTAAAAAAATTGCTTCAAGAGCACACAAACATAATATTTCTGTTGAGGGAGAAATAGGTTTTGTAGGTTATGATAATGGTAAAATTTCAGAAGGTACTAATATTGAAGATGCAGTATATTTTGCAAATAAAAGTAATATTGATGCAATGGCAATTTCAGTTGGTAATACACATTTACAAACTTCAAAAAAAGCGAGTATTGATTTGAAAAAAATAAATTTAATTGAAGCAAAAACAAAAATTCCTTTAGTTCTTCATGGTAGCAGTGGTATTCCTATAGAGCAAAGAAAAAAACTGGCAAGAAAAACAAAAGTAGCAAAATTAAATATTGGTACTGAAATTAGAATGACATTTGGTGAAGCTTTAAGAAAAAATCTCAAAAATAATCCTAAAACATATGATAGATTGCAATTACTAAAACCTACTATTAAAGATTTAACAAAAGTTACAAAAAAAATTATAAAACAAATTGGCCCAAATTAATGGTACAAATTTTTATTGCAGCACTTAAAGAAGAAACTCCAAATCTTAAAGATTTTCACTATTCAGGTGTAGGAAAAATAAATGCTACAATGAAGATTATGGAATTAATTTCAAAATTTCAACCTAATGAAATTATTAATTATGGAACAGCTGGATCAACAAAGCAAAACTTATCAGGATTAGTGGAATGCACGATGTTTGTTCAAAGAGATATGGATGCAAGAGGTTTAATGAATTTTAAATTGGGTGAAACTCCTTTTGACCCTATATCAAAAATTACAAATTCTAATGAGGGGTATATATGTGCTTCAGGAGATAGTTTTGTTCAATCATCAGTAGAAATATATTGTGATATTGTTGATATGGAAGCTTACTCTTTTGCTAAAGTATGCAAATTACATAAAATTAAATTTAGATGTTTTAAATATATTTCTGATTATGCAAATGAAAATTCAAATAATGATTGGATTGATAATTGTTCAAAAGGAGCTAAGTTATTTTCTGAAATATATCCTCAATTAAAAATATGATCTTAAAAATACTAGAAAAATTAGGAAGAAAAAAAATAGTATTAGACAGAGGTCCTTCACATCCAGAATTTCATAAGGCCAAACCATGGATGGAAAGATATTATTTATTATTTAGAAAAAGACCTAAATGGTTTCCATTTAATATCTTAATTCATAAAATGTTAGATGATGATCATGGTGAAGGAGTTCATAATCATCTATGTCCTTATATAACAATTATTTTAAAAGGTGGTTATTGGGAAACAACGAATAAAGGTAAATTTTGGAGATCACCAGGCTACATTGGTTTTAGATCAGCAGATCATTTACATAGAGTTGATTTAAAAACAAATACAAATACTATAACATTATTTATTCCTGGCCCCTTTGGGCTTAGAAAAACTAAAAGAGCTGATTATAAAACAAAAATTTAGCCATTTATGTAATTTAAATTATTCCGTCGTATATTAATTTACATCCACTAAAAAAAAGCAAAACATAAACAATATTAAAAAATAATTTTTCTGGAATTCTTTTTTGCACAAAGTAACCAATCAAAACACTAATAAAAGCTATTGGAAGTAAATAGAGAGAAATCATAAGATTTGAAGGCGCTAATAACCCAACGTAATAATAAGGAATCAATTTGACAAGATTTATAACCATAAATGCTAATGTCATTGTTCCAATAAATGCAATTTTATCTAACTTTAGAGGAAGCATATAAAAGTTAATAGGTGGGTTTCCTGCGTGAATTAAAAAACTTGTATATCCGGCGACAGACGACCAAAAGTAACCTTTAACTTTGGTTGGTTTA
>QBZY01000008.1 GCA_003282155.1 Pelagibacteraceae bacterium AG-337-I02 | reverse complement strand
TTAAAAATATAAAAATAGAAAAAGTCATACAATTGTTAGAGGATAATAATATAGCATACTTCAGCAAGGTGAGAGAAATTGACAATATTTATAAAATAGATAAAAGAATTAGAGATAACATACTTCGAAATAATGATTTTTTTATAATTGAATTTAATGATGCTTTATCTTTAATATTTATACAAAAAGAATTTGAAACGTATGATGATCTTTTTGCTAACATATTTAGTATTAAAACTCAAAATGATATAAATAAAGAATATTTATTGTGTAGTAATTTATCAAATTTAAAAAACGAGTCTAATATAATAAACAAAGAATATAAATTTTCTGATTTAAATAATGAATTGAAAGAGAATTTAACCAGTATTAATGATTTTATTAAATATCAAAGCGAGGATGAAAATATATACATTGTTTTATGTGATATTAAATATAATAGAGAAAAATTAAATAATATTAATTTAAATAAATTATTGAACAATAATGTAAGTGAAATTGAAAAACAATTTATAAATAAATACTCAAAAATATATAATTTAATTCAAATAAATGAATAAATACATAGCTATTACAATAGGCGATATCAATGGAATTGGATTGGAAATTTTAATTAATTCATGGAAAAAGAAACAAATAAAAAAGTTTATCGTATTTTCTAATATCAAAATAATTAAAAAATATTTTAAAAAAAAAAATTTAGTAAGTGATTTAAATATAATTGATATAAAAAAGAAAAACTATAATTATCAAATTAATAAAATTAATATTTATTCATTCAATGCTAAATCTTTAGAAGATAATACTTATAATTCTTTGAAATTTGCATATAATTTTTGCAAACTAAAGATTTGTTCTGGAATAATAACACTACCCTTAAGAAAAGATTTAATTAGAAATAAGATAAGTAAAAGTTTCATAGGGCATACCGAATATTTTCAAAAAATTGATAAAAAAAAATATTCAAATATGATTTTATTTAATAGAAAGATTATTGTTTCTCCAATAACGACACATATTAAAGTAAAAAATATTTCAAAAATAATTACTAGTAGAGATTACTTATTTAATCAAATATTAAATTTAAATAACACGTTAAAAATTGATTTTGATATAAAAAAACCAAAATTAATTATCTCAGGGTTAAATCCCCATGCAGGTGAAAATGGTAATATAGGATCTGAAGAAACAAAAATAATTAAACCTTTAATCACAAAACTTAAAAAAAAAGGAATATTAATTGATGGCCCTTTTTCAGCAGACTCAATTTTGATAAAAAATAATTTAAAAAAATATAATTGCTTTATTTTTATGTATCATGATCAGGCATTAATACCATTCAAATTTATTAGTCAGTATTCAGGTGTTAATTATACGGGAAATTTAAGTATAATAAGAACATCTCCTGATCATGGAACAGCGTATGATTTAGTAGGCTCGAAAAATATATCTAATAAATCTTTTTTAAATTGTTTTAAATTAATAAAACATATTTATAAAAATCGAATAATTAATGATAAAAGCTAAAAAATCATTAAGCCAAAATTTTATAATTGATAAAAATATTTGTAAAAAAATTGTTAAGCAAACCAATATAAATAATAAAATAGTTATAGAAATTGGTCCAGGATATGGTTTTTTAACTGACATATTATTAATTAATAATCCCAAACAAATATTACTTATAGAAAAAGATTCCCATCTAGTATTATTTTTAAAACAAAAATACAAAAATAATAATAAAGTAAAGATATTAAATAATGATGTTATTGAATTTGATTTTAGTAAATTTAAAAATGTGAAAATTATATCAAATTTGCCTTACAATATAAGCACAAAAATCATATTATATTTATTTAATTTTAATAAAAATATTTCAGAAATGGTATTCATGATTCAAAAGGAAGTTGCCTTAAAATTTGACTATAATTTAATTAAAATGAATAAATATAAATTTTTAACCAAAATTGTTTCTACATTTTCGATATGTTTTGATGTATCTCCAAAAGTATTTATTCCGAAACCAAAAGTGTATTCATCTGTTGTAAAATTTAAATTTAATAAAAATAAATTTGATTTAAATAAAGCAAATGTTTTTGCAAATCTAATTTTTAAGAACGTAAGAAAAAAAATTTATAATAATTTAAGAATGGAAACTAAAGATTTATTATTGCATAAAAGGATAGACCAATTATCAATAGATGAACTTTTAACTATCTATAAGTTTTTTTAATTTTGATTTTAATGTTTTATTTTGTAAATGCATTAATTCGCTATATTCTATAATTTTTTTTATATTATTAACTGTCATTTGAATATTTTCATTTATTAATACATATTTATAGTCTTTATAATGCTTCATTTCGTCAATGGCATATGAAAGTCTTAAGCTTATTTCTTGTTTATTATCTCTACCTCTTTTAATTAATCTTCTTTTGAGTTCAGTTTTAGATGGAGGTAAGATGAAAATATCTATGATATTTTCTTTTTTAAATTTATTTCTTATTTTCCTTGCTCCTTTCCAATCTATATCAAATAAAATATGTTTATTTTTCTTTTGAGATGATCTTATATTAGAATATGGTGACCCATAAAAGTTATTAAAATTTTTAGCAGTTTCTACAAAAAAATTTTTCTTCTTTAATTGTTCAAATTTTTTTACACTCACAAAATAATAATCCCTACCATCTGTTTCATTTAATCTTTTATTTCTAGATGTATAAGAAATTGAAAGATTTATATGTTTCATTTTCTTTAATAATAACTTACATAAAGTTGTCTTACCTGCACCGGATGGTGATGAAATTATTATTAATTTATTTTGATTTTCTGTATTCATTTAACTTGTCTCTGTGTTCTTGATAATTTTTTGAAAATATATGACTATTTAAAGATTTATTAAAAAAATAAAACAAAAAATCAGTTTGATGATTTTCAAATATAATGTCTAACGTTTGTCTTCCAACATATGAAATAGGCTTTGGTGGTAATCCTTTATATTTATATGTATTATACTTATCATCAATTTTTAAATCACTTCTTAATAGTTTACGTTTTAGATCATATCGACCCTTTGTTATTGCAAATATAACTGTAGCGTCAATCTGTAATTTCATATTTATATTTAATCTATTAAATATTACAGAAGAAATTTTTCTTTTATCTACTATGTCTAAACCTTCTTTTTCTATTAATGAACCAAATATAATTATTTCTTCCTGCGATAATAATTTAAATATTTTATTTTGATTGAGTTTTTTAAAATATTTATTCTTTGATTTAATTAGATTATTTACAAATGATTTAAAATCACTATTTTTTTTATAAAAATATGTGTCTGCAATAATATCTTCATATGGAATTTGATAAACATTTTCAAAATGTTTTGATAATTCTTTTTGTAATTTAATTTTTGACCAGCCTTCAACTATAGTAATTTTATTTAATATATTACTAGGTTTAGTAATTATTTTTAATAAATCATAAGTTGAAATATTTTCATCAATATAAAAATGTCCAAAATGGATAAATTTATTAAGTAAAAACTTATTTAATCGATAGTAGAGATTTATAAATAAGATATCTAAATTATTAAAATTATTAAAATTTTTAATATATATACTATCTGTATTTTCACCTTTTGATATCTCAATTATATTTTTTTTGATGTCTATTTTTTTGTTAACAATAAAAATAAAATATGAAAAAAATAATACAAAAAAGATAAATGTAAAAACACTAAATACTTTTAAATAATAACGCAGTATTTGTTCCTCCAAATCCAAAAGAATTACTCAATGCATAACTAATTTTTTTTTCTAAGGGAATTTTTGGAATTAAATTTATATTTGAGGTTGCTATTGGATTTTCTAAATTTAATGTTGCTGGCAAAATATTGTTATTAAGTGACATTATTGAAAAAATTGACTCCACACTTCCAGCAGCTCCTAAGAGATGACCAATTGAAGATTTTGTTGATGAAACAAATATGTTATGTTTAAATAATTTAGAAATTGCATTTAACTCAATTTCATCACCCTTTATAGTTGAAGTGCCATGAGCATTTATATAATCGACTTTATCAGATGAAACATCAGCCATTTTAATTGCTTCTTTCATTGCTCTATAACCTCCATCACCATCTTCTGCTGGAGCAGTAATATGATGTGCATCTCCTGACATACCATATCCAACTAACTCAGCGTATATATTTGCACCTCTTTTTTTTGCATATTCTAATTCTTCTAATACAATAATACCTGAACCTTCTCCCATTACAAAACCATCACGATCTTTATCCCAAGGCCTGGAGGCAAGATGAGGCTCATCATTAAATGAAGTACTAAGACTTCTAGCAGCACAAAACCCAGCAATCCCTAATCTACAAACAGCTGCTTCTGATCCTCCAGCTATCATAACATCTGCCGCTCCTCTCTTAATAATTTCACCTGAATCTCCAATTGAATGTGCGCCAGTAGCACAAGCAGTTACTACAGAATGATTAGGACCTTTAAATCCATATTTTATAGATATTTGCCCAGACAATAAATTTACTAAAGAGGAAGGAATAAAAAAGGGAGACAATTTTTTTGGCTTTTCATTATTAATTGTTAAAGATCCTTCGTAAATTGTTTCTAAACCTCCAATTCCTGATCCAACAGAAACTCCAGCTCTTAGTTTTTCATTATCAGTTAAGTTTTCTAAACCTGCATCTTCTATTGCCATTTTTGCAGCTACTAAACCATACTGAATAAATCTATCATTTCTTTTAATTTCTTTTGCTTCTAAAGATAATGTGTTATTGAAATAATCATTAGCATCGGGATTATTATTTAAATATCCAGCAATTTTTGCTGGCAGATCTGATACATCGAAATGATTAATTTTTTTAATTCCAGATTTAGAATTTATGAGATTTTGCCACGAAATTTTTGCATCATTACCAATTGAAGTGAGCAAACCCATTCCAGTAACTACAACCCTTCTCATATTAAAATATAAAAAATTATTTCTTGCTTTGAATATAATCTATTGCGTTTTGAACTGTTTGTATTGTCTCTGCAGCATCATCAGGTATCTCAATTCCAAATTTTTCCTCAAAAGCCATGACAAGTTCAACTGTATCCAAACTATCAGCTCCTAAATCATCTATAAATTTTGCTTCGGGAATAACTTTAGATTCATCAATGCCTAAATGATCTACGACAATTTTTTTTACATGATCCTGAATTTCACTCATAATTTTCTCCTTATAATTTACTTTTAGATTATTTTTTGAATATATGTCAACAAATTAAACCATTAACATTCCACCATTAACATGAATATTTTGACCAGTAATATAAGAAGACTCGTCGCTTGCTAAAAAAGATACTATATTAGCAATATCCTCCGTCTTACCAAATCTTGACATTGGTATTCTTGCTAAATAAGAATTTTTTTTCTCATCATCTAAATTTTCTGTCATAGTTGTAGATATAAATCCTGGGGAAACAATATTTACGTTTATATTTCTTTTTGCAACTTCAGAAGCAATTGATTTGTAAAGTCCAATCATTCCTGATTTTGATGCTACATAGTTTGATTGACCAGGATTTCCCGTGGACCCAACTACTGATGATATTCCAATAATTTTCCCGTATCTTTTTGACAACATATTTGGAAGTAAAGATTTAATTATCTGGAAATTTGAACTTAAATTAGTCTGAATTACTTTTGACCATTGTTCATTTTTCATTCTAAAAATTAAATTATCCTCAGTTACACCTGCATTATTAACAATTACAGATATGTCCTTATGTGATTTAGAAATATCATTTAAGCAATTTTGAAGATCTTCAGGATCAGATAAATCTACTTTATAATAGTATTGATCATTTCCATAAATTTTTTTGAAACTCTCAATTTTTTTTTCAGAAGATGAGGTTAAAATTAACTTAGAATTTATACTTTTAAATTTACTGCATATTGCTGAACCAATTCCACCTGAGGCACCTGTGATAAAAATTTTTTTTATTTGTTTCATACTTATAAGTCAGAAATTTGATTTATTGACTTAATATCAAAATTTTTTGAGATTCTACTAATTAAACCACTTAATACTTTTCCTGGCCCAATTTCTAAAATATTTGTTTCTTTCATAAGTTCAAGATTTTTAATACTTTTGGTCCAATTAACTCTATTTGCCATTTGGTTTTTTAAGTTTTTTTTAATTGAAACAGTATCATTGTGTGGATTTGCATCAAAATTAGAAATAATATTTATTTTATTTTCGTAAAAATTTAAGCCTTCTATTTTTTCACTTAATTCTAATTGAGCATTGATCATAAATTTACTGTGAAAGGCTGCAGAAACATTAAGTTCAACATACTTTTTAACATTATTACTTAAGAAAAAGTCTTTACTTAATAATATATCTTCTTTCAAGCCGGATATGACTATTTGCATAGGTGAATTGTCATTAGCTATCTCAACATTTAATTTATTTTCATCAATAATTTTTTGAATAATATTGGCATCTTTACCAATTAATGCTGCCATTCCAGTTTCATTAGGTTTAACCGCATTATTCATTAATTCGCCTCTTTTTTTAAGTATTAGGCTACAATCTTTTAAACTTATTTTGTTACTACAAGCTAATGCAGTGTATTCACCTAGTGAGTGTCCTAACATCACATTAATATCTTCTAATTTTAAATTACTTTCATTAATATAAACTTTATAAATTACATAAGAGGAAGCAAATATACAGATCTGTGTAAATTGTGTTAAATTTAACTTATTATCATTATTTTCAAAGATTATTTTTCTTAGATCAATTTTGGCATAATCTTCTATTTCTTCATAGGTTTGCTTAGCTATTTTGAAGTTATCATGAAAATCTTTTGCCATACATAAAAATTGGCTACCTTGACCAGGAAAAACTATGGATGTCATTAAAGCTTGATTTATTTTAAAATTTAAATATATGCAAGCTCAACTTCTCTTATATTTTGAATATAAGATAAACCGTGGAGTTATATGAATAAATTTGAAGTAGTATTATTATTTAATCCTGAGCTCACAGCTAACTCTTTAAATTCTGAATTAGAACATTTTAAATCTAATCTAGAATCATACTCTAGTAAACTAATAAGTGAAGAAAACTGGGGATTGAGGGATTTAAGTTATAATATTAATAAATTTAAAAAAGCATTTTACAGATATCTTCAAATTGAAGCGCCAGGTCAAATTATAAAAGAAATCAATAAGGATTTGAATCAGTCTGAAAATATCATCAGATATTTATTTATAAAAGTAAATAACCATCAAGAGCTACCCACAAAATTGAGTTATGAAAAAAAAGAAGTTTAGTCAAAAAAGAGAAGAAAGGTCTAATTCTCCTTTTGAAAACAAAAAGAAATATTGTCCTTTTAGTCAACCTGGTTCTCCAAAAATTGATTATAAAGATACAAGAATGCTGTCTAGATATTTAACTGAAAAAGGCAAAATTATACCAAGTAGGATTACAGGAGTGTCTAGAAAAAAACAAAAAGAGTTAGCTAAAGCTATCAAAAGAGCTCGCTTTCTTTCTTTAATTTCTTACACAAACAAATCATTCTCATCATGAAAGTAATTTTAACAACAACTATAAAAAAATTAGGTAAAATTGGTGATACAGTTGCTGTAAAGTCTGGTTATGCTCGAAACTTTTTATTCCCAAATAATATGGCCCTTAGAGAAAATAAAAAAAATATTCAGCACTATGAAAAAATTAAGGATGAAATGAGAATTAAGGAAGAGTCAAAATTAAATGATGCAAAAAAATTAATTGAAGGTATAAAAGCAATCAAAATTACATTTAGTAAAGAGGCTGATGAAAAAGATCAGCTTTATGGCTCAATAACAAAAAAAGAAATATTAGAGAATTTATTAGAAAATAATCTTAAAGTTAAATCAGATGATATCATAATAAAAAATCAAATTAAATCTATAGGTGAGCATAAAATAGAAATAAATCCCTATGAAGATATAATTGAGGAATTTTCAGTAATTGTTAATAAGAATTAATTTATTCACACAATTAATATTTTATTAACTACATTTTATTTCTTACAGTTGTTGTTTTTTTAAGATAGTTTAATTAGTCATAATGTCAGTTGAATTAATAAATTCAAACAACGATAAATCAAATGAAGTTACTAATTTTTCCAATATTGATGCAGAAATTGCATTAATTGGCTGCATATTGTGGGATAATCGTAATTATGAAAAAGTCTCAGATTTTCTTAATGAAAATCACTTTGTAGATGAAACTAACAAAACAATTTTTTTAACTATTAAAAATTTGTTAGATAAAAATATCTTGGTTTCACCTATAACGCTAAAAAATTACCTACCTGAAGATAAAAATAGTTTTAACAAGATTAATTATTTAAACCAGTTAAAAGATAGCGCTCCTTCAACTCAAAATACATATAATTATGGAAAAATTATATATGATTTATATGTCAAAAGGAATTTAGTTGGTATTGCACATAATATTATCCAGGAAACAAGCTCGAATACTAATGAACAATCTGAAAACCTTATAGAGAATGCAGAAAATGATCTTTACAATTTATCTCAAACTGGAAATTCAGAGAGAACATTTGTAAATTTTGGTAATGCATTAAAAGGAGCTGTAGACATTATTAGTGAAGCTTACAAAAGAGATGGTAAAATTGCAGGTGTACCAACTGGTTTTAAAGACTTAGATAATAAATTGGGAGGACTTCATAAATCTGATTTAATTATTATTGCAGGAAGACCATCAATGGGTAAAACTGCATTAGGCACAAACATTGCTTTTAATTGTGCGATTAAGTATCTAGAAGAAAAAGATGAATTTAACAAAAAAAGGATTATTGATGGAGGAAAAGTAGCTTTTTTCTCTTTAGAAATGTCTTCAGAACAGTTGGCTACAAGAATTTTAGCTGAACAAACTAAAATTTCTGGAGATAAAATGAGAAAAGCAGAACTTAACAAAAGTGATTTCAATAAAATTGCCAAAACATCATCAGAATTAGAAAAGCTTAACTTAATTATTGATGATAATCCCGTTCTTACAATTCCAATGTTAAGAACAAGAGCAAGAAGATTGAAAAGATTACACGATATTAATTTAATAATTATTGATTATTTGCAATTAATGTCATCTTCATCAAACAATCGATATGATGGAAGGGTTCAAGAAATTTCAGAAATTACTAGAGGTTTAAAATCTATAGCTAAAGAATTAAATATTCCAATAATTGCTTTATCGCAGTTATCAAGACAAGTTGAACAAAGAGAAGACAAAAGACCTCTATTATCAGATCTAAGAGAGAGTGGAACAATTGAGCAAGATTCTGATGTTGTTATGTTTATTTATAGAGAGAGTTATTATTTAGAAAGATTAGAACCTATAAGAAAATCTGAAGAAGATGATATGAAATACAATGAAAGAGTATCGAGGTGGCAACAATTAACTAATGATAATTATAATAAAGCGGAAATAATTATCGCGAAACAAAGACATGGTCCGATTGGGTCAATAAAGATGCATTTTGATGCAAATTATACAAAATTCAGTGACTTAACTTCGAAAGATTATGATAATATTATTGAGTGATTAACGAAAGTGGCATTCTAAGCATTAACACAAAAAACTTAATTTATAATTATAATTTTTTTAAAAAACTTAAACAGAACCTGATCGTAGCACCAACAATAAAAGCAAATGCATACGGATTAGGAGATAAGAAGATTTATAATCTTTTATTAAATCAAGGTTGTAAACATTTTTTTGTTGCAACATTAAGTGAGGGATTAAAATTAAATAATAAGAGTAAATTAATAAAAATATATGTTCTTAATGGTTTACAAAATTATAAATTAAATAAATTTACTCAAGCAAATTTAATACCTGTAGTAAATACGATTGAAGAATATAACAGAATAAAGAATGCTAAAATTGATTATGCCATTCATATAGATACAGGTATAAATAGATTGGGTATTTCACCTGAAGAAGTAGAAATATTAGATTTAAAAAATCAATATATTAAACTAATAATTAGTCATTTATCAAGCTCTGATGAATATAAAATTAAATACAATATTAGACAAAGAAAACTATTTGATGATTTTGTTAACAAAAAACCAAAAGGTGTTTTTTTTAGTTTAGCTAATGCTCATGGTTCTATTCTAGATAAAACATATTTATACGATATGATTAGACCTGGCATAGGTATTTATGGTTGTTATGAAAATAAAAAATTAGAAAAAAAAATTAAGAACGTTATTAATTTTAAAGGAAAGATAATACAAATTAAAGATTTACAAAAAAATCAATACATTGGATATAATCGTACATTCAAAACAAAAACTAAAACAAAAATAGCAACTATTGGCCTTGGTTACGAAGATGGAATACCTAGATTATTGAGTAATAAAGGCTTTGTTTATTTTAAAAGAGATAGATTTAAGATTGTTGGAAGAATTTCAATGGATTCATTTACAATAGATATATCAAAAAGTAGTTATGATTTAAAAACAGGAATGTTCGTAGATATTATTAATGACGAACACAAAGTAGATAAATTTGCTAAAAAATGTAAAACTATATCATACGAAGTTTTGACTTCTATTGGTAATAGAGTGTATCGAAAATATGAGTAAAAAATTAAAATTTATTTTATTTATTTTTTTTATCCTATCTTTATTTTTTTCCAGTTTTTATATTAAAGATTTTAGAATAGATGCTTCTTCTGATAGTCTAGTATCGCAGGGCGATGAAGATTTTAAATATTTTTCTTATTATCAAGATTTATTTCCTACAAAAAATAGTCTTGTAATAGCAATTAAAAGCAATGATAAAATAGATAAGTTATTATTAACCGAAATAGAAAATATAAGCAAAAAATTATCAGCATTACCAGAGGTGTATTCTGTTTTTAATATTAATAAAGCGCCCATTCTTTTTTTAAATAAAACTAATCTTTTAGATTTAGCAAATGATAATTATGAAACTATAATAGATACCAATTTAGCAATTAAAGATGTTTTAAATGAGTTTGCAAAAAGTCCTATCTATAGTGATCAAATTATTAATAAGAATAAAAATATAACTTCTATTGTAATTTTCCTTAATGAAAACAATAAAGCACTTGATCTTAAAGAAAACAAAAATTTATACTTATCTCAAGGAAATTATTACAGCATAAAAACAGAAATAGACAAAGAGAGAAATAAATTAATTAAAAAAATAAGAAATATTATTACTAATAGCAATCAAGATTTTACATACTATTTAGGTGGGGTAGAAATGATATCAAGCGATGTTATTTCTTATGTAAAAAATGATATTATAACATTTAGTTTAATTGTACTTTTAATTATAATTTTAATTCTTTTCTTAATTTTTAGAAGAGTCAAATGGGTATTTGCTATTTTATTTACGTCAATTAGTGCAGTTTATTTGTCAATAGGTTTGGCTGGTTTTATTAATTTTGAAATTACAGCAGTTTCAGCAAACTTCTTATCATTAATGTTTGTTTTATCTATTTCTATGAATGTCCATATAATGAATAATTATTTACAAAGGGATATAAAAATTATTGAAAATTTTAGAATGATGTTTTGGCCTTGTTTTTATACCTTTCTAACTACAATTGTAGCTTTTGTATCACTAGTAATATCAGATATTAAACCTGTAATTGATTTTGGAATTATAATGATAATAGCATTATTAATAGTTTTAATTTCTTCATTTGTAATCTTACCCCTAATTGTTTCTTTCTTTTCAAAGGAGGAAAAAAACTATTCTCTAAATTTGAGCTTTTTAAAATCTTTTTATCCTTTTGCATATAAGAATAGTAAATATATTCTTGGATTAAACATTCTAATATTTTTCATATCTCTATATGGAATTGCCAATCTGAATGTTGAAAACTCATTTATAAAATATTTTAAAAAAAATACAGAAATTTATAAAGGAATGTATCTAATAGATAATGAATTAGGCGGAACTACACCTTTAGATATTATTCTTAAATTCAAAAATGATGATCAAATAATTGATACAACAATAAAAGCTGAAGAAGAAGATGATTTAGAAATTGAAGATGATTTTTTCTCAGATGATCTTTTTGAGGAAGAGGATATTGTTTGGTTCACAAATGAAAAAATTGAAACAATCAGATCTGTTCATCAGTATTTAGAAAGTAGAATAGAGATTGGGAAAGTTATTTCAATTTATTCACTTATAGACACTGCAAATCAAATAAACAAAAGTGATTTATCAATGTTTGAATTATCAGTATTATATAATGAAATACCTATTGATTATAAAACTGATTTAATTGATCCTTATCTGAATATTGAAAAAAACATAATAAAAATTTCTACAAGAGTCAAAGATTCGAAAGATATTAAAAGAAATGATCTCATAAATGAAATTAATTATTTTTTATTGAATGAATTCGATAACTTGGAAGAATTTAGAGTTAACGGTCTATTAGTATTATATAACAACATGTTAAAATCTTTATTTAGCTCGCAAATAAAATCCTTGGGTTTTGTAATTTTGGCTATTTTTATAATGTTTCTAATATTATTTAGATCCTTAAAATTAAGTATAATTGGAATAATTCCAAATATTTTAGCTTCAACGTTTATTCTTGGTTTAATTGGATTGCTCAAAATACCGCTTGATATAATGACAATTACAATTGCAGCAATATCTATTGGTATAGCCGTTGATAACACAATACATTATATATACCGTTACAAGGAAAATCTAAAGTTAGGTACAAATCATAGTGAAATAATTGAAAAAACACATAAAACTGTAGGTAATGCAGTTTTAATTACATCTATAGCAATAACTGCAGGGTTCCTTACTCTTTGTTTATCAAACTTTGTTCCTACAGTTTATTTTGGTCTATTTACTAGTTTAGCAATGATGTTTGCTATGATAGGAGTACTAATAACTTTACCATCAATAATGAAATATCAAAAATGACTTTTTTAAACTTTGAATTAATATTTTTCGATTATGTAGTATTAATTTTAACTGCAGTAATTGTAATTTTTAGTTTCTGGAAAGGATTCATTAATTCTATATTAGGGTTATTAACATGGGTTGGCTCTGTATTTGTAACCATATATGGCTATCAATATAGTTCAGATTTTTTAAGTGAACAACTCTTAAATATTAATTTTTTACAAAGGTTTGAACAGTTTGTAAGCGTTATGAGTATAATTATTTCAATACCAATAATTTTCTTAATTAGTTTATTTATATTAAAAAGAATAAGAAAATTTTTAAATAGTGACTTAGATAAACAAATTTTAGGAGTCATATTTGATAAATTTTTTGGAATCTTATATGGCATTTTATTTTCATATATAATTTACAGTAGTGTATTGTATTTAACTAATAATAATGATGTTGAGATATTGAAAAATTTTCATTTATTTTTTGTAGAAAATTCAAATATTCTAATGCAAATTTCTGAATATAATAATAATATTATTGAGAGTTATACGAGTACAGATCAATAATAACTAATCATAAGGATTCTTAGATTTAGAAAATAAAATTTTTAAGTTTCTACTTTTAATTTTAAAGAAATTATAAAAATTATTAAGCAAATATCTTTTATATGAATTAGATATTTCTTTAGAAAAGTTCGAAAAAATTTTTATTGTTAAAGGATTTTTTGAAACCTGAGTACCATATTTAAATTTAACCTCCTTTCCATTTATTCTAGGGTGAGAGTTATTTTCAACAACATAATTTAACCACTTATTAATTTGTGAAGTTGATATATTTTTATTTAATTCTAGAATATGTTTACGAATCTTATTTTTTAAAAAAAAAATATCTTTCTTATAAAGTGTTGAAATTGGAATAATAATTATATTTTTTGATTGAGAAAATTCATAATTTATATCTTTAATTAATTCATCAATTATCTTTTTTTTATTTTTTTTAATTAGATCAATTTTATTAATTATAAATAATAAAATATTAGACTTTTGATATATTAAATTAAATATTTTTTTAGACTGAGTATCAAAGCCTTGTTCAATATCAATAAGGAAAATATTTAAGTTAATTTCATTGATAATTGATAAAGTTTTTTTGGTAACATAAAAATCAAGGCTATTTTTATCGATTTTATTTTTTTTAATTAAACCTGCAGTATCTCTAATTGAATATGTATTCCCTTTAAATGTATATGAAGAAGAAACAATATCAGTTGTAGTTTTTGGTTGATTACTAACAATTGACCTCTCAAATCCTACTAATTTGTTTAAGAGAGTACTTTTCCCTACATTTGTTTTACCGAATAAACCTAAAGAAAAATCGTAATTTATTAACTTATTATCTTTAGCATCATATTTTGATAAAAAATCTAAAAAACCATCAATACCAATATTATGTGAACATGAGATAAAAAAAATATTTTTGATACCAAGGTTGTCAATTTTTTTATCTTGCTTGAAATTATCATCCTTATTAATGATAACTAATATTTCCTTATTAAATTTTCTTAATTCATTGATCAATTCTTTATCCTTAAAGTATTTCTCATCTTTATAGTCAATAACATATACAAAAATATCTATTTTCCTTATTATGTTACTAACACTCTTTGTTATTAAATTTTTTTGATTAATTATTCCTGGTGTATCATATACTTCAATATTACTATTTGATTTTAGAGGTGATACATGCCAATCTCTTGTTGTACCAATAGTGTCATGAATTATATTATTATTTTTTTTTGTAATTAAATTATAAAGTGATGTTTTGCCTACATTTGGCATACCTAAAATTAATATATTCATTTTAATAAATGTAAGTAAGGCCTTTTTTAGTACTTATGAAAATTTTATTTTGATAATTATAAACTTTATTAATATTTTTAATTTTAAGATTTGTGGTTTCTTGGATTTCAAGATTTTGATTTAAAATAATTATTTCTCCATCATCCATAAATAAATGCATATTTTGATTGATGATCAAAGCATTTATTATTTTTGAGTTTTTATTTAGTATCATATTGATATTAATTCTTGTAAATAAATTGCCATTCTGAATATTATAAAATTCAAGAAAATTATCATTTTTTGAAATTAATGAATTATTAAATAAAACTGCAGAAGATGAATTATTTATTCTATAATCGGTTAATATAAATTTATCCTTATTTATATCATAAGTATGAAAGATATTTCCATTATCAAAATATACTAAAAAATTTTTATAAATGTGAATTTGATCTTTAAGATTATTTAATGATGTATTGAGTTCAATCTTATCAAAATTTAAGTTATGTTCTTCAAATAAATATGTATCTAATGAATTAAATTCACTGTTAGGAAGTATAAAAAAAACAATATTATAAAATATTTCTATTTTACCTCCTGATGATTGAATTATATTGCCAGATTTAAAAGCTTTTTCTAGAATTATATTACCACTTAAAGTTGATAAAAAAATTATTTTTTCTGGATATAGTATTATTAGATAGTTATCATAAATCTTAACTGGAGTATTTAATAAATCTGGATTTTTAAATAACCAAATAATCTTCCCTTTTTTGTTAATTCTAACCACTTCTCCTGAAGTAAAAGCAATAATAAAATCGTTTTCATAAGAAGAAAAAGATATAGGTACTTTTTTTAATTGATCTAATTCTATAACAATTTTTTCAATTAACTTTCCAGTATTTAAGTCAAAACTTAAAAGTTCTCCATATATATTGATGGAGTAAATATTATTCTCTAGATAAATAATATTTATTGGATTATTATTTTTGTATTTAGACTCATAATTGTTAATTTTTAATTTATTTTGATCTTTGTCTAAAAAATTATAATTAGATGCCTTATATGTATAACTATCAAATACATTTTCTTGATAATCTTCATATAAACTAAAATCTAAAAAATCTTCTTTTTCTAATTGTAAATTATAATCAATTATATCTGTATTATTATTTAAAGAAGAAAAAGTATTCTGACATGAAATAATAAATATGAAAGATAAATATAGCGATATTTTACTTATAAAGCTGAAACTCATGAATCTTTTTCACTCTTTCTTTTATAGAGTCAGAAACTAAACTTGAATTAAATATTTCATTATATTTATCCAATACTTTTGAATTATTATTATATTCAGATTTATTTAGATCAATTTCTGAAACGATTAATAAATATTCTAATTCTTTTTTAATTGAAAAATAACCATCCAACTCATCACTAATGTTATTTATGTAACTAGAGATATCATTTAAGTAATTTTTAGTATTCTCTTCAAATGAAGCATTAATCATTGTATATGAAGCATTTGTAGCAATAGAGGTTTTATATAGATCGTCTAAGTTTGATGAAAAAATTAATTCTTTGTACAATTCGTTAGCGTAACTAAAGTTTTTATTTTCAATATTTTTCTGAATTAATTTTAATTTTGATAAAATGGAGAAAATATTATCATCATCGATTAAATTCTCTAAATTACTTAAATCATTTTGATTTTCTAGGATAATATCAAAAAAACTTATACTAGAATTTTTAATATCTTGAATTTTAAAATAATTATATGTTTGGTATCCAATAAATAAAATTAGCAAAATTACTAATGAAATTACTATTTGTTTATAGTTTGCAAAAATAAAATTTTGTACTTTTTTAAATAAGTTTTTATTTTTATTTTCTTGAATCATATTATTTCCACTTTATTGAACAGCCAATACTGTTCATTTGATTAGTTGGGCCTACTCCTTCATTTTTAATTTTAATCATTGCATTAAAAAGATCTCTTTCAATATTAGAATTTTGATTTGAATTCATAATACCTGAGTCTATTCTACCTCTATATTTTAATTTAAGATCTTTATCGAAACCAAAAAAGTCTGGAGTACTAACAGCGTTGTATTTTTTTGCTACTTCCTGTGTTTCATCATAAAGGTAAGGAAAATTAAATTTATATTTATCAGAGAAAATTTTCATATTATCGAATGAATCATCTGGATAATTAATTACATCATTTGACATTATAGCAATTGTATTTATTGAATGCTCTAATAATTCATCAGAATCTTTTTTTAATCTACTTGCGATGGCTTTAACATAAGGGCAATGATTACAGATAAAAACAATAACTGTACCATTTAATCCTTTTGCATTCTCTAAAGAAACCATTTTATCATTAATATTTTTAAGATTAAACGCTGGCGCTAATATATCTAAATTGTCGTTTGGGGCATTTACAGGCATATATTTATGTTATATTCTTAATTTATGGGCTTACTAACATCTAGTGCTTCAACTAACAATCACAATCTCTACTTTTCAAAAGATGAACTTGCTAAAATCTTAAATCTTTATTCTAAAGGAGTCTCTAGTGGAGAATGGAAAGACTATGCTATTGATTTTAATAAAAATAATGCTTTTTTTTATATATTTAAACATAGTCTAGCAGCTCCAGAATGCATTCTAAATAAATCACTGGAGAGAAAAAAAAGAAAAATTTATTATAATTTAAAATCAAAAAATCAAAACAAGAAATTTGAAAGTTTAGACGCACTGATATCATCTTTAAATCGAAACATTTTTAAGTTAGTAAATTAAATATTAACGATTTTATTTAACAATTTGTATTATTAAACTTTATCTTTCTTCACTTTATTTTCTAATGGCCCAACCAGCAAAAATATTTTCAAGATAAACTACAATATAATATAAAAATATTCCCATAACAGCCAAAGTGATCAATACTGCAAACATTAACGGATAATCTGCGCTAATTTTTCCACTATCAAATAAATGTCCTAATCCTTTTCCATGTGGTTCAATAATCTCCATTAAATTAGTTCCAATAAACGCGAGTGTTGTTGATACTTTTAATGCTCCAAAAAATTCTGGTAATGTTTTTGGTAAAGCAATTTTATAAAAAATCTCAAATTTATTTGCACCTAAAGATAAAAGTATATCTTCATATTCTCTTTCCAAAGTTGACAACCCAATCGAAATTGAAACACAGATTGGAAAAAACGAAATAAGTATCACAATTATAATTGTATTCATATTGTGCATACCGACAAATATTAATGCAATTACTGGGACTACTGTTGCTTTAGGAATGGCATTAAAACCAACAAGGATTGGATATAAGCCTATTCTTATAGTTTTTGAAAACCCCATCAAAATACCTAAACTTAATCCTACTAAAACTGATAATATCAATCCTACAACGGTTCTCCAAAATGTTTCCCATCCATATATTAAAAAAAGGTGTTTAAATTTCCAAAATGCTGGCCATAAATCTGATGGTGAAGCCATTTTATAATTCGGCCAATTATTATACCAAACCAATAATTCCCATAACAAACAAAAAATTATAAGACTAAATAAAGGTATAATAAAATTATTGATTTTAATCATTTTTATTCTGAGCTATTTCAATTTGATTTCTAAGTGTTGCAAGTAATTGTGAAACTTCTGATGAATATAAATCTGAAATTTTTTTTTCTTCATTAAAATTAGTTTTGACATCGTATTGTAATGAAGCTGGTCTTCCAGATAAAACAATTACTTGATCAGCTAAATAAACAGCCTCTCTCAAATCATGAGTTATTAAAATACATGTAAAGTCTCTTTCTTTTTTTAATTTATGCATTACGTCCCATAATTCTTCTTTTGTAAATGCATCTAAAGCTGCAAAGGGTTCATCTAAAATTAATACCTCTGGATTATGAACTAGAGATCTACAAAGTGAAACTCTTTGTTTCATACCTCCAGATAATTCAGATGGTAAATTATTTTCAAATTCTTCTAATCCTACTAACTTAAGTAGATCTAATGCATTCAATCTCTTTTGATTATATGTTATATTTTTTGATACTATCTCAAGTGGAAGAATTATATTTTTAATTACATTTCTCCATTCTAACAAAACTGGATTTTGAAAAGCCATACCTACAGTAGAAAGGGGAGATGTAATTTTTTTATTTGAAATAAAAATACCTCCCTGAGTAGGTTTTATTAATCCACTGACTAATCTAGTTATTGTAGATTTACCACAACCTGAAGGTCCAACTATAGCAGTAAAACCTTTCCTTTTAATTGATATAGAAAGATCCTGTAAAACAGGAAGCATACCTTGTTTAGTTTGATATTGATGAGAAACATTTTCAATATTGATATGCATATGGTGTGATTAGTATATGGGGTAGAAATAGTCTACCCCATAAAAAATATATTAAGGTAGAAATTTATCTGTAAAAAATGATGAAATTTCTGGATCAGATGAGAATTCGTATGTTTCTGCTAACTGTCCTAAAGCTTTTTCCATTCTTACAATGTCAATATTACCCATACCGTTTTCTTTTACATAATCAGTATTAACATTTCCTTCTATTGCAAGTATCAATCTTCTTGTCTCTAAAGCTAAGTCAGCAGCTGGATTTCGCTCAACCATACTTTTTACTGCATCTTCGGGGTTCTTCATAGCTTCGACCCATCCTTTAGATACAGCTTTTAAAAAACCTTTTATTATATCAGGGTTTGCATCTGCATAATCAGTATTAACTATTATAGCATTGCCATATAATTCTAATCCATAATTTGCCATCAGCATGATTGATATATCGTCTTCAGGAACACCAAGACGAACTAAATTTAAAAACATTGAAAATGAAAAACCTGTTATAGCATCAACGTTTTTTTCAGCTAACATTGGTTCTCTTGTCGGGAAACCTACTGGTTCTACTGTTATATTATCAACATTAATATTATTTGCTGAAGCGAATGGTGGAAATTGTGCCCATGCACCATCAGGTGGGGGGGCACCAAGAATTTTCCCTTCTAAATCAGATGGAGTTGTAACACCAAGACTTTTTCTTCCAGCAATTGCAAATGGAGGTTTATCATAAACCATCATAACCGCCATTACTGGAGCTCCAGGATTTTGATCTAAGAATTTGATTAAACTGTTTATATCTGCAAAGCCAATAGGAAAAGCTCCTGTAGCTACCTTTGGAATAGCATCCAAGGATCCTTTACCTGCAGATATTTCAACTTCTAAATGTTCTTCACCAAAATATCCTTTATCTATTGCATAAAAATATGGTGCACTTGGTCCTTCAAATTTCCAATCTAAAGCAAAAGATATTTTTGTATCAGCAGAAATACTAAAGGATAAGAATATTGAAGAAATAAATATTAAAAATATTTTCATTTGATTTTACCTCCTAATTAAGTGCAAAGGTTAGATTAAATGACTATTTTTAAATAATACGATAATAGCATTTTAATAATTCTTAAAATGCATATCTAATGGTTTTTAATAATATCTACATTAAATGGTGCAGCTGAAGATCAATCAAATATTTTTTGAAAGAATAATAACTAAATTCATTGTATAAAGCATAAGAAATCTTAAAGTCACTCACCAACAAAACCTGGCCAATTTCCCATATATTCAATAAATTTATCACTTAAACCTTCTTTATTTAGGTAAGATCTTGAAGCTGGTAGCTCTATTGGTTTAAAATTCGGATTTTTCATTACTCTATCGGGAAAATCGTGATGAAGAATAGCTGCTCTTCCTATAGTTACAAAATCAACTTTATTATTAAGAATTTCGTAAACATTCTCACCTGTTCTTATATTTCCTGCTACCGTTAATTTAACATCTTTAAAATCAAGTTCTGTGAAATGCTCTAGTAAACTCTTTTCTTTATGCTCTTCTTCTACAGGTTTTTTAAAAGAATCCCAAAGTGATATATCTAAAAAATCTATTTTGTTAGTATTGATTAGTTTTTTACATATTTCTTTTGTTTCTCCTAATTTAATTCCAAACCTTTCTGCGGATAATCTAACTCCCAATAGAAATTCAGGACCGCATTCGTCTCTGATGCCATTAATAATTTCAAAAATTATTCTAGATCTGTTTTCTAAGCTTCCACCGTATTCATCTTCTCTTGTATTGAATTCAGAGCTTAAAAATTGACACAGAATATAACCATGAGCTCCGTGTATTTCTACTCCCTCATATCCTGATTTTTTTGCTCTTACTCCAGCTTCAATAAAATTATCTCTTAGTCTTTTGACCTCATCTAGTTTTAAAGCTCTTGAGTTAGTCTTTTTATCATCTGAAGGACAGACAGGCTGTTCACCTATAATTAACTTAGGTGATTTCATTCCAGCATGATGCAATTGAGCAACAGCTAAACTTTCGTAAGATTTAATTTCATCAGTTAATCTTTTTAAACCTTCTATATGTTCATCACCAAAAATCCCTAATTGACCAGGAAAACCTTTACCAATAAATTGAACATGAGAAGCACAAGACATAGTAAGTCCAAAATTTCCTTTAGCTCTCATTGTTAACCAGTTAAATTCACCTTCTGAAAGTATTCCATTTTCATGGCTTTGAGTATTTGTTAATGGAGCAAGCATAAATCTATTTTTCATAGATAAGCCACATGGAAATTTTATTTCATCTTTTAAATTTTTCATAATACTACTCCCACTCAATTGTTCCTGGTGGCTTTGAAGTAAAATCGTACAAAACTCTGTTTATACCTTTAACATTATTGATTATACGAGAAGATATTTCTTTTAGTTGATTATTTGTAAACATATAAAAATCAGCTGTCATGCCATCAACTGAAGTAATAGCTCGAATTGAAACAGAGTAATTGTATGTTCTTTCATCTCCCATAACACCTACTGATTTTACTGGTAATAAAACAACAAAAGCTTGCCAAATTTTATTATAAAGTTTCTTTTCTTTTAGGTACTGTATAAAAATATGATCTGCTTCTTGTAAAATTAAAATCTTTTTTTTATCAATTATTCCTGGTATTCGAATTGCTAAACCTGGCCCTGGAAAAGGATGTCTTAAAAGTAAATGTTTATCTATTTTTAATTTCTTTCCAACATTTCTTACTTCGTCTTTAAATAATTCTCTTAAGGGCTCCACAACTTTTAGTTTCATTTTTTTTGGTAAGCCGCCAACATTATGGTGGCTTTTAATTTTAGCTGTTGGACCTCCAAAGAATGGAATACTTTCTATAATATCTGGATAAAGAGTCCCCTGTCCTAAATAATCTACATTTGATATTTTTTTAGCCGCTATATCAAAAACTTCTATAAATGTTTTACCAATTATTTTTCTTTTTTTCTCAGGGTCAGAAACATTTTTTAAATTTTTTAAGAAAATATTAGAAGCATTTATTTTAACAAAGTTTTTTCCAAATTTTTTGGAAAATATTTTTGAAACTTCATTAGATTCATTTTTTCTTAAAAGACCGTGATCAACAAAAATACAATAAAGATTTTTGTTAACAGCTTTACTTAATAAATATGCAGTAACTGTGGAATCTACACCTCCAGATAAACCACAAATTATTTTTTTATTATTAATTTCATTTTTTAATTCTGATACTTTATTTTCAATAAATTTTTGAATTTTAAATTTATTTTTTATATTTACAATATTGAAAACAAAATTATAAATTATTTTTGAACCAAAATCTGTATGATAAACCTCAGGATGAAATTGAAGGCAATAAATTTTATTTCTATAATTTTCAATAGATGAAATAATTTTGTTATTTGATGAAGATGTTATTGAAAAAAGTTTTGGTATTTTATTGATGTTATCTCCATGTGACATCCATACTTTGATTTTTTCTTTGTTAATTCCTTTAAATAAAAGTGATTTTTTCTTAATATTTATAATAGTGTGACCATACTCTCTATGCGTAGAACGTTTTACTACACCTTTCAAATTTTTTGTTACTAATTGCATGCCATAGCAAATTGCTAATACTGGTTTTTTCATTTTTAAAATTTCTTGACTTAATTTAGGAGCATTTTTATCTAGTACTGATCTAGGACCTCCAGATAATATAAATGCAGATGGTTTAATTTCATTTAAAATTTTTTTTGTAATTTTATTAAAAGGATAAACAAGACAAAACACTTCTAACTCTCTTATTCTTCTTGCTATTAATTGTGTGTATTGAGATCCATAATCTACAATTAAAATAGTTTCTAATTTACTCTTCATGCAATTTAAATCCTCTTGATATTATAAATATTTCACTTGATTCTTGTCTTGATGATTTTGGCTTAAAATACTCAACTTTATCAAAAATTTTTTTAAGTATCTTTATAATTTCCTTTTCCTCCTCTCCCTTCCAAATTTTGAATATAAAGGATCCTTGATTTTTTAATGTTATTTCTAATCTGTTTATAACTTCATATATTAATTGACTTATCCTGAGATGATCTGTTGATTGATGTCCAGTTGTATTAGGGGCTACATCAGATAAAACTAAATCAAATTTAATTTTAATATTATTAAAATTATATTTTAAAAAATCTTCTTTATAAAAAATTATATCCTGATTATTGATTTTCATATCTAATAAATCAAAACATGTTATTTTGGGATTTGTATTGTTGTTTAAAATAACTTGCGTCCACCCTCCTGGTGAAGATCCAAGTTCTAATATTTCTTTAGAATTTTCAATTATTTTAAATTTTTGCTCAATCTCTTCTAGCTTAAATGCAGCACGATTAACATACCCTAATTGTTTAGCTTTCTTTACAAACTGATCATTTTTTTGTCTATTAACCCATTTTTTTGATTTCATAAAAGATAATAAAGCTAACAAAAAATTGTTTTTTAGTCACTTTAATATATATGACATGTACGATATTTAATGAAAAGATCAATATTTATAGCTTTCTTAATACTTGCCGCTGTTGTTGGGTGGATTGGTTCTGGTCAGTTTTCAAACAATGTTGTTGCGCAAGATGATAATTCAGAAACTAGTACTGAAACAGAAACTACATATTCTCAAGATACAAAAAATAATGATGAAGAAGAATTTATATTTTCTGTTGAAACAAAGGTTTTTACTTCTAGCTTAATTGACCAATCAATTGAATTACAAGGTCAAACTATTCATAATAAAAAAATTGATGTTAAATCTGAAACATCTGGCAATATAGATAATATTGAATTTGCAAGAGGAGATGGAGTATTCCAAAATGCTGAAATGATTACAATCTCATTAGAGGATAGAAATGAAAAGCTTACAAGTGCAAAAAAAGATTTAGAAAGACTAAACAAAGAATTAATTTTAAATGAAAAAAACAGAGATAATCTTCTTAGACAAAATGTTGAGAGAATTGAATTATATGAAATTGAATATGCGTCTGCAAAACAACTTATTGATAAAGGTTTAAGTTCAAAATCAAAATTAAGTTTAGCATCTTTTAATCTAGCCAATGCTCAAGCTGATAGAGAAGACATCAAAATAAAATTTGAATCCACTTTAGCAAATCTTGAAGCGCAAATTTCAAGTGTGAAATCAATCTTAAAGAACATTAAACTAGATATAGAAAAAACTACTATCAAGGCACCATTTGATGGAATTATTTCAGAAAAAATGGTTGAGGAAACTGAATTTATCTCAATAGGAACTCCCCTATTTACTATAATTGATTTAGACCCTATTAAAATTGAGGGTTATTTATCTGAATTTGATGTAAATAAAGTGAGTGTTGGTACTAAGGCTTTAATTGAAGATAGTAACGGTATTAAAAAAAATGGCATAATATCTTTTATTTCTCCATCGGCTGAGACTAGCACTAGAACATTCGAAATTACTATTGAAGCTGATAACAAAGATCTCTCTTATAAAAGTGGAATAACAACAAAAATTGTTATCAAAGGTTCAGAGCTTAAAGCTCACAAAATACCACCTTCTATATTAACTTTACTAGACGATGGGACTGTAGGTGTAAAAGCCGTAGATAATAATAAAAAAGTTACTTTTTACCCAACTAAAACAATCAAGGATACAATAGATGGAATGTGGGTTTCTGGATTACCTGAGAAAGTAAATTTAATTGTAAGTGGTCAAGAATATATAAGTATTGGTGAAAAAATAAACTAATCTAAATGAAAATTAATATTATAGATTACGCAATTAGCCATTCCCGAGTTTTTATGGGAGTTCTTTTATTTATAATTTTTTCTGGGGCATCTACTTATATTACAATGCCTAAAGAGTCATCTCCTGATGTGAGTATTCCGATAGTTTATATTTCCCTTCATCAAAGTGGTATTTCAGCACAAGACTCAGAAAGACTTTTAGTTAAACCAATAGAAGATGAAGTTAAAACAGTTGAAGGAGTCAAAGAAGTAAGGTCAACGGCTTATTCAGGTGGAGGTAATGTTTTATTAGAATTTGATGCTGGATTTGATTCTGATCAAGCAATGGTGGATATAAGAGATAAAGTTGATAGAGCTAAAGGTGACCTTCCTAGTGAAGCAGATGAGCCAACAGTAAATGAAGTAAACATTAGTACATTTCCTATTCTTTCCATTTCATTAAGTGGAGACGTGCCTAACAGGACTCTTCAAGACTTAGCTGACATTTTACAAGATGATATAGAAACAATTCCAAGTGTTTTAGAAGCTAAAATAGGTGGTAAAAGAAATGAGCAAGTTGATATCTTAATCAATCCAACTGCTGTAGAAAGTTACGGTATAAATTTGGAAAGTCTTATAAATATAGTAAGAGAAAATAATATGATGGTTTCTGCTGGTGGTCAGGATACCGGTGATGGTAGTTTTGATATTAAAGTTCCAGGTTTATATGAAACTATTGAAGATGTTTTAAATACTCCCGTAAAAACTAGTGGAGACTCAGTTATAACTTTTCGAGATATTGCTGAAGTAAAAAGAACATTCGAAGATAGGCAATCCTATGCAAATGTAAATGGATCGAATTCAATTACTATTGATGTTTCAAAAAGAATTGGTGAAAATATTATAAATACCATTGATGAAGTTAAAAAAGTTACATCAAAAACCCAAAAAACCTTTCCAGAGAATGTTGAGATTTCTTTCGGTAATGATCAATCAAAAGGTATTAAAACTATGTTAAACAGTCTTCAGAATAATGTAATAGCTGCCATAATACTTGTTTTAATTATAATCTTAGGAGCTTTAGGAGTAAGATCGGGTTTATTAGTTGGCGTATCTATACCAGGGTCATTTTTATCAGGTTTATTAGCACTTTCCATAATGGGTTTTACTATCAATATTGTGGTGTTATTTGCACTTATTTTATCTGTAGGACTTTTGGTTGATGGGGCTATTGTTGTTGTGGAATATGCTGATAGAAAAATGAAAGAAGGCTTAAGTGTAAAAGATGCTTTTGCAAATTCATCAAAAAAGATGTCACTCCCAATAATATCCTCAACTGCAACTACCCTTGCAGCATTTCTACCATTAATATTCTGGCCAGGAATTGCTGGTGAGTTTATGAAATATCTACCGATAACGCTTATATGCGTTCTTATTTCTTCATTATTTATGGCACTACTTTTTGTTCCAGTTTTAGGATCTATTTTAAACACTGTATCAAGAATACTACTTCAATTTATTGTACCATTACTAATATCACTAATTTTTTATAATCTAATATCTTATGGATTAGGACTATTAGAATTTCAGAGGTTTAGTTTATTTATTACAATTGGAAAATATTTATTGAGTTTTGCTTTATTTATATTTGTGTTTATAAGAATAATTCCAAGAGTTTATAAAATTTCAGAAAGTGTAAATTCTACAGATAAATTAATTTCTAAAAATGCAAAAATCTTATCCTCAGAGTCAAATGAGCCTGTTTTAAATGTAACTGGTTTTGTAGGTTTTTATGCAAAAATATTAAATTATTTATTATTCCATCCTTTAAAGGTGATGATCAGTGCTTTAGTGATATTAGTTGCAGTAAATTATACCTATACTCAAGTTGGAGAAGGTGTTGAATTTTTCCCAGATGTTGAACCAGATCTTGCAAAAATTGTAGTTTTTGCAAGAGGTAATCTTTCTGTTGAAGAAAAGAAAGATTATGTATCAAGAGTTGAGAATATTATTTTAAAACTTCAATCAGAAAGACAGGAATTTAAAAATATTTATTCTTTAAGTGGAAATGTAAGTGAACAATCAGAATCATCAGAAGACTTTATAGGATCAATAAGTTTGGAATATACAGATTGGGATAAAAGAAGAAAATCCAAAATTATACTAGCTGAGATTTTAACTGCAACGAAAGGTATAAATGGTATCAAAGTTGAATCAAGGGAACAACAAGGTGGGCCTGGAGAAGGTAAACCAATTAATATTAAATTAACTAGTGATAATAAAAAACTTTTAATTACTGAGGGTGTTAAGCTTAAAAAATTCATGGACAATTATCCTAAATTAATGAACGTCGAAGATAATTTACCTGCTCCTGGAATAGAATGGGAAATAAATGTAGATAGAAAACAAGCTTCTAAATTTGGAGCTAATATCTCATCTATAGGAAATGTTATAAAACTTGCAACTAATGGTCTTAAACTTGGGGAATACAGACCTGATGATAGTAATGAAAGTATTCCACTTTTTCTTCGTTACCCTAATGAAGGAAGAACGCTTGATAGAATTGATAATTTGAGAGTAACAACTTCAAATGGCTTAGTCCCAATATCCAATTTTGTTGAAATTGTTCCAAATAACAGAACAGGAAATATAATTAGAGTAGATTCAAAAAATGCTATTAATATTCAAGCGGATGTAGAACCTGGAACTTATCCTGATGGAAAAGTTAGAGAACTTGAGTATGTATTAGGAATTTCTGATACCGCTCCATCTTGGAGAGGAAGAACGTTAGATTTACCACGCTATGAATTGAATAACAAAATAAGAGTAGAACTTATTGGAGAAAATGAAGATCAAAAAGAGGCTCAAGAATTTTTAACTGGAGCTTTTGGAGTTGCCTTATTTTTAATGTTAATGATACTACTTTTACAATTTAATAGCTTTTATAGTGCATTCTTAATTCTTTTTGCAGTTGTGATGTCAACTGCTGGTGTCTTTATTGGTCTAATGGTAACTGCACAACCATTTGGCATCGTAATGTCAGGAGTTGGTGTTATTGCCCTAGCTGGAATAGTAGTAAATAATAATATCATTTTGATTGATACATTCGATTTTTTAAAGACTAAAACATCTAACATAAGAGAAGCAATTATTAAAACAGGAGCACAAAGACTTAGACCAGTTTTACTGACAACAACTACGACAGTACTAGGTTTATTACCTATGGTAACAATGACGAATGTTGATTTTATATCTAGAGAAATAACAAGAGGATCGCCGGATACTCAGTGGTGGGTTCAATTATCAACAGCTATAGTATTTGGATTACTTTTTGCAACATTTCTTACATTAGTTGTGACACCGTCAGCTTTGATGTTTAGAGAAAACATTAAGAATTGGTACAAGAAAAAAATTTCTAATTAAATTTTCTAATTACTTTTTAAATCTATGACTATTAAATCTATTACCATCTATTGCTCATCTTCTGATAAATTAAGAAATAAATATTACCAAGACGCAGAACAAATTAGCGAATTAATTTCATCATTTAAAATAAACATTGTCTATGGTGGAGCAAAAGTTGGTATTATGGGTGTAGTTGCTAAGACAGCAAAAAAATATAACAATAAAGTTATAGGAGTTATTCCAAATTTTTTATCTGAAAGAGAAATAATTTTTGAAAATATTGATGAATTAAAAATAGTGGATTCTATGTCTGAAAGAAAAAAAATGCTCTTTGAGTATGGTGATGCGTATTTAGCATTACCAGGAGGAACAGGTACTTTAGAGGAAATAGTAGAAGTTGTGTCTTGGAAAATAATGGGAATTCATAATAAGCCAATAATTTTTTTTAATAAAAATAATTTCTGGGATAATCTATTTAAACAATTTAAATTCTTTGAAGAAGAAAAATTTTCAAATAAAAATTTACAAAACAGTTTTGACATTATAGATACAATCGATCAATTAAAGGATATATTTATTAAATGGCAAAAATAAAAGTTAAAAACCCTGTAGTTGAAATGGATGGAGATGAAATGACCAGAATAATTTGGGAATACATTAAAGAACAATTAATTTTGCCCTATCTTGATATTGATATCAAATATTTTGATCTTGGAGTGATTAAAAGAGATGAAACTAATGATCAAATTACAATAGATGCAGCTGAAGCAGTTAAAAAATATGGTGTAGGAATTAAATGTGCAACAATTACACCAGATGAAAATCGAGTAGATGAATTTAAATTAAAACAAATGTGGCGTTCACCAAATGGCACAATAAGAAATATACTTGGAGGAACTATTTTTAGACAACCAATAATATGTAAGAATGTTCCAAGAATAATTACAAATTGGAATTATCCAATTGTAGTTGCTAGACATGCCTTTGGCGATCAATATAGGGCAACTGACACACTAATAGAAAAGCCAGGGACACTAAAAATGGTTTTTGAACCTAAAGATGGATCTGAAGGATTTACAAAAGATGTATATGAATTTGAAAAGTCTGGTGTAGCCCTATCAATGTATAATTTAGATAATTCAATTAAAGACTTTGCTAGAGCCTGTTTTAATTATGGACTTAACCTTAGTTGGCCAGTTTACCTTTCAACTAAAAATACTATTTTAAAAGTTTATGATGGAAGATTTAAAGATTTGTTTCAGGATGTATTTGACTCTGAATTTAAAGATAAGTTTAAAGAAAAAGATATAGTTTATGAACACAGATTAATAGATGATATGGTAGCGTCTGCATTAAAATGGGAAGGAAATTTTATTTGGGCTTGTAAAAATTATGATGGAGATGTCCAATCAGACTCTGTTGCTCAAGGATTTGGATCTCTAGGTTTAATGACAAGCGTGTTAATGACCCCAGATGGCAAGACAGTAGAAGCTGAGGCTGCACATGGAACTGTTACTAGACATTATAGAAATCATCAGAAAGGTATAGAAACTTCAACTAATCCAATTGCATCAATTTTTGCTTGGACAAGAGGTTTAAGTTTTAGAGGAGAATTTGATGGTAACAATGAATTAATAAATTTTGCTAAAAAATTAGAGAAAACTTGTATTAAAACCGTAGAGAATGGTGAAATGACAAAAGATTTGTCAATATTAATAAACGAAAATCAGAAATGGTTAAATACTCAAGATTTTTTAAGTGCAATAAAAAATAATTTTCAAGCTAGCTAATTGAATTTAATTTATCTTCTACGTAGTCTATACTTTTATTAATTTGACTTGCATCTGATCCACCTCCTTGAGCAAGATCTTTTCTACCACCGCCACCTTTGCCACCTAAAATAATTGAAATTTCTTTTATTTCTTTTGAAGCATCAAAAATATCTGTAAAATCTTCAGTAACTCCTAGAACTACAGAAAGTTTGTTTTCATTACTTGAAATTATTAGTGAAACACTTTTTTTATTATATTGTTTTTTTTGCTCATCAATAAAAGTTTTCAATGATTTATTAGGATAATCTTTAGCAATTAAATATATAAAATTTATATCTTTTATTTTTTTATTAACAATATTGTCAATATTTTTTGTAATAGAAATGTTTTGTTTTAATTTTTCGTGTATCTGACTTAATTCTTTAATTAATAAAACTTTATCATCATATTGATTTTTAAAATTATAATCAGCGTTAATTTTTTGGATTTTATTCTTTAAATCTTCAATTTGAATGTCTTGAAGTTTATTTTGTTCTAATAAATGACTTTCTATTTCTCTAATATATTCATCTACTGTAACATTAGAAACAGCCTCTATTCGTCTAATTCCAGATGCAACACTAGATTGATTAGTTATTTTAAATTTACTTATTTCCCCTAGTCTTTCAACATGAGTGCCACCACATAATTCTTTTGAAAAGAATGTTTCATTTTCTTGACCCATTGTTACTACTCTTACTTCATTGCTATATTTTTCTCCAAATAGTGCCATCGCACCTTCTTCAATAGCTTTTTTTTGATCAACAATTTTAATTTCAACTATTCCATTTTTTTGTATTTGATCATTTACAATTTCTTCGACATTTATGAGTTTATCTTTTTCAATTGGATTATTGTGACTAAAATCAAATCTAAGTTTTTCTGAATTTACAAGTGAACCCTTTTGCGTGACATGCTTGCCCAGTATTTTTCTTAGAGCAGCATGTAATAAATGAGTTGATGAATGATTATATTTAATAAAATCTCTATTCACTCTATTAATGCTTGCTTTTATGATATCTTCAACTTTGCATCCACCACTAATTACTTTACCTTTGTGAAGAAAATAGTTTCCAAATATTTTCGTTGTATTGATAACTTCAAACTTAAAATTATCATTTTCCAAAAAACCCTGATCACCCACCTGACCACCACTTTCTCCATAAAAAGGTGTTTGATTTAATATTATAATTGCTTCTTGATCTTTTTTAATTTTATCTACTGATTTACTTTCTGATATGATTGAAATTATTTTACAATCAGCTTCCATATCAGAATATCCTAAAAATTCTGTTGGCTCTATTTTAGAAGTTATTTCAAACCAAATGCCTTCATCTTCAATATCTCCTGTACCTTTCCAGCTTTGTCTCGCTCTTTCCTTTTGATCTAACATTTTTTGTTCAAATGTTTTTGTATCGACTTCAATATTTTTACTTTTTAAATAATCTTGTGTTAAATCTAAGGGAAATCCATAGGTATCGTATAATTTAAATGCTACTTCTCCTTTAAATATGTTTGTTGAGTTAGAAATTTCCTCATCTAAAATTTTAATTCCTTTTTCAACAGTTTCCTTGAATTTAGTTTCTTCGTTCATTAATGTATTAGTAATGAGATCTTTTGCCCTATCTAATTCAGGATATGAATTTTTAATTCCATCTAAAAAAATAGGAAATAGCTTGTGGAATACAGGTTCTTTATTACCTAAAGAATGAGCATGTCGCATTCCCCTTCTCATTATCCTTCGTAAGACGTATCCTCTACCTTCATTTGAAGGCATTACTCCATCAGCAATTAAAAAAGAGGAAGATTTTAAGTGATCTGCAATTATTCTGTGGCTAGGATTTGTTATTGAACTCTCATCGCCACATAGTTTTGTTGATTCATTTATAATCGGCTGAAATAAATCTGTTGAATAATTATCGTTAGAACCATCTAGAAGAGCTGTCATTCTCTCTAATCCCATTCCAGTATCAATAGAGGGTTTTGGTAAATTTATTCTCTCAGATTTTGATATCTGCTCATATTGCATAAATACTAAATTCCATATTTCTATAAATCTATCACCATCTTCGTTAGAAGAACCTGGAGGGCCTCCTTCGTATTTATCACCATGATCATAAAATATTTCAGAACACGGACCGCAAGGGCCAGTTTCACCCATTGACCAAAAATTATCAGATGTACTAATTTTAATAATTTTATTTTCAGACAATCCAGCTATTTTTTTCCATAAATCAAAAGCTTCTTGATCATCTGAATAAACAGTTACTAATAGTCTATCTTTATTTATTGAATATTCTTTGGTAATTAGATTCCAAGCTAGTTCTATGGCCAACTCTTTAAAATAATCTCCAAAAGAGAAATTACCTAACATTTCAAAAAAAGTATGGTGTCTTGTCGTGTATCCTACATTTTCTAAATCATTATGCTTACCACCTGCTCGTACACATTTTTGAGCAGTAGTAGCTCTATTATAATCTCTTGTCTCTTTACCGGTGAAAATATTTTTAAATTGTACCATTCCAGAGTTAGCAAACATTAAACTAGGATCATTATCTGGTACTAAAGAGCTAGAATGAATAATCTCATGTCCATTTTTTTTAAAATAATTGAGAAATTTCGACCTTATCTGATTTGAATTCATGCAAAACTATTATAACTTGAAATCTATATTGTCTAAATAAAAAAGCGCCTATTTTGAAATAGGCGCTAAAAAAAAATATTTATTATTCTTTTACTTCTTCGACTTCTTTTTCTACTTCTTTTTCTTTATTCTCTACTTTACCTTCCATCATAGCTTTTTCAACTATCCCAGCATTTTGAAGAATTTGATTTTCAATCTCTTTAGCTATGGTAGGATTATCATTAAGAAAGTTTTTGACGTTTTCTCTACCTTGCCCTATTTTAGTATCTTTATAAGCAAACCATGATCCTGATTTATCAATAATTTCTGCTTTAACACCTAAATCAACTAATTCACCTAATTTAGATATACCCTCTCCATACATTATATCAAATTCAACAACCTTAAATGGAGGTGCAACTTTATTTTTAACTATTTTGACTCTAGTTTGATTTCCAATGATTTCATCTTTATCCTTTATTGCACCAATTCTTCTAATATCCATTCTTACTGATGAATAAAATTTTAAAGCATTACCACCTGTAGTTGTCTCAGGACTACCAAACATAACGCCTATTTTCATTCTAAGTTGATTTATAAATACAACTAAAGTGTTTGATTGTGCAATTGAGCTTGTCAGTTTTCTTAAAGCTTGACTCATCAGCCTAGCTTGCAAACCAGGTAATGAATCTCCCATATCGCCTTCTAGTTCAGCTCTTGGCACAAGTGCAGCAACTGAATCAATAACTAGCACATCAATACCTCCAGATTTAATTAAAGAATCAGCAATTTCTAAACCCTGTTCTCCTGTGTCAGGCTGAGAGATTAATAATTCTTCTAAATTTACGCCTAATTTCTTAGCATATGCTGGATCTAGAGCATGCTCTGCATCTATAAATGCGCAATTACCACCTTGTTTTTGTGACTCTGCAACAATATGAGTGGCTAAAGTAGTTTTACCGGAACTTTCAGGTCCATAAATTTCAATAATTCTCCCTTTAGGAACTCCACCAATACCCAGTGCTATATCAAGCCCTAATGAACCAGTTGATATTGCTTCAATATCTACGTTTGTTTTAGAACCCAATTTCATTATTGAGCCTTTTCCATAATTTTTCTCTATTAGGCTTACAGCGGCTTCTAGAGATTTACTTCTGTTTTCTTTATCCATTGAATTTTCGTTATTTACTACTTTTAATTTAGCTTGAGACATTAAATTTCTCCATTAATTTCCTATGTTTTTATTAAGATTCTTGCAAATCATGTTTGATTGTACACGTTTTGTTCTATTTTTAAAAGTTCTATTTTTGTTCTTTTATAAAAATTTAATTAAATTATTGATAAATATAAATTATTTATACTAAATAAAATTTCAATATTACTTGAATAAATAAAATCATTTGATAAATCAGCATCGTTTTAAATTTATGACTAAATTATCTAAAAATTACAAACCAACTCAAAAAGAAAAATTTATGAATGCCAAAATGAAAGAATATTTTAAGCAAAAATTAGTAAGTTGGAAAAAAGATTTACTCAAAGAGTCATCTCAAACTTTAAATAATCTTCAGAATGAGAATGAGGCAAAACCCGATATAACTGACAGGGCATCTGAAGAAATAGATAGATCTTTCGAACTTAGAACAAGAGATAGAGAAAGAAAGCTAATTAATAAAATTGATGCTGCCCTTCAAAGAATTGAAGATGGGTCTTATGGGTATTGTGATGAAACAGGTGATCCAATTAGTATCAAAAGATTAGAAGCAAGACCAGTTGCAACTTTGAGTTTAGAAGCTCAAGAAATGCATGAAAAAGCAGAAAAAAGAATTAACTAATTTTATTTAAAATGTCTGATTTTTATATAGGTGATCTTACACCAGGTACTTTTGTTATAAATGTTAGCAAAGAAAAAGAATGGGGAATTGGTCAAGTGCAATCATGTATTAACAATATCGTTACAATAAATTTTGAAAATGTTGGAAAAAAAACTATTAACCCTAAAGAAGTTGAATTAAAAATAATTAATATAAATGCAACTAATTGATCAGTATTTAAGAAAAGTAAATTACCTAAGAGTATCTGTTACAGATAGATGTGATCTGAGATGTGTTTATTGTATGAAAGAAAAAATGCAATTCCTACCGCGTAAAGACATACTCACTTTAGAAGAAATTGAAAGATTATGTGACAACTTTATAGAACTTGGAGTTGAAAAAATTAGATTAACTGGGGGTGAGCCTTTGGTAAGAAATGATATTATAAAATTAATCGAAAAACTTAACACCAAAAAAGAAAAAACAAACCTAAAGGAAATAACGCTAACAACAAATGGTACATTACTAAAAAAATATGCAAAACAACTTAAGCTAAATGGTATTAATAGGATTAATGTTTCTCTAGATACAATTAAACCTGAAAAATATAATAAAATAACTAGATTTGGAAATATTGAAAAAGTTTTTGATGGAATTAATGAAGCTCTTTATTCAAATATAAAAATCAAAATTAATACAGTAGTAATTAAAGATTTTAATGAAAATGAAATTGAAGAACTAATTAATTGGACTAGTAATAAAAAAATTGATCTTACATTTATTGAAGTAATGCCAATGGAAGAAACAGGTATATCGAGAGAATATCAGTTTATCTCACTATCTGATACTTTTGAAAAACTAGATAAAATATATAATTTTTCTAAAATTGATTACAGCACTGGTGGCCCAGCTAGATTTTATACTAGTAATTTAGTGTCTAATAAAATTGGGTTTATAAGTCCTTTAACGAATAATTTTTGTGCCTCTTGCAATAGGGTAAGAATATCAAGCACTGGTAAACTTTTTATGTGCCTTGGTCAGAATGACTTTATTGATTTTAGGGATATAATGAGAAAGGATTACAGTAATGATTATATAAAAGAAAGAATTAAGTTTGCCCTAAATATAAAACCAAAAAAACATGATTTTATGATTGGAGAAAAGATTAATAAATATATGAAAAGACACATGAACGTAACAGGTGGGTAATGAAATTTCATTTTTTATCATCAAATAATCCTGAGGCAAAAAATACAGAAAAAAAACTAACAGAATTATTTGGACAAAATTCTGTTGAAGATGCCGATTACATTATTCCAATTGGAGGAGATGGATTGCTCTTAAAATCACTTCATAATTTTAATAAACTAAATAAACCATTTTTTGGTATAAACTTTGGTTCAATTGGTTTTTTAATGAATAATCTTAGTAATGAAAATTTAAATGAAATGATTGCCAATGCTAAAAAATCTACTTTTAAACCATTAAAAATGACTGCACAAAGTGTTAATAATGAAATCTTTAAGGCATATGCTTATAATGAAGTTTCTCTTATGAGACAGACTCATTTGGCATCAAAAATTAAAATAAAAATAAATGAGCAGCTAAAAATGGAAGAGTTGATATGTGATGGGGTTTTGTTATCTACATCAGCTGGAAGTACAGCTTATAATCTATCCGCGCATGGTAGTATTCTGCCTTTAGACTCAAATATACTTGCATTGACTCCAATTAGTGCTTTTAGACCAAGAAGATGGAAAGGTGCTCTTTTATCTGAAATTAGTAAAATTGAATTTGAAGTGCTAAATAATGATGAACGCTCATCTAGCGTAACCGCAGACAATGTTGAATTCAGAGATATTAGTAAAGTTAATATTGTTTCTTCAGATGAAAATAAATGTACTGTATTATTTGATAGCAAGCAGTCTATTGAGGATAAAATTTTGAATGAGCAATTTAATTATTAAGATCAAATTTTTTTAAAAATACAAATTTTGTTTCCATCTAAATCCCTTAAATATGCATAATAATCTTTACCATGTCTTGGTCCAGGCATCCCTTCGTCTTTTGCTCCAAGTCTAATTCCAATTTTATAAAATTCATTAACAGTTTTTTTTGAATTAGCTTTAAAAGTAATCATTGTGCCGTTTCCTATAGTTGCTTTTTTTTTGTTATGAGGTTTAATCAAGTATAGTTCTATTTTTTTAGGAGTTTCTTTTTTAGCATAACCAGAATAACGATTATGAGATAATACTTTTTTTATTGTTAGAGGTTTTAAAATTTTACTATAAAATGAAGAAGATTTTTTTAAATTATTTGTCCCAATTGTAATAAATGCAAACATAATTTAGAGATTGGTAGCCTCGGCCGGACTTGAACCGGCACTCCCAAAAGGGCAAGGATTTTAAGTCCTTTGTGTCTACCATTCCACCACGAGGCCTAATTACAAAATAATATCAAACTATAGAACTTTTTCCACCATTTAATTCAATCATCTTAGTTATATCATCAACTATTGGTTGGATGGATTTCATATCCCATGATGAAACAACTATGTTAACACCACCTGTTTTAGCTACAAGATTAAAATAAGGGTAACTACCGATTGATGCATTAGTATAATTATTTTGAATATTTTTTAAATTTTTTGCAATTTTACTTTCGTATAAATTGGTATTAATTGTTGTAACAAGTTTTGGTTTACCTTTTTTAATTTTTTTTATTAATTCCTCAAAAATAACTTGCATTATTTCTGGCACACCAGGTAAAACATAAACATTTTTGACAATAAATCCCGGTGCAGCCGTCATTGGATTTAAAATAAGCTCTGAACCAAATGGCATTTTGGCCATTCTTTGCCTGCTTTCATTAAATTCTCCCTTTGGATAATAATTTTCAAGAATCTCAAAAGCCATTTTATTTGTTTCATATTGTAAATTAAAGGCTTCAGATATACTTTCTGAAGTTAAATCATCGTGAGTTGGCCCTATTCCTCCAGTTGTAAAAACATAAGAGTATTTTGAGCTATATTTTAAAACATTTTCAATTATTGTTTTTTTATCATCCTGAATAATAATAACTTCTTTTAACTTAATACCAGCTTCTAATAATTTTTTTGCAATATAATTTGAGTTTGTATCTTGAGTTCTACCAGAAAGTATTTCATCTCCAATAACAATAACTCCTGCTGTAAAAGAACTCATATGATTAATTGATATTTTCTATATATTATTTATTAATCTTAAGTAATTATTTTTTAAATGAGAAACAATAATATCCCAATACACACAAAAAAAGATTTTGAAGGCATGAGGGAAGCCGGTTCTTTAGCTGCTGAAGTTTTAGATTCTTTAAATGGAAAGATTGTTTCAGGTATAAGTACCCAAGAAATAAATGACATATGCCACGATCTAATTATTCAAAGCAATGCTATACCTGCTCCTCTAAATTATAAAGGTTTTCCAAAATCTGTTTGTACATCTGTTAATCATGTTGTTTGTCATGGAATTCCGTCTGAAAGAAAAATTTTATCTGATGGCGATATAGTAAATGTGGATGTCACAGTTATTCTAAATGGTTGGTATGGTGATAGTTCAAGAATGTTTGTTGCAGGCAAGACAAATAAAAAAACTTATGAATTTTTAAAAATAACTTATAAATCTTTATTACTCGGTATTAGTGAAGCTAAACCTGGAAAACATATTGGAGATATTGGAAATAAAATTCAGAAACTTGCAGAAGGAAAAGGTTATTCTGTTGTAAGAGATTTTTGCGGTCATGGAATTGGAAAAGAATTTCACACTCCACCTAGTGTTTTACACTTCGGGGAACCAGGTGAAGGGCCGATTTTAGAGCCTGGAATGTTTCTAACAATTGAACCAATGATAAATTTAGGTGGATGGCAGACAAAAATACTTAATGATGGATGGACAGCTGTAACAAAAGATAAATCTTTATCTGCTCAATTCGAGCATACAATTGGAATAACAGAAGAAGGAAATGAAATATTTACATTATCTAAAAATAATACAGCTTTTCCAATAAAGGATGTATAAGTAAATAAAAATGATACCCCGATATAATAGGCCTAATATTGAAAAGATTTGGACATTAGAAAATAAATTTTCAATTTGGACAGAGATTGAGTGTTTGATCGCAGAAAAACAAGCTATGCTTGGAATTATTCCTAAAAAGGCGGCAAAAGAAATAAGAAAAAAAGCAAAATTTGATGTCAAAGAAATAGAAAAAATTGAAAAAGAAACAAAACATGATGTCGTTGCATATATTAATAATGTAAGCAAATATATTGGGAACTCATCAAAATATTTTCATTTTGGCGTAACATCAAGTGATATTATTGATACTTCATTTTCAGTGCAACTTAAGCAAACATCAGAAATAATAAGAAAAAGTTTAGTAGAATGTATTCAAAGTCTAAAAATTAAATCTAATAAATATAAAGACACATTAATGATAGGAAGAAGTCATGGGATTCATGCTGAGCCGATCACTTTTGGATTAAAATTATTTTCATTTTATTTTGAGTTTAAAAGAAATTTAGAAAGATTTGACCAGGCAATTGACGAAATATCTGTTTGTGCTATTTCTGGACCTGTTGGAACATTTAATTCTATAGACCCACGAGTTCAAGATTATGTGGCAAAAAAACTTAAGCTAAATTCAGAAGATATATCAACTCAAATAATACCAAGAGATAGGCATGCGTATTTTTTCTCAGTATTAGGAATTTTAGCATCTTCTATCGAGAGATTTGCAGTTGAAATTCGAAATTTACAAAAAACAGAAGTGTTAGAAGTTGAAGAAAGTTTTTCTTCTAATCAAAAAGGTTCTTCAGCAATGCCTCACAAACGTAACCCTGTGCTTAGTGAGAACTTAACAGGTATCTCAAGATATATTAGAAGTGGTGTAATACCTTCATTAGAAAATGTCGTACTTTGGCATGAGAGAGATATTAGTCATTCTAGTGTTGAAAGAATTATGACGCCAGATATTACAGTTGCAACTGACTTTGCACTTAATCGGTTAAATGGTGTAATAAAAAATTTAAAAGTTTATCCAAAAAATATGTTGAAAAATTTAAATATGCTTGGAGGTTTGCATAGGACACATAATATTATGTTAAGACTAATTGAGAAAGGATTAAAAAGACAAAAAGCATATAAAATTGTTCAAGAAAGTGCCATGGAAACATGGAATAATAATAAGAATTTTTCCGAAGTTTTGCAAAAAAATAGAGAGTTGAACAAATTATTGAATTTAAAAGATATCAAAAAAATCATTAAAGATGATAACGATTTAAAGAAAATAGATTGGATTTTTGAAAATAAAATTAAATAGTCTTTATTTTTTTTAATATATGAACTATTTTATACTTATGCCAATGACTGTTGAACAAATTGAACAATTTATTAAAGAAGCTATACCAGATGCATCTGTTGAAATTGAAGATCTTAAAGGGGATGGCGATCATTACAGTGCTACTGTAATATCAAAATCATTTTCTGGAAAAACAAGAGTAGAACAACATAAGATGGTTTATGATGCTTTTAATGGCAAAATGGGTAGTGATTTGCACGCACTTAGGCTAAAAACTGTATCGGAGTAATAATGATTAATAAAGACCACGTATCCCAAAATATAGAAAATGAAATTAACTCAAATGATGTAATGCTTTTTATGAAGGGTACTCCCGTGTTTCCAATGTGTGGATTTTCTGCAAGAGTAGTAGAGATTTTAAACAAAGTAGGTGTTAAATTTGGAAGTGTGAATGTATTAGATAGTGATGAAATGAGAGAGGGTATTAAAAAATATTCTAATTGGCCAACCATACCACAACTTTATATAAAAAAAGAATTTATAGGTGGTTGTGATATTATCACCGAAATGTTTGAGAGCGGCGAATTATTAGAATTATTAAATACAAATGGAATAGACGTAAACCCGTCATAAATTGTTAAATAATAGTTATTCAAAGGGTGTAATATTTTCCTGTATTGCAGCAATTTTTTGGGGACTTCCTCAACCACTTTTTTTTAATGAATTAAACCACGTAAAGACTATTGAAGTAGTAGCTCATAGAGGTTTCTGGTCATTTATTTTTCTATTTTCAGTATTAATTTTAATTTCAAACATAAGTGACTTTATAGGACTATTTAAATCCAGAAAAAAAATTTTTATTTTAACAATTACAGCTTTTCTTATCACAGGTAACTGGGCAGGTTTTATTTATTCTGTGGGTCAGGAAAGAGTTCAGGATGCATCAATGGGTTATTTTATTACCCCAATGATTAGTATTATTCTTGGTTATTTTTTTTTAAATGAGAAAATAACTAAGCCTAAATTAATATCTGTATGTCTTATGTTTTTAGGAATATTATTCTTATTTATTAATTTAAATCAATTTCCATTCCTAATAATTTGGATTGGAACCTCTTGGGCACTATATGGATTACTAAGAAAACAAATTAGAGTTAATGCTTCAATTGGCTTACTTTATGAGACTTTCATAATTTCTTTAATATCTATCCCATATTTAGTTTATTTATTTATGCTGAAAGAAAACAGCATTTTTAGTATTGATTTTAAAACATCATTATTTTTAATTCTAACAGGAGCTGTAACGATTTTTCCACTATTTTTTTTTAATTTGGGTTTAAAATTTATTCAATTAGGTCTTGCTGGGGTTTTATTTTACTTAGCACCAACATTTCATTTTATAACTTCAGTATTTATTCTTAACGAAGAAATTTCACAAATTAAGTTATTATCATTTATAACTATTTGGATAGCAATAATAATTTATATTTATGATAGTTATAAAAAGGATTATCTTGAATAATACTCAATAACTAAATTAGGTTCCATTGTTACAGGATAAGGAACATCATGAATTAGAGGTGCTCTTAAAAAACGACCTCTTAACTCTTTTACATCCACTTCTAAATATTCTGGTATTTCTCTTTCTTGAGAACTAACTGATTCTATAATTAAGTTAATTTCTTTACTTTTATCTCTTATTGAAATTTCATCTCCATCGCTTACATTATAAGATGGAATGTTAACTCTTTTTCCATTAACCTTTACATGACCATGATTCACTAGCTGTCTTGCAGAAAAAATAGTAGGTACAAATTTCATTCTATAGACTGTAGCATCTAATCTTCTTTCTAAAAGTTCAATTAAAATCTGACTTGTATCACCTTTAATATTAGAAGCTTTTTTAAAAATATTTCTAAATTGTCTTTCAGTTAAATCACCATAATAAAATTTTAGTTTTTGCTTAGCAAATAGCTGATTTCCATAATCTGAAAGTTTTTTTCTTTGCCCCTGAACACCATGCTGACCGGGCTTTGAGTTTCTTCTATTAAAAGGGCTTTTAGGTCTACCCCACAAGTTGACACCTAACCTTCTATCAATTTTGTATTTAGCGTTATGTCTTTTAGTCATTAATATGAGGGGTATATAGTGATTTAAAGTACTATGTCAAATTTAATATACGCAATTTTTGGCTTATTTGTTTAGTTTTTTAGTAATTCCCCATAAAGTCTGCAATTCTTTCTTTGTGAGAGGGATTTTTGTAAAAATACTATAAATATTATTTTTCATACTTTCTTTTTTTTCACTTGGAGTAAAAAATTTTTTATTATCCAGTTTCTCAATCACATAATTTAAGAATTTAGATAGTTGATATTTACTAATATTATCTTTTTCAATTGAGGTTGAATTAATAATTTTAAAATTATTCAATTCAAATAATTTATGACTTAAAATAGTAACTGCATGAGAAAGATTCAATGAATTACTTTTACTACTTGTTTCAATAGTAAAGATGATATCACATAATCTCAAATCTTCATTTGAAAGTCCTGAATTTTCAGGACCAAATAGTATTGCTGTTTTTTTATTAACAATAATTTTTCTTTTAATGAATTTAAAATTATTAGTAGAATTTTTTTCCAAATATCTCATTCTATTCGTTGTGGCCACTACATAAGAAAAGTTAGAAAGTGCATTTTCTAAATCATCATAAACTTTAATATTTTTAATAATTTTTGTTGCTTTTTTTGCTGCGTTTATTGATTTATTATTTAACCAGTTATCTCTTGGAGAAACAACAATTAAATCTTTTAGACCAAAGTTGTGCATTACACGAGCAACCATTCCAATATTTTCAGGAAGTTGAGGTCTAACTAAAATTATGCTTGGATTTTTTGGTGTCAATTTTTATTCTTTAAATCATTAAATAGCTTAAAAGTAATACTATCAAAAATAGCACTATAAGATGCATCAATAATATTTGGAGATACGCCAATAGTTGTCCAATGTGTGTTAGTAGAATCAGATGATTCAATTAAAACTCTTGTAATAGCACCAGTACCTTTTTCGGACGAAAGAATCATAACTTTGTAATCAGTTAACTTCAAATCTTTGAGATCAGGATAATAATCAATTAGGGCTTTTCTTAATGCACTATCAATAGCATTTACTGGACCATTTCCAGTACCTACAGTCATCATATTTGAATCTTTAACTTTTAAAAATACTGTAGCCTCTGCTTCAGTAACAATTTCACCTTTAGCATTCCATCTTCTTTCATCTGTGACTCTAAATTTTTCTAAGTTATAAAAATCCTCAAAATGACCGAGCTGACGTCTAACTAATAGTTCAAAACTTGCTAAAGCAGTGTCAAATGAGTATCCTTCTGATTCTTTTTCCTTGATAATCTCTAAGATATTGTTGATTTCACTTTTAGGTAAATCAATATTTATCTTATTTAATTGATTTAATATATTAGATCTTCCTGCCTGATTAGAAATTACGACGTTTCTAGAATTTCCAACTATTTCTGGCTCAATGTGTTCATAAGTTGAAGAATTTTTTTCTATTGCAGATGCATGCAATCCACCTTTATGAGAGAAAGCATGATCTCCAACATATGGAGCGTTTTTTCTTGAAGGCATGTTAAGAATATTATTTAATGTTCTAGAAATATGAATTAAATTTTTTAATTTATCTTTTGAAATATTTGTTTTATATTTTGTTTTTAGAACCAAAGATGGAATTAAGGAAATTAAATTAGTATTTCCACATCTTTCTCCTAAACCGTTAATTGTTCCCTGTATCTGCCTTGCTCCAGCGTTAATTGCTGCTAATGCATTTGCAACTCCATTATCAGTATCATTGTGTGCATGTATACCGACATTTTGACCTGGTATAACTTTTACTACTTCTGAAACAATATTGTAAATTTCATGTGGAAGGGTTCCTCCATTTGTATCACAAAGAACAACCCATCTTGCACCAGCATTATACGCTGCTTTAATACAACTCAATGCAAACTCTTTATTTTCTTTAAAGCCATCAAAAAAATGTTCTGCATCAAAAATTGGCTCTTTGTTTTTATTTTTTATTGAGTGTATACTATCACTTATCATTTTTAAATTTTCATCTTCAGATATTTCTAAAGCATTTTTTACATGAAATGATGATGATTTACCTACAATGCAAACACAACTTGCACTTGAATTGATAAGTGCATTTAATCCTGGATCGTTATCAGCACTTCTGCCTGGTCTTCTTGTCATACCAAAGGCCGTCAATTTACTTTTTGAAAATTTTGTATTTCTTGAAAAGAAATCATTATCAGTAGGATTTGCTCCCGGCCATCCACCTTCAATATAGTCTATGCCTAAATCATCAAGATGTTGGGATATATTCATTTTATCACTAACAGAAAAATTGACTCCTGTTGTTTGCTGACCATCTCTAAGTGTGGTATCAAATAAATATACTATATCTTCCATAATTACTAGATCGCTAATAGAGTATAAATTAAAATTTACTAGATTTTTCCAAGTTTTTGCAAAATTCCGTTTCTATCAAATAATGGTATTAGATATTTTAATTCGGGTCCCTGAGATTTTCCTGTTAAAATTAACCTCAAAGGCATAAATAAATCTTTTCCTCTAAGTCCAGTTTTTTTGTTAATTTTGGATGTCCAATGATCCCATGTTTTTTCATCAAAAGGATCTTCGGGCAATTCATCAATTGCCGTACTAATGAAATTATCATTAATATTTAAATCTTTAGCATTATTTATTTTTGTAATTACATCTTCCCATTCTTTAGCTTGATTAATAAATGAAATGTTATTTTTAATAAAATGCCAAAAACTCTCTTTTTGAAAATTAGATTTTATATTTTTTAACTTATGATTAATCTCATTATAATTAAATAATTTAATGGTATTTTCATTTAGGTTTCTTAAAGATTCAATTGAAAATTTTGCAGAAGATTTAGATAAGCTTTGAATATCAAATTTATTTACTATTTCATTTAAATCTTTGATTGGATTTATGTTACTACTAGAACCTATAAAAAGAAAATAATTAAGTAATGTAATATTTTCATATCCCTCGTCTCTAAAATTTTCAATTGAAAGACTTCCAAGCCTTTTGCTAAAACCCTTACCATTTTCATCAACTAAGAATGGATGATGAGCAAATGATGGAATTGAAGATTCAAGAGCTTTAAAAATTTGAATATGATAGGCAGTATTAGCTATGTGATCTTCCCCCCTAATAATATGTGTGATTTTTTCTTCAATATCATCAATGACTGACGGTAAATGGTATAAAAATGTTCCATCAGCTCTAATTAAAATAGGGTCACTCAAATTTTTGGCATCAAATGAAACATTCCCTTTAATAATATCTTTCCAACTAATATTTTCATTGTCTAATTTGAATCTCCAATGAGGTTGAATTCCAGATTGTATTTTTTTTTCTACTTCTTCATCACTTAGATTTAGTGATGATCTATCATAAATAGGTGGCTTACCAGAGGATAATAGAGATTTTTTCTTTAAAGCTAATTCCTCTTCTGTTTCAAAACATGGATAAAGTCTTTTATTTTGTTTTAGAATTTGGATTTTTTCATTATAAATATTTTTCCTGGAAGATTGATTAAAAGTATAACTCCAATTCAATCCAAGCCATGTAAGATCATCTTTGATACTTTTCTCAAATTCTTTTGTGCTCCTATTAACATCAGTATCATCAATTCTTAATACAAACTCGCCTTGATTTTTTTTACAAAAAATCCAATTCAAGATGGCTGATCTGGCATTACCGATATGTATTTTTCCTGTAGGGCTAGGAGCGAACCTACACTTCATGTTATTCTTTAGGAATTTCGCAAACGGGAATAGGCTTCATCTTATGAAGATTTGGTTTTCTGATTTCTTCGTATCTACTGTAGTGTTCACTAGACTTATTTTCCATTGCTTCTTCTAATTGCTTATATGAAAGACCAAGTTGGCTTTCATCATTTCTACTATCATCCCATAAACCATCTGTCGGTGCTGCGCTAATAATATCTTTAATAACTCCAATTTCTTCGGCTAATTCCCACACCTCAGTTTTAGTACAATCTGCTATTGGCGATATGTCTACGCCTCCATCACCATATTTTGTATAAAATCCAACACCAAAGTCTTCAACTTTATTTCCAGTACCAACAACTATACCATTATTACTTTGTGCTATTTGGTATAGAGTTACCATTCTCAGTCTAGATCTTGAATTTGCAAAAGCTAACTCACTATCAAAATTATGCATAGTATTTTGAAAAGTTTTAAAAACATTATCTAACACAACTATTTTTGTTTCTACATTTGAATAATTTTGCTCTAAAAATTCTAAATGTCTTAAACTTAAATCATGTTGTGATGAATTTTGCTTAATAGGCATTGAAACAGCTATGGTTTTTAAACCAGTACGGGCACATAATGTGCTAGTAAGAGCTGAATCAACTCCTCCTGACACTCCAATTACTAGTGTAGATGGATTATTATTTATAGATGAAGCGTATTCTTTAATCCAGTTGGAAATATATGTAATTTTTTCTTTTGTATTCATATGTAATATATAAATATAAATTTATAAATTTGAAGATTGCTTTGAGAGAAATTTTTCTTCTTTTAAGAAATCTGATAATAAAAAAGCCAATTCTAGAGACTGCGAGGCATTTAGTCTCGGATCACAATAGGTATGATATCTATTTTTTAGATCTTTATCAGTTATTTCTTGAAGACCTCCCATACATTCTGTAACATCTTGACCAGTCATTTCTAAATGAACACCACCAGGATATGTTCCTTCGCTTCTGTGTATCTGAAAAAATTGCTGAATTTCAGAAATTATATCTTTTAATGGCCTAGTTTTAAAACCCGTATTAGACTTGATTGTATTTCCATGCATAGGATCACAAGTCCAAACAACATTTTTACCAGCAGAATTTACTGACTTAATTATTTTTGGAAGTATTACACTAACTTTTTCATGCCCCATTCTACATATCAGCGTTATTTTTCCAGCTTCATTATTTGGATTCAACACATCTAATATCTGTAAAAGTTCTTCAATCTTTGTGCTTGGACCTACTTTGATACCTATAGGATTTTCAATACCTCTTAAAAATTCAATGTGTGCTCCATCTAGTTGTCGTGTTCTGTCACCTACCCACAACATATGAGCCGACACATCATACCATTTTCCTGAAGTACTATCTATTCTTGTTAATGCTTCCTCATATTGAAGAAGTAATGCTTCATGACTTGTAAAGAAGTCTGTTTCATTTAATTGTCTTACACTGTTTCCATTTATTCCACATGCCTCCATAAAAGATAGGCATTCGTCAATTCTTGAAGATATCTCTCTAAATTTAGCTGCATTCTCACCTTTAACAAAATTTAGGTTCCATTGATGTATTTTATTTAAATTGGCAAAACCACCTTGAGAAAAAGCTCTTAAAAGATTAAGTGTTGATGCAGACTGATTGTAGGCCTGAATTAATCTATCTGGATTAGGATCTCTGTCTTTTTGATTGAAGTCTATTCCATTAATTATATCACCTTTATAAGACTCAAGTTCTAAGTCATTAATAACTTCTGTGGCAGATGATCTTGGTTTTGCAAATTGTCCGGCAATTCTTCCTACTTTAACAATTGGACAAGAAGCACCAAATGTCAAAACAACAGCCATTTGTAAAATAACTTTAAATGTATCTCTAATGTTATCTGGATGAAAATCTGCAAAGCTTTCTGCACAATCTCCGCCTTGTAATAAAAAAGCATTTCCGTTTGCAACTGCTCCAAGTTTCTTTTTTAATAGTCTTGCTTCTCCAGCAAAAACTAAAGGTGGATATTTGGAAATTTCATTTAGAGTATTATTTAGATGATCTTCATTCTGATAGTTTGGCATATGAAGAGCATCTTTATTTCTCCAACTTTTGGGTGACCATTTATGATTCATAATTTGAAAAGGTTCATAAACCCTAATATATCTTGAAACAAGGGTTATTATTTAGACCTTTTATTTCTTAGAATTTTTAAGGCTGATCTTTCAATAGCAAGTGAATTTTTGGGAATGTTTTTAGTGATAACACTACCTGCGCCAATTCTAGATTGAGACTCAATTACAACTGGAGCAATGAGTGAAGTATTTGAACCTATAAATACATTATCTTTTATAATCGTTTTGTGTTTTTTCTTTCCATCATAATTACAAGTTATTGTGCCAGCACCTATATTCACATTGTTTCCTATTTTTGAATCTCCAACATACGAAAGATGAGAAATAGAAACATTATTTCCAATTTTAGAATTTTTAATTTCAACAAAATTACCAATCTTTGATTTTTTGCCGATTTTTGTTTTTGGCCTTAATCTAGCACTTGGACCAATATGTGAATTTTCATCTATTGTAGCTTCTTCTAAGTATGAATTACTTTTAACTATTGAGCCTTTTTTTATAATTGTTTTTTCCATGATTGTAACGTTGCTTTCAATCGTAACAGTAGGTTCAATTTTAGTGTCATAGCTTAAATAACAAGTATTGGGTTTTAAAAAATTAACTCCGTTTTTAATAAAATTTTTAACGTATTTTTTTTGTAATATATTTTGTACAACATTAAAATCATCTAATGTATTTATGCCCAACATTGTTTCTTTGTTACACTCAATATAATTGATAGGAATATTTTTTTTTGAAAAAATTTTGCATATATCAGGAAGATATCTTTCTTTTTTGATTTTATTTTCTTTAATATTTTTTAAATTATCAAATAATATTTTTGTATTTGCTATTAAAATACCAGAATTACATAAATTGATTTTTTTTTGTTCAGGCTTTAAATTGATCTGCTCAATTATTTCTTCAACATTGTTATTATTTAATAATAACCTACCATAACCATGTGGTTCTGAAGTATTGAATGCAATTAATGAAGCTTTCGCTTTACTTTTTTTAAATTTACTTAATAGTTTTCTTATATCTTTAACTTGAACTAAAGGAGTATCACCAAATAAAATTAAAATATTTTTTGATTTAACATGTTTTTTAACTTGCTCAATTGCATCAGCAGTTCCTTTTTGTTTTTTTTGAACAACTAAATTTGAGGTATTTAATATTAACTTTAACTCTTCTTGATTTTTTTCATTACATACAATTAATATATTTTTACCTGATATTTTTTTTGCAATATTAAAAATATGTGAAACGATTGGTAAACCACATAATGGATAAACAAGCTTGGATTTAGTTGCTTTAAATCTGGAGCTATTGCCTGCGGCAAGTATAACAGTTGTAATATTAGACATTAAGTTAGAAATTTCTTAAAATTTCGTTTCCAACATTAATTATTTCTTTTGAAGCATCTGATGTAACACTTATATCAACTACACCCCTTCCAACTGAGAATGTTTCTGCAAATAATACTTTGCTGGACAGTCGTGAGCGGGCAATTTTAGCACCAGCATATCTTAAACGCAAAATCATTGCGTCAGTTAATTTTGCTCTTGGCATAACTCTATTGAGAATAATTATTGGATTTTTTCTCTCTTGTTTTGCAATTTTTAAAAAAGGCAGTGTAGCCATTAAGTCTACTGGACTTGGTTGTACCGGAACAAATACCCTATCAGAAGCTTTTACAACCTGCATTGTCTCAAAAGTTATGGATGGAGGGCTATCAATTATTATAAAATCGTATTTTCTTTTTATAGCTTTAATTTCATCTATTAAATTTCTTATATCAAAATTTAATTGAGTTATTCCAATATCATCTTCACCATAATAAGATTTTCTAGCTTCAAGCCAATATGATAGACTTTTTTGTGCATCCGCATCTATAACAGCTACTTTGTAACCGCTATTACTCCACAAAACTGATAAATTTGCTGAAAGAGTCGATTTACCTGAACCACCTTTTTGATTAGAAAATGCTATAACTTTTCCCATATAAAATTATTGATAATAACTATTTTAAAGATAGATGGAAACATTTTATAAAAAAATATGGTAAAAAATAAGTTAGATATTGCAAAAAATTTATTAAGCAGTGGAGAACTTGTAATATTTCCCACAGAAACAGTATTTGGTCTTGGAGCAGACGCAACAAATGATAAGGCTGTAAAATCTATTTTTAAAGTTAAAAAAAGACCACGAACTAATCCAATTATCTGTCACTTTAAAAGTATTAAACAAATAGAAAAATATTTTATTCTAAATAAATTTGAAAAAAAATTAGCTTCAAAGTTTTGGCCTGGTCCTTTAACAATAATATTAAAGAAAAGGAAAAATTCTAAAATATCAAAATTAGTTTCTAACAATTCAACTTATGTTGGTTGCAGAATTCCTAGTAATAAATTGGCTAATAAGTTAATTACTTTATTTGGCCTACCTATTGCAGCCCCTAGTGCTAATCTGTCAGAAAGAACTTCCGTAACCAATATTATAGATATCGATCCTATTCTAGAAAAAAAAATTTTTGTTTTAACAGATAATCAGTCTTCTCATGGACTAGAGTCAACAGTTGTAAAAATTGATACCAATAATAAAATTGAAGTATTAAGATTTGGAAGCATCACTGTTGAAGAACTAAATAAATATGCAAAAGTAAAAATTAAAAAGAAATCCTCTATTTCTCCTGGTAATTTAAAAAAACATTATTCAACTTTAAAGCCATTAAGAATGAACGCTAGGAGAATACTAAAAAATGAAGGTTTATTAAATTTTGGTAATAATAAATTAAAGTCTAAAATAATTAATTTAAATTTGAGTAATAAAAAAAATTTAAATGAAGCAGCAAAAAATTTTTATCATTATCTTCATAAATTAGATCAAAGTAAATGCAAAAAAATTGCTGTAGTAGAAATACCCGATAAAGGACTAGGTAAAACTATAAATGACAGATTAAGAAGAGCGATTAAATAATTATAATCTATTTAAATAATCCATTAACCTATAATAAATAATGGCTGAAGAATACAATGGTCTTCTGAAAATGTTACCACCTGGAATTTTAAAATGATTAATTTGCTCAAAAATATCAAAATTATTTGATTTATTAATAATTTTTTCTGCTATCATTTTTCCTCCCATAATACTCATAGCTAATCCATGCCCAGAGTAAGCATGAGCATAATATAACTTTTGATTCATTATAGTTCCAAAAATAGGCAGTCTATTAATTGATATTGCCAAGGTACCTCCCCAGGAAAAATCAATTTTGAATTTTTTTAATTCAGGAAAAACTTTATACATTCGTTTAGAGACAAAACTCTTTGCATCTTTAACAAAATGAGATGTAATTGTTTCAGGTCCTCCAAAAAGAAGTCTGTAGTCTTCTGAAAATCTATAATAATCAATCATAAATCTAGAATCTATTACACCAAAATTTCTTTTGATTAATTTACTTGCCAGATCTTTTCCGAGAGGTTCAGTTGCAATAATATAATTATTTATAGGCATAAAATAATTTCTTTTTGATCCTAAAAGGTTATCAAGATAACCATTGCAACCGATAATTACTTTCTTCGCTTTAATAATATTTTTTCCAGAATGAATTATAACTTCTTTTTGATTATCAACAATTTTATCAACTGGAGAATTTTCATATATATTTATGCCATTTGCTAAACACTGTTCTGCTAAGCCATATGTCAGTTTTAATGGGTTTAAATGATAAGAATCCTTTAAAAGCATTCCAGAAAAATATCTGTCACTATTAACTTCATCTCTTATTGAACTGTGATCAAAGTATTCATAGTTATTATAATTATAATTCTTCTGCATATGCTCAATTTCATCTTGAAAATATTTATAATCTTTTTTTGTGTTGCCTACATGAAGAATACCTTGTCTAAGCGCACAATCAATTTTGTATTTTTCAATTAAATTAACTACATTTGAAACAGCATCTAATCCAATTTTCCAAAAGAATTTTGCTTTTTCAATACCAAATTTTTTTTCTAAGTAAAATTGATCTTTTCTCATTCCAATTCCTAGTTGACCACCATTCCTACCAGAAGCGCCAGATCCAACTTTATTTGCTTCCAAAATAGTTATTGATAAACCTTGATTAGATAAATTTAATGCTGAAGAAATACCTGTTAAACCACCTCCAATAATACATACATCAGTTAAAATATTTTCATTTAATTTAATTTGATTAGAAAAACTAGGTGCTGAAAATTTATAAAAACTCTCTTTTTCATTATCATGTTGATTAAAGGTCCTTTTTTTTGTAGTAAACATTAACTTATCTTTAATGGTTTAATAATAGTTAGTAAACAAACAGTCTCAATATGATTGAAAAATTTCAAAATTGGTTTAACGATAACTCTATTACAGAAGTTGAATGTTTAGTTCCAGATCTTGGAGGTATAGCAAGGGGAAAAATTTTACCAACAAATAAATTTTTAAAAGGACTGGAAGATGAAAGTCACAGATTACCACAATCAACTTTTATTCAAACGATATCAGGAGATTATGCAACTGAGGACTCTGCCGGAGCTTTACCAAGAAGTGTTTACAATCCAACTGACATTGATGTAATTTTAAAACCAGATTTTGATACAATGAGAGTAGTACCATGGTACGATGACCCTACTGCACAAATAATCTGCGATGCAATAAATCTTAATGGAGATGATGTTATAAATTCTAGTAGGAATGCTCTAAAAAATATAATTAAACTTTATAAAAAAGATAAATTAACTCCAATTGTCTCACCAGAGTTAGAATTTTATTTAGTAAAACCTAATGCTGACTCAGATTATCCCCTTGAAGTGCCAGTAGGTCAATCAGGTAGACAAGAAACAGGTAAGCAAGCCTTGGGTATAGATGCTGTTAACGAATTTGATCATCTTTTTGAAGATGTATATAATTATTGTGAAGCGCAAAATATTGAAATTGATACTATCAACCATGAATCTGGTTCAGCTCAAATGGAAATTAATTTTCAGCATGGTAATCCTTTAGATCTAGCAGACCAGGTATTTTTATTTAAACGAACTCTAAGACAGTCGGCTTTGAAACATAAACTTCATGCAACATTTATGGCAAAACCTATGGAGAACCAACCTGGTAGCGCAATGCACATACATCAATCAATATATAATGAAAAAAATAAAAATATTTTTTTTGATAAATCATCTAAAATTTCAAAAAAAATGAAAAATTATTTAGGTGGGTTGGAAAAATATACTCCATTATTAATGCCAATATACGCTCCAAATATAAATTCATTTAGAAGATTGTTTGCAACTTGGGGTGCTCCAAAAAATGTTAAATGGGGGATAGGTAATAGAAGTTGTGGCTTTAGAATTCCATCAATTGAGGAAAGAAATATACGTATTGAAAATAGAATTCCTGGATCTGATACAAATCCATATCTAGTTTTTGCAGCAAATTTAGCTTCAGGATATTTAGGAATGAAAAACAATTTAAAACCAAATCCAGAAACCAAAGATAGTGCATTTAAAGATAAAAATTCCAATCTACCTAAAAATATAGATGAATCGTTAACTCTCTTTGAAAATGATGAAGATATAAAATCCATATTTAATGAAAAATTTGTAAGGTCGATTGCTGCGATAAGAAGAGTTGAGTATCAAGCTTATTTATCAGTAATAAGTTCTTGGGAGCGAGAATATCTATTACTTAATGTTTAAATTTTTTATTAAAATAAAAATAAAATAAACCAATTATTATTAAAGCAAACATTAAAATTGCTGATAATGCATTTACTTCAGGACTCAGTCCTAATCTAACTTTAGAAAAAACTACAATCGGCAATGTGTTAGCTCCAGGCCCAGTAGTAAAACTCGCAACAACAAGATCATCTAAAGAAATTGTAAAAGCTAATAACCAACCAGCAATAATAGAAGGCAAAATTATTGGTAAAGTTATCTTATAGAGTACCTTGGTATAATTATAGCCTAGATCCATCGCAGCTTCCTCAATATTTTTGTTAAAATCAGTTAATCTTGCTTGAATAATAATTGCTACAAATGCAATACAGAAAGTAACGTGCGATATAAAAATAGTTAATTGTCCTCTAGATGATGGAAATCCAATTACATTATTTAAGCTTATAAAAAAAAGTAACATTGAAAGACCTAAAATTAATTCTGGTAAAACCAAAGGTGTTGAAGAAAGAAAAATATAAAATGATTTAAAAGGAATTTTTCTTATTCTTACAAGTGAATATCCAATCATAACTCCTAAAATTGTAGCAAAAGTTGCTGACAAAGCTGCAATTTTAATACTAATAATAAATGCCTCAATTATTTGTTCATTATTAAATAATTCATTGTACCATCTTAAAGAAAATCCTTTCCAAACCATTACTCTCTTATTTTCATTAAATGAGTAAAAAATTAAAACTAAAATTGGGAAATATAAATAAAATAAACCTAAAAAAATAACTATACTTTTGATTAAACTAGATTTCATTTTTTTGACTCCAACGAGAATAAAGTATTTGAAAAATAACAATTGGCAAAACCAAAATAATAATTCCACTAAAAGCTAAAGCACTAGCACCTGGCCAATTTCTATTGACAAAGAATTCCTCCCATAATATTTTTCCATAATACAATCTATCACTACCACCTAACATTTCAGGTATAATAAATTCTCCAACAACAGGTATAAAAACTAATAAAGATCCAGCAACAATTCCTGGAACAGACAAAGGAAGTATAACTTTAAAAAAGGTTTTAAAACGATTTAGTCCTAAATCTTTTGATGCTTCAATTAAATTTAAATCAAATTTATTTAAGTACCCGTAGAGTGGTAAAATCATCAAAGGTAAATAAGTGTATACAATTCCCATGATGACAGCATATTGATTGTATAATAATTGAAGTGGCTCAGATGTTATGCCTAGGTTTAGAAGTATTACATTTAAAATTCCATTATTCTGTAAAATTATTTTCCATGCATATACTCTTAATAAAAATGATGACCAAAATGGAATAACTACTAAAACTAATAAGATATTTCTTAATCCTATATTAGAAGTCGCAATATAAAAAGCTAACGGGAAACCAATAACTAAACAAAAAATAGTAGATATTAGTGCTAGAATCAAAGAGTTTACAAAAGATCCAATGTAGTAATAATCACTAAATATATAAACATAGTTTTCAAATGATGTATTTATCTTAAATCCATTATCAAAAAGAAAAATATCTTGATAAGGAGGCATTCCCCATTCTGATACCGAAATTGATATTTTAAAAATTATAGCTAATGGAATAAAAAAAAATAGAACAAGCCAAAAGTAAGGACTAAAAACGAAATATTTTTCAAATAATTTATTTTTCAATTAATCCTCTAAAATTTTAATTGATTCACTTTCCCAACTACAAATTACTTTTTCCCCTTTTAGGAAATTATAATTTGAGTTGGAGTTAAAATTCTGATCTAAAACTGAAATTATCATATTATTAATTTTAATTTCATAACGAGTAAAGCTTCCCAAATATGATTTTTCTAATATTTCACCACAAAAGGAATTAAATGAACTTGTTTTCAAATTATTGATTGATTGTATTTTTATTTTCTCTGGTCTTAGTAAAATATTAGTTTTCGTATTTTTTAATTCTTTGTTTAATTTAAAATTTATACCTAAATTATCAGAATAAAAATTTTTATCTTTCTTGTAAATCTCAATTATATTTGCAATTCCTATAAAATTGGCAGTATAAAGACTTTTAGGATTTTCATAAATCTCTTCAGGGCTAGAACATTCCAAAATAAGACCATTATTCATTATTGCCATTCTATCAGATAAGGACATTGCCTCTTCCTGATCATGGGTGACGAAAACAAAAGTAATTTTTAATTTCTTTTGGAGTGTTGTTAACTCTAATTGTGTTTTTGATCTTAGTTTTTTATCTAGTGCTGCAAGAGGCTCATCTAACAATAACAACTTAGGTTTTTTTATTAAGCACCTTCCAAGGGCAACTCTTTGCTGCTCTCCGCCTGATAGTTGCTTAATTCTTCTTTTTAATAAATGTTCAATAGATAAAAGTTCAGCAATATTTCTTACGTTTATTTCAGTTTCTTTTTGGGTAAAATTTTCTTTTATTCCAAAAGCTAAATTATTAAATACGTTTAAGTGAGGAAATAGAGCATAAGATTGAAACATATAGTTTAATGGTCTATCAAAAGGTTCAAGGTTTGTTATGTCCATTCCGTCGAGTATTACACGTCCTGTATCTGGCTTCTCAAATCCACCTAGTATTCTTAGTAATGTAGTTTTACCTGAACCGGAAGATCCTAAGAGACCGAAAAATTCAGATTTTGAAATATTTAAATTAATATTTTCTAAAACTTTGTTATCTCCAAAGGATTTAGAAATATTTTCAATTACAAGAAAATTATTATCCATCTTAAATCAGCACTAATATTAATATATTAGTGCTGAAATGATGTATATTTTTTAATTTGCTTTAAACTTATTAAAATATTTAGTTGATAATTTAGATTTTTTCGGAGAGTCTGCAGTATCAGCAAAAAGCATACTTAAAGTTGCTTCATCTGGATAAATAGCAGGATCTTCAAAAATTTCAGGATCAACAAGTTCATTGGCTGCTTTATTTGGATTTGAATACCAAACGTAGTTTGTAATATCAGCAGCAACTTGAGGTCTTAAAATATAATTTATAAATTTGTGGGCATTCTCAACATTTTTTGCATCAGCTGGAATAGCCATCATATCAAACCATATTACAGTTCCTTCAGAAGGAATTGAGTACCAAGCTTCTACGCCATCTGCAGCTTCATCAGCAGCTAGGAAAACATCACCAGACCATCCCATAGTCAAACAGATCTCTCCATTTGCTAAATCATCGATATATTGAGAAGAATCAAAATATCTTATGTAAGGTCTAATTTCTTTCAACATTGCAAGAGCAACCTCATAATCTTTCTCATCCTCGGTATAAGGATCTTTTCCAACATATTTCAAAGCAATTTCCATAACCTCTGTTGGGGCATCCAACATTGCGATTCCACAATCTTCATACTTAGATGCAATAGCTGGATCAAATAAAATGCTCCAACTTGTAATATCGTTTTCATCAACTTTATCAGTATTATAGCCAATACCTGTAGTACCATACATATAATTTATTGAGTATTGACCGCCTGGATCATGCGCTTCAATTTTTGCAAGAACATCAGGATCTAAATTACCAATATTTGAAAGCTTAGATTTATCAAGTTTTTGGAATACTCCAGCCTTGATTTGGTTTTCTAAAAAAGAACCAGAAGGCACGACAATATCATAGCCAGACCCACCAGCTAAAAGTTTAGCTTCAAGAACCTCATTTGAATCAAAAACATCATAAGTTACATCAATGCCAAATTCATTTTCAAAATTTTCAATTGTATCTTCAGCAATATAGTCAGACCAATTGTAAATAAATAATTCTTCTTTAGCCTGAGCTGAAAAAGAAATTAAAACTAATAGAGATATAAAATACTTAAGCATTATTCCCCTCCTAAATAAAAATTACATTAAATAAAATAAATTAAAAATCGAGAATTTTTTTATATAGATCGGGTCTTCTGTCTCTAAAGTTACCCCATAATTTTCTATATTCTCTTGAAATTAATAAATCTAAAGTCGCAGTTATTAATCCCTCATCCTTATCATTCATACGATTTATTACATTTCCAAGATGGTCCAATATAAAAGAATTACCATAAAAATTTAATTCAATATCAGCTTCGATCTCCTTCCCTATTCTATTCGAAGTTATTATAGGGATTTGATTTGCAGCAGCATGTCCTACCATTGTATTAATCCAATGATCCCTTGAATTTAATTCAGGCATGTGTGGCTCAGAGCCAATTGCTGATGGATAAAAAATTAAATCTGCACCTTTCAACGTTAATATTCTTGCACATTCAGGAAACCACTGATCCCAACAAATTGCACAGCCCACTTTTGCTAGAGGGGTGTCAAAAACCATAAAACCTGTATTGCCTTTTTCAAAATAATATTTCTCATTATATCCAGACCCTTCAGGGATGTGAGATTTATTATAAACTTCACTTATTTTACCAAAAGAATCAATCATAACTAGAGAGTTAAAAAACTTATTTTCTTTTTTTTGAAAAAAACTAATTGGTAATGAAATCTTTTTATCTTTACAAATATTAGATAATTTTTCGAACATTGGATCAGAAGGAAAATCAATTGCAAGTTCAAAAAATTTATCATTTTTTGTTGAACAAAAATAATAATCTTGAAATAATTCTTGCAGAAGTAAAATATCAACATTTTCATTTGAAGCTTTTTCAACTAAATTAATTGCTTTATTTAAATTAGCATTAAAGTCTCCTTTAAGAGCCCTAAATTGTG
>QBZY01000007.1 GCA_003282155.1 Pelagibacteraceae bacterium AG-337-I02 | reverse complement strand
CGATCAGTAGTCTTTTTTGCCAATTAAGTTCTAAGATTTTTTTTGCCATTATTTCAAAATTTGTAAAAATTAATAAAAATAAAAATATATATTTCATTTAAATGGTGCCACAGGGCAGATTCGAACTGCCGGCTTACTCATTACCAATGAGTTACTCTACCCCTGAGTTACTGCGGCTCAATTGATACTCTAGAAACATAAATATAAGATTTAATTATTTTTTAAACTGTTTTTATTAATTAGATAATACAACGCTAGTCCATTAAAAGCCCAAATAAAAGAAAGTAAGTACATGTTAAATGTTAAGCCCATAAATTCTGCCAAATAACCAACTATAACTGGTCCAAATATAAAACCACCAAAACCTAAAGTTAATAAATTAGATATTGTAAGACTAATTGATTCATTTGTTTCACTAATTGCTTGTCTTAATACAATAGCAATAAAATTTGCCGTTCCAAACCCAAAGATTATTATTCCACTTAAAATTATATATAAGTTCATGGTGAATATTGAGATAAATAAAATTATACAAGCGATTATACTAAAATAACATCCAATAACTATTTCACCATATTTATTGATTAAATTACTTCCTGAAACTCTTGCGATTATTTCACCACCATTAAAAAACATTATTACTAACCCTCCAAGAAATAATGGTGCTCCTAAATCTTTTGTAAGCCATACTGGTGACCAATCTATAATAATTCCAATAGTTGCAAAGTTCATCATTAATAAAAAACCATAAATTAGAATATTATTCTGTGGCAATTTAAACTTTTCTATTTTTTCATTCCCTTCTAATTTCTTTTTAAAACCAAAAAAATAAAACATAGTAGAGTATAAAAGAAATAAGCTTCCTACAATTATGAATGTAATTCTTGGATCAGGTATTAAATTCATAAAAATACCTGCTGCAAGTGCACCAAATAATGATCCAGCAGAAAAAAAAGCCTGAGTCATTGGAAGTAAAACTCTACCTGTTTTCTGTTCAATAATAGCTATCTGAGAATTAATTATAGGAAAAATAAAACCCGCACCAATACCAATTGGTATAAAAAAAAGAGTAAAATAAAAATAATTAGGAGCAGTAGCTATAGCAAGAGGCAAATACGAGAAAATAAATATTCCCAGTATTATTGTATTTGTTGTTCCTATTTTTGGAACAATTACTCTAGCTCCTAGTTGATTGGCAAATAGGTTAGCAAACCCAAAAGCACAAATTGATATACCTAGTTCAGATTCGGTTATATCTAAACGATCAATGTTCCAAGGAACATAAACAAAATATATACCAATCATAAACATTATTAAAAAAGCACCACCAAAACATGTAATTACTTCTTTCTGAAATTTTTCTTCCATTGTTCTTTTAAGATTAAGTTATATTATTAATAAAAATGAAATATATTAATTTGCAAAAAATTAATTATATAATTAAAAAAATCAGTAGGAAATTGTCCTACTGATTTTTAATTTTTTAATTCCAAGTAGTTTCTAAAACTCTTGCAAGAGTCATTCCTCTAGGTTCTGTTTCATCTAAAAATTCTATATGATTTGACCAAAAGTTTTCACCATTTAGTTTATCTTGAGCAAGACCATAATCTTTCATATTGTTAAAACGAACTCCAAAACCATAAGAGTCATTATCATTTCCATTCAATCTTCCAACTGTACCACCCGTTGCTCCACTTTCCATCCAAGCTTTAATAAAAATTTCACCTTTAGATTGAATTAATTCAGCATCTTTATGGTAGAACATCCAATTGGCAAATACTGGTTTTACTCCTGGATCAGGGGGCATATTGTGAGTCATGGGTTCGTAAAAATTGTTTGTTTCCCAATTAGTATCATCAAAATATGGCTCCATGTCAGAAGCAAAATTTTCATCATTTGATATTTTATCATCTACTTCTCCGAAATGAGCATAATTTTCATAACCAATATTAACAGTGTATGATCCATTATTTTTTCCAAGATGACTTAAAATTGCCGATCCTAATGCTCCATATTTTTTAAAATATACCGAAGCCGTATTAAATGCCTTAATAGCATTTGCGTTAGATATTTTATAAGTCCAACTACCTACTATCATAAAAACCTCCTTTTTTTAAAAGATTATTAATTTTTACCTTTAAAAAAATATTAAAATTAAATTCTATGTGGACAATTCAAAAGATTGAATAATTATTTAAAATTAATAAAATTAAATTTTTATTATTAAAATTTAGTTTGAAGCAGGAATGATATTCCTGCTTTATAAATTAAGATATTGCTTTTGTTGCCGCTCCTGCAATTATTGAAGGACCATCAATCACACCATGTTCTTTAGTAGTAAAGTTATCAAAATATTCATTTGTAGATAAAAACTCAAATATTGGGCCTTTTTTATATTTCTCAAGACTTTCTTCATCTTTAAAAATATATACTCCTCCAAAAATATTATCACTTTCATCACCGATGAAATATTTTGATATTAGTCCTTCGACCCCTCTAAAATCCATTGCATCTATGTGCGCTTGAGCTTTGAAGTCATCAATGCTTAAATTTTTAAGATTAAAATTGATTATCAATATTTTCATGATTTAAATCTCTCAAATTTTAAACTTCTACCATTAAAATTTTTTATAATTTTAATTTTTGAATGATAATCCGATAGATCTTGACTATAAGAACTTTCTCCCATTTTATCCCAATTAGCTCCTAGGTCTTCCATTGATTTAAATCTGGCGCAAAACATGAATGTATTATTAGATGCATAATCACCTCCACTTATTCGATGAATATCTATTCCTGTACAACCTCCATCTTGATAATATTTCCAATCTGCTTCATGACTATCTCTTACAGCTTGAACATCATCGCATTCAAAAATGAAATTTGAAAAAACCTCAGGTGATTGATCACCTTCTATATTGCCAGCCATCAAATTTAGATTATATGTTTCAATTAAATGGGTATCACTTAAATTATTTGCCATAATTTTATCCATTTCACTATCTGGGGCATTCCACATATCATCCATTTTTCCATATGCTTTCATGTTTTCAAAGCCTACTGCAGTTATAAAAGATCCATTATCTGCACCTGTTGTGATGAACATATTAATCCAATCAGCTCCTGCATCTTTATGAAACTTAGAAATCTTTCCAAAAGAATCATAAGCATTTTCAAAGTTAGTTCTATATTTCCACGCTACAATCATCATATTTCCTCCTTTTTAATAAATATCTCTTCTAATTACTCTGGAATTATAATTGAGATGAATATTTAAGTTTGCGTAATAATCTTTATGACTTGCCCAATAATCTGGAGAATTTTGGCTAGCATCCATGCATTTACCTAATTCTTGCATACTGTTAAATCTTGCAGCAAATAAATATTGATTATTTCTATCACCAAACATTCTATGAATTGCAATTCCTGATGCACCATTTGACATGTAGTGTTTTTCATCAATTTCAAAACTTTTTTTAATAGCATCTACATCTGGATGACTAAAAACAAAATGTGCCCAAACAGGCATTTGCTCAGTAGAACCTTTAATATTTCCAATCAATTGAGTTAAATAAACAGCTTCAACTAATTGATTGTTTACAAAATTTGGTTGCATTTTTTGCCACCATTCTGGAGATGAAGCCCAAGCATCATCATTTTTTCCAAATGCTTCATAACTCTCAAATCCTGCTACGATAGTAAATGTATTATCATCACCTCCAATATTATGCGTAACATTAGTCATTCGAGCTCCACTTTCTTTAAACCAAGGCGAAACTTTATCAAAAATATCTACAGCATTTGCGTAGTCAGTTCTTATTTTCCATGTCGCAAACATATTTACCTCCTTTTTCAAAATAATTAAAATAAGGTAATAATAACAAAACAAAAAAATGATTAAAAAAATATTAATTTTCAATAGTAAAAAATGGTATTCTAATTTATCTGAAATAACCATTAATTTTATAAAAATTTTATACATTAAATTTTTATTAAAATTAGAATACCTCTAAAAAGGGATTGTTTTTAAAATATGAGTATTGAAAAAATTACACTAGGATATTGGAGCACTAAAGGTCTAGGATCAGCTTCAAGGCAAATGATAATTTATGCTGGTGCGCCTCTTATTGCAAAAATTTATAGACTAATTCCAAAATTAGAGAATAATTCCCTAATTTATGATGGTAGTGAATGGCACGAAAAAGATAAAATTATTTTAAAGAAAAAAAATAGTTTAATTAATTTACCTTATTTACAATTTAACGAGGCAGGAAAAGAAAAAATAATTGCTCAATCTATTACCTGTTTAACTTATCTTGGTAAGAAATTTAATATGTTTGGAGAAAATTCTAAAGAAGAATTAGATTGCAATCAATTCCTCCAAGAAACTGTTGATTTAAGGAATATAGTTACAAGATTTGCTTATACACATTTTGAAAATGAAAAAGATGAATTAAATGAAGCTTCAACTGTCTTTAATCAAGTCTTTGAACATTCAAATGCTGGTAAGTTACAAAAATTTGAACATTGGCTCAGTAAAAAAAATAATTCAGAAACTAAACTATTTCTAATAGGTAATAATATTTCTTCACCAGATTTTAATTTATTTGATACGTTAGAACTTTATGTCGAATTTTTAAAATACTATAAATTTGTAAAAAATATTATCTCTGATAATTTTTTTGAACAATTAGGATTTCCATTAGTTTCTAAATTTTTTTTAAATTTCAAAACCCTTCCTAAAATGCAAAAATATTTTGATTCAATATTATATAAATTTCCTTATACAAATAAATCAGCTAAATTTGGATCTGGAAAAAATGGAATTACATGGGATCACAATAAAGAAATTGACTCAACACCTGAAGAAATAATTATTGAATAAAAGAAAATAGTTTAAAAGGAACTTTATGAAAGAAATAAATTTTTGGTTTTCTATTGGCAGTACATATACTTATTTAACAGTTAATAGATTGCATGATGTTGCAAAAAAAGAAAATATCAAATTCAATTGGCACCCTTTCAGTGTTCGCAAAATTATGATGGACATGGATAATATCCCATTCACGCCGCCAGCTAAAAAAATAAAATCAGATTACATGTGGAGAGATATAGAAAGAAGAGCAAAATTTTACGGTTTTGAAGCTAAGGTTCCTGCTCCTTATCCTTTAAAAGAATTTGATTTAGCAAATCAAATTGCCATTCTTGGAATGAATGAGGGTTGGGGCGTTGACTACGTTTATAAAACATATCAAAGATGGTTTCAGCAAGGCAAAGAACCAGCTACTCAGCCAAATTTAAATGAAATTTTTCAGGAGCTTAATTTAGATGCTGATGAGACCTTAAAAAAAGCAAACGATCAGGAAATTAAAGATAAATACTTAAGCAATACTGAATATGCTTATAAAAAAGGGGTTTTTGGAAGTCCTACATTTATATACGATGGTAAGGAAGTATTCTGGGGAGATGATAGACTTGAAGATTGTATTAAATGGATTAAGTTACAAAGTGAGTAAAATGTTATGAAATTTTTAAATTTTATTTTTCCTAAAGGTCAATGGTCTTTAACCAGAGTGGCAATACTATTTGTTATATTTATGATCCTTGATTTTATTGTTGTCTATTACAAAATTATATAAGACTTAAATTCGTGGTAAGTGATTTATTATTTTCTCTCAGAGAAGTAGAAATTAAATTTGGGAAAAAAGTAATTTTTCAAGATTTAAATCTAAATTTACATAAGGGCGATATGATTGCACTTGTTGGCAAGAATGGTGTTGGAAAAACTACCTTAATGAAAACTATTTATGGTGATCAAGATTTAGATGCAGGAGAATTATGGAATTACCCTGATCTTAAAGTTGGATATTTTAATCAGAAATTTGAAAAACTAGATAACAAAACCATTGAAGAGAATTTTTCAGACTTACTTAATGAACAAAATATACATTATGTTGATATATTTTGCAATAAACTCAATTTAGATAAACTTGCGAATGTTGAAGATCTTTCAGGAGGTCAAAAAAGAAAAGTTTATTTAATTAGATCTTTATTAAATGATTCCGATGTTTTGTTATTAGATGAGCCAACCAATCATCTGGATTTGCAATGTATCGAATGGCTAGAAAGTTATTTACGCAATTTAAATAAGACAATTATATGTGTTAGTCATGATAGAACTTTTCTCAGTAATTTCACGAATAAAGTTTTTTGGATAGATAGAGGAAAATTACGGATAAGCCCTAGGGGATTTAAGGATTTTGACAAATGGTCAGAAGAGTTACTCGATCAAGAATATAGAGAATTAAAAAATAGAAAGCAATTTGTTAATATTGAACTCGAGTGGGCAAATAAAGGTGTAAAGGCGCGGGTTAAGAGAAATGAAAAAAGATTAAAAAGAGCTAAAGAATTAAAAGCGCAATTAGAAAAGGATGAAGCTTCTTACAGAAGTGCAATTAAATCTTTAAGACCACAAGTTTCTAAAAAATCTACCGATCAATCGAAATTTATTGCTGAACTTCAAGAAGTTTCTGTGAAATATCCAAATCAAAGTGAATTTGTTTTTAAAAATTTATCTATAAAAATTTCAAAAAATGATCGTATTGGTCTTTTAGGTAATAATGGGAGTGGTAAATCAACTTTTCTACGTACCATTCTTAATGAAATAAAAATTACTAAAGGTAAAATTAAGTTGAAAAAAAATTTAGAATTTTCTTATTTTGATCAGATGCGTAATGATCTTAATGGAAGAAAATCTATTAAAGATATTTTAGTGCCCTCTGGAGGAGACTATTTAAAAGTTCAGGGAAGAGATAGGCATGTCTGCAGCTATGTAAAAGATTTTCAGTTTGATCCTAAAAACGTTAACCATACGATACAAACATTATCAGGAGGCGAGCAAAATAGATTGCTATTGGCAAAAGTATTAGCTAATCCGAAGACTGGACTTATATTAGATGAACCAACAAATGATCTAGATTTAGAAACACTAGATCTATTAACTGAAATGCTATCCAATTATAATGGAACATTATTAATAGTATCGCATGATCGAGATTTTTTAGATCAAACTGTAAATAAAATTTTACATTTCAAAGAGGATGGAAATGTATCATTGTTTTTTGGAGGATATAGTGATTTTTTAAAATCTGAAAATCAACAAGTTGCTAAAAATAATGAAACAAAAAAATCATATTCAGAAAATAACAAAGTAAAGAATTCAAAACCTAAATTATCATATAAGTTTCAATATGAATTGGAACAACTTCCAAGCCAAATAAAAAATATTCAACAAGAATTAGAAGATATTAAAAATGAATTGAAGGATACAAACTTATATTTGGAAAATTTTGAACGCTATCAAGAAATTACTTCCAAAATGGAAATTCTTAATAGTGATCTCAATATAAAAGAAAATCGATGGTATGAATTAATTAAAATGGAAGATGATTTAGTGAGTAATTGAGTGACTATTAATATGCGCTAGTATTATCAGATTTAGTATCTACATCTTTCAATTCTTTTAATAAACTTTCAGCATGAGATGTCATCATTCTAAAATCGGAAAGTAAAGTAGTAAATTGAAAACCATATTCCATCATTTCTTTCATATACTTTACTGATCCATTATGGATACCTGCAATCTTTCCTTTCTCTTTTGCTTTTTTTGCAATCATCTTAATGTTTGAAAATACTGGATCTTCACGAACATCAAATTTAGGCGGTAAGCCATAAGAAGAACTCATGTCTGCAGGTCCAATATAGATACCAGTCAAATGTGGAACCGAAAGAATAGCATCTAAATTCTCTACAGCTTGTTTCGTTTCTATCATTGCTAAACTTACGATATTTTCATTAGCGTGTTGATAGTAATTTGAACCATAAACTACTTGCGCTCTCATAGGACCAAAACTTCTTTGACCTATAGGAGGATAATAACAATATGAAACAAACTTTTCACAGTCCTCTTTTGTATTAATCATTGGTGCAATAATTCCTTGAACACCTAAATCTAACATTTTCATAATAATACCTGGCTCGTTCCATGGAACTCTTGTCATGGGTACTGTATCACTATTTGATAATCCTTGAATCATCGCAATTGAACTTGAATAATCATTCTGACCATGTTGCATATCTATAGTTACTGAATCCCAACCCATTTTTCCAAATGCCTCAGCAGTAAACGAATTAGGTATTGAAAGCCATGCATTGATAGATGATTTATCTTGTTTCCAAATATCAAATAACTTATTTTTCATAATTATGATTAGAATTTAATAATTTTTTATATTATATTATAATTATCCTTAATCATTATTTAATTTATAAAAACTATAAAATGATAAAATTCATAATTTGGTCCCTAATAGCAATTTTTTTAATAGTTATTTTTTATTTTTCTTTTAACTATTTTTTAAGTTTAATTAGGGATCAGATGATATTTATGCTCTAGACAAATTATTTGTCGCGATTTAGCTTTTTTCTATATTTTTTCTATTAAAATCTTGCATAAATAGATTTACAGGATTCCTATTTATAGTATAGATTTCATATTAAATGGAGGAAATGATGAATAAAATTTTAAATATTTTTTTAACTTTTATTCTTACAGCTTTTTTCGCAACTTCAACATTTGCTGCCACTAAAGTAGTTTGGTGGATGGAAAGTAGTGCAGATACTGACCCTACAGTTCAAGAAATGATGTGTGATGCTTTTAATGCTGAACAAGATGAAATAGAATTAGAATGTGTATTCAAAGAAGACATTAATGATACTATTAGACCAGCTCTTTTATCTGGAAGTGGACCGGACATGTTTGATACACCCGGAGCTTCTTACATTAAAATTTACCAAGATGCAGGTCTTGTAAAATCTATGCAAGAGTATGCAGATCAATATGGTTGGCAAGATAAACTTCTAGGTTGGGCTTACAACTCAGGAGTATTTGATGGTGAATTATATTCAATTCCAAAAAACTATGAAACAATGATTTATTTTTATAATAAAACTTTGTTTGAAGAAAATGGATGGAGCACACCAAATACTTTAGAAGAAGTTGAATCTTTAGCTGCTAAAATCAAAGCTAAGGGAATGAATGTTTACGCTTATGGTTCTGCTGGATGGCAGCCAACTCACGAACATTTAGTAGGCAACTATTTCAACACTTATGCTGGACCAGATAATGTCTATAAAGCGTTAATTGGTGAAAAAAAGTGGACTGATCCAGAGTTTGTAGAAGCAATTGAACTTTTAAGAAAACACATGGTAGATGAAGGTTATTGGTCTGGGAATTTAGAGACATATTATTCTCTAGATTGGGATGATTTTAATAACGAGTTTGCTACTAGAGGTTCTGCGATGCTCATGATTGGAACTTGGGGTTTCAATGTAACGGCAACAAATTTTGGAGAATCTTCTGATGATTGGGATTGGAATCCTTTACCAATTCTGAATTCTCAGGCAGGAGGTGCTCCTAATTACCAACTTGCAACAGGTGGAACAATGTCAATTAATTCATCATCTAAAAATGCTGATGGAGCTGCAAAAGTAATTGACTGGATTCTTTCTGATAAAGCAAGAGCTCTTAAGGTTACTGGTAGCTTAGGTTATGGCGCTTGGTTGTTGCCACTAAAATATACTGATGCTGACTTTGATCCTAATATTGATCCTAGACAAAAAAGATTCTTAACTGAATTCGCAGAAGCTTCTGACTCTGGAAACTATGGATACACAACATGGACATTCTATCCAAATGATCCTGGTGTTCATATTTGGAAGGATATGGAAGTGGTTTGGGCTGGAGATATTACTCCACTTGAATTTATGGAAGAATCTCAAAGACTTTGGGACCAAGCACGTGAAGACGATGCACTAGTTCCAGTTGGAAAAAGATAATTTAAAAATTTAAATAAGGGGAAATATTTCCCCTTATTAAAAATAATAAAAATTATGCCAAAATTTTTAACAAGTATAAATGCAATTTCCTGGTATTTTTTATTTCCAGTTATATTTATTCATTTCTTCGTGGTAGCATTTCCATCGATACTTAGTTTATTGTTATGTTTAACCGACTGGAATGGATTTGGCAGAATAAATTATGTTGGGTTAGAAAACTTTCAAGAATTATTTAGAGATCGTGTTTTCAAGAAAGCAGTTAAACACAATATAATTTGGACAGTAATGTTTTTGACAATACCAGTAATCGTTGCACTTGTTATAGCATATCTTTTAACTGGAATAAAAAGAGGACAACTTTTTTATAGGCTAGTATATTTTTTTCCATACATTCTAGCTAGTATCGTTAACTGTTTGATTTGGAGATACATATTCCATCCAAGACATGGTTTAGGAGGTTGGTTTGAAAATCAAGGTATTGATTTTCTTGCTAAGTCACCTTTTGCTATGAAGGAGACTGCCTTATACGCTGTTGCTTGGGTAGATATGTGGCATTTCTGGGGCTTCTTAGTTATTATTTATTTAACTGGAATGTATCAAGTTGATGACTCTCTCTACGAAGCAGCAGATATTGAAGGAGCAACAAAATTTCAAAAATTTAGATATATTACTTTACCAATGATACGACCAATTTTTGTTTTATCTTTAATAATTATAATTATCTGGTCTGTCCCTACATTTGACTATGTATATATTTTAACAATGGGTGGGCCAGCATACAGCTCAGAAGTTGTAGCAAACCATCTGTACTCGCAAGCCTTTCAACGAATGAATGTTGGTTACGCATCTACTATAGGTGTTATGATGTTCTTCTACGTTGGTATTATAGTAGGTTTCTTTGCAATTTTAAGGCGGATGGGTTGGGAGGTATAAAATTATAAATGGCGACTGCAAGATTTAGACAAAGATCGAGCTATATAAATCATGCTATTTTGATTTTTATGGCTTCAACAATTATTTTACCATTACTAGTTTTAGCTTTTAATTCTATAAAACCATCTTCTGAATTTGGAGCAAATCCTTTAGGTTTTCCAAATGAAATAAGATTAATGAATTATTATGATGCATGGGTGAATGGAAATTATACTCAAATATTTACAAATTCACTCACCTTAGTTATTGGAACTTTAATATTAAATTTGACTGTTTCAGGTTTAGCTGCTTTCAGTTTGGCAGTTTTAAACCCAAAAGGAATTCAAACAATTGTTGTTGGTTTATATCTTTTAGTTGGAATAAGTATTCCTGCTCAATTATTTATTTTACCATTATTTTTAATGTGGAAAACCTTATACCTCCTAGACACAAGGATTGGTTTAATAATAATTTATAGCGCTTTAAATGCTCCATTCGCAACTTTTTTAATTCGATCATATATGTTGCAATTACCTACAGAACTTTTTGAAGCTGCTAAGCTAGATGGAGCTTCCGTAATGCAATTGTTTACAAGGGTTGCCCTACCTCTTTCTTGGCCAGTTTTTTTAACAACTGCACTTATTGTATCATTAACAGTTTGGAATGAGTTTTTATTTGCTATTACTTTTATTATTACTGATGAATACAAACCCATTTCCTCAATTTTATTTACATTTCAAAGTAGATTTGCAAATGATTATGGATTGGTAAGCGCAGCCTCCATTTTAATGGCTGCACCAATTGCTATTTTATTTATGTTTTTTCAAAGACGTTTCATTGCTGGTTTAACCAGTGGAGCAACAAAAGGTTAGTTCAATGGGAGGAAGATGGAACTTAATAAAGAATATCAGGAGAAAGTTTATTCAGGTGTTTTAGGTAAAATCATAGGTGTCTATCTTGGCAGACCTTTTGAAGGTTGGTGGTATGATAGAATTACAAAGGAATTAGGGCCAATTAATTATTATGTAAATGATAAATTAAACATGCCTATTCAAATAACCGATGATGATTTAACTGGAACATTTAGATTTATAAACGCCTTAAAAGATTTTAATTTTGATAAAAATATTTCTTCCAAGCAAATCGGTCAAACATGGTTAAATTATTGTTTAGAAAACCAGGCTGTTTTATGGTGGGGTGGTAAAGGTACGTCATCAGAAGATACTGCTTATCAAAATTTAAAGCAGGGTATTCATGCTCCTGATAGTGGATCTATTAAAACAAATGGTAAAATTGTTGCCGAACAAATAGGTGCTCAGATCTTTATTGATGGTTGGGGTCTAGTTTCACCAGGAGATCCAGATCAAGCAGCCGATTTTGCTAAAAAAGCAGGGAGTGTTAGCCACGATGGTGAGTCAGTATATGCAGCTCAAGTTGTTGCTGCAATGGAGGCCATGGCTTTTATAGAAAAAGATACAAAAAAAATTATTGAGCATTGCAAAAGATATATTCCAAAAGATTCAACAATTTTTAAACTTATATCTGATATTCAAGATTGGAGCTCAGGAAATTTAGATTGGGAGCAAGCAAGAGAAAAAATAGATGATATCTATGGATATGAAAAATTCATAGGTGGTGTTCATATTGTCCCAAATCATGCATTAATTATTTTAGCATTATTATTTGGCGATGATAATTTTCAAAAATCTTTAATGATTGTTAATACTTCAGGATGGGATACAGATTGTAATTCTGGAAATGTAGGATGTTTTCTTGGAATTAAAAATGGACTCGAATGTATAAAAGATGGTCCTGATTATATTTCTCCAGTTAATGATACAATTTATCTTCCTACTAGTAACGGAGCGGAAACAATGACTGATGCTCTTAGAGAAAGTCAAAATATTGTAAATATTACAAGACGGATTAACGGCTTGGAAAATAATTTAATAAAAGATAATGCAAGATACAATTTTGAAATGCCTGATTCTACTCAGGCTTGGAAGGTCAATAAATTAAATGATAATAATCTTAATACTAGAATTGCAAATGTTGCTTATGAATCAAAAATTGGTCAAAGAGCTCTAGAAATTGACTTTTCTAATTTATCAATTGGTCATTCAAGTGTTGTATATGTAGATACTTTTTTCCCAGATTGGTTTACTGAATTAAAAGGTGTTCAGAGGCAGAAATTTTTTCATTATGATTTTGTTGGATGTCCAATAGTTTATACTGGTCAAAAAATTAAAACTGAAATAATTTCTAAAAGTAAAAATAATATAAAAGTTACTTTATTTATAAAATATTGGGGAGAAGAAGATAAACTAAAAGAAGTAGATGCAGAGCAATATGAACTTTCAAATAATGAAGTAAAATCTATTGATTGGACTGTCCCAGATACATTTTCTAATCCAATTGGACAAATTGGATTTGTAATTTCTTCAGATACAAATACTTCAGGTAAGCTGTTAATTAATTATCTTGATATTGAAGGTACACCAAGAACAACTTTAAAAAGACCTGAACATATAGAAAATGCTGCAAAAAATGGTTATTTTTTCAACCAAGAATTTTATGGTCAATTATGGAAAAGAGCATGGGTTAACGATGTTGATAAGTGGCAATATAGATGGATGGAGTCTTTTAAAATAATTAACGGTGTAGGAAGGGGGCATATTTTACAGGGTTCATCTTCTTGGAAGGATTATTCTGTTTCTTCTAAAGTGAATTTTCCTTTAGCATCAGCTGGAGGATTAGTGATAAGATCCCAAGGTGTAAAAAGGTATTATTCTTTAGAATTAACTTCAAAAAATAAATTACAGATAAATAAAATGTTTTATGAACTCAAAACGTTAAAAGAAGTAGATTTCAATTTTGAATTTTATAAAGATTATGAATTACGATTTGCAATTAATGGAAATAAATTATCTGGTTATGTAGATGGAAAACTTTTAATTGAGACACAAGATAAAGATAATTCATTTGAGTCAGGGATGATTGGTTTTATTGCTCAAGATGGAACATTATCATCCAACTCAATCAGCATAGAATAAGATTGATAATAAATGAAATTAGATCATAGATTTGAAAATAAAGTTTACGCAGGGGTCTTAGGAAAAATTATTGGAGTATATTTAGGAAGACCTTTTGAAGGTTGGCCATATGATAAAATAATGAAAGAACTAGGTCCTATTTATTATTATGTGAATGATAAATTAAATGTTCCAATGCACGTAACAGATGATGATCTAAATGGTACTTTTACTTTCATTAAAGCTTTTAAAGATTTTAACTTTGACAAAAACATTACTTCTAAGCAAATCGGTGATACCTGGTTAAATTATTGTTTAGAAAATCAAGCTGTTTTAGCGTGGGCCGGGAAAGGATTACTAACGGAGGAAAGCGCTTATTTAAATTTAAAAGAAGGTATAGAAGCACCTGAAAGTGGATCAATTAAAAGAAATGGCAAAATTATAGCTGAACAGATTGGTGCTCAAATTTTTATTGATGGATGGGGCATGATCGCTGCTGGTGATCCTGATTTTGCAGCAGATTTAGCAAAAAGAGCAGGAAGTGTTAGTCATGATGGTGAGTCTGTTTATGGTGCGCAAATGATTGCATCTATGGAAGCGATGGCATTTATTGAGAATGATACAAAGAAAATAATAGAACATTGTAAAAAATATATTCCTAATGATTCTATTATATATAAATTAATTTCAGATATTCAGGATTGGAGTTCTGGTAATTTAGATTGGGAGCAAGCAAGGTCTAAAATTGAGGAAAATTATGGATATGATAAATATCAAGGTTTCTGTCATATTGTTCCAAATCATGCTCTAATTATTTTGGCATTACTATTTGGAGATGATGATTTTCAGAAAACGTTAATGATTGTTAATACTGCTGGTTGGGATACAGATTGTAACTCAGGAAATGTAGGCTGCTATATGGGTATTAAAAATGGCATAGAAGGAATCCAGAAGGGTCCAGATTTTATTTCACCAGTAAATGATACATTATATATAACGTCAGCTCGTGGCTCAGAAACGATGACCGATGCTCTTAGAGAGAGTCAAAATATAATCAACATAAGAAGAAAGTTAGATGGTCTTGAAAGTAAGATTATAAAAAATAATGCAAGATATAATTTTGAAATGGAAACATCTACTCAAGGATGGGTAGTTGATAAGTCAAATGATAATAATCAGAATACTCATTTAAAAAATATTGTATATAAATCTAAAATTGGAAATAGAGCACTTGAGATAAATTTTAATAATTTAACAAAAGGTATTAATAGCGAGTTACATGTAAATACTTTTTTTCCAGAAGAGTTTACAACTTTAAATGAGCAACAGGAAATGATGCTTATGGTGTACAGTTTTGTTGGCTGTCCTATAATTTATTCTGGTCAAAATATTAAAACTGAAATAATTTCAAAAACTAAAAAAAATATAAAAATTAAATTATTTATTAAATATTATGGAGAAGGAGATAAGTTATATAAAATAACTTCAGAAGAATACTTCTTTTCAGATGATAAAAGTAAAACAATTGAATGGAAAGTTCCTGATACTTTTTCAAATCCCATTACTCAGATTGGATATTCTATTTCATCTGACGAACAAGTATCGGGTGAAGTTTTAATTAATTATCTTGATATTACTGGAATCCCTAAAATGACATTTAGAAAACCTGAACACATTAAAGATAATCTAGCACATCTTGTAAGTCATGATATCAAATCTTTAACAAATGGTGTTTATATTCCTGATGAAGATAAATATTATGGTCAATTATGGAAACTTGCGTGGGTAAATGATGTAGACAAATGGTATGGTTACGGAAAAAATTCTTTCGGCTTAATAAAAAATGCATCTAGAGGCCATGTTTTTACTGGTTCCTCTGAATGGAAAAATTATTCAGTTAATTCAAAAATAATGTTTCGATTAGCGTCTTCTGGAGGATTAGTGATTAGATCACAAGGACTCCAAAGATATTATTCTCTAGAAATTAAATCTGTAAATAAATTACAAATTAATAAAATGGAGTATGGTCTAAAAACTCTAAAAGAAATTGATTTTAAATTTGAACCATTTGAGGAATACGAAATGCGTTTCGAGGCAAATAATAATATTTTAAAAGGTTTTATTAACAATAAGTTGTTAATTGAAGTTGAAGATAAAACAAATCAATTTGAGAAAGGAATGATAGGTTGTATTGTTGAAAATGGAACTATTATCAGTGATGAAATTTCTATAAATTGATAGAATAATCATTTGGGAGAATAAAATGAATTTAGATAAAGTATTTGAAAATAAAGTTTATGCCGGTGTTCTAGGAAAGATCATTGGGGTTTATTTGGGCAGACCATTTGAAGGTTGGTATTATGATAGGATCATGGAAGAACTAGGTCCTATAAATTATTATGTAAACGATAAACTTGATTTTCCAATACACGTTACAGATGATGATTTAACTGGTACGTTTAGATTTATAAATGCTTTAAAACATTTTAACTTTGATAAAAATATTTCTCCTAAACAAATTGGTCAAACTTGGTTAAATTATTGCATAGAAAACCAGACTGTACTTGCTTGGGCTGGAAAGGGAGTTTTAACTGAAGAAAGTGCCTACATGAATCTTAAACAAGGCATTCATGCACCTGAAAGCGGCTCAATTGCACAAAATGGTAAAGTAATTGCTGAACAAATTGGAGCACAAATATTTATTGATGGTTGGGGAATGGTCTCTCCTGGAGATCCAGAACAAGCCGTTGATTTAGCAAAAAGAGCAGGAAGTGTTAGTCATGATGGCGAGTCTGTTTACGGTGCTCAAGTTGTTGCTGCAATGGAAGCTATGGCATTTATTGAAAATGATATTAAAAAAATTATCGAAGAAAGTAAAAAATTTGTACCAACTCACTCAACAATTTACAAACTCATATCAGATATTCAGGATTGGAGTTCTGGTAATTTAGATTGGGAGCAAGCACGGTCTAAAATTGAAAATAAGTATGGATACAGTAAATTTCCAGGAAATTGTCATATAGTACCTAACCATGCACTCATTATCTTAGCTTTACTATTTGGAGATGATGATTTTCAAAAATCATTAATGATAGTTAATACTGCTGGTTGGGATACAGATTGCAATTCTGGAAACGTCGGTTGTATTTTAGGCATTAAAAATGAATTAGAAGGTATCCAGAAGGGTCCAGATTATATAACACCAGTTAATGATATAATTTATTTACCAACTGCGTATGGTTCTGAAACCATGACTGATGCATTATTAGAAAGTCAAAATATTATTAATATAACAAGAAGAATGAATGGACTTGAAAGCAAGGTTATTAAAAATAATGCAAGATACAACTTTGAAATGGAAACCGCAACCCAAGGGTGGATGGTTGATAAAACGAATGATAACAATCTAAATACTAGTTTATCTAATGTTGAATTTAAATCTGATAATGGAACAAGGGCATTACAAGTTAGCTTTACAGATTTATCTTTTGGACTTTCTAGTGAAGTTTTTGTTGATAGTTTTTTTCCAGAATGGTTTACTAAATTAGAAGGCTATCAAGTACAAAGATATTTTCATTATGACTACGTTGCTTGCCCTACAGTTTACACGGGACAAAGGATAAAAACAGAAATTGTTTCAAGATCTGAAAAAGATCTAAGAATTAATTTATTTATAAAATATTGGGGTGACGGTGATAAATTAATTAAAATTACCTCAGAAGATTATAATCTCAAAGCTAATGAAAATTGTGTTATAGAGTGGATTGTTCCTAATACATTTTCTAACCCAATTGGCCAAATTGGGATAAGCATAAACTCTGATGATAATATTTCAGGAAAATTACTAATTAATTATTTAAATATATCTGGTTCGCCAAAAATGACATTCAAAAGACCAGATCATATAGATGAATTTAAAAGAGGTATTTTTTACAAAGAGGAAGTTTACGGCCAATTATGGAAAAGAGCTTGGGTAAATGATGTAGATAAATGGCAATACCGTCACAACGAGTCGTTTAAAGTTGTCAGAGGTATAGGCCGTGGTCATATAATGACTGGAAGTGAAGCATGGAAAAATTATTCAATTTCAGCAAAGATTTCTATTCCTCTTGCATCTGCCGGAGGTTTGATACTTAGATCTCAAGGACTTAAAAGATATTATTCTCTTGAACTTACAAAAGAAAATAAACTTAAAATTAATAAAATGGAATACGACTTGAAAACTCTCAAAGAAATTGATTTTGATCTTGAATTCTTTAAGGACTATGAATTAAAATTTAAGGTTGATGGTAATAAATTACAAGGTTTTGTTGATAATAAATTATTAATTGAAGTTGAAGATAAATCGAACCCATATGAAGAGGGAATGATTGGATTTTTAACTGAAAATGGTGCTATTCAAAGTGATTCAATATCAATAGAATAAAATAGATAAAGAGGAGGAATGATGAAACTAGATAAAGTTTATGAGGAAAAAGTATATGCAGGTGTACTTGGAAAACTAATAGGTGTTTATCTAGGGCGTCCTTTTGAGCAATGGACTCACGAAAGAATATTAGAAGAGTTAGGTGAGATTAATTACTATGTAAATGAGAAATTAAATGTTCCATTAGTAGTAACAGATGATGATATTACCGGTACCTTTACTTTTTTAAGAGCTTTAAGAGAAAATAATTACGATCCTAATATTACTCCAAAACAAATTGGTCAAAGTTGGTTAAATAATCTTATAGAAAATAAAACTGTTTTATGGTGGGGAGGTAGAGGTCATTCAGCTGAGGACACTGCATTCCAAAACCTTAAGGCAGGCATTCACGCTCCAATGAGTGGTTCGATTGAAACAAATGGAGAAGTTGTTGCACAACAAATAGGAGCTCAAATCTTTATTGATGGATGGGCTTTAGTGTCACCAGGCGATCCAGAAAAAGCTGCTGACCTTGCAAAAAAAGCTGCAAGTGTAAGTCATGATGGCGAAGCGATTTACGGAGCACAAATGGTAGCCGCTATGGAGTCTTTAGCTTTTATTGAAAAAGATATTAATAAAATAATTAATGAAAGTAAAAAATATATTCCAAATACATCTGAGATTTACAAAGTAATTGGAGAATTACAAAATATACGATCAGGTAATAGTGACTGGATGCAAGCAAGAGAATTTTTAGCTGAAAACTATGATTATGATAAATATTTAGGTGAGTGTCACATGATACCTAACCATGCTATTATAATTCTATCATTATTATTTGGGGATGATAATCTTCAAAAAACATTAATGATTGTTAATACTGCTGGTCGAGATACAGATTGTAACTCTGGTAATGTTGGTTGCCTGATGGGAATTAAAAATGGACTTGAAGGATTAAATAATGGCCCAGATTATCTTTCTCCAATCCAAGATAGAATGTATTGCCCTACGGCAAATGGTGGGGAAACTCAGACAGACGCATTAACTGAAGCTTATAAAGTAATTAATACTGCAAAAAGAATGAACAATGAGGAAATTGTTCAGCCTAAAAATGGATCTAGATTTCATTTTGAAATGCCTGGATCAGTTCAAGGGTGGAGAGCTAACTATAAAGAAAATAAGAACATTTCAACTCATGTACAAAATATAGAATATGATAGCAAAATTGGAACTAGGGCACTTGAGATTAAATTTGATAGAGTAGCTCCTGGCGTCTTCTCTGAAGCATTAGTAGATGTATTTTTTCCTCAAGAGGTTCACGAATTAACAGGTAAAGCTAGAGAGAGATTTTTTCAAAGTTATAATATTATTTCTTCTCCATTATTATATTCTGGTCAAACAATTGAGTCTGAAATTAATTTTGCTTCAAGTTCAGATAAACCAATTAACGTTAAATGTTTCATAAATATGTTTGGGAAAGATGATGAATATGAAAGAATTAATTCAGAGGAAATAATTTTGTATCCAGGTAAATCACATAACTTAAAATGGAAAATTCCTTCAACTGAAGGAAATCCAATTACTCAAGTTGGCTTTTCTATTGAATCTGAAGAAGCAAATTCTGGCAGCTTATTAATAAACTATCTAACATTTACGGGACAACCAGATTGTTCATTTTATAAACCAAAACATATAGGAGAACATAAACGAGGTGTGAAAACATCAAAAGCTGTTATGTGGAAATCAAGTTGGGTAAATGCCGTTGATAAATGGGAAGTCGGAGCAAGAACATTCAGAATAACAAAAGATAGTGGAAGAGGGATTATCATAACGGGTAATGAAGCTTGGAAAAACTACACTGTTAGTGCGGATATAGCAGTACAAAGACTAAATACCGGCGGCCTTGCTGTAAGAGTACAAGGTTTAAATAGATACTATGGACTCGTAATTAATTCTTCAAACAAACTTCAATTAATAAAAGTGATCAATGAAGTAAACGTTTTAAAAGAAATAGATTTTAATTTAGAATATTTTAAAAATTATAAATTATCTCTTAAAATTAAAGATAATGTTCTTTCTGCATATTTAGAAAATAAATTAGTTTTAGAGTATGAAGATAAAAATAACCTTCTTGATTCAGGAGCTATGGGATTGATTGTTGAGGATGGCACACTCGTAACTGATGAAATAGTTGTAGGATAAATATGAAATATAGAAAATTTGGTTCTTTAGATTGGAAGGTATCCGAAATTGGATTAGGTTGTTGGCAAATTGGAGCGGACTGGGGAGAAGTTAGTGACGATAAAGCTAAAGAAGTATTAAAATCATCATTTGAAAATGGTGTTAATTTTTTTGATACTGCAGATGTCTATGGTATGGGTAGAAGTGAAAAATTTGTAGGTGAATTCATTAAATCAGTACCTGAAAGAATTTATGTGGCAACAAAAGCTGGTAGACAAATCAACCCACATGTTGCCGAGGGATACTATAATAAGGAATTAATGGAGTCTTATGTAGACCAATCTTTATCAAATCTTAATGTTGAAACAATTGATTTATTACAAATGCACTGTCCACCTACTGAAGTTTATTCATCTGGAGATACATTTGAAATGTTAGATTATTTGGTAAGTAAAGGAAAAATACAAAACTATGGATTTAGTGTTCAGACTGTAGATGAAGCTTTAGAATGTATAAAATTTCCTCATACAAAATCAATTCAAGTTATTTTCAATTTGTTTAGACAAAAACCTGCTGAAAAATTATTTCATATTGCTAAAGAAAAAAATATTGCGATAATTGTCAGAGTTCCACTTGCAAGTGGATTGTTAACTGGTAAATTTTCAAAAGAATCTTCATTTTCACCAGATGATCATCGTAACTACAATATCAACGGAGATGCTTTTGATGTTGGTGAAACTTTCTCAGGTGTTGATTATAATAAAGCTTTAGAAGCTGTAGACGATTTAAAAAAAATAATACCTACTGGTATAACCTTATCTCAGTTATCACTTAGATGGATTTTAATGCATGATGCAGTAAGTGTGGTAATTCCAGGTGCTAAAAATAAAGATCATGTAAATTTAAATACCTCTTCTTCAGATGCAAATGAAATTTCATCTTTAATGAGTGAAATTCAAAATATTTATACAAAATATTTTTTTGATGATGTTCATCATCGTTGGTAAAATAATTTGTGTTAGAAGAAGAAAAAAAAATATTTAAAAGAGCTACGTATGCATCGGTAATAACATCTGCTTATCCTATGATAGTTGTCGGTTGTTATTTCGGCATAACTCCATGGAATATGGAGAGACTTTCAATTGATGAAACTGATTTAAGTTATGCTATTTTACTTTTTGGAATATTTTTTATTATTTCTAATCAAATAGCTGGAAGAATATTAGTTCCAAAATTTGGGACTAAGTTAGTAATGAGTCTAGCCTTTCCTATTGTTGCTTTTTCTACTCTGTTATCAATTATTTCTCCAACGTACTTCTATTTTTTAATGTGCGCTATACCAACAGGAATAGGATGGGGTGCATCAGGCCCAATAGGAGGCATACATTCACAATTAATTGAGCAAAGATTTAAAAAAATTATTACTCCTTATTATGCTATGGGTTTTAGCTTAGGTATTCTTATAGGTGGAGGATTAGCAGGTTTAATAATGAAAAATGCATATAAACCCTTCATCTCTTTTACTTTTTTAGCTTTCTTTTCTATTTTAGCAGCATCTGCTGTCTATTATTTAGGTTTGCCAAGAAATTTAGATTTTAAAGGAGAGGCTGAGAAATTCAAAATACCTGAAGGTAACATTCTTTTATTTGGATTGCTTTTATTTTTTGTCTTTGGCTCGGGCGGTATAATAATGGATTGGTCAACATTATGGCTCAACAAAGACTTGGGTGCTCCATTACATTTAGCAAGTACAGGATTGATATTTTTGAGTGTTGGATCAATTTTCGCTAATTTACTTTCCAATACCTTAATAGATGTTTTTACTGAAAAAGTTGTAGGTTGTTATTTTATTATGATTGGTGCTGTAATTATGTTTATAGTTTTAATTACTAATAATTTTTATATTATTTTAGTAATGTTTGGTGTTTATGGTTTTTCTTCAGCAAATTTTGTACCAATAATCATTAGGCAAGCTGTCAAACAATCTAATGAAAGTATACCAATGACTGTAACAAATCTTATTACTATTGGATTATCTTCTACAATGATAATGCCTGCAGGAATTGGGTTTATTGCAGAAACATTTTCACTTACACTAAACATGTATTTATTATCATTTATAGTATTTACTTGTGGGGTAATTTTTTTATTTAAATATAAATAAATTAATGAATAATTTAAAAATTTCTCAAGTTCAATTTACTGCAAGTCAAATACCTAATTTGAATTCTAAATTTCTTGAGAAAAATTTTAATAAAGCATTAAAATCTAAACCTCATTTAATTTGCACACCAGAATGTTCAAACATCATTACCAATGATAAAAATTATTTAAAAAAAAATGCACCATATCAAAATACATGCCCAGTTTTAAAAATGGCAAAAAAATTTGCAAAGAAAAATAAGGTTAATATAAATCTTGGCTCTTTGCTTTTAAAAGTAAAAAATCAATCTAAACTCGTCAATAGATCTTTTTTTATTGATTATCATGGAATAATCAAAAAAACATATGATAAAATTCATATGTTTGATGTTCAAATTAATAACAAAGAAACACATCAAGAGTCATCTTTGTTTCAAGCTGGTAATAAAATAACATATACAAAAATTAATAATATTAAATTAGGAATGACAATTTGTTATGATTTACGATTTCCTTCTTTATACAGGAAGCTTGCTAAAAAAGATTGTTCAATTGTTTTAGTTCCAGCTGCCTTTACAAGACCTACAGGAAAAGACCACTGGGAAATTTTGAATCGGTCAAGAGCGATAGAAAATAATGTATTTATTGTTGCAACAGGTATGTGTGGTAATCATCATATGAAAAGAAAAACTTATGGATATTCTATGTTAGTTGATCCATGGGGGAAGATCGTAAATAGCACTAGTAATAAACCTTCCATTCTTAACTCAACTATAAAAATTATGGAGGTAAAAAAAATTAGAAAAAAAATTCCTTCACTTCAATATGAATAATTTTAAATCTCTAGTTTCAGGTGTTGGAAGTATAAATAAAACAAGAAAATACTATGACAATTGGTCAGAAAAATATGATGCAACACTTAAGTTATGGAATTATCAAGCTCCTAAAAAAAGTATTAAATTTCTACAAAAAACAATTAATATTAGTCCACAAAAAATTTTAGATTTAGCATGTGGTACTGGTTTATTTGGTACTGAGTTAAAAAAAATTTATCCAAAAAGCCAAATCTTTGGCTCTGATATTTCCAAAAAAAGTTTAAAAATTACATCAGGCAAAAAAATTTATAAAAAATTACAAATAAAAAACTTTGAACAATTACATCATTATAAATTAAAATTTGATCTTATTTCTCTGATTGGTTCTATGACTTATTGTAAAAACTTTGACAAACTTTTTGCTAATATTAATAAAAATATAAAAGAAAAAGGTTTTGTAATATTTACACATAGAACTGATTTATGGAAGCAACAGGATTTTTTAAGAATTTTGAAAAAACATCAAAAAACATTGAAAATTATTAAAATTTCTAGACCTTTAAATTATTTACCTTTGAATAATGATTTTAAAAACAAAATAAAAATCAAAATTGTTTTGTTACAAAAATATTAAAAATTAAAGCTAATCAATTAAAAATTTGAGCCGAAACAGAGAATCGGGTATTTATAAATTAGGTTTATTTTCTATCCATAAACCAAGAATGAAAAGAAGGGATATTCGCCGTGTCCCTTCTTTTTTATACACTAGTTAAATTTGATTTGGCTATAAATTAAAATTATTTCTTTGAGTTAAAATTATCCATTTTTTTGAGTGTCTTCTCACTAACATGATGTTCTATTCCTTCTGCATCTTCAGAAGCTGTATTCTTATCTAATCCAAGATTTCGTAAAAAATTATAAACTATATTATGCCTCTTTTTTGATTCACTTGCTATTTTTTGACCTTTATAAGTTAAAAAAATAGAACGATAAGGTTCTCTTTTTATATAACCCTGGGAATGTAATCTTTGTATTGTTTTATTGGCTGTAGCTTGAGCTATACCTAAGTTTTCAGCAATATCAACGATACGGGCCTCACCTTTTGAATTCAAGAGCTCTGCAACGAGTTCTAAATAATCTTCTGTATTTTCTGTTCTATGAGCATTTCTTACTTTCCTGAAAGACATTATTATTTTTAACATAAAAATTGATAAAATTTAATAGAAAATATAGCCATAGCTATATTTATTAGCTATATACACATTTAATGAATGCGTTAATTAATGCTATTAATGAAAAAACCAAAATCATTCTTGAGAATGATGGAAGGTTATTAAAAAAATCATTTTTTGGCCTTTTACTTCTTTCTCTTGTTTTTCAAAGTGGAGAATTCGGGGAAGTTATACGAGCATCAATGATTGATGCCTATATCCAAGTATCTGTTTTTGTTGGATTTACTCTTTTTGTCTTCATTGGCCTCGATAGTCTATCTAAATTTGATGTAAAGACTTTTCTATCTAAAACCCAAAAGCTCCACGTTGGTATAGCAGCATTCTTAGGCGCAATACCAGGATGTGGGGGAGCAATAATAGTTGTTACTCAATATATTCAAGGTCGTATATCCTTCGGTTCTTTGGTTGCTGTACTCACAGCAACAATGGGAGATGCAGCTTTTTTAATACTTGCTATTGAGCCCACAACTGGACTTTTAATATTTGGTATTGGAATTATTGTTGGATCAATATCTGGTTATATAATAGATTTTATCCATGGCACAAATTTTATGTCAGCTGAAACAAAAATTAAAGTTGAATTTGAAAAAATAAATAAAACATTTGTATCGAATTTCAATTTTTTTTGGCTTTTTTTATTTATTCCTGGTTTTGTTTTAGGCATGTTAGTAGCATTTCAAATTGAATTTGAATCTGCTTCTTATAATACATTTTTAGTTTTCATTGCATCTGCTGGAGCAATACTTTCAATATTCATGTGGTCATTAAATCCTTTAAGTGATTTTCAATGCTCAACTGATAAGAGTAGAGGATTTTTATCAAGAGTAGTAGACACAACCAATTTTGTGACTACCTGGGTAATTAGTGGATTTCTTGTCTTTGAAATTTTTATGTATTTTACAAGCTTGGATTTAAAAATATTTTTTGATTTATGGCTTCCATTTGTTCCTTTAGTAGCAATCCTTTTTGGTTTCTTACCTGGTTGTGGACCACAAGTTGTCGTAGCAACTTTTTATTTAAATGGCTATATCCCTCTTTCCGCGGAGCTAGGAAATGCGATTTCAAATGATGGTGATGCCTTATTTCCTGCAATAGCTCTTGCACCAAAAGCTGCAATTTTAGCGACTCTTTACAGTGCAATACCTGCATTAGTTGTCGCCTACGGATATTTTTATCTATTCGAGTAAAAATTGAAGAAAAATTTACCATCTAAAATTTGTATAGTTTGCAATAAACCATTCACTTGGAGAAAAAAATGGGAAAGAGATTGGGAAAATGTTTTATATTGTTCTAAGAAATGTTCTAAAAATGCTTTAAACAAAAAAAGTAAAAGATAAATCTTATTTGTGACAGAAAAATTAAATAAAGAAAAAAAAATAAATTATCGAAAAGATGACTCCAAAAAAGATTCCCGTTTAACAAGACTAAAAAGGTTAGAAAAAAAACTGAAATCAAATATTTTAAAAAGAAAAAAAGCTATTAATAAAAATGGATAAATTAATAATTAAGGGAGGTTCTAAAATTTCAGGCTCAGTTAATGTTCATGGTTCAAAAAATGCTGCACTGCCTATAATAGTATCATCTCTTTTATCTGACAAGATTTTAAAACTTTCAAACGTACCTAATGTTGTTGATGTTTTAAATTTAATAAAATTATTAAAAAACTATGGTATTAAAATTGAATATAAAAAAGATAAAGTAAAAATAAATCCTTCAAAAATTAAAAATATATCAGCAGATTATGATGTTGTAAGAAAAATGAGAGCGTCTATTTTAATTCTAGGACCTTTACTCTCTCGATTTGGTGAGGCTAGAATATCTTTACCAGGAGGTTGTGCAATTGGAACTAGACCAATAGATATACATCTTACAGGTTTATCAAAACTTGGTGCTAATTTTGATATTCAAAATGGTTTTGTTGTTGGATCTGTTAAATCACAATTGATTGGTAATAAAATTAAATTTCCTTTTCCAAGTGTAGGTGCTACTGAAAATATACTAATGGCCTCAGTGTTAGCAAAAGGTGAAACTAAAATTGTAAATGCTGCAAGAGAACCAGAAATAGAAGATTTATCAAATTGTCTTATAAAAATGGGTGCAAAAATAGAAGGTCAAGGAACAAAAACCATTCTTGTCCAAGGAGTTACAAATTTAAAAAAAGTAGAGCATCAGGTAATTTCCGATAGAATTGTAGCTGGCACATATATCATTGCAGCCTTGATGTTAAATTCAAGTTTAGAAATCAAAAACTTTAATACCGTTTATTTGAAATCTTTAATTAATATTTTAAAAAAAATGGGTGCAAAATTAAAAGTAAAAAAAAATTCGATAAAAGTTTTTAAAGGATCAAAACTAAAATCTACCAGTCTCTCAACTAGTCCTTATCCTGGTTTCCCCACCGATTTACAAGCTCAATTAATGTCACTTATGTGTCTCTCAGACGGGAAGTCAAAAATTAAAGAAACAATTTTTGAAAATAGATTTATGCATGTTCCTGAATTAAATAGATTAGGAGCAAATATTACGGTAGAAAAAGATACTGCTACAATTATAGGCAATCAAACATTTAAAGGGGCGCAGGTAATGGCTAGTGATTTACGAGCTAGTATTAGTTTAGTGCTAGCTGCTATGAATGCAAATGGCCAAACAGTATTGAATCGTGTTTATCACCTTGATAGGGGGTATGAAAATATAGAAAAAACATTAGGAAGTTTGGGAGCTAAAATAAAAAGACAGAAAAATTAACTTTTTCTAGTGTTTTCTTTGATGACAATATAAAAAGTCCGCAATTTATGAGCAAAATAGTCATTGCAGTTCCTAGAGGAAGAATTACTAAAGAATGTAAAAACTTGTTACTGAAAACAAGTTTTGCTCCTGACCCTTTGCTATTTGATAAAGATACTAGAAAATTAACTTTTAAATCCAAAAAAAGGAGTATTGAATATATCAAAGTTAGAGCTTTTGATGCTTGTACTTTTGTTGCATTTGGAGCAGCTCAAATAGGTATTGCAGGTGAAGATGTAATTAATGAATTTGATTATTCAGAAATATATGCTCCTTTAGATTTAAATATTGGTCATTGCCGTATTTCTGTAGCAGCTTTAAAATCACTACTAAAAAAAGAGGATCCACAAACCTGGAGTAACATAAGAATTGCTACTAAATATCCAAATATTACTAAAAATTTTTTTTATAATAAGGGCATCCAAGTTGAAATTATAAAACTAAGTGGATCGATGGAATTGGCACCTTCTTTAAATATGTGTAGAAGAATAGTAGATTTGGTTTCTACTGGAAAAACATTAAGGGAAAATGGTTTGACAGAAATTGAAGAAATAATGAAAATTCAATCTAAATTAATTGTCAATAGATCTGCATATAAGACAAATATGAATGAGGTTTCTAAAATTATTTCTGAAATAGGTACTTTTGTAAAATGAAAATAATAAAATTTAACAAAAATTTTTATAAACAACTACAAACAATAATTGAAAAAAGAAATTCATTATCAAGTAAATCAATTCAAATTGATGTAAAAAAAATTATTAATAATGTCAAAAAAAATGGTGATAAATCTCTAATTAAATACGCTGCAAAATTTGATAGAGTTAAAATTAGTAAAAATGATCTTAGTTTAGATTTATCTAAAATAAAAATACAATCTAAAGTTGAGCCTCAAATATTTAATAGTTTTAAAAAAGCTATAAAAAATATTTCATCATTTCACAAAAAACAATTACCTAAAAATATAATTTTTAATAATAATAGTGCGACATTGAAATCTGTATGGAAGCCTATTGACTCAGTAGGTTTGTATGTACCTGGGGGAAAGGCTTTTTATCCTTCTTCTTTAATTATGAATGCAGTACCAGCAATAATAGCTGGGGTTAAAAGAATTGTTTGTATAACTCCACCTACTAAATCAATTAATCCTTATTTTATAAAATTAATAAAAGAATTAGGTATTAAAGAAACATACTTTATAGGAGGTGCTCAAGCTATTAGTGCACTAACATTTGGTACTCAATCAATTAAACCAGTTAACAAAATTTTTGGCCCTGGCAATGCTTATGTAGCAGAAGCTAAAAAGCAATTATATGGAAAAATAGGAATAGATTTACTTGCAGGTCCATCAGAAATAATTGTTGTTGCTAATAATAAAAATAATCCAGATTGGGTAGCTTCTGACTTAATAGCTCAAGCAGAACATGATGAAAATGCACAGTCAATTTTAATTATAGACGATAAAAATTTTGCAACTAAAGTCTTAAATTCAATTAAAAAAATTAAGAAAGATTTACCAAAAAAGAAAATAGTTGAGAAAAGTTTTAAAAATAATGGCATCATCGTTTTGGTTGACAATATAGAACTTGCTACAGAAATTATAAATTTTATTGCACCAGAACATTTACACTTACACATATCTAATTATAAAAAATTATTACCAAAGATAAATAATGCAGGTGGTATTTTTTTAGGTGAGTATTCAGTAGAGGCTTTTGGTGATTATATTGTAGGAACCAATCATGTATTGCCAACATCAGGTGCTGCAAAATTTTCATCAGGGTTAGGTGTTTTAGATTTTATGAAGAGAAGCTCTATTGTTGAGATGAATCAAAAATCTTATAATATTCTTTCTGAAGATGCTCAAAAAATGTCTGGACTTGAAGGTCTAAGTGGACATAAATTGTCGGTTAAAATTAGACAAAAGAAATAATTTTTACTATAAGCTTATAAAAATATGCCAAAAGAAGGATCGATTGAATTTCAAGGAGTTGTCTTAGAACTTCTTCCAAATGCAATGTTTAAAGTAAAATTAGAAAATGATCATGAAATTCTAGCTCACTCATCAGGTAAAATGAGAAAAAATAGAATCAGAGTATTAGCCGGTGATAAAGTTACAGTAGAAATGACACCTTATGATTTAACAAAAGGTAGAATTACTTTTAGATGGAAATAAAAAAATCTAAAAAAAATAATATTATTTCTTTAAAAAAAAAATCTAAATGCCCAACATGTAAAAAGGTTTCTAAGGAACCTTTTATACCTTTTTGTTCAAAAAAATGTGCTAGCCTTGATCTGATGAAATGGCTTACTGATGAACATGGGCTACAAATAAAATCTGATTAATTTTCCTATTTTAATTGAATTTAATTATAAATACTTTATCTGATGTCTTGTGCCCAGGTAGCTCAGTTGGTAGAGCAGAGGACTGAAAATCCTCGTGTCGGTGGTTCGATTCCGCCCTTGGGCACCACTTTTTTTTACTCATTTTTTTTGAAGGTGACTCTTTTGGTTTGCTAATATAAATAACACTGTTTTTATTAGAGAAAAGGTCAAGTTTTGTTAATTTTTGGTTAGTTAATAAGGCCGTAAATATTACCTTTTATTACCCTCTAAATGTTTTATTTTATTTACGCTATTTAATCCTACAATTCATCACAATTAGACTCTTACAAAATTTGTGTTAAAATATTTTAAAATGGGTAAAAAAATTTTAGTTTTTTCAAATGGTGAAAAAATTGGAGATGGAATAATAAAATTACAACTTCTTCACGAAATTAAATCAAGACTTCCAGACTATAAATTATATTGGCTTACTAATAAGGGTAAAACTGTTTATTCAAGCACTCTTAAATTCATTGCAAGTAATTATATTGATGAGATTCTTGATCAATCAGACCTTAGTCCATTTTTTTGGAATAAAATATCTAAAAAATATAATTTAGAGAATAATTTTTTTGATTATATTTTAGATACACAAAAATCAGTAATAAGAACTATAGCATTAAAAAGAATCAAGCATAAAAATTTTATTTCTGGATCAGCTAATGGTTTCTTCTCTACTAACAAGATTAAAAACACTAAGAAAAGAAAATATTATTTAAACTATATTTTAGATCTGTTAGATTTAATAGTTATTAAAAACAATAGAAGTGATTTTAAAATTCCCATTACTAAGGATTTAGAGGTATTAATAAGTAATATTTTACCAAAAAATAAAAGATATATAGGTATTGCTCCTGGAGCTGGTGAAAAAAATAAGATTTGGTCTTTAGAGAAGTATATTGAGTTATGTAGTTATCTTGAAGGAAATAATAAGACCATAGTTTTTTTTATTGGACCTGACGAATTATATTTAAAAGAAAAATTAAAAAATCTTTATCCATCTTCAATATTTATTGAAGATCATATTACTGGATATCAAAATATAGAAATTATTATGGCTACAACTAAATATTTACAATTGGCTATTTCAAACGATAGTGGTGTTAGTCATATGTTATCAACTGGACATTGCCCATTAATTAAACTCTTTGGTCCCAAAGACTCTTCAAAATTTACTCCTGAAAATCCAAATCTATTTTCTATATCCTCAAGTGATTTTAACTCAAAAAATATCAATAAAATACCTGTCTCTAGAGTGATTGAAGAAATAGAAAAAGTTCTGATTTAAAATTTCATATACTAGAAGGTAGACAAGTATATTTTTCATCATTACTTATTTTATTTTATATGTTTAAATTTGATAAGCTTGTATTTGGAGATTCAGGGTGGGGTGATGAATTTCTTATAGCAACTCTGATGACTCTACTGGTAAGTATTTTATCAATGGGATTAGGTCTTTTTTTAGCAATTATTACAGTTTGGGCAAAGATAATACAAAACAGAATAACAAGATTTATTGCAAATTTTTATACAACAGTAATCAGAGGTGTTCCTGAATTATTAGTTATTTATTTAATTTTCTTTGGAGGAAATGCAGTAGTGATGAGTATCGCTAAAGTATTTGGTTATAATAAGTATATTGAGCTTAATGCGCTTACAATTGCGACAATTGCCATTGCAGTAATTTCAGCAACATATTCTAGTGAAGTTTTAAGAGCTTCTTATTTGGCTATATCTAAAGGTCAAATAGAAGCTGCAAGAGCACTAGGCATGAATAAATTTAGTATTTTTTTGAAAGTTATTTCACCACAAGTTATTAGACATGCTTTACCAGGAATAGGTAATGTATGGCAAATAACTCTTAAAGATACCTCCCTCATTTCTGTAACAGGCCTTGTTGAGATTATGCGTCAATCAAGAATATCCTCTAATGTAGAGCATTCACCTTTAACTTTTTTAATAACAGCAGCAATATTGTATTTGTGCCTAACCACAATATCTGGAAGGGTTTTTAAGACTTTAGAAGTAAATTATTCAAAAGGATTTCCAACATGATTGAATTTTTTAGTAATATTCAAAATTCACTTATTTATAAAAATTTTTTCTTGGTCCTATCTGGTTTAGATAATACAATTTTATTATTATTAATTTCATTGCCACTTGGTTTTATTTTAGCATTATTATTTGCTTTAGGAAGGCTTTCTAAAATAGCATTTTTATCAAGAACAATTGCAAGTTATATCTTTATAATAAGAGGAACACCTTTACTTGTTCAAATATATTTAATTTATTTTGGTCTAGGTTCGGTAAAATTTATTAGAGAAAGTTTTCTGTGGTACGCATTGAAAGAGCCTTTTTGGTGTGGGGTGATAGCACTTACAATTAATACTGTTGCATACGGTGCAGAAATTTTCCGAGGGGGCATTCAATCAATTGAGAAAAGTCAAGTTGAGTCAGGTTTATCTCTTGGCTTTGGAAAATTTTTACTTTTAAGAAAAATTATACTACCGATAGCTATACGAAAAGTTTTACCGTCTTACGGTAATGAATTAATACTAATGGTTAAGGCAACTTCTTTAGTAAGTCTAACAACATATATGGAAATGACAGGTATCGCGAGAAAGATAATGGCTAAAACGTTTGCGCCTGTAGAAGCTTTTATTGCCGCAGGTATACTTTATCTATTTTTAAATTTTTTAATGGTACAATTCGTTAAATATTTGGAATGGAAATATAATCCACACTTAAGATTAAATAATTAATTTCTAAACTTTTTATGACATGCTCCACAATTTGCTGCCATTACTTTAAAAGCATCAATAAGCATTTCACTATCCTCTAATTCAGCGCTAAGTGAAATCATTTCAATATCACTAACAAACTTATCATTTAATTCATTAAAAGTTTCTCTATCATTCCATATTTCTTCACTAGCTCCTTTGTGCTGACTGCCTTCTGGATAGTGATCTTTAAATTCTGTTGCAGCATGTAACAATGTTTCGTTTAATTCAAGAATTGTTTCATAATCATTAGTTTTTAATAATCTAAATATTTGAGATGAAGTACTTTTAACCTTTTGCATTAAAGCCATTCTATTATTTACTATTTCTTCAAGAGATTTATCTTCTAATGTTACTTTATGACCCATCAAAATGGTTGGAGTAATTAAGGATAGTACAATTAGTATAATTTTAAAGCGTGTAATCATTTTCTTTTAATGCTGTTGAAAGATAATTATATCCAATTCTAGCATATTCAAGAGGATTAGCTTTTTTAGGGTCTTGTTCAGCTTCAACTATAAGCCATTCTTGATATTTTTCTTCAAATAATATTTTAATTAATGGTTTATAGTCGATGCATCCGTCACCTGGGACAGTGAAAACACCATTTAAAAAAGACTCTCTAAAACTCAAGTCATACTTTATTGATTTTAGAAAAACATCTTTTCTAATATCTTTACAATGAACATGGTTAATTCGAGAAATATAATGTTTTAATACTCTTTCATAATTTGCTTCAGCAAACATCAAATGTCCAGTATCATAAAGTAAAAAAGTATTTTTATTTGTCATATCCATAAATCGGTCTACATCTTCTTCAGATTGTATAATAGTTCCCATATGCTCATGATATGACATTGGTATTCCTTCATCCATAAGCATATTTGATAATTCACTAATTTTTTTGCAATAGCTATCCCATTCATCTTTTTCAAGTTTTGGTCTTCTACTAAGAGGTTTTGATTGATCTCCTTGGATTGATTCAGATACATCAGCAAAAACAAAAACATCTGCACTTATTAACTTTAATAAATTTAAATGATCTTGAAGTGCTAACCATTCTTCTTTAGCACTTCTTTTTCTTAGTAATGCACCATACCAACCACCTGGCATTTTTAAATTAAATTTTTCTAAAAGAAATTTAGTTGTTCCTGGGTTTCTAGGAAATTTTCCACCTAATTCAATACCTGTAAATCCAGATGTGCTAGCATCCTCTAAACATTTCTCAATAGGAGTATCTCCTCCTAGTTCTGGCATATCATCATTGCTCCATGCAATTGGCGCAATGCCTAGTTTAATTTTCATGAAGTTTTACATATTTCATGATAGATGAAAAATAAAGATAAATATGAACATATTATTAGTTGATGGAAATGAAAAAGAAGCTTCAGATCGGTATACAAAATTGGGTATGGATACTCAATTTGAAATGTATGAAAAAATTTTAAAAAAAAATTCAAATTCAAAAATTAATGTAACTATAATTCATCCCGCTATTGAAGATAATTGTCTTCCTTTAGGCTTAAACCTCGATGATTTTGAAGCAGTTGCTTGGACAGGTAGTTTGCTAAATATATATAATATGACAGAATCAATTACCAATCAAATAGAGTTAGCTAAAGAATTATTTAAAAGAAAGAATAAAATTTTTGGAAGTTGTTGGGGGCTTCAGGTTTTGGTCACAGCTGCTGGAGGAAAAGTAAGAAAAAATCCAAATGGACTTGAAGCAGTTCTAGCAAAAAATATTACATTAAATCAAGATGGTGAAATTCATCCTATGTACAAGAATAAAAAAAAATCATTTAATGCACTTTGTTGGCATAATGATGAGGCAGAACATCTTCCAAAAGAAACTAAAGTTCTTGCTTCAAATAAAATTAGTCAATTTCAATCTATTAGCTTTGAAGTAAATCATTCAAGTGTTTGGGCAGTACAATATCATCCAGAATTTAATTCAAAATGGATGGCTGGACTTATGGAAATGAGAAAAGATATTTTGTTGGAAGAAAAAGTATATAAAAATTTAACAGAATTCGAAAAGGAAAAGTTGATTTTACAAAACCCTGATAATCTCGAACAAAAAGAATTACAAATATATGATGATATAGTTGATGAAGAAATCCATTCTTTAGAACTTTCAAATTGGTTAAATCTTAATAAAAATTATTGACTACATTAATAATTGATTTCCACTTATTAATACTTAAAGTTGAAATGGATTTGCTAATATTTGACTTAACTGTTTTATCTTTTTTCCAAAGTTTACTTATTTGGCTTGTATTTTTTAAATATCCAGATTGAATTGCTGCAAGATATGCTACACCAAGAGAGGTAGTTTCAATATTATTTGGCCTAATGATATTTATTTGAGAGATATTTGCTAGACTTTGAAGAAAACTATTATTTTTAACCATTCCTCCATCAACTCGTATCTCACTAATCTTTGTCTTAGAATCTTTTTCCATACACTCAATTAATTCATAAGTTTGAAAAGATAAACTATCCATGGTTGCTCTAATAATATCTTCTTTAGAGGTATTTCTAGTGATTCCAAAAAATGTTCCTCTCGCATTTGGGTTCCAATACGGTGCACCAAGTCCAGTTAAGGCTGGAACAAAATATAAATTTTCATCTTTATTGGCTTTTTTATAAAGTTCATCTGTCTCACTTGAATCTTTTATAAATTTTAAATTATCACGAAGCCATTGTATGGCAGAACCTGCAACAAAAATACTTCCCTCATAACAAAACATTTTTTTACCATTTATTTTAAAAGCAACAGTTGTTAGTAATCTATTTTTTGATAATTTAAATTTTTGACCAATATTCATAAGAAGAAAGCAACCTGTTCCATAAGTACTTTTTGATTGCCCTTTTCTAAAACAAGCTTGACCAATTGTTGCTGATTGTTGATCTCCAGCCATGCCACCAATAGGTATTTTATTACCAAATAGTTTAGTAGAGCCAAAATCAAATGCATTTTCAACTACAGTTGGTAAAATTTTTTTTGGAATATTTAATATTTTTAAAATTTCATCTGACCATTTTTCTTTTTGAGAATCATAAATCATAGTTCGTGAAGCATTCGATATATCTGTGAGATGAGATTTTCCTTTAGTTAGTTTCCATAATAGCCAGGTATCTATAGTTCCAAAAAGTAAATTATCATTCTTTAAATTCCTATTTCTCTCTTTGATGTTATCAATAATCCATTTTATTTTTGTTCCTGAAAAATAAGGATCAATTACTAAACCAGTAATTTTTTGAATTTTTTTACTAATGCCTCTTTGTATTAACTTTTCACAAAGACTTGCTGTTCTTCTATCTTGCCAGACTATTGCTCTATAAATTGGTTTCCCAGTTTTTTTATTCCATAAAACTGTTGTTTCTCGTTGATTGGTAATTCCAATTGAAATTATATTTTTTGCAACTAATTTATTTTTTTTAAGTATTTTTGAAATGAGATTTTTAACATCGTTCCATATTTCTGTTGCATTATGTTCAACCCATCCTTCGCTCGGAAAATATTGCTTAAATTCTTTTTGAACAATATCAAAAATTTCAAATTTTTTATTATAAAGTACAATTCTTGAACTTGTTGTTCCTTGATCTATAACTAAAAAATATTTTTTCATCAATTAGACATCTATATTTTTAATGAAATTAGCATTATTTTGAATAAATTTAAAACGTAACTCTGCTTGTTTTCCCATTAATGTTTCAAATAAATTTTCAGTATTTTTTAGATCTTTCTTAGCTTTTTCAGAGTTAATCAATATTAGATTTCTTTTGTTTTGATCCATTGTTGTCTCTTTTAATTGATCAGCAGGCATTTCACCTAATCCTTTAAATCTTGTGATGTTATAATTGTCAGATTTAAATTCTTTTTCAATTAATTTATCTTTCTCTTTTTCATTATATGCATAAAAAGATTTATTTTTGTTGTAAATTTTGAATAGAGGAGGCATTGCTAGATAGAGTTTATTTTCATCAATTAAACTTTTCATATATTTATAAAAAAAAGTGATAAGAAGAGTTGCAATATGTGAACCATCCACATCAGCATCAGTCATTAGTATTATTTTCTCATAACGAAGTTTTGAAATTTCAAAATTTTTTCCAATACCACAACCTAACGATTGAATAAGATTTTGTATTTCATTGTTATCAGCAATTTTAGATAACCCAACATTATAAACATTTAATATTTTTCCTCTCAAAGGAAGTATTGCTTGTAATTCTCTATTTCTTGCTTGCTTAGCAGAACCTCCAGCACTGTCGCCTTCAACAATAAAAATCTCTGAATCTTTTATAGATTTACTTGAACAATCTACCAATTTACCTGGAAGACGATTTCTTTCTTTAATACTTTTTCTATCTAACTCTTTAATTTTTGATAAATCAGTTCTCTGAAGCGCTCTTTCAATTAAATTATCTAAAAGTATTTTTGAATTTTTCTTATTAGCGTTTAACCATAATAAAAATTCTTGTTGTGTTTTTGTTTCAATTCCTTTTTGTAAATTTGGCATTATTATTCTTTTTTTAGTTTGACCTTCAAAACTTGGATCATTTATAAAGATAGAAATAATAACATTAGAGTAATCAAAGATATCACTGTGATTGATATTACTTATTTTTGAGAATTGATTTTTTTGACCATAAAGTTTTATAGCTTTTAAAATTCCATTACGAATACCATTTTCATGAGAGCCACCATCTGGTGTTTCAATAGTGTTACAATATGACATTAAACTTGAAGTTTCATTAGCATTAAATGAAATTAATGTTTCAAAATTTTCATTATCTTTAATTTTTGATTTTAATAAAAAATTTTTTTCAAATAATTTAGTGTTTTTGGCGTATTCTAATTGAAAATAATCTTCAATTCCTTTTTTATAAAAAAAACTTTTATTGTTAGGGGTATTATCTTTAATTAATTCTTTATCAATTTCAAAGTTGATGGTTGTACCTCCAACTAGCACTGATTTCATATTTATAAAATTATATAATTTTTTTGGAAAAAATTTTGTTTCTTCAAAAATACTTTCATCTGGGATAAAAGAAATTTCTGTACCTTTTAATTTTTTGCTGCATTTTTCAATTTTTATTTTTGTTTTAACTTTTCCTTTTGAATAATCTTGTTGATATACTTTTCCATCTTTGAAGACTTGAACTTTTAATAAAGAGCTTAATGCATTTACAACAGAAATCCCAACCCCGTGTAATCCACCAGAAGTTTTGTATGCATTGCTATTAAATTTACCACCAGCATGAAGTGTTGTCAAAACTACCTCAAGTGCTCTTTTATTTTTATACTTTGGATGAAAATCAATAGGAATACCTCTTCCATTATCTTTTATTTTGATTGTGCCATCTTTTTTATATTGAAAACTTATATCAGTTGCGTGGCCTGCTAAAACTTCATCGATACTATTGTCTAGTATTTCATTAACTAAATGATGAAGACCATCTTGATTGGTGCTTCCAATGTACATCCCTGGTCTTTTGCGAACAGGCTCAAGACCCTCAAGTACTTCAATATCTTTAGCATTATAGGTAGATTTTTTTGTCACAAACAATTCTTATCAAAAGTGTTGAACTAAAAACATAAAAAAAACCGCCCTAAGGCGGTTTTCTTAAAAAAAGATAAATTAAATTTTTTTACACATCGTAGTATAATTTAAATTCATGTGGATGAGGTCTTATATTTATAGGATCAACCTCACTGTCTTTTTTGTAGCTAATATAAGTTTCAATAACATCTTTAGTGAATACATCACCCTCTAATAAAAATGCATGATCTTTTTCAAGAGCTTCAAGAGATTCTGCTAGTGAACCAGGTGTAGATTGAATTTTAGATAAAACTTCATCACTTGCAGCGTAAAGATTTATATCTGTTGGATCACCGGGATCAATCTTATTTTTAATTCCATCTAATCCTGCCATTAACATAGCTGAAAATGCTAAGTATGGGTTTGCACTAGGGTCAGGACATCTAAATTCCATTCTTTTTGCTTTAGGACTTTGAGAATATGCAGGAATTCTAACTGAAGCTGTTCTATTTCTTTGAGAGTAAACTATGTTTACTGGAGCTTCAAAACCAGGAACTAATCTTTTGTAAGAATTAGTAGTAGGAGCACAAAATGCTAACAATGCAGGAGCATGTTTAAGTATACCTCCTATGTAATTTAGAGCTAAATCACTTAGGTTAGCATAGTTGCCTTCTTTGTACATAAGTGTGTCACCATCTTTCCATACACTTTGATGAACGTGCATACCTGAACCATTATCTTCAAATAAGGGTTTAGGCATAAATGTTGCAGTCATTCCATGTTGTCTAGCAACATTTTTAACTACATACTTATATTTCATCATATCATCAGCCATCTTCAAAAGTGGTGAAAATTCTAAATCAATTTCACATTGTCCACCTGTTGCAACTTCGTGGTGATGTGCTTCAACAGTAAGGCCAATGTCTTGCATTGTCATTACCATTTCAGTTCTTACATCTTGAAGTGTATCTACTGGTGGTAAAGGAAAATAACCTTCTTTATGTCTAGGTTTATGACCTAAGTTTGGGTTTTCATCAGCACCACTATTCCAAGTACCTTCAATAGAATCAACTTCATGAAATCCAAAGTTTGATCCAGAATCAAACTGAACATTATTAAATACAAAAAATTCTGCTTCTGGTCCAAAAAATGCTGTATCGCCAATTCCAGATGATTTCAAATATGCCTCAGCTTTTTTAGCAATATTTCTTGGGTCACGACTATAATCAACCAAAGTTACAGGATCCTTAATATTACAATGTAATGCTAAAGTTTTTTCAGAAAAAAACGGATCAATGTATGCCGTAGTTGCATCTGGCAAAACAATCATATCGCTGTCTTGAATTTCTTGGAAACCTCTTACTGAGGATCCATCAAAACCAAGTCCATCAGAAAATATATCTTCGTCTAAAAATTTAATTGGTATTGTAAAATGTTGAGTTGTTCCTGGTATATCAGTAAAGCGCATATCAACCATCTTAATGTCCATATCCTTAATTTCAGACATTAAATCTTTTGGAGTCGAGCTTTTCAGTTTCATATCTATCTCCTTACTTCAACAAAAGGGTATGCTATCCAGCGTTACCCGGTTAAATCATGCTCTAGTTATGAAATCTGCTTTTTATGCGCGTTCCTTCAGCTTTTGGCTTACTTCCGACCTAAATAATAGGTTGAACGATTTATAACTTTTGCATGCGTTCCTTCGGCACAATGCCTACTTCCGACTCTAAAAGAGTTGAACGGTTATTAATTAATTACTAGGTTTTATATAAAAGTAAAGAAAAATTAGACAGCATCACTGTCTTTTTCACCAGTCCTTATTCTGATTACCTGCTCAATATTTGATACAAAAATCTTACCATCGCCAATTTTTCCTGAATAAGCGCTAGTTTTTATTGTTTCAATAACAACGTCTACTTGATTGTCTTCAACTATTACTTCGAGTTTCATTTTCGCTAAAAATTCATCATCATACACATCATTAGAGTCAATTCCACCAGTCGAGCCTCTTTGTCTACCAAAACCTTTTACATCTACTAATGTCATCCCAGATATGCCAAGTTCATGAAGAGCTTCTTTAACTTGAGAAAGTTTAAATGGTTTAATAATAGCCTCTATTTTTTTCATATTGTAGATAATCTTTTAATTGCTTCTTTAATGTTTTCCAGAGAATTAGCAAAACTTATTCTAACAAATTCACTTGCATTATCACCAAAGCTTGAACCTGGAACTAAAGCAACACCTTTTTCTTCAAGTGCAACTTCTGAGAATTTATTTCCGCTTAGTCCAGTTTTAGAAATATTTGGAAATGCATAGAATGCACCGCCTGGTTCAAAACAAGATAATTTATCTAGTTTATTTAATTCATTAAAAACGTATTCTTTTCTTTTTTGAAATTCACTAACAATTTTTATTATTTCTTTCTGCGAACCTTTTATTGCCTCTAATCCTGCATATTGTGAAATTGAGGTAGCGCAGGAATTATAATTTACACATATTTTATTAGCGTGTTCAATTAAAATTTCTGGCCATATACTCCAACCTAATCTCCACCCAGTCATACAATATGTTTTGCTCCATCCTTCAAGAACTATCAATCTATTTCTTATACTTTCATATCGTAATAATGATGGCATTTGTTCATTATTAAAAATAATATTACTATAAATTTCATCGCTTAAAATGTAGACGTTGGGATATTGATCTAATAAATTAACAAGATCGGTAATTTTTTTCTTATTCATATATGATCCTGTTGGATTGTTTGGATTGTTTATTATTAACAAACTTGTTTTATCAGAAATTAATTCCTTTAATTGCTCAATATTAATTTCAAAACTATCTTTTTCTGAGAGTTTTAATGGGACAGCTTTTGCACCACTGTATTTAATCATAGATCTATAAATTGGAAAACCTGGATCAGGATAAATTATTTCTCTATCTTCACTGCCTAATAATAATGCTGAAATAAAAATTACAGGCTTACCTCCTGGGGTTATTAAAACATTTTCTGGATTAACATTTGCTTTGTATTTGTTAAATACTAACTCTGAAATTGATTCTCTTAATTCAGGTATCCCATTTGATGGAGTATAACCGTGATAGCCATCTTTGATTGCCTTAATAGCAGCTTCCTGAATGTTCATCGGAGTAGGAAAATCAGGCTGTCCAATTCCTAAATTAATTATATCTTTACCTAAAGCGGCGAGATTATTAGCTTTAGCTAGAATAGAGAATGCTGTTTCTGTTTCAAGATTAAATATTCTTTTTGAAACTTCCATATTTTTGATATAGCGATTTAATATAAAAATTAAACTTTTAATTAAGTTATATGGCGAGCGTAGCTCAGTTGGTTAGAGCGCAGGCTTGTGGTGCCTGATGCCGTGGGTTCGAATCCCATCGTTCGCCCCATTTTATATTTAGTTAATTTTCTCTATTGTTTTTTAATTTATTGTACATAAAAGGCTAATAATAATAGGGCCGGTGGTGGAATTGGTAGACACGCTAGATTTAGGTTCTAGTGCCGCGAGGTGTGAAGGTTCAAGTCCTTTCCGGCCTACCATTGGGTTAAAAATTATGAACACTAAAGAACTGAAATCTACAAAACTTTATAAAGAATACTCGTTGGAAATTCCTTATGAAGAAATTGATACTGAAGTGGATAACAAAATTAATCAAATCTTACCCACAGTAAACATTCCAGGTTTTAGAAAAGGAAAAGCGCCTTTAAATATTGTCAAAAAAAAATACGAAGACAATGTTTTAAATGAAGTAATACAAAAAGTAATAGACACAAATACAAAAAAATTAATTGATGAAAAAAAATTTTCACTTTTTAGAGCACCAAAGGTTGAGCTTAGTAACTACGAAAAAAATAAGCCAATAACTATAAATTTAAAATTTGATTTAAAACCTGAAATTAAACTCAAAGATTTTAAAAATCTTAAAATTAATAAATATGAAATTCAATTAGGTAAAAATGCAAAAGAAAATCAATTTAAGAATTTTATCAACTCGCAAAAAAATTTTAAAAAAATTGAAAATCCAAGGGAAGTCAAAAACTCCGACAAGGTAATTGTTAATTTTGAATCATCTCAAGAAGACCTTCCAGAATATTTAAAATCTCAAAAAAATTTTCCTATTGATTTGAGTTTTGATGATGGAATACTTCCAGGCTTAAATAAAGAATTGATAGAAAAAAAAGTAAAAGCTGGAGATAAAATTGAATTAAAAATTAATTTATCTAAAATTCTTAAAGATGATAAATTTAAAAAAACAAATTTTAATTTTGAAATAATTTCAATTGAAGAGAAAATTAAATTTGAACTTACAAAAGAGTTTTTAGATAAGAATGGTTTTAATACAGAAAAAGACCTTAGAGAATACCTAGTAAGCAATATTAAGACCCAATATGATCAAGGTATAAAACAAATAGAAAAAAAAGAATTAATGGATCTTTTAGATAATAGTTACACATTTGAATTACCTGATGGAGTGTTAGAAGATGATTTTAATCAAATTTGGCAGCGAATAGAAAATGCAAAAAAAGAAGGTAATTTAGATGAGGATGATAAACTATTAAAAGATGAAGATCTTAAAAAAAGATATAAAAAAATTTCAGAAAGAAGGGTTAAACTAGGATTATTAATGCAACATATCGCCTCAGAAGAAAAAGTAGTTGTATCTGAGGAAGAAATCAATAGAGGAAAATTAGAATATAGCAGTCAATACCCAGGTCAAGAAAAACAGATTATGGAATATTTTGAAAAAAACCCATCATCACTCGACACCATTCGTGCCCCTTTAATTGAGCAAAAAGTAATTGATTCAATTATTTCCAAATCGCAGTTAAATGTTATAAAATTAAATGAAGATGATTATAAAAAACTTGAAGTTAAAACATTTGATATTAAAGATGCAAAAGAATGATTGATCCTATAGATAATATTACAAATAACCTTATTCCAATGGTTGTCGAGCAATCATCAAGAGGTGAAAGGTCTTATGACATCTATTCAAGATTATTAAAAGAAAGAATAATTTTTTTAACAGGCCCTATTGATGATAATGTTGCAAGCCTAATATGTGCTCAAATATTATTCTTAGAGTCTGAAAATCCAAAAAAAGAAATCTCTTTTTATATTAATTCACCAGGTGGTATTGTTTGGTCTGGATTGGCTATTTACGATACTATGCAATACGTTTCTTCAAAAATTATGACTATTTGTATTGGTCAAGCTGCTTCTGCGGGTTCACTTCTTCTAACAGCTGGAGAAAAAGGTATGAGATTCTCTTTACCTAATTCAAGAATTATGGTTCATCAACCAAGTGGAGGCTACCAAGGTCAAGTAACAGATATTGAAATTCAAACTAATGAAATAAAGAGAGCAAAGTTAAAATTAAATGAAATTTATTCAAAACATACAGGAAAAAAAATATCAGAAATATCAAGTATAATGGAAAGAGATAAGTATTTCTCTGCAGATGAAGCCATTAAATTTGGTCTTATAGACAAAGTTGTAAAGGGTAGGAAATAATGAATAAAAAAAATGATAAAGATTCTTTATTTTGCTCTTTTTGTGGCAAAAATCAGAAAGAAGTAAAAAAATTAATAGCTGGTCCAACTGTTTTTGTATGTGATGAATGTGTAGAATTATGTATGGATATCATTAAGGAGGATAATAAGAACAATAAATTAAATATTAAAAAAGATATACCAAAACCTTCAGAAATAAATAAGTTCTTAAATGATTACGTAATAGGTCAGAAAGATTCAAAAAAAATACTTTCTGTTGCCGTTTATAATCACTACAAAAGATTATCAACTAATTTAGAAAATGATAATGTTGAAATCTCAAAATCAAATATTCTTTTAGTTGGCCCAACTGGAACTGGAAAAACATTATTAGCTCAAACTTTAGCAAAAATATTAGATGTTCCGTTTACAGTGGCTGATGCAACTAGTTTAACTGAAGCAGGATATGTTGGAGAGGATGTAGAGAATATAATTCTTAAATTATTACAAGCATCTGATTATAATGTTGAACGTGCACAAAAAGGAATAGTTTATATTGATGAAATTGACAAAATTGGAAGAAAAAGTGACAATCCCTCTATAACAAGAGATGTTTCTGGAGAAGGTGTGCAACAAGCTTTGCTTAAAATTATGGAAGGCACTGTAGCTAGTGTTCCACCTCAAGGAGGAAGAAAACATCCTCAGCAAGAATTTTTACAAGTGGATACATCTAATATACTTTTTATATGTGGAGGTGCTTTTTCAGGCTTAGAAGAAATAATAAATTATAGATTAAAAGGGACTGCTATTGGTTTTAATTCTAAATTAGACTTAGAACCTAAAAAAACCATCGGTACTTCACTCAAAAATCTAGAAAATCAAGATTTATTAAAATTTGGAATGATACCGGAATTTATAGGAAGACTTCCAGTAATAACTACTTTAAATGAGCTTGATGAAGATATGCTAATTAGAATAATGACTGAACCAAAAAACGCGATTGTAAAGCAATTCGAATCTCTTATGAAAATGGATGGAGTTAAATTAGAAATCAAGGAAGATGCTTTAAAAGAAATTGCTAAGCTAGCAGTTTCGCAAAATACTGGTGCCAGAGGTTTAAGATCTATAATTGAGGACTCATTGATGGATCTTATGTATAAAGCACCAGATCAAAAGGATTTATATAAGGTAGTAATAAATAAAGATGTTATTGCAAAAAAATCTGATCCATTTTTAATTTATTCAAACAAAGAAAATAATCAAAAATTATTGTCTAATAACTCTTGAATTTGGTCAATATATAGACATTTATATATAGTATGGTTAAAAATATACATCCCGTCCTCCCACTTAGAGATATAGTTGTATTTCCAAACATGATTGCCCCATTATTTGTTGGAAGAGAACAATCAGTAAATGCTCTTAACCATGTAATGACAGGTGATAAAAAAATTTTTTTACTTTCTCAAAAGAATTCAAAAGTTGATAACCCTGATGAAACAAATCTATATTCTGTTGGGACACTCGCCAAAGTTATCCAGTTGTTAAAACTTCCAGATGGTACTCTTAAAGTATTAGTCGAAGGAATGCAAAGAGCCAAAGTAAATAAAATTAATTTTAATAGAGAATTTATTACAGCATCAATAAGTGAAATTAATCAAAAAACTAAAAAAAATGTAAACATACGAGCATTGCAAAAACTTATTACTGAGCAGTTTGCTGAATTTCAAAAAATTAATAAAAAAGTTTCCCTAGATGTAATTAATAATGTCAAAACAATAAACGATCCTGATAAGATTGTTGACATAATTGTATCAAATATTTCAATTTCATTATCTCAAAAACAAGAAATTTTAGAAATTATAAAAACTGAAGAAAGACTTAACAAAGTCTATGGTTATTTAGTTTCTGAAATCGACTCTTTTCAAGTTGAGAAAAAGATAAAAGGTCGAGTTAAAAGACAAATGGAGAAAACACAGAAAGAATATTATTTAAATGAACAAATGAAAGCAATTCAAAAAGAATTAGGTGACAATGAAGATTTGGATGAAATTGCTGAACTCGAAAAGAAATTAAATCAATATAATTTATCTATAGAAGCTAAAGAAAAATGTGTCTCAGAAATTAAAAAATTAAAAAACATGAGCCCAATGTCAGCTGAGGCAACTGTAATTAGAAACTATCTAGATTGGGTAATGTCAATACCATGGAACAATCCTGATCGAATTTCTCAAAATATCAATAATGCTTCGACAATATTAGAGAACGATCACTATGGGTTAGAAAAGGTTAAAGAAAGAATTCTTGAATATTTAGCAGTTCAAAAAAGAACTAATAAACTTAAAGGTCCTATTTTGTGTTTAGTTGGACCACCTGGTGTTGGAAAGACTTCTCTTGGTAAATCTATTGCAAATTCAACAGGAAGAAATTTCGTTAGAATGTCTCTGGGAGGAGTAAGGGATGAAGCTGAAATCAGAGGTCATAGAAAAACATATATTGGGTCTATGCCAGGAAGATTTATTCAAGCAATGAAAAAATCAAAATCTTCTAATCCACTTATATTACTTGATGAAATTGATAAACTTGGATCCGATTGGAGGGGAGATCCATCTTCTGCTCTTCTAGAAGTTCTTGATCCTGAACAAAATAGTAAATTTAATGACCATTACTTAGAGCTTGACTATGATCTTTCTGATGTAATGTTTGTGTGCACAGCTAATACCCTTAATATACCACCAGCTCTTCTTGATAGAATGGAAGTCATAAGAATACCTGGATATACAGAAAAAGAAAAAAATCAAATTGCAAAAAGATATCTAGTTCCTAAACAAATTAAAAATCATGGAATAAAAAAATCTGAAATTTCATTTAATTCTAAAGTTTTAAACTCTATTATTAGAAATTATACCAGAGAGGCCGGAGTAAGAAATCTTGAAAAAGAAATCTCTAAAGTTTGTAGAAAGACAGTAAAAAAATTAGAAACTACTAAAATAAAAAAAATTAATCTAAATGATAAATCTTTACAAGATCTACTTGGTATTGCAAAATTTAGATCAAGTGAAATTGAAAAAAAGAATTTGGTGGGTGTCACTAATGGTTTGGCTTGGACCGAAGTAGGTGGAGAAATTTTATCAGTCGAGGTTATTTTATCTATAGGTAAAGGAAAACTCACTATTACAGGTAAATTAGGTGAAGTGATGAGAGAATCAATTCAAGCAGCTACTTCATATGTAAAATCAAAATCTTTGAGTCTAGGAATAAACCCTAAAGATTTTGAAAATTTTGATATTCATATTCATGTCCCTGAAGGAGCTACTCCTAAAGATGGACCAAGTGCAGGTATAGCTATTTTTAATTCTTTAGTTTCATCATTGACAAATAATAAAATAAAAAAAGATGTTGCAATGACTGGAGAAATTACTCTTAGAGGTCGCGTTTTGCCTATAGGTGGTTTAAAGGAGAAGATCTATGCTGCCACAAGAGCAGGTATTAAAAAAGTTCTTATACCTCAAGAAAATTTTAGAGAAGTTTCTGAGTTTGATAAAGAAGTTATTAGAGGAATTAAGATAATCCCCGTATCTGATGCTTTTTCAATCCTTGAGCACACATTAGTTAAATCAATAATTCCATTAAATTTAACCGAATCTCAATTAAAAAATAATCAAAATACAACCAGTACACATTAATATCTATATTAAAAAAAACAATAAATTCTGCCAATTAATTGATAAATTCCCTTATTTCTGGGAAAATTTTAATAATAATGTTGACTTGTTCGGAAAACAGACAATTATTATTAAAATTTATTAAAGGAGATAAAAAGTGAACAAAAATGATCTTATAGCATCTGTAGCATCTTCCGCTGGATTATCTAAATCAGACGCAACTCGAGCAATTGAAAGCTTTCTAGATTCAATAACTAATGCTTTAAAAAGGGATGAAAAGGTTAGTATAGTAGGATTTGGTAACTTTAGCGTAAGCCATAGAAAAGCAACTACTGGTAGAAATCCAAGAACAGGTGAATCTATTCAAATACCAGCATCTAAAAGACCTAAGTTTACTGTAGGAAAAGCTCTAAAAGATTCAGTAAACATTTAATTATCTTTTTTTCTTGCACCGGCTGTTAAATAAATTTAACAGCCGCTTTAATTTGGGTGTTTAGCTCAGTTGGTAGAGCATCTCGTTTACACCGAGAGGGTCGGGAGTTCAAGTCTCTCAACACCCACCATGCGCGGGAGTAGTTCAGCTGGTTAGAACGCTGCCCTGTCACGGCAGAGGCCGCGGGTTCGAATCCCGTCTCTCGCGCCACTTATTTTAGTGTTTTTGTGTACTAAAGTCGCAACCAGACACGTTGTTATTGTTGAATAAATCGTTAAATACATTACTAATTTAATTGTGAGATTATAGTGTCTGAATTTCTATTTGAATATTTGCCAATTTTGATTTTTATATTTATTGCTTTGGCATTAGCTGTTGGTATGACGTTACTATCTTTTGTAGTAGGTGATTCACAACCAGATAAAGAAAAATTATCAGCTTATGAGTGTGGGTTCGAAGCTTTTGACGATGCTCGCGGTAGATTTGATGTAAGATTCTATCTAGTAGCAATTTTATTTATAATTTTTGATTTAGAAGTTGCTTTCTTATTTCCTTGGGCAATAACTCTTGGTAAAATTGGATTATTTGGTTTTTGGTCTATGATGATATTTCTAACAGTTTTGACCATAGGTTTTATATACGAATGGAAAAAAGGGGCCTTAGAATGGGAGTAGATCAAGAAAAAAAAATGGTTGATGAAACTCTTAATTTAGAATTGTCTTCAAAAGGTTTCCTTGTTGCAAGTTATGATAAAATTTTAACTTGGGCAAGAACTGGATCATTGTGGCCTATGACCTTTGGATTAGCATGCTGCGGTGTTGAGATGATACATTCTTACATGGCAAGATATGATTTAGATAGGTATGGCGTAATACCAAGAGGAAGCCCAAGACAATCAGATGTTATGATTGTTGCTGGAACATTAACAAATAAAATGGCTCCTGCATTGAGAAAGGTTTATGATCAAATGCCTGAACCAAGATGGGTTATATCAATGGGTTCTTGCGCAAATGGCGGAGGTTATTATCACTACTCATACTCTGTAGTAAGAGGATGTGATAGAATTGTTCCGGTTGATGTGTACGTTCCAGGATGCCCTCCAACTGCAGAAGCTTTAGTTTATGGAATTCTTCAATTACAAAAAAAAATTAGAAGAGAAAATAAATTTAAAAGATAATTCGAATGTTGGACAAGCTTAAGAAAAATAAAGATATTTTAAAAATTAAAGAAGGTGATAACCTTTTAGAGTTAGAATGTGATAAAAATAACATCCTTTCTGTTTTAAAAAAACTTAAAGAAAATGACGATTTTATTTTTGATCAGTTATTAGATATAACTGCTGTTGATAACCCATCAAGAGAGTGCAGATTTGATTTAGTATACATTATACAAAGCCTTAAAAAAAATAAAAAACTAATTCTAAAAACATTTCTTAAAGAAAATGACACAATAGAAACAATTATTTCAGTTCACAAGGCTGCAGATTGGTATGAAAGAGAGTGTTACGACCTCTTTGGTATTGAGTTTAAAAATCATCCAGACTTAAGAAGAATTATGACCGATTATAATTTTGAAGGCCATCCTTTAAGAAAAGATTTTCCTTTAACTGGTCATACAGAAGTTAGATATGATGATCTAGAGAAAAAAGTTATCTATGAACCAGTAAAACTCTCACAAGAATTCAGAGATTTTGATAGTGAGTCACCTTGGGAAGGTATGAATAATAACCTAATCGGTGACGAGAAATCGGAAATTAAAAAAGATTAATATGAAAGAAGTTGAATTAAATACAACGACTATAAATTTTGGACCACAACATCCTGCTGCTCACGGTGTTTTAAGATTAGTTGTAGAATTAGAAGGAGAGGTTGTTAAAAGAGCCGAGCCTCATATTGGTTTACTTCATAGAGGTACTGAAAAATTAATTGAATATAAAACATATCTACAAGCCGTACCTTATTTTGATAGACTAGATTATGTTTCTCCTATGTGTCAAGAGCATGCTTTTGCTCTTGCAACCGAGAATCTCTTAAATATTGAAGTACCAATGAGAGCAAAGTTTATAAGAGTAATTTTTGCAGAAGTTACAAGAATCTTAAATCACCTTCTTAATATTCCTGCATACGCCGCTGATATTGGTGCAGTAACTCCGTTCCTTTGGTGTTTTGAAGAAAGAGAAAAGCTTTTAGAGTTTCATGAAGCTGTATCTGGTGCTAGGTTTCATGCAGCCTATTTTAGACCAGGAGGAGTTCATCAGGATATGCCAGAAGGAATGGAAGAAAAACTATTTCATCACTTTAAGACACTTCCAAAATTTATAGATGACTTAGAAGAATTACTTACAAATAATAGAATTTTAAGACAAAGATCAGTTGATATAGGTATCATTTCAAAAAAAGAGGCTATTGAATGGGGATGCTCAGGACCTGTTCTAAGAAGTTCTGGTGTTGCTTGGGACTTAAGAAGATCACAACCTTATGATGCATATGATCAAGTTGAATTTGATATCCCTGTTGGTAAAAAAGGAGATTGTTTTGATAGATATTTAGTTAGAATTGAAGAAATCAGACAAAGCATTACAATAATTAATCAATGCCTTAATAAAATTAAACCTGGAGCAATTTCTGTAGAAGATAATAAAATTACACCTCCAAAAAGAAACCAAATGAAAAAATCGATGGAGGCATTAATTCACCATTTTAAATTGTTTACTGAGGGGTATAGGGTTCCAGAAGGACAAACCTATACAGCTGTCGAAGCACCAAAAGGTGAGTTTGGTGTTTTTCTTGTTTCTGATGGATCAAGTAAACCTTATAGGTGTAAAATAAGAGCTCCTGGATTTGCTCACCTTCAAATTTTAGATAATTTATCAAAAGGTCATTTAATGGCTGATATTGCAGCTATATTAGGTAGTCTTGATATTGTTTTTGGAGAGATTGATAGATAATGCATCATCCTGGAACAAATAACAAAGTTTATAAGAAAATTAATAATAATTTTGAATGGTCAAAAGATAATTTTGAAAAAATATCGAATATATTAAAAAAATATCCATCAAATAAAATTCAAAGCGCAGTAATACCACTCTTGGATTTGGCTCAGAGACAAAACAAAGGTTGGTTAAGTAAAAATTCAATGGAAAAAGTAGCTGAGACTTTAAGTATGTCTTATATAAGAGTTTTAGAGGTAGCTACATTTTATTCAATGTTTAATCTTGAGCCAATCGGAAAGAATTTTGTTCAAATATGTAGAACTACACCATGCTGGTTAAGAGGAAGTGATAAGCTTTCAAAGGTTGCTCAAGAAGTTTGTAATACTCAAATTGGAGAAACTAGTGATGATAAAAAATTTACAGTTGTTGAAGTAGAATGCTTAGGAGCTTGTTGCAATGCACCTATGATACAAATTAATGATGAATATTATGAAGATTTAGATGAAGAAAACTTTAGACAACTTCTAAATGATTTAAAAAGTAATAAACCAATTAAAATTGGTTCTCAAATTGGAAGAAAATCATCTCAACCAGAAAGAGAATTTTAATGCTAAAACAAGAAGATAAAATTTTTAAAAATCTATATGGATTTGATGATTGGAAACTCAAAGGAGCTTTAAAAAGAGGAATATGGTCGAATACTAAGAATTTGATAAAATTAGGAAGTGATAAAATAGTTGATGAAATAAAAATAAGTCAGCTCAGAGGACGAGGGGGCGCAGGGTTTCCGGCAGGTCTTAAATGGTCATTTATGCCAAAGGATTCAGGTAAAGAACATTATTTAGTTGTTAATGCAGATGAATCTGAGCCTGGCACATGTAAAGATAGGGAAATTTTAAGAAATGATCCCCATTTACTATTGGAGGGTTGTTTAGTTGCTGGATTTGCCATGCATGCACATACTTGCTACATATATATTAGAGGAGAATATTATTCAGAGTCATCAAATTTACAAAAAGCAATTGATGAGGCTTATGAAAACAATTTAATTGGAAAAAATGCTTGTGGCTCAGGATGGGACTTTGATATTTTTTTACATAGGGGAGCTGGAGCTTATATTTGTGGAGAAGAAACAGCTCTACTTGAAAGTTTAGAGGGTAAGAAAGGTCAACCCCGACTAAAACCACCTTTTCCTGCCGGAGCAGGTTTATATGGTTGTCCTACAACAGTAACAAATGTTGAAACTATAGCTGTATCACCTACAATTTTAAGGAGAGGCGGTGATTGGTTTGCAGGTCTAGGTAGTGTGAATAATACTGGAACTAAAATATTTAGTATTTCTGGGCATGTAAACAATCCTTGTAATGTTGAAGAAGAAATGGGTATTCCATTGAAAGAGCTTATAGAAAAGCATGCTGGTGGAGTTATAGGAGGATGGGACAATCTTTTAGCAATTATTCCTGGCGGAGCCAGTGTGCCACTTCTCCCTAAATCAATTTGTGACACAGTAAAAATGGATTTTGATAGCCTTAAAGAAGTTAAAAGTGGTCTTGGTACTGCAGCAGTAATAGTCATGAATAAATCAACTGATATTGTTGAAGCAATAGCAAGGTTATCTCATTTCTATAAACATGAAAGTTGTGGTCAATGTACACCTTGTAGAGAAGGTACTGGATGGATGTACAGAATGATGGAAAAGATGATCCATGGAGATGTTTTAAATCAAGACATTGACAAATTACTCGATGTAACAAAACAAATTGAAGGGCATACTATATGCGCATTAGGTGATGCAGCTGCTTGGCCTATTCAAGGTTTGTTTAGACATTTTAGACCTGAAATTGAAAAAAGAATTGAAGAAAGAAATAGAAGAGTAGCTTAGTGCCAAAAATAACAATTGATAATAAAGAACATGAATTTGAAAACGGTATGACCGTAATGCAAGCTTGTGAACAAGCAGGAACTGAAATTCCAAGATTTTGTTACCATGAAAAACTATCAATAGCAGGAAACTGTAGGATGTGCTTAGTAGAAATGGAAAAAGCTCCAAAACCTATTGCATCATGTGCCATGCCAGCTGCAGATGGAATGGTTATAAAAACTAATACTGAAACAGTTAAAAAAGCTCGTAAAGGTGTGATGGAGTTTCTTCTTATTAATCATCCATTGGATTGTCCCATTTGTGATCAAGGAGGAGAATGCGATCTTCAGGATCAAGCAATGTATTATGGTTTTGATAAAACTAGATATGAAGAAAATAAAAGAGCAGTTCAGAATAAAAATATGGGGCCACTTGTCAAAACAATTATGACAAGATGTATACATTGTACAAGATGCGTAAGGTTCTCTACAGAAGTTGCTGGTGTTGATGATATAGGATTACTAGGAAGAGGAGAAAATGCTGAGATCACTACATATTTAGAAAAAACTATTGAATCAGAATTATCAGGTAACGTAATTGATTTATGTCCTGTAGGCGCTTTAACAAGTAAACCATATGCATTTAAATCTAGACCATGGGAATTAACTAAAACAGAAACATTTGATGTGTTTGATGGTATAGGTTCAAGTATAAGAATTGATACAAGAGGAAAAAAAGTTTTAAGAGCTCTTCCTAGAATAAATGAAGAAACTAACGAAGAATGGATAAGTGATAAATCTAGATTTGCTGTTGATGGACTTTCAAGTCAAAGATTAGATACTGTTTATTCTAAATCAAATAAAAAACTCCAAAAATCATCATGGGACGATGCATTTGAATTAATACAAAAAGAAATTAAAAAAAGAGGTAAAGAAAATACAGTATTTTTATCTGGTAAGTTCACCGATATTGAAACTTTATATTCTGCACAAAAATTTAGCCACTCACTTAAATCAAAAAACTATGATTGCAGATTTGATAATGCACAAATTATAGATAATTCATCTTCAAGTTATAAATTGAATTCGACAATTCAAGAAATTGAAAAGGCTGATGCTATTCTTTTAATCGGATCTAATCCTAGATGGGAAGCTGCAGTACTAAACGCTAGAATTCGAAAGGCATATATTGAAAATAACTGCAAAATTGGTCTTGTAGGTCCTAAATTAGATCTTACTTATAATTATCATCATTTATCGGATACTTTAGATTATCTTAATAAATTATCTAATAATAAATCTGACTTTAATAAAGTTTTAAAATCTGCAAAAAACCCACTTATAATATTAGGCACCTCAGCAATAAATAATGATCATGGAAAAAAAATATTAGAAACTGCAGGATTAATTGCAAAAAATATTCAAAAAAATAAAAATATAAATCCATTAAATATTCTTCACCAAGATATTTCTAGAGTAGGGGCGTTAGATTTGAAATTTTATAATAAAAAATTTGATCTTGATTATAACAAACAATTAAAAAAACATATTGATAAAACTAAGCCAGTAGTTTTCTTAATGGGGTTAGATGAGGTAAATTTTTCAACACTTGAAAATGCTTTTGTTGTTTATCTTGGTCATCATGGAGATATTTCAGCATCTATAGCTGATATAATTTTACCAACCCCTGCATATACTGAGAAAAGTTCTACTTTTATGAATATAGAAGGTAGAGTTATTCAAACAACTAAGTGCCATAACCCACTAGGTGAAGCTAAAGAGGAGTGGAAAATTTTTAGAGTTTTAAGTGACTTATTTGAAAAAGATTTAAATTTTAACAATCTTGGAGAGCTTCGAAATGAGCTTACAAGTAACTATGGTCAATTTGCTCTCTTAAATGAAGTCAATTCTATTGGTGAAATTAGTTTTGCTAAAAAAAATAAAATTGAGGATATTAAAATTAATTATAATATTGGAAATTTTTATATGAATGACTCTATTTCTAGATCTTCTGAAACAATGGCTAGATGCACTAAAGATATTTTAAATAAGGCAGCATAATAAATAAATGACCTATGATATAATAATTACTGGTTTAATAATTGTTGCCCAAATACTTGCTGTTGTTGTACCAGTTTTAATATCTGTAGCTTTTTTGGTTTACGCTGAAAGAAAAGTTTTAGCTCTAATTCAATTAAGAAGAGGTCCAAATATAGTAGGGCCTTTTGGTATATTACAAAGTTTTGCAGATGCACTTAAACTTATTACTAAAGAAAATATTATACCTAGTGGATCAAATAAAATTGTTTTTATCTTAGCACCTATAATCACAATGGTACTTAGCTTAGCTGGTTGGGCAGTAATACCTTTTGCTCCAGGATGGGTAGTCTCTGATATTAACGTAGGTATCATGTATCTGTTTGCAGTATCATCTCTTGGAGTATACGGAATAATAATGGCTGGTTGGGCTAGTAACTCTCAATATCCTTTTTTAGGTGCATTAAGATCAGCTGCTCAAATGGTTTCATATGAAGTATCTATTGGATTTGTAATAATTACAGTATTATTATGTGTAGGTTCTTTAAATTTATCAAAGATAGTTTTAGCTCAACAGACTGTTTGGTTTGCAATTCCATTATTGCCTATGTTTATTATTTTTTTTATTTCTGCTTTAGCTGAAACAAATAGATTACCTTTTGATCTTCCTGAAGATGAATCAACACTTGTTGCAGGATTTTTTACCGAATATTCATCAGCTTCATTTGTATTATTTTTTTTAGGTGAATACGCAAGTATGATTTTAATGTCTTCTATGACTGTCATTCTTTTTCTAGGCGGATGGCTACCTCCATTTGATGTATATCCATTAAATGTTATTCCTGGAGTAATCTGGTTTTCTGTTAAAGTAATATTTATATTGTTTTTATTTATCTGGGTTAGAGGAACTTTCCCAAGATATAGATATGATCAGTTAATGAGACTTGGATGGAAAGTTTTTCTTCCGTTTTCTTTGTTTTGGGTTGTAGCAACTTCAGGTTTTTTAGTATATTTTGACATGCTTCCTAATTAATATGTATAAATTGATTAAATCTTTTACTTTATTTGAATTATTTCAAGGTTTATTTTTAACTTTCAAATATATATTTAAGTCTAAAGTTACAATAAATTATCCTCATGAAAAAGGTCCATTAAGTCCACGTTTTAGAGGTGAGCATGCATTAAGAAGATATCCAAGCGGAGAAGAAAGATGTATCGCATGTAAGCTTTGTGAAGCAGTTTGTCCTGCTCAGGCAATTACAATTGAAGCTGAGCCAAGAGAGGATGGAAGCAGAAGAACAACAAGATATGATATAGATATGACAAAATGTATATACTGTGGTTTATGTCAAGAATCTTGCCCAGTTGATGCAATAGTAGAGGGACCAAACTTTGAATTTGCCACTGAAACTAGAGAAGAATTAATCTATAATAAAGATAAACTTTTAGAAAATGGAGATAGATGGGAGCAAGAAATTGCTCAAAATATTCATCTCGATAGAAAATATAGATAAGAATGGTTCTTTATTCATTAACATTTTATCTGTTTTCATCTATTGCAGTTCTTTCAGCTCTGATGGTTATAAGCGCAAAAAATCCTGTTCATTCAGTTTTGTTCTTAATTTTAAGCTTTGTTAATGCATCAGGTCTCTTTGTTTTGTTAGGAGCTGAATTTTTGGCAATGATCCTTGTCGTTGTATATGTTGGTGCTGTTGCAGTCCTTTTTCTTTTTGTTGTAATGATGCTTGATATAAATTTTGTAAAATTGAGAGAGGGTTTTTTACAGTATTTACCTTTTGGAGCATTATTAGGTATAGTACTAGTTATAGAGCTTGGGATACTTTTTCTAACAGATAGATCTTCTAATATTTATAACAATCAAACTCCATTACAACCTATAAATAATGAATTGGAGAATACAAAAATGATTGGACAAATACTCTACACTGAATATTTTTATTTATTTCAAATATGTGGGATAATTCTATTAGTCGCAATGATTGGCTCCATTACACTTACATTAAGAGATAAAGGCGGAGTTAAAAGACAGAATATAAATTCTCAAAATACAGTCGATGCATCAATAGCTATAGAAAAGAAAAAAGTAAAATTAGGTGAAGGAATTTGATTTATGATTACCCTTGAACACTATCTTTTTCTTGGTGCAATTATTTTCACCTTAGGTGTTTTAGGAATATTTTTAAATAACAAAAATTTAATTATAATTTTAATGTCTATAGAACTCATCTTGTTATCAGTAAATATTAATTTTATTGCTTTCTCAGCATATATTAATGATATTTCAGGACAAATTTTTGCAATGCTTACACTTACTGTTGCAGCAGCTGAAGCAGCAATTGGACTAGCCATACTTGTAGTATTTTTTAGAAATTTAGGATCAATAGAAGTAAATAAAATCAATCAACTTAAGGGATAGTAGATGGCAACATCAATTATATTTTTACCTCTACTTGGTTTTCTTTTTTGTTTTTTACTAGGTAAACAGTTTAACTGTAAGGTTTATCAAATATCAACAACCTCAATTCTTTTTCTTTGTACTTTTTTTTCTTGGATAATATTTATACAGTTTATTAATAATAAGGAAACTGAAATAATCTTTATTTTTAACTGGATTACTTCTGGAAACTTTATTGTTGATTGGTCAATAAGATTAGACACATTAACTGCCGTGATGTTTATTGTTGTTACAACTGTTTCCGCTTGTGTTCACTTATATTCAATAGGTTATATGGATGAAGATCCATCAAAGATTAGATTTATGGGCTATCTAAGCTTATTTACTTTTTTTATGCTTGTTCTTGTATCAAGTAATAACTTGTTACAAATGTTTTTTGGTTGGGAGGGTGTTGGACTAGCCTCATATTTATTAATTGGTTTTTGGAATCATAAAAATTCAGCCAATAAAGCTGCTATAAAAGCATTTGTCGTAAATAGAGTTGGAGATTTTGGATACGCAATAGGAATTGCTGGAATTTTTTACATTTTTGGTACGATAAGTTTCGACAGTATATTTGAACAAGTAGATCAATTTAGTGAGCATCAAATTCAATTCCTTTCATTCAGTTTTCCAACTTTAGATTTTTTATGCTTTCTTTTGTTTATAGGAGCAATGGGTAAATCTGCCCAATTAGGTTTACATACGTGGCTACCAGATGCTATGGAAGGACCTACCCCTGTTTCTGCACTAATACATGCTGCAACAATGGTAACAGCCGGCGTATTTTTAGTTGCAAGAATGAGTCCTCTTTATGAGTTTGCCACATTTACTAATTTATTCATTACTTTCGTAGGCGCGGCTACAGCTATTTTTGCTGCCTCTATAGCCTTAACACAAAATGATATTAAACGAGTAATTGCATATTCAACATGTAGTCAATTAGGATATATGTTTTTCGCAGCCGGTGTCGGTGCTTATAATGCATCAATATTTCACTTAACAACTCATGCTTTTTTTAAAGCTCTTCTATTTCTTTCTGCAGGTTCTGTAATTCATGCAATGCATCATGAACAAGATATGAGAAAAATGGGCGGACTTTATAAAAAAATACCTTTTACTGCTATAATGATGTGGATTGGATCTCTTGCAATTATTGGTTTCCCGTATTTATCCGGCTACTATTCAAAAGAAAGTATTTTAGAAAATGCTTTCTATGCATCAAATGGAATAGCATACTTTGCATATTTAGTAGGTATTTTAACTGCTCTACTTACAGCTTTTTATTCATGGAGATTATTATTTCTAACATTTCATGGTGAAAATAGATCTGAAAATAAAACATATGATCACGCCCATGAATCACCTTTAGTTATGACAGTTCCATTATTTATTCTTGCTATTGGTTCTATTTTTTCTGGAATATTCTTAGCTGATTATTTTATTGGATATTATAAAAAAGAATTTTGGGATAATGCAATATTATTAACAGAGAGTTCTCATAAATATCTTCCTCTTACACAATCCTTAATATCTAAATCAGCTGTTGCAATTGGAATTCTTGTCTGTGTGTTGATATATTCAAATAATTTAAACAGAGCAAAAAATCTTTCCCGTAACTTAGATCCTTTATATTCTCTTTCTAAAAATAAATGGTATGTGGATGAGCTTTATCATAAAGTATTTGTTTTAACTTTTTTCAAATTAGCAAACTTTTTCTGGAAAAGAGGAGATGAAAAAACTATCGATGGTTTGGGGCCAAACGGGGTCTCCTGGATTATTTCAAAATCTTCATCTTATGTAAGTTTATTTCAATCAGGGTATTTGTTTCATTATGCTTTTGCTATGCTTGGCGGCTTAGTAATAATTTTAACATGGTTTTTATATTACTAAATGGTTGACTGGCCACTAGTATCAGTAATAATTTTTTTACCTTTAATTGGCGCTTTAATTATTCTTTTTATTAAAGAAGACGAATTAACTTCAATTAATATTAAATGGGCTGCTTTACTATCAACGTTAGGAACATTTATTTTAAGTTTAATACTTTGGTTACAATTTGATTATTCCAATCCGTCATATCAATATGAAGAAAAATTTAGATGGTTCGATGACTTTAATTTCTTCTACCATGTTGGAGTTGACGGTATCTCACTTTTTATGATTTTATTAAGTACATTTTTGACCCCACTTTGTATTTTAGCTAGTTGGAATAATATAAAAAAAAGAGTCAAGGAATACATGCTTTCTTTTTTATTTTTAGAGACCGTAATGATTGGAATGTTTGCTTCTATAGATATACTTTTATTTTATATTTTTTTTGAAGCAGTATTAATACCAATGTATCTAATCATAGGTATTTGGGGAGGAAATAGAAGAATTTATGCTTCTTTTAAATTCTTTCTGTATACTCTTTTGGGATCAGTACTCATGTTGATTGCCATTATTGTGATGTATAGAAATACAAGTTCAATGAGTATTGAGTTCTTACAAGGTAATTATTTTTCCTATAATACTCAATTATTTCTATGGCTTGCCTTCTTTGCTTCCTTTGCAGTTAAAATTCCTATGTGGCCTTTTCATACATGGTTACCTGATGCCCATGTTGAAGCTCCAACGGCTGGATCTGTTATTTTAGCTGGAGTACTTTTAAAAATGGGTGGATATGGTTTTATTCGTTTCTCTTTAGGTATGCTTCCAGAAGCAACAGAGTTTTTTATTCCTTTAATTATGACATTAAGTATAGTTGCCATAGTATACACTTCCTTAGTAGCACTAGCACAAACTGATATTAAAAAACTAATTGCATATTCATCTGTTGCTCATATGGGAATTGTAACAATTGGAATTTTCTTAGTGAATCAACAAGGTTTAGAGGGAGCAATGATGCAAATGATTAGTCATGGACTAGTTTCAGCAGCTTTATTTTTATGCGTTGGTGTTATTTATGATCGAATGCATACTAGAGAAATTGAATTTTACGGGGGATTAGTTCAAAGAATGCCACTTTATGCAACAGTCTTCATGATTTTTATGCTGGGATCAGTTGGATTACCTGGGACTAGTGGTTTTATTGGAGAATTTTTAGTTATTGTTGGCGCATTTAAATTTTCAAGTTACGTTGTTATTGGCGCGGCTTTTGGAATAATATTATCCGCTGTTTACATGCTATACCTTTATAAAAGAATTATTTTTGGCACCATAACTAATAATAAACTTGCAGATATTTTAGATATAAACGCAAGAGAAAAAATCATATTAATTCCTTTAGCAATTTCAGTAATATTACTAGGTATATTTCCAAATTTATTTTTAGATCCTATGAGATTATCACTTGAACTAATTATAACAAATTATGAAATAGCCAATGCTAAATAATATTTACAATATTTTTTTTATACCTGAAATTTTTCTAGCATCCTCTTCTTTTGTTTGCTTACTTTTTGGTCTTTTTTTTAAACAGAATGCATTTAGACAAACTTCCAATCTAGCAGTTTTCGTTTTATTATTAACCATTTTGCTTGTTTACTATGATAGTGAATCAAATTTTGCAAATTATAAAAGTTTATTTAGCCACTCTTCTTTTATAAATTTTTTTAAAATTTTAGCTCTATTAGGATCTATAGCTAGTATCATCATTTCAAAAGATTATTTCTTAGGCATTAAGCTAAAAAATTTTGAAATTCCTATTTTATTTTTATTTTCAACACTTGGGATGATGTTAATGATTGCTTCAAATAATCTTATGTCCATGTATCTAGCAATAGAAC
>QBZY01000006.1 GCA_003282155.1 Pelagibacteraceae bacterium AG-337-I02 | reverse complement strand
CTAAACATTTGATAAAAAAATATGAAGCAGAATTACAAAATATTAAATCACCAATAATTTTGAAAGATTTTTTTATAAATGTAGATGAAATACTAGCTAATTCTAATTTAGCAATATGCAGAGCTGGAGCAGGAACAATTGTTGATTTAATAAACTTTAAACTTCCCTCGATATTAATTCCTTTACCTTCTTCAAAAGATAATCATCAATTTTTTAATGCTGAAATATTAGCTAAACATGACTTAGCCATAATTTTTGATCAAAATAATGATGATTTAGACAAAGCAAAAAGACATATTTATGAAACATATAGTAATGAAAGTAAATTAGAATCAATGAATAAAAAATTTGATATGATTAAAGTTAAAAACTCTAATACTTTAATTTATAAATTAATACTAAATGCAAATTAACAGTAAAATTCATTTTATAGGTATTTCAGGAATAGGAATGTCTGGTATTGCAGAATTGATGCTAGATAAAGGATATTCGATCCAGGGTAGTGATATATCAGTAAATGACAATACCAAAAGATTAAAGAAAAAAGGTATAAAATTTTTCTTAGGACATAATAAAAAAAATATTAAAAATACTCATGCTATTGTTTATTCATCAGCTATTAAAAAAAATAATCCTGAAATAAGAGAGGCATATATTAAAAAAATACCAGTGCTTTCTCGAGCTGATATGCTCTCTGAATTAATGAAAAATAAAAAATCTATTGCCATAGCTGGATCTCACGGAAAAACTACTACTACTAGTTTGGTAGGAAATATTTTCAATGAAGCAGGTTTAGATCCTACTATTGTAAATGGCGGTATTATAAATTCTTTTTCTAATAATAATCGTTATGGAAAAGGTGAATGGATGATTGTTGAAGCAGACGAGAGTGATGGTACCTTTTTAAAGCTTCCACATCAAATATCAATTATTACTAATTTAGATATTGAACACATGGATTTTTATAAATCAAAAAAAAATTTAATTAATGCATTTGAAAAATTTATAAATCTGCTTCCATTTTATGGAACCACAATAATGTGTTATGATGATAAGAATCTTAAATTACTAATTAACAAAATAAAAACTAGAAATATTTTAACTTATTCAATAAAAAATAAAAAAGCAGATGTATTAATCTTTGATATTATACAAAACAAACTAAAAACTTCTTTTAAATTAAAAATTAACAATAAAATTATTCATTCTTCTAATTATAAATTTACTATCAATGCAATTGGCAATCATAATATTTTAAATGCAACTGCAAGTATTATTGCAGCCAAACTAAATGGAATTAAAAATAAAGATATTAATAATGCTTTGATTAATTATGTAGGTGTAAAAAGAAGGTTCTCATTTATTGGAAAAAAAAATAAGTCCTTTGTGTATGATGATTATGCACATCATCCAACAGAAATTGCAGCTACATTAAGTGCAGCTAAAAGTCTAAAAAATAAAGTAATAGTTGTTTTTCAGCCACACAGATACACTAGAACTAAAATACTAATTAGAGAATTTATAAAAGTTTTATCTAAAGTTGATTATTTATTTTTATTAGAAACTTATTCAGCTGGAGAAAAGATTATCAAGGGTGCAACTTCAAAAGACATATATACTAAAATATTAAAAAAAAATAAAAATACTATATATTTAAAAAATATAGGTGATTTAAATAAATTAATGAAACCTTATACATTGCATCAAAATACAATTGTTTTTATGGGTGCGGGTTCAATATCAAGTATTGCAAAAAAATATTTGAATAACTAATGTCAAAAAAAATTATAGAATTAGCCGATAAACTTAAAAGTAAAATTTACTCAGATTATAATGCTGGTAAACATACTTGGTTTAGAACAGGAGGTAATGCAAAAATATTTGCAATAGTTGAAGATAATTTAGAGTTAGAAATTATATTAAATGAAATAAATAATGAAAATTTTTATATAATTGGTTCAGGCTCAAATCTATTAATTAGAGATAATGGTTATAATGGAACTCTTATAAAATTAGGCAAAGGTTTTAATACTATTAAAATCAATGATAACAAACTTGAAGTTGGCGCTAGTATTTTAGATATTAATTTATCAAGTTATGCACTGAGACAAAATATCGAGGGTTTTGAATTTTATAGTGGTATTCCAGGATCAATAGGTGGAGCAGTTAAAATGAATGCTGGATGTTATGGTTCAGAAACTGTAGATGTTATAAATAGCATTGAGATTTGTGATAATTTTGGTCAAAGAAAAATAATTACAAAAGATAAACTAAATCTAAAATATAGATCTTCTGAAATAAATAATACAGATATAGTTACAAAAGCTTTATTTAATTTTAATTATGGAGATCAAAATTTAATAAAAGATAAGATTAATAAAATAAAGAATAAACGTTTAGAATCTCAGCCAATAAAAAATAAAACTTCTGGTAGTACTTTTAAAAATCCTGAAAATCTTCATGCGGCAAAACTAATTGAAGAAGCAGGATGTAAAGGTACCAATTTTGGAGATGCTTATGTGAGTAATAAACATGCAAATTTTATAATTAATATGGGAAGTGCTTCAGCAACAGATATAGAAAACCTAGGTAAAAGTATTGTTGAGAAAGTATATGCCAAATTCAACGTAAAATTAGAATGGGAGGTAAAAATAATAGGTGAGTAATAAAAAAATTTTAATTTTAGAAGGTGGTAATAATGAAGAGCATGACGTATCTTTAGTAACCTCTAGAGAAATTCAAAAAATTCTTAATCAAAATAAATTGAAGTTTAAGATATTAAGAGTTAATCCCAAAAACTTTCATAAAAAAATAATTAATTATAAAAATTTTGTTTGTATTAATGCTTTACACGGGCCCTTTGGTGAAGATGGACAAACTCAAAAAATTTTAAAAAAAAATAAGATTCCCTTTTCTCATTCAAATATAAAATCATCTAATCTATGTTTTAATAAATCTGCCTCCAAGAGAGAAATTATTAAAAATAAATTAATGTCTCCAAAATTTTATCTTTTAAATATAAATGATTTAAATGAGATGAAATTAATTACTATCAAAAGTAAGTTAAAAAAATTTGTAATTAAGCCCAATAGAAGTGGTTCAAGTTTTGGTATAAAAATAATAAAAAATCAAAAAGAATTTGATAATTTAATTTCTAATATAGAAGAATTTAAAAAGGAACTTAATAATCACAAAGAAATTTTAATAGAAGAGTATATATCTGGAAAGGAGCTTACAGTTTCAACTATTAAATTAGATAAAAAAATTCACGCACTAGCTGTTACAGAGATAAAATCAAAAAATAATTTCTTCGATTATAAAGCAAAATATTCAAAAGGTTACGCCAAACATATTTTACCAGCCAAGTTAAATAAAGTAAATTACGCTAAATGTTTAAAATTTGCTACAAAAGCTCATAAACTCTTAGGTTGTAATTCACTTGCAAGAACCGATTTTATTTTTGAAACAAAAAAAAATAAAATTTTCTTTTTAGAAACAAACACTCAACCTGGGCTTACTCCTATATCTCTATTACCCGAACAAGCTAATTATAAAGGTATACCTTTTTCAGAAATCATTTTTATTTTGATCAAAAATTTAAATTATTAGTATGAATAATATTAATAGAAGAAGATATGTCTTAAGTATTAAATCATTAATTTTAATTTGTATTTTTTTATTTTTAATTATTTTTTCTATTTTACTATACTTTAACAAAAATAATTTAATTCAGATTTCTAAAAATACAATTCAGAGTTTTTCAGAAAACTTCCAATACCAATTTTTAAAATTTGATATTTCAGGTTTGGAGAAAATTGAATTAAAATTTGTAGAGTATAAACTGCAAAATTATTTAGGATCTTCGATTTTTTTATTACCATTGGATCAGATTAATGACTCCATAAAAGAAAATAATTGGGTCAAAGAAATATATTTAAATACAAACTATAAAGATACTCTATTTATTAGAATTGAAGAATATAAGCCAATAGGAATTTATTTTTTTAATGAGAAATACTTTGTTTTTGATGAAAATGGAAAAATTATAGATCAAATTTATATTAAAGATTTCACTAATCAGTCATTATTAATCTTTAAGGGTTACTCTTCACACTTAAAAGCTAATTCATTAATTAATATTTTAAAAAACAATGATTTTGAAAAAAAATATCAAATAGAGAGTTTGGAATTCCTGAATAAAAGAAGATGGGATATAAATTTATACGGTGATGTGAAATTAATGCTTTCGGAAGAAGATCCAAATACATCTATTCAGAATTTTATTATGATACAAAATAAACTTAGCGAAACAGATATAAATAATATAAAAAAATATGATTTAAGAAATTTAAAAAAAACAATCTTAATTAACATAAATGATTAAAGCTGGTTTAGATATTGGTAATTCAAAAATATCGTTTGTGATTGCTGATTATAAGAATACTGAGAATATTAATATTTTATCAATTGCTACTGTTCCTAACAATAATATTAAAAAAAATATTTTTTTAAATTTTGAAAATTTACATGATCAGATTAAATCTTTGATTATAGAGGCTGAAAAACAATCTCAAACCAAATTAAATTCTATTAATCTAAATTTATCTTTGTTAAATTCTAATTCTCATTATTACAGCTCAGAAATAGAATTAAAAAATGAGAGAATTTCTGAACTACATCTGAAAAAAATAATTAATCAATCGGAATATTTTAACAATCCAAGTGAAAAATTTGAAATATTTAATAATATAACGTCATATGATATCGATAATAATCTGTATTTCAATGCCCCGATTGGAAATTATTCAGATAATATTAAAATTAACTTTTATAAAATATATATTCTAAAAAAATATTCAGATAATATTTCAAGTATTATCAAAAAATTAAAACTTAATATTGATAACTATATTCCTTCTCCATTATCTTCATCTTTATCATCACTTACAAAAGATGAAAAAGAACTTGGAACTATTTGCATAGATTTAGGTCATTCAACATCCTCTATATCTGTTTTTGAAAATAATAAATTTGTATATGGAGATGCAATAGGTGTTGGTAGTAATAACGTTACATTAGATATTGCTAGAGGATTATCAACTACTATTTCAAGCGCTGAAAGGTTAAAAACTTTATATGGCTCTTTAGTTTCGTCACCGAATGATGATCATGAAATAATAGAAATCCCAGTCGTTTCAGGCGACAAAAATACATTTAAACAAATAACACGTTCAAGTTTAAATGCAATTATTAGACCTCGTATTGAGGAAACTTTAGAAATGATTTGGCAAAAAATTAAAGACAATAATTTAAGAAGTAAAAAATTAAATAATGTTGTTTTAACTGGTGGTGGGGCAATGATAGATAATATTACAAAATATGTAGAAACAATTTTTGCAAGCGGTGTAAGAGTTTCAAGCCCACTAGATCAATTAAATTTAGAGAATAGTTTTAAAAAGCCAAATTTTTGCGATATTATTGGATCTATATTGTATGAACGAGATTTATTTAAAATTGATTTTCTAACAAATCAACCAAAAACTTCAAAAAAACAAGGAATTTCAAGCTTTTTTACTTGGCTTGATCAATATATTTAGATAATACTATATATAGTGAATTATATTGACGATTTCGAACATAAATCGTTAAAAACTATTTAAAACGGCGGAGAATTACAATGACTATCAATATTTCAATTCAAGATGTAGCACAGAACTTACATCCTAAAATAACAGTTTTGGGAGTAGGTGGATCTGGTGGAAATGCGGTTAACAATATGATTAATGCTAATTTAGAAGGTGTAGATTTTCTAATAGCTAATACGGATGCACAAGCTTTACAAATTTCTAGTTGTCCAAACAAAATTCAATTAGGATTAAACAGCACTAAAGGTTTAGGTGCAGGAATGAGGCCCGATATCGGAAGACAAGCTGCAGAGGAAGCAATTCAAGATCTAAGCGAAAAATTTGAAGGTAGTCATATGCTTTTTATAGCTGCCGGTATGGGAGGTGGTACAGGTACCGGAGCTGCGCCAGTAATTGCTAAATTAGCAAGAGAAAAAGGAATACTAACTGTTGGTGTTGTAACTAAACCGTTCCATTTTGAAGGCTCTCAAAGGATGAAGTTAGCTGAGAAAGGAATTGAAGAATTGCAACAGTATGTTGATACGTTACTTACAATTCCAAATCAAAATTTATTTAGAATTGCCAATGAAAAAACAACTTTTTCTGATGCTTTTAAGATGGCAGATGATGTATTGTATGCAGGTGTCAGAGGTGTGACTGACCTAATGGTTCAGCCTGGAATGATAAATTTAGACTTCTCAGATATCAAAACTGTTATGTCCGAAATGGGTAAAGCTATGATGGGCACTGGTGAAGCACAAGGCGAAGGTAGAGCTATTGCAGCCGCTGAAGCAGCTATTGCAAATCCATTAATTGATGACGTATCCCTTAAAGGTGCAAAAGGTCTAATAATTAATATTACTGGTGGCAAAGACATTACATTATATGAAGTTGATGAGGCTGCAAATAGAATCAAACAAGAAGTTGATGAAGAAGCAAACATTATCTATGGAACTACTTGTGATGATAGACTTGAAGGCGTTGTAAGAGTCAGCATCGTAGCTACTGGTATTGATGCAAACAATAATATATCAGCTAAACCAATAGAAAACTTTTCTCCAATTAATATAAATAATGAAATTTATAAACAAGATATAGTAAATCCTGAAACATTGTCAGAAAAATCAAATTTACAAAAAAATACTATACAGCAGGAACATATCTCAAATAATGAAAATACTGAGATAACTAATGAAGAAATTGAAGATAGTGTAAATCCTAATATTACAAATTTTGATGATCAAACAAAAATTGATCAAATGGAGACTTCAAGTTTAGAAGAAAATGTAGATATTAAAGTATTTGAGCAAGAAGAAGATTCAGAAACTCTAAATCAAACTATATCTGATAATCTTCCTCAGGAAGTATCAAGCACATCTTTAGATATTGATAAATCAAATGAAACAAGCGTAAGAAGATTGAGCTTATTTGATACTCTTTCCACTGAAAATAAATCTGAAGATATTGTTTCTGAAAATGAGGTTCTAGCAAAGACCGAGCCCGTTTTTGCATCTTCAGAAGAAAAGATCGAAGGAAATGAATCTGAAGAAAATAATTTAAGCATTGATGAAAAAGAGGAGTTTAGTGCAGAAGAGAATTTATCTTCTGAAATTGAAGATGAGTTTAATCAGGAAACAGAGGAAGAACTCTTAGATATACCAACATTCTTAAGAAGACAGGCAAATTAGTATCATAAATATTTTTTGAAATATTTTGAAATATTAGGTTAGTTGTTAAGATCGTGAAAAATATGTAATGAAAAAAAGTGTTGGAAACAGCACTTTTTTTTTAAAAATGATAGAGATATCAAATAAATTTAATAATCAACAAACTATAGCTGAACCCGTATCTATAAACGGAATAGGATTACATTCAGGAGTAGATGTTTCTATGAAACTGTTTCCTGCGGAAGCTGATTATGGGATAAAGTTTGTACGAAAAGATCTTAATAAAAATAATGTAATAGAGGCAGTATGGTCGAATGTAACAAATACAAAATTAAGCACAACTATAAGTAATCAAAGTGGTGCAAGTGTTTCAACAATTGAGCATTTAATGAGCGCTTTATCTGGATTACACATAGATAATGTTAAAATTGAAATTAATGGATCAGAAGTTCCAATAATGGATGGAAGTTCTATAAAGTTTGTTGATCTTATTGATAAAACTTCTACTCAAAGTCTTAACAAAAAAAGAAAAATTTTAAAAGTAAAAAAAAATATTAAAATAGAAAGTAATGATTCATCTGTAGAATTGAAACCTAACAATCATTTTTCTATAGATTTCGAAATTGATTTTCCTAGTAAAATCGTTAGCAAACAAAGTTGTCAATTACAATTAGTAAATGGAAACTATAAAACTGATATTGCATCTGCACGTACTTTTGGATTTGAAAAAGATGTCGATATGTTAAGATCAAATGGTTTAGCACTTGGTGGCTCTTTAGATAATGCCGTTGTTGTTGGAGAAAGTAAAATACTTAATTCAGATGGTTTGCGTTTCGAGGATGAGTTTGTTAGACATAAAATTTTAGACTCTATAGGAGATTTGTATTTAGCAGGTTCGCCAATTCAAGGTTATTTTTATGGTAACAAATCAGGTCATCATTTAAATAACAAATTATTAAGGACATTATTTGCTGATAACGATAATTATGAATATATTTAATTAAATCATTTTCTTTGGATCAACTATCTTATCAAATTCCTTTTCTGAAATTAACTTTAATTTTAAAGCTGCCTCTTTAAGAGTCAAATTTTCATCAAATGCTTTTTTTGCAATTTTTGCTGCACTATCGTATCCAATACTTTTGTTTAAAGAAGTAACAAGCATTAATGAATTATTTAAATGATTTTTAATCATTACTTTGTTGGCTTTTAATCCTTTTAGACAATTTATATTAAAACTTTTTACTCCATCGCTAATAAGATTAACCGATTGAATTATATTAAAGGCTATAATCGGTTTATAAGCATTTAATTGAAAGTGACCGTTTGAACCAGCAAAATCTACGGTAGTACTATTTCCAATTACTTGAACACATACCATACTTAATGCTTCAATTTGAGTTGGATTTATTTTTCCAGGCATAATTGATGATCCAGGTTCATTTGCGGGTAGTATTAATTCTCCTAAGCCTGACCTAGGTCCAGATGCCAAAAATCGTATATCATTAACTATTTTTAATAATGAGAGTGATAAAGTTTTCAAAGAATTAGAAAAATTAATTAGTGGGTCATGAGAAGCTAAAGATTCAAATTTATTTGGAGATGGTTTATAATTATCCTTAGTTAACTTATTCAAATATTTACAAAATACCTTATCAAATTTTTTTGGGGCATTAATTCCAGAGCCTACAGCTGTTCCGCCCTGAGCAAGAAACTTTAATTCAGATTGTGAAATTTCTATTCTTTTTAAACAAGCTCGCAATTGAGTGCAAAATGCAGAAAACTCATCACCTAAAGTAATTGGGGTCGCATCTTGAGTATGAGTTCGTCCTATCTTAATAATATTTTGAAATAAATTTTTCTTTTTTTGAAATTCTTTTATTAAATCTTTAAGATTTGGAATTAAATTTTTAATTGATAATTCATTTATTGCTACATGCATTATTGTTGGAAAAGTATCATTTGATGATTGAGATAAATTTACATGGTCATTTGGATGAATAGGTTGTTTACTGCCAATTCTTCCATTTAATTTTTTAATAATATAATTACTAATTACTTCATTGGCATTCATATTGGTTTGTGTTCCAGATCCAGTTTGCCATACTACTAATGGAAATTCTTCAATAAGTTTTAAATTAATAACATCATCGCAGGCTTTTGATATTAATAATCCCAATTTTTTATCTATAACACCAAGTTCTATATTAGCTTGTGCAGCTGCTTTTTTTTGTTGACCTAGTGCGATAATCAATTCTGATGGTATTTTCTCACTTCCAATTTTAAAATTTTCCAAGGATCGTTGAGTTTGTGCACCCCAAAGCTTATTTTTATCAATTTTTTTAGAACCTAAACTATCAAATTCTATTCTTTTTTTATTGGTCATTATTTATTATTAATTTCTTTATAACATATTATATGTAACTTATGAACAAACTTGTTTTACTTAGACATGGTCAAAGTAAGTGGAATTTAGAAAATAGATTTACTGGCTGGAAGGATGTTCCATTAACTGAAAAAGGTATTAATGAAGCTAAAAATGCAGGCCTTTTATTAAAAAAAAATAATATAAAAATTGATAAAATTTTTAGTAGTGTTTTAGAAAGAGCAAATAAAACAGCAGAAATAGCAATCATGGCATCTGAATTAGAAAATTTACATAAAGATGGAGTCCTTATTTATGAAAAAGATCAAAGTCTAAATGAGAGAGATTATGGAGATTTAGTAGGTTTAAATAAAGCTGAAACTGCTGATAAATTTGGAAAAGAACAAGTACAAATTTGGAGACGATCATATGACACACCACCACCAAATGGTGAAAGTCTTAAGGACGTAGTAAATAGAGTTTCACCTTTTTTTACTGAAACAATACAACCATTTATCTTAGCTAAAAAAAATGTTCTAATCGCAGCACATGGTAATTCTTTAAGGGCAATAATGATTAAAGTTGGCATGTACAAACCTGAAGAAATATCTTCAATAGAACTTCCAACTGGCAGTCCATTATGCCTTGACTATAGTAATGGTCAATTAAAAAAATATTATTATTTAGATTAATTTTTTTTATAATTAGAAAAATTTATTACATTATCTTTTTTTGATTCTTTACTTTCTAAATTCTTATTTAATTTTTTTTGAGTTCTATTTTTTTGCAAAATCAATCCAAAATTTACAGAGGGATCTGCAAATGAGATAATAGACTTAAAGTCAATTGTTAAATTTGTTTTAATATTATTAAATGAGAGTAAAATAGAAAAATTGTTTTTATTTACTTTTAGATTATAATATTCATATTGTATCAAGATAGTCATTTCTTCAGGATATTTTTGTTTTAGCCAATTGGGTAATTCAACATTTTTGTGATTCGTGAAAAATGTAATATAGAGATGATTGTTATTTGATAATCCATTATCTCTGATATTAATCAAAATATCTTTAAATACATTTAACATATTTTTATCTAATATTTTTTGATAATGAATCATTTACGTTTTATTTACTTTTCTTAATTTTTAAAATATTATAATAAATTTTATGAGTCTATATAAAAATAATTCAGGATACAGTAAAATAGCGAAGTTATTTCATTGGGGTTTTGTTTTATTATTTGTTTATGGTGTGGCAAAGCAAGTTGACGATATAAATCAACTTGAAGATGCTGCTTTTATAAGATTTGAAATTATTTTTTCACTAATTTTTTTGTTTCTACTTATAACCCGTTTAATTTACATGAAAACAACTCAGAAATCATCATTACCTAAAGATACTCCAAGAGTACAAAAAATGTCTGCTAAAATTGTTCATAATGGGATGTATGCTTTTTTAGCAGGTACTGTGTTATCAGGATTATTGATTGGATATTTATTTTGGTTTGGTTTTCAAAATAGTTTAATGATGAATATTGTAATTACTTTGCATGAATTGTTTATCAATTTACTTTATTTGTTAATTGGAATTCATATATTTGCAGCTACATTTCATCGTTTAAAAAAAGATGGTGTTTGGAGTTCAATGGTTCCTATTTTTAAAGAAAATAAAAAATAATAATATATTATTAAATTATATAATTTATAATAATTTAATATAAAAAAACTATGAAAATTTTGCCCAAATCATTTGGAAGTAATTGGAAAAGTTACATAAATCTTATTGATCAAAATAAAATTGAGATAATGGCTGAAGATTTAAAAAAATGGATTGACTTTGATGTTAGTAATATGTCTTTAATTGATATTGGTTGTGGATCAGGTTTATCATCCTTAGCTTTTGAAAGAATTGGTTTTAGAGACATTACTAGCTTTGATGTTGATGAAGAATCAGTAGAAGTTACAAAAGAAATGAACTCAAAATTTTCAAAAATTAAGTGGAATATTTTTCAAGCATCTATTTTGGATGATCAATTAATTAAAAATTCTAAAAAAATGGATATTGTATATTCATGGGGAGTTTTACATCACACTGGTAACATGTGGAAAGCAATTGAGAACGCTAGTTTATTAGTTAAAAAAAATGGTTATTTTTTTATAGCTATTTATACAAAAGGACCAAATTATCAAAATCACTTAAATGACAAAATTCGTTTTAAAAATGGAGGATTGCTTAGAAAAAAATTTATGATCTATCTTAATATTTTAGTCCATATGAAATCAAGACTATTGTTGAAAAAAAATCCATTTAAATGGAATAGGACTAAAAGAAGAGGTATGAATGTTTATCATGATATTTTGGATTGGCTTGTTGGTTTGCCTTATGAAGTTGCAAGTCCTGATGAAATTGAAAATTTTTGCAAAAAATTATCATTTAAATTAATAAAATCCGACATAACTGGAGAAGCTGGCTGCTCACAGTACTTCTTTAAAAAAGAGTAATGATTATAAAAAATTATTTAAATTATTATCGATATAGACTTGCTAAAAAATTAAAAATTTTAGTTACTAATCTTATGTGTATTTATTTAAATTTTTTTGTAATTCTAAAAAATGATAAAAATTTATTTATCGATTTAGGTACTAATCTTGGACAAGGATTTAATTTATTTTCTAAACATTTTCGATCTTCTAAGTTTGATTATTTATTAGTTGAGGCAAATCCCAATTTAAAAAGTCATTTGAGTAAATTAATAAACAAAATTGGAAAAGACAAAATTCAACTTATAAATAAGGCTGCGTTTGTTCATAATGGAAAAATAAATCTATATGGACTTGTAGAGGATCACAGGGGGAAAATATCAGATGGAGCAAGTATAATTAAAGACCATGCATCTTTATTATATGATGCTAATGAAGAAAATGCAACTGAGATTGAGTGCTTTAGATTTGTTGAAAAACTAAAAGAATTAAAAATATATGATAACATAATAATAAAAATGGATATTGAAGGATCTGAGTATGCTGTTTTAAATGATATAATTGATAATATAAACGAAATCAAAAATATAACTCATATTTTTGTTGAGTTTCATGCAAAATTTGTAGCTGATAAGTATAAATCTAATTATTTTAATAAAGAGAAAGAATTAATAAATAGACTAAAAATAAATAAAATCTCTTACACTACATATGTGTAACAAATAAAAATGTGAGGAGTTCTGAAGCTCTTTGCGTGAACAAGTCCTCATTCGAATACTCACACCCAACACCCAAAATCACAAGCAAATCAAAGCTAATTTACTAATTATTTCTTAAAAAAGTTTATATTATATTTATTTTTAGAAGAGAGTATTTTTAATCGTATTAAGCACTTATTACAAAAGATATATAATAATTTAATTAAATTATTTAAAATTTATTGTATGTTAAAATTATGTTTTTAAATTTAATAAAAAAAATCACAGTCTTTTTATTTTTTGTTAATCCTGCTCTAGCCTTTCATGATGTAGAAGTTTCTAATGAGGATGTAGCTACTTTAGGAGGATTATGGGTTCAAATCTTTGTTTATGAAGAAAACTGTATAGATAATCAATATTACACTTTAATAACAGAAAGATTACAAGAAAGTCCTAGATTTGAAAGATACTCATCAGAGTTAGATCATTTAACTGAAAGCCAAGAATTGGCTTGGGAAAATGGTGCAGAAGGAGCAGCTTTAGTAATTGAATCAGGTGGAACAAGCTGTGATATTATTGCTGAAGTTATTTGGGAGTGGTTTGGTGAAAATTAGAAAAATTCTTATTTATTTACTCACACATTAGGTACAAATTTAGAGCAACCTTAAAAAAAAAAAGAAAAGAATAAAAATTTAAGAATGCATCGGGGCGTTCTGTTGCTCGGTGCCCCTGACCGCGCTCACCTAGAATCTAGGCAGCAAGTGCTAATCTATTATCGTTAGCGTTTATAAAATAGCCCGATAACGGTGGTACAATACCGGATAAAGTCTTCGTCTTTGGATTACCGTCAAACCTATTTCGTCCCCATAATTTGGTGGAGACGCCGGGTACCGCCCCCGGGTCCGAATAACTTATTGCACAAAGCATTTATTATCTTAGTTGCAATGCAACAAATTTATTATACCTTAAAATACTTATACTTGAAAGATTTGTCTTGAAACATGGCAATTAAAAAATAATTTGCTACTAAGTATGTAGGAAAATAAATTATAAAAAATGATTAAAGCAATTATGGCAGTTGATGAAAAAGGTGGAATAAGTAAAGGGAAAAGTATGCCTTGGCCTAAAAATTCAATTGATTTGAAATGGTTCAAAGAAAACACAATTAATCAAATTGTTGTAATGGGAAGAAAGACTTGGGAAGACCCTTTTATGCCTACACCTTTAAAATCCAGAATAAATGTTTTAATTACAAGTAAAGATAAAGAATTAATAGCAGGGCCAGATTATTTCTTGAGTGGTAATGTAAATGATCAAATTCAAAATATTCAATCTAAATATAAAGATATGGATATTTTTATAATTGGTGGTTCAAAAATAATAAATTCAACTTTTAAATTAATAGAACAATTTTATCTTACAAGAATCTACGGTAATTATAATTGTGAAAAATTTATAGATGTATCCTTAATAGAAAAAAATATGAAAATGACAAAAAAAATTGATGGAAATTCTTCTTGTCATTTTGAGATTTGGGAAAAATGAAACAGTATTTAGATGCGTTAAAATATTGTTATGATAATGGCACAGATGTTGAAAGTAGAGCGGGTAACGTCAGAAAATCATTTGGTTTTCAAATGCATTACGATTTATCCAAAGGTTTTCCTGCAATAACAACTAAACAATTAGCATGGAAATCTGTAGTTTCAGAGTTATTGTGGTTTATTGAAGGTTCAGACGATGAGAGAAGACTTGTTGAAATTTTATACAACGATTCAAGAGAAAATTTAAAAGATAAAAAAACAATTTGGACTCAAAATGCTCAAGCTGATTATTGGAAATCAAAAGCTCGATTTGAAGGAGATGTTGGTAAAATTTATGGAGTTCAATGGAGAAATTTTAATGGAGAAGATCAAGTCTTAAACCTTATTAAAGGACTGAAAGAAGATCCAAATGGAAGGCGTCATATAATATCAGCTTGGAATCCTCCAGAAATTAAAAATATGTCATTGCCAGCATGTCATGCATTTTCACAATTTTTTATTTCAAATAACAAATTAAGTTGTCAATTATACCAAAGATCATGTGATATGTTCTTAGGAGTTCCATTTAACATAGCTAGTTATAGTCTTTTAACTCATATGCTGGCTAGAGAGTGTAATTTAGAGGTTGGAATTTTTGTACATTCTTTAGGAGATTTTCACATTTATAAAGAACATTTTGAACAGGTTAAAATTCAATTAGAAAGAGCGCCTAAAAAATTACCTGACCTTCAATTCGAAACAAAAGATTTTTTTAAATATAACGTAGATGATTTTAAATTAGCAAACTATCAACATCATGAAAAAATTGATGCTATGATGAATGTTTAATCCAGAGATTTTTTTAAATTTTTAGCAATTGACATAAATTTTTTTGCAATTTCACCATTAGGATTATCTATTAAAGCAGGTATTCCGTTGTCTGATTGAATTCTTAAATTTGTATCAATAGGAATTTCTCCTAAAAAAGGTATTTTAAATTCTTCAGCTTCTTTTTTTACACCATCTTTAGAAAATATATGATGTTTTTGATTACAGTTATCACATATGAAGTAGCTCATATTTTCAACAATTCCAAGAATATCAACATTAACTTTTTTAAACATATTTATTCCTTTTCTAGCATCAGTAAGAGCTACATCTTGAGGTGTAGAAATTACAATTGATCCAGAAAGTTTTGAACTTTGAGCCAAAGTAAGCTGAGCATCTCCAGTGCCAGGTGGCAAATCAATTATTAGATAATCTAATTCACCCCATTCAACTCCATTAAACATTTGCTCTAATGCTTTCATGACCATTGGTCCTCTCCAAATTGTTGGAGCCTCGGAGTCAAGAATAAAGCCAATAGACATCAATTTAATTCCATAATTTTCTAAAGGTACAAGTTTTTTGTTTTCATTCATTATAGGTTTTTTAGAAATACCCATCATTCTGGGCACACTGGGACCATAAATATCTGCATCTAGTAATCCAATTTTAAGATCTAGATAACTTAAAGCTGTAGCAAGATTTACCGAAAATGTTGATTTGCCAACTCCACCCTTACCACTAGCAATTGCTACTATATTTTTTGCATCAATCTTAAATCTTTTATTATTATTATTTATTTTAGTATTTTCTACATCTGAGTTTACAATTACATTCACAGAGAGTACTCCAGATATTTGCTCAACATTATTTTTAAGCAATCTTGCTATATTTATATATAAATCTTCTTTTTGACCTTTAACAAGTAAGTAAATATTTACATTACCTTTTTTTACGACTGCTGAAATGTTTTGATTTTTAGGATCAAAACTTAGATTTGTTTCAGGATCACTAAATTTCTTCGAAAATGTATAAATTAAAGATAAAATTTCATCAGACATACTTGATTTTTTCAGATTTACTCAAATATTAGTTATTAATTAATATAATTAGTGTTAGTAGATAGATCGAAATTTATCAAGAATATATGATTAGGAACAAAAATGAACGATAATAATCCCTGGGCATCAGGTGGAAACAACAATCCATGGGGCTCAGGCGGTTCTGGTGGTGGCTCTAATAGAAAAGACTTTGAAGATTCAATAAAAAAAGCAAAAGACAGATTTGGTAATTTTAAATTTGGTGGAAGACGAAATATTTCAATCTTTATTGTAGTAGCATTGTTAATATGGTTAGCTACAGGTTTTTACAGAGTTGAGCCTGATGAACAAGGTGTAGAACTTTTATTTGGAAAATGGAATGGTCAAACTACTGAACCAGGTCTTCATTATTTTTTTCCAACTCCAATAGGGAAAACAGTTACACCGAAAGTAGAAGTTATTAGAAAAATAAATGTAGGTTTTAGAAGTGCAAGTGATTTAGGCTTTGCTTCAAATTCTAGTGCTGAAAGAAAAGTTATAGAAGAAAGTTTAATGTTAACAGGAGATCAAAATATTGCAGATGTTGCATTTACTGTCTTGTTTAAAATTAAAGACGCCGGTAATTTTTTATTTAAACTTAGAAACCCAGAATTAACAGTAAAAGACATGTCAGAGAGTGTAGTGCGTGAAGTTGTAGGTCAAAGAGATCTTCAATTCTTACTTACTGAAGGTCGACAGGAGGTTGAGCAAGTAGTAAGAAATGAACTTCAAATTGTATTAGACTCATATGAAAGTGGAGTTTTGGTTCAATCTGTTCAATTACAAAGTGTTGATCCACCTGATCAAGTTATAGACGCTTTTGATGAAGTTCAAAGAGCTAGACAAGATAAAGAGAGATTGGTTAACGAGGCTAATACTTATTTAAATAGAATTGTTCCTAACGCACGTGGTGAGGCAGCCAAACTCGTAGAAGGAGCAACAGCTTACAAAGAACAAGTAGTAAAACAAGCAGAAGGTGTAGCTCAAAACTTTATTGACGTATACAATAGTTACAAAGATGCAAAAGAAGTTACTAAGAGAAGAATTTATTTAGAAACTCTAAGGGAAGTTTTAGAGGGTAAGAACAAAATTATTTTAGATGATACCGGTAATGGCCAAGGAGTAGTTCCATATCTACCTCTTAATGAATTAAAAAAATCAGGAACAAATTAGTATGAGATTTAGTGCGAGAAACTTATTAATTGTATTAGTACTTTTCATCTTATTTTTAACCTTTACTGGTGCTTTTTTCATAGTCAATGAAACTAAACAAGCACTTGTTCTTCAGTTTGGTGATCCAAGAAAAGTAGTTACTAAACCTGGATTACAGTTTAAAATCCCATTTATACAAGACGCTGTATTTTTAGACTCAAGATTATTAAATCTAGATCCACAACCTGAGGAAATGATTTTATCTGATCAAAAAAGAATTATAGTTGACTCATTTGCTAGATATAATATTGTTGATCCACTAAAATTTTATCAGACAGTTAGAAACGAAACAACATTCTCTGATAGATTTGGTAGAATTATTAACGCAGCAGTAAGAGGTGTTATAGCAAAGTACTCACTAACATCGTTATTAAGTAATCAAAGAATTCAAATTATGGCTGAAATAGAAGAACAAATAAAAATTAATGAAGATTCTTACGGAGTGAAAATCGCAGATATTAGAATTGGAAGAACAGACTTAACTGAACAAGTTTCCAACAATGTTTATCAAAGAATGCGTTCAGAGCGTGAAAAAGAGGCTAATTTATTGAGAGCTGAAGGTGAAGAACTTTCTAAAGAAATTGTTGCTTCTGCTGATAGACAGCAAACTGTTATAATTGCAGAAGCTGAGAGAACTTCATCGATTTTAAGAGGTGAAGGAGATGCTTCAAAAAATAAAATACTGGGCGATGCATATAGTCTTGATGAAGAATTCTTCGATTTTTTAAGAACAATGCAAGCATGTAAAGATACTTTTGGTGACACTGAAATGTCGATGGTCATTGCACCCGGTGAAGTTTGTGAAAAGTTTTTTGGTGAAATAGATCTCCAGAATTAATGTCTGAAATTTTATTTACTAGCATTGGTCTAGTGCTGATCATAGAGGGAGCTCTATATTTTTTTCTTGCTAACTACTTAAATAAATTACTAAATATTTTAAGTGCAATTAACCCTCATACTATAAAAAATATAAGTGCATTTTGTGCTTTGATGGGATTATGCCTTATTTATTTCACTTTCAAATATTATGATAACTAAAATGAGATTTAAATTTTTATTTGTAAGTATCATTTTTTTTTCTAAACCCTTATTTGCAGTTCCTGAGAGCTTTGCAGACTTAGTTGAACAATTATCTCCAGCAGTAGTCAGCATCGCTTCGACTACTATCGTTGAAAATAATGGACAAAATCAAATACCTCAATTTCCAGAGGGATCTCCTTTTGATGAATTTTTTAAAGAATATTTTGATAGAGATCAAAGAAGATCACAAAGACCTATGACAGGACTTGGATCTGGCTTCATAATAAGTGAAGACGGTATAGTTGTTACAAATAATCATGTAATTGAAGGAGCAGATGAAATAACAGTTATATTAAATGATGAAACAGAATTTACTGCTCAGTTACTTGGCAGAGATCCAAAAGCAGATATAGCTGTATTAAAAATTGATCCTCAAAATAAAAAACTTACTTATGTTTCTTGGGGAAATTCTGATAATATGAGAGTTGGAGATTGGTCAATAGCAATTGGAAACCCTCTTGGATTAGGTGGTACTGTAACTGCTGGTATTATATCTGCAATTTCAAGAGACTTGGGGAGTGGGCCATATGTAAAATTTTTACAAACTGATGCATCTATCAATAGAGGAAATTCGGGTGGGCCACTATTTAATTTAGATGGTGAAGTAATAGGTATTAATACAGCAATTGTATCACAGACAGGTGGAAGTATTGGTTTAGGATTTGCTATACCTGCGAATAGTGCAAAAAAAATAGTTCAACAATTGAAAGATTTTGGAAAAACAAAAAGAGGTTGGTTAGGTGTACAAATACAACCTGTTACAAAGGATTTTGCAGAAAGTCTTGGATTGCCTGATCAAAAAGGTGCATTCATTTCAAATGTTAATCCTAATGGACCTTCAAAAACTGCTGGATTAGAACCTGGTGACGTAATTTTAAAATTTAATAATATTGAAATTAACAAAATGCCTGATTTACCGAGAGTTGTTGCAGAATCAGACGTTGGCTCTACAGCAATATTAGAAGTTTGGAGAAAAAATAAAAAAATTAATATTGAGGTTATATTAGGGGAATTACCTGGAGAAGTAGTCACAGAAAGAAAAACAATCCCAAATATCGAAAGTAATTTAAAAATAGAATCTTTAGGAATTACAATTGAAGATCATGATAATGGAGTTAAAGTAATTTCAGTTGATGATGTCGATAGTAGTCTGATAAATGGAGATATTATTACTGAAGTTAATAGAGAGATTGTTAACAACATTAGTACATTCGTAGAATTAGTAAATTCTTTAGAAAAAACAGGTAGATCCTCATTATTACTTAAAATAATTAGAGATGATGAGCAAAATTGGGTAACAATTAAATTTAAAAATAATTGAAAACTCAAATCTATTTTGTATTAGGGCCCACTGCATCAGGAAAATCAAAATTTGCATTAAGCCTAGCCAACAAACTAAAAGGCGAGATTATAAATGCTGATAGTATGCAGATTTATAGAGATTTAAGTATCTTAACTGCTAGACCAACTGTAAATGATCAAAAAAAAATTAATCACCATCTATATGGTTTTGTAAAAGGTGATGTTAGATTTAATGTACAAAAATGGTGCGAGGAAGCATCAAAAAAAATTAATTACTTACTTGATAAAAATATAAAACCTATTTTAGTTGGAGGCACTGGTCTTTACATAGAATCTCTAATTAATGGAATCGTTTCAATTCCATCTATTCCAGAAAAAGTAAAACTAGAATCGGACAAAGTGATTTCAAAAATTGGTAAGGAAAATTTTTTTAATTTAGTTAAAGAACTCGATAGTAATGCAATGAAAAATATTTCTCCTAATGATAGTCAAAGAATAAAAAGAATTTGGGAAGTTAATTATTTTACTAAGAAAAAATTTAGTGATTGGAAACAAAATAAAAATAAAAAATTAATTAATTTGGTAGATTATAAAATTTTATTGTTTCTTCCTGAAAAAAGTGCAAATTATAAAAGAGTAGATAATAGAACACATGTAATGATACAAGATGGCGCGATAGAGGAAGTCAAAAATTTACTTAAATTAAATTATAATAATAGTTTACCAATAATGAAAGCTCATGGCGTTCCTGAAATTCAATCTTATCTTAATAACGAAGTATCAATTAAAGAATGTATTTCTAAAATTCAGCAGGTAACTAGAAATTATGTAAAAAGACAGCACACTTGGTGGAGATCTTCAAATCTTAATATTTTTAAAAAATTTGACCAATTTCCAGATGAAATTGAATTAAATTCCATTAATTTAGACTAAAATTGAACTAATTTATTGATTTTATTTTATCCACAGCCTATGAGCTTAGATCAATGAATAATGAAATTACAGGTGCTGAAATTGTCTTAAAAAGCTTAGCTGAGCAAGGCGTAGAAGTAGTATTTGGATATCCTGGTGGTGCTGTATTACCTATATACGATACTTTATTTAAACAGAATTCAATTAAGCACGTTTTAGTAAGACAAGAGGGTGGCGCTATTCATGCTGCTGAAGGTTATGCAAGGTCTACAGGGAAAACTGGAGTAGTTCTTGTTACTTCAGGACCTGGAGCAACAAATGTCGTTACAGGATTAACTGACGCAATGATGGATAGTGTTCCAGTTGTATGTATTACAGGACAAGTACCAACTCATTTAATAGGAAGTGACGCCTTTCAAGAATGTGACACAACTGGAATAACAAGACCATGTACAAAACATAACTATTTAGTGAAAGATGTAAATAAGCTATCATCTGTTTTTCATGAAGCTTTTACCATAGCACAAAATGGAAGGCCTGGACCTGTATTAATTGATATTCCAAAAGATGTTCAGTTTGCTAAGGGTACTTACGAAGAAAAAAATAAAATTATTATCCCATCTCATAGATTGTTTGAGCCAAGTCCTGATTTTGAAAAAAGTAAAATCGAAGAAGCTGTTGAATTAATTGCAAAAGCAAAAAAACCAATTTTTTATGTTGGAGGTGGATGTATTAATTCTGGACCAAAAGCCTCAAAATTAGTTAGAGAATTTATAAATATGGTTGGATCACCAGTTACAATGACATTAATGGGTCTTGGTGTAGTAGGTTCATTAGATAAAAATTCACTTGGTATGCTTGGAATGCATGGGATGTATGAAGCTAATATGGCAATGCATGAATGTGATGTCATGATTAATATTGGTGCAAGATTTGATGATAGAGTCACTGGAAGACTTGATGCCTTCTCTCCTAACTCAAAGAAGATCCATATTGATATTGACGAAAGTAATATCAATAAAACTATTAATGTTGATGTTCCGATAATAGGTGATGTTAAGCAAGTTGTAGATAAAATGATTTCTATCTGGAAAGAAAAAAATTATAAAATAGATACTGAGTCATTAAAATCATGGTGGGATAAAATTAATAAATGGAAAGAAATAGATTGTCTTAATTATAATAATGAGGGAAAACAGATTAAGCCTCAGTATGCGGTACAAAGACTTTATGAGTTAACAAAAAATACAAAAACATTTATTACTACTGAAGTAGGCCAGCATCAAATGTGGGCTGCTCAATTTTATAAATTTGAGGAACCAAATAGATGGTTGACGTCAGGTGGTTTAGGAACTATGGGATATGGTTTTCCCGCTGCAATTGGAGCACAGGTAGGTAATCCCGATGCTTTGGTTGTTGATATAGCTGGTGATGCATCAATCCTTATGAATATTCAAGAAATGAGTACCGCTATTCAGTATAGACTTCCAGTCAAAATATTTATTTTAAACAATGAATACATGGGAATGGTTAGACAATGGCAAGAGTTATTGCATGGAGGTAGGTATTCTGAAAGTTATACTGATAGCTTACCTGATTTTGTAAAGTTAGCAGAAAGTTATAAAGCAGTAGGTTTAAGAGCAAAGACTACTGATGACCTTGATGATGTAATTACTCAAATGATAGAAACTAAAAATACTGTAATTGCAGATATTTGGGTCACTAAAGAAGAGAATTGCTTTCCTATGATTCAAAGTGGTTCTGCTCATAATGAAATGATGTTAAGTAAGGATCAAAAACAAGATAAAAAATCTGCCGAAAAAGGAAAAATTTTAGTTTAATGAACAAATCAGTTTATGCATCTCCTGATCAAGTATCAGAGACTAAAAGACATATATTAACTGTACTTGTCGATAATGAGCCAGGGGTACTAGCTAGAGTTATAGGTATGTTCTCTGGAAGAGGATACAATATAGACAGCTTAAATGTTGCTGAAGTAAGTAATGATGAAAATATATCAAGAATTACTATAGTTACACATGGTACATCAGAAGTTGTAAGTCAAATTGAAAAGCAACTTCTTAGAATTGTTCCTGTACATAGCGTAACTAATCTTGATAGAGAAGATAGCTCAGTAGAAGCAGAAGTTGCTTTAGTTTATATTTATATTTCTGAAAATAATAAAAAGAAGGTTTACGAACTTTGTGATTTTTATAGAGCAAGAAAAATTGAAAATGAGAACAACACAACAATCTTTGAGATTGCTGGCGCATCAGAACGTGTAAATAGATTTATAAAAGAGATTAATGAAATTACAAAAGTTGAAATTGTTAGAAGTGGTCCCGTTGCAATATCATCAATTCATAAAAATGAGGAGGAATAATGAGAGTATATTACGATAGAGATGCAGATTTAAACTTAATTAAAGATAAGAAAATAACAATTGTTGGTTACGGTAGTCAAGGACATGCCCACGCAATGAATTTAAGAGATTCTGGCTTAGAGAATGTTTCAATAGCGTTGAGAGAAGGATCGAATTCAAGACCTAAGGCAGAGCAAGCAAATTTTAAAGTTATGACTCCAGCTGAAGCAGCTAGTTGGGCTGACGTAATTATGATGTTAACCCCAGATGAATTACAATCTGAAATTTACACAAATGACGTTGCTGATAATATTAAAGAAGGAACAACAATTGCATTTGCACACGGATTAAATATTCACTTCGATCTCATTAAACCTAAAGAAGGAATAGATGTCATTATGGTTGCACCAAAGGGTCCTGGACATACTGTTAGAGCTGAATATGTAAGAGGTGCAGGCGTTCCTTGTTTAGTTGCAGTTGATAAAAATCCTTCAGGTAACGCTCTTGAAATAGGAATTGCATATGCATCAGCAATTGGTGGTGGAAGAGCTGGAATTATTGAGACAACATTTAAAGAAGAATGTGAAACAGATCTTTTTGGTGAACAATCAGTACTATGTGGAGGATTAACCCATTTGATTTTAGCTGGTTATGAAACTCTCGTTGAAGCAGGTTATGCACCAGAAATGGCATATTTTGAATGTCTTCACGAAGTTAAACTTATCGTTGATCTTTTATATGAGGGTGGAATGGCGAATATGAGATATTCGATTTCTAATACTGCTGAATATGGTGATTATTCAAGAGGTCCAAGACTTATTACTGATGAAACAAAAAAAGAAATGAAAAAAATTCTTTCAGAAATACAATCTGGTCAATTTGCTAAAGAATGGATGGAAGAACACAAAAGTGGTCAAACTAAATTTAAAGTAATGAGAAAAGAACAAGCTGAACATCCAATAGAAGCTGTTGGAGAGAAACTTAGAACTCTCATGCCTTGGATTGCAGAAGGAAAAATGGTTGATAAATCTAAAAACTAGATGAAAGTTTAATTAAATTTTTATTAGTGTATAATTAACTAAATGACTGAAAAAATATATATTTTTGATACCACTCTTCGAGATGGAGAACAGTCCCCAGGCGCATCGATGAATTTGGATGAAAAACTTCAAATAGCTGAAGTATTAGATTCAATGAATGTAGATATAATCGAAGCTGGTTTTCCTATTGCATCAAATGGGGATTTTGAAGCAGTTCAAGAAGTTAGCAAACAAGTAAAAAATTCTACAATTGCTGGTTTAGCTAGAGCTAGTCTAAAAGATATCGATAGAGCTTGGGAAGCAGTTCAGCATGCAAAATCTCCAAGAATACATACATTTATTGCCACCAGCCCACTTCATATGAAATATAAGTTAAAGAAATCAGAAGATGAGGTTTTAGAAGCTATTGAGAAGACAGTTATACACGCAAGAAATCTTTGTGATAATATTGAGTGGAGTTGTGAAGATGGAGGTAGATCAGAACTAGAATTTCTATACAAATGTATTGAGCTTGCAATTAATTCTGGCGCTTCAACAATTAATATTCCTGATACTGTTGGTTATACATTGCCAGAGGAATTTGGAGCAATTTTTAAATATGTTAAAAATAATGTTCCTAATATAGATAAAGCTATTCTCTCAACGCATACACACAATGATCTTGGTTTAGCTACAGCTAACAATGTTGCTGCAATTAAACAAGGTGCAAGACAGGTTGAATGTACAATTAATGGTATGGGTGAAAGAGCAGGCAATTCTTCTTTAGAGGAAATTGTCATGACTCTTAAAGTTAAAAAAGATCTTATGCCATATCATACAGATATTAAAACAGAATCTATTATGAAAGCTTCTAGACTTGTTTCATCAATAACGGGATTTCCTGTACAACCAAATAAAGCAATTGTAGGTGCTAATGCATTTGCTCATGAAGCAGGAATTCATCAAGATGGTATGCTCAAACATGCTGGTACCTATGAGATAATGACGCCTGAATCAATTGGTCTAAATCAATCTTCACTTGTTTTAGGTAAACACTCAGGTAAACATGCATTTTCAGAAAAATTGAAAGAACTTGGTTATGAAGTAGGTGATAATGCTTTAATGGAATTATTTGGAAGATTCAAAGATTTAGCTGATAAGAAAAAAGAAATATTTGAAGAAGATTTAATTGCTTTAGCAGAAGATAGATCTTCGTCTTACGATGAACATATTAAATTTGTATCGTTAGAAGTAAATGCTGGATCTGTTGAAAAAGCTGAAGCTAAATTAAAAATAGAAATAAACGATAAAGTGGAAAATACTAAAATTAATGGTAATGGTCCTGTTGATGCTACATTTAACGCAATAAAAAAACTTACTAAAACTGAATTTAGACTTAAACTTTACCAAGTAAATGCAATTACAGCAGGGACAGATGCACAAGGAGAAGTTACTGTAAGACTTGAAGATGACAATCTATCATCGCAAGCAAAAGGAAGTGATCCTGATATAATTGTTGCCTCCGCAAAAGCTTATATTAATGCATTAAACAGATTGATCTTTAAAAAAACTAAATCTATTAATGAGAATTCAGCAAATTTAAGAATAGAAGGAGTTTAATTAATGGTAATTGAACGTTTTTTTAGTTTATTTTCGAAAGATATGGCTATTGATTTGGGTACTGCAAACACTTTAGTATATGTAAAGGGCGAAGGTGTTATTCTTAATGAACCTTCAGTTGTAGCAACAATTGAAAATGATGGGAGAACTCAAGTTTTAGCTGTTGGAAATGAGGCTAAGCAAATGCTTGGAAGAACACCGGGTAAAATTAAAGCCATTCGCCCTATGAAAGATGGTGTAATAGCTGATTTTGATGTTGCCGAACAGATGATAAAAAGTTTTATCAAAAAAGTTCATAAAGGAAGATCTATATCTAATCCTCAAATTGTTATTTGTGTACCTTCTGGAGCAACAAACGTTGAAAGAAGAGCTATTAGAGAGTCGGCTGATGCTGCTGGAGCTAGGAGAGTTTATTTAATTGAAGAGCCAGTTGCTGCAGCTATAGGTGCAGGTCTGCCAGTTGCAGAACCAACAGGCTCAATGGTGGTTGATATTGGCGGAGGTACGACAGAGGTAGCTGTTTTATCTCTTGGAGGAGTTGTTAATTCTACCTCAGTTAAAGCTGCTGGAGATCGATTTGATGAGTCTATAATGGAATATATGAGAACAACTCATAAATTAGCAATTGGAGAGACCACAGCTGAAAGAATGAAAAAAGATATTGGCTCTGCAAGTCCTCCAGATGATGGAGATGGTAGAAGCATGAGTGTAAAAGGAAGAGATTTAATAACAGGTCTTCCAAAAGAAATTTCCATTTCTCAAAGACAAATTGCTGAAGCTCTTGCTGAACCTGTTGCTCAAATAATTGATACTATTAAAAGAGCTTTAGAGCAAACACCGGCTGAATTATCTGCAGATATTGTTGAAAGAGGTATAATGTTAACTGGAGGTGGATCTCTTTTGCATAATCTTGATAAAGTATTAAGAAGATCAACAAGTTTACCAGTTTCAATCGCTGAAGATCCTCTATTATGTGTCGTAATGGGAACAGGACAGGCACTTGAAGAAAAATCAAAACTAAGTGATGTTTTTGCCTCTGATTAAAAATTAAAATGGCCCCAAAGTTTCAAATAAAAGTTTTTCAATTATCAAGATTTATAAAAAATTTTACAATTATTTCTGTAGTAACACTTTCGTTTCTTTTAGTATTTTTTTCTAAAACTGACTACTATGTTTTAAGTGGAATTAAAAATTTATCTAGCTCTGTAGTTATTCCTATTACACGATTTATATCAGCACCGATAAATATTTTTTCAAATTTAATTGATGAATATAATCAATTTAGAAGTTTAAAATTTGAAAACAAAATTCTTCAAGAAGAAATAATTCGTTTAAAAAAATGGCAAACATTAGCAATTCAAAATTCAAGAGAGAATAAAGTTTTAAAAAAATTACTGAATGCAACCGACAATAATTTAATTTTAGTAAAGACAGCATCTCTAATAAATAGAAATGATACAATTTATAGTAAATTAATAAATTTAAATGCAGGTTCTGAAGATTATATTAAAAAAAATATGTCAGTTATAAATGAACGAGGATTATTAGGTAAGATAATTGATACAACTTCAAATAATTCTAGAGTAATTCTTTTGACTGATCCTAATTTATCCATTTCAGTAAAATCTATAACTGATGGAATTTTTTCCTTACTTTCTGGTAATGGAGATGGAAAATATCTAGTAAGTTCATTTGTTAAAGAAAATAAAATGCCAAGATTAGGAGATATAGTAGTTACCAGTGGTACAGCACAAATCTTTCCTGTAGATCTATTGGTTGGAAAAGTAGCTAAAGTTGAAAAAAATAGATTTTTTGTTTTACCATTTGTAGATTTTAAAAATATAGATTATGTACAAATCGTAACTTCAAAATAATGGAGTTTTCCAAATTTTTCAATTCCACTATTAAATTAAATTTCATTTTAATTATAAGTTTTTCAATTTCCGTAAACTCTTTTATTTTACTGCCTAATATTAATAATTCATTTTATGTATTATTTCATTTAACTTTTATTTACCTAATTTTTTACCATTATCATTATTATCTTTATTTAGTTGCTATGGTATACGGAATTTTATTCGATATATTGCTATTAAATTATATAGGAGCACATATAATCACTTTTTTATCTCTGTTAATGTTATATGTACTATTAAGAAAATATTTATTTAGATTGTCTTCGTTTCAAATAATTTTTATTTATTTTATAACTTTAATTATTTTACTTTTAATTGAGCAGTTTTTAGCAAATCAAATACATAATTATAAATTTAATATGAGTTCATTTTTAAATTTCTTTTTAATTTCTTTAATTATTTTTGTTCCAACTTTATTTTTGTTTACTAAATTGGATAAATGAAATGTTTTATTCTGATGATAAAAAACAATACTCAATTCTAAATAGAAGAACTTTTTTACTATATTTATTAAAAGTATCTTTTTTTGGCATTGTTGGTTGGAGATTATATGATATTCAAATAAAAAATTCACAAAAATATAAAACGCTTTCAAAAAACAATCAAATAGACGTAGAAATTATTTACCCTCTTAGAGGGAAGATCTATGATGCAAATAATAATGTTTTAGCATCTAATATAAAAGTATTTGATGTATACATAATTCCTGAAAATACAGAAAATATAAATAAATCTCTAAACGAATTAAATCAAATTATAAAAATAAATTTTAGTGATAGAAGGAAAATAATAGAACTATCAACAAAAGTTAAAAAATTTGAAAAAATAAAAGTCTTAGAAAATATAAATTGGTCACAACTTGAACAAATAGAATCAAACAAACTTAATATTGAGGGTATATTTATTTCTCAAGATTATATGCGAACTTATCAGTTTGATGATGTTGTTTCACACATAATCGGATATACAAATAAACCCAATCGAGAAGAAGTTGAATTACCTTTTATTGCTAATATGCCTAATCTAGAGATAGGAAAAGATGGCATTGAAAAAAGTTTTAACCCTAATTTAATAGGAAAGTCAGGACAAAGAGAGATTGAAGTTAATTCATATGGAAGAGTAATTCGTGAAATATCAAGACAAGACAGTAAAAAAGGAAATGATATTCAGATAACTATTGATCTGAGAATTCAAAAATATGCTTTAAATCTATTAAAAGATCATAAAGCAGGATCTGCAGTACTGATGGATATAAACAATGGTAACGTATTATGTATGGCTTCAACTCCATCTTATAATCCAAATAAAATTATACAAAAACCAAATAAAGAATATTGGGATTCTCTTTTAGAGAATGAACTCTCACCACTTACTTATAGATGCATTCAAGGTCTATATGCTCCTGGCTCAACTTTTAAAATGGTTGTTGCCATAGCGGGTATAGTCCATGGTATTATTGATACAAATACTAAACATTTTTGTAGTGGAAAAATTAGTTTAGGCGATAGACTGTATCATTGTTGGAAAAATAATGGTCATGGATTGATGAATGTTAGTGATGCAATCAAAGAATCATGTGATGTTTTTTTCTATGAAATATCAAAAAAAATTGGGATAGATAAAATTGCTAGAGTTGCTGAAGATTTTGGTTTAGGAAAAATATATGATGTACCTTTACCTAATCAAAAAAAAGGAATTATCCCTTCACGAGATTGGAAAAAGAAAAAATACGATGAAAGTTGGTATCCTGGAGAAACTCTAATCTCAGCGATTGGGCAAGGTTTTGTATTAACTAATCCATTACAACTGGCTGTAATGACTTCTATTATTGCTTCTAATGGAAAATATGTAAAACCAAATATTATCAAACAAAATAATGATATTGAATTTAAAAAATTAGAAAAATACGAAAATGCAATTAAAATTATTAAAAGTTCAATGTTTAAAGTAGTTAATGAAAGTAAAGGCACAGCTTATAATTCAAGATCTACGTCTGCACCTTTTGCTGGTAAGACAGGAACTTCTCAGGTTAGAAGAATAACTGTAGCCGAGAGAGAAAGTGAAGATTTTAGGAAAAAAGAAGTAGAATGGAAAAAAAGGGATCATGCTTTATTTGTTGGATATATGCCAGTTGAAAATCCTAGATATGCTGTTTCGGTTGTTATTGAACATGGAGGTTCGGGTGCATCAACCGCAGCACCTATAGCTAAAGAAATTTTTCAATTTACTAAAAATTTAGAAATTTAATGTTGAATAAAATACGAAACTTAAATTACTTATTGATTTTCTTAGTAATATTAATTTCTTTTATTGGTGCAGCAGGTTTATATTCTGCAGCAGGAGGATCATATAATCCTTGGGCATCAAGACATTTAATTAGATTAGTATTTTTTATATTTCTAGCAATTATCTTAGCTTTAATAAATATTAAATTTATTTACCAATTTGCATATATCTTTTTTATTTTATCATTATTACTTCTTCTATCAGTTGAATTAATAGGTGTTTTTGGTAAGGGAGCAACTAGATGGATCAATGTATTTGGTTTTAGCATCCAGCCATCAGAATTAATAAAAATAAGTATAATACTATCTCTAGCTAGATTTTATCATGATTTAAAATTTGATGAAATTAAGCGAATAAAAAATTTATTTTTTCCAATATTAATTTTATTTTTACCATTTGCTTTAGTTGTTATACAGCCAGATCTCGGAACTGCTTTAAGCATAGCAATGCTTGGAATTATTATTCTATTTGCAAGTGGAATAAGAATATGGAAGTTTATGTTAGGTTTTTTTGTTTTGATTCTATCAATTCCCTTGTCATTAAACTACTTACAACCATATCAAAAAGATAGAATTTTCTCTTTTTTAAATCCGGAAGCAGATGCTCTTGGAAGAGGATACCAGCTTATTCAGTCTAAGATTGCTTTAGGCTCTGGTGGCTTAACTGGTAAAGGATTTTTGGAAGGCTCTCAATCTTACCTACAATATTTGCCTGAAAAACAAACTGATTTTATTTTTACATTAATTGGAGAGGAATTTGGTTTTATTGGTACTATGTTTATAATTTTATTATTTCTTATATTAATATCAGTCTGTTTTTACATAAGCATTAAATCAAACCATATTTTTGGTAGAATTCTATCTATTGGTGTTGGCAGCAATTTATTTATATATGTGATAATGAACATATCTATGGTATCTGGATTAATGCCTGTTGTCGGTATTCCTTTACCTTTAGTTTCTTATGGGGGATCAGCAATGCTTGCGATCATTATATCTCTAGGATTAGTTCTTAATGCAGAATTGAATGGAAATTTAAAAAAATTACATAATGCTTGAAATAAATAATGTTAATAAATTTTTTGGAGGTCTTAAAGCAGTCCATAACGCATCAATGAAAGTTGAAATTGGTTCCATTACAGGTTTAATTGGTCCAAATGGAGCAGGAAAAACAACATTATTTAATACTATTGCAGGATTATATGATCCAGATCAAGGAAATATAATTCTTAATAATGAAGATATTTCTTTTTTAAAACCTCACGAATTATTTGCTAAAGGAGTTCTAAGAACTTTTCAAATTGCCCATGAGTTTTCAACTTTGACTGTTCTTGAAAATTTAATGATGGTACCACCAAATCAATTTGGTGAAAAATTATCATATGCTTTATTAAGTAATGCTAAAGTAAAACAACAAGAAGAAGAAATAAGACAAAAAGCTATAGAAGTAATAAATTTTTTAAATTTAACTCACTTAACTCAAGAACTTGCAGGCAACTTATCTGGCGGTCAAAAAAAACTACTTGAGTTAGGAAGAACTATGATGGTTGATCCTCAAATCGTTTTACTTGATGAAGTAGGAGCTGGAGTTAATAGAACACTTCTTAATGAAATTACAGATGCAATATTAAGATTAAATAAAGAAAAGAATTATACATTTTTTCTCATTGAACATGATATGGACCTCATTGAAAAAATTTGTGATCCTGTAATTGTGATGGCAGAAGGTTCAGTTTTATTTAAAGGTAATTTTAATGAAGTAAAAAATAACGATACAGTTATAGAAGCTTATTTAGGTAAAGGTATTAATAAGAATTAGAATCTTATGAATAATTTAGTTGGTAAAAATTTAACTGCAGGATACGGAGGGGTCGATATTATCAAAGATATAAATTTAGAAGTAAATGAAGGTGAAATTGTTGTCATAGTTGGTCCAAACGGAGCTGGGAAATCAACAGCAATGAAAGCATTGCTTGGCATGTTAAGTTTAACTTCAGGTTCTGTTGAATATTCAAATGAGGAAATTTCTTCAATGTTACCTCAAAATAGAATTAATTTAGGACTCGCTTTTGTCCCTCAAACAAACAATGTATTTACTGGTATGACAGTTGAAGAAAATTTAGAAATGGGAGGTTTTTTAAGAGAGGATGACATTATTCATACCATTAATGATGTTTATGACCTTTTTCCTATTTTAAAAGAAAAAAGAAATCAAAGTGCGGGAGAATTATCTGGCGGCCAAAGACAACAAGTAGCTTTTGGGAGAGCACTTATGACTAAACCTAAAATCTTAATGTTAGATGAACCAACAGCAGGAGTATCACCAATAGTAATGGATGAGTTATTCTCAAGAATTATAGAAGTTTGCAAAATTGGTGTTGGCATACTAATGGTTGAACAAAATGCAAAACAAGCACTTGGTATTGCTGATAGAGGATACGTATTAGTAAATGGAAAAAATAGCAGAGAAGGTTCAGGTGAAGAGCTATTAAATAATCCAGAAGTTAGAAAGTCATTTTTAGGAGGTTAAAATGATTGATTTTCTAAATTCTATAATTGTACTTCTAAATTTTATTATAATTCCAGGTATATCTTATGGGTCTCAACTTGCACTCGGAGCACTAGGAGTCACATTCGTTTATGCAATACTTCGTTTTGCAAATTTTGCACATGGTGAAATCATGTCATTTGGAGCGATGATAACAATTTTATTTACGTGGTTTTTTCAATCACAAAATATTGGATTAGGAATTCTGCCAACTGCCTTGTTAGCTTTACCTATAGGAATAGTAGCAACTATTATCTTATGTATTATTTCTGATAAATTTGTTTTTCAATATTACAGATACCAAAAAAGTGTTCCTGTTGTTTTAGCAATGGTTTCAATTGGTGTTATGTTTGTAATAAATGCAATAATAAGAATTATAATTGGAACAGAAACCATAAAATTTTCTGATGGACAGAAATTTATAATGAAAGCAAAACAGTTTAAAATAATGACAGGTTTAAATGAAGGATTAGCATTAAAATCGTCTCAAGTTATTACAATATTAATTACAATTTTGCTTTTAACTTTTACTTTCTGGTTTTTGCAAAAAACAAAAACGGGAAAATCAATGAGAGCATTTTCAGATAATGAAGATTTAGCATTATTGTCTGGTATTAATCCTGATAGAGTAGTTTTTACTACTTGGATTATTGTAGGAGTTCTGGCATGCGTTGCGGGTACACTTTATGGATTAGATAAAAGTTATAAGCCAATAATTTATCTCAATTTAGTCTTGCCAATATTTGCATCAGCAATTGTTGGAGGAATTGGAAGTCCTTTTGGAGCTGTAGTAGGTGGTTATGTCATAGCGTTTTCAGAAATTATGGTAACGTATGCTTATAAGAAATTTTTTGTATATATACTTCCAAGTTCTATAGAGCCAACAGGTCTAGTACAATTACTTTCTACAGATTATAAATTTGCTGTATCATTTTCAATTTTAGTCATCGTTTTATTGATTAGACCATCAGGTATATTTAAGGGAAGAGTCTTATGATAAAGTTTGAGAGATATGAATGGTTAGCTATTACAATAATGATCTCTCTCTTTATTTTTGTAGGTTTTATTCAAGGGTGGTCAGTAAGTTTAGTAATTTTAAACATGTGTATTATTTCAGCAATAATGACAATGGGAGTTAATATTTCATGGGGTTATGCAGGAGTAATTAATTTCGGTGTAATGGGTTTTCTTGCTATGGGAGGTCTTGCAGCTGTCATTGTTTCTTATCCTCCTATAACAGAATCATGGAAGGCAGGGGGTACAGGCATTGGAGTTAGTTTTATTTTGCTTGTTATCTTAGTAACTGCTGTAATGTACATCAATAAGGCTGTAACAGATAAAAGAAATAGGTATATTTTTAATACCATAGTTATCATTTTTGGTATTTTAGTAATCAGACATTTTTATTTAGATGCAACTGAGAGTATTGAAGATGTTAATCCTGCTATTGCAGGTTTTTTAGGTGGACTTGGTTTACCTATAATATTCTCCTGGATTGTTGGAGGATTTTTTGCAGCTGGTGTGGCCTTTATCATTGGTAAAGTTGCTCTCGGATTACGATCTGATTATTTAGCAATTGTAACTCTAGGCATTTCCGAAATAGTAGTCAGTGTTTTAAAACATGAAGAATGGCTTTCTCGAGGTGTTAAAAACGTTATTGGATTAAAAAGACCAGTTCCATATGAAATAAATTTACAAAATGCTGATTGGTTTATAAATTTAATTGCATACCTCAATTCCTCAAAATTAAATAATATTATTGATGTTAGTGATAGGCAACAAGTTTTAAATAATCTTATTATTGATGGTTCAGGAATATTTGTAAAATTATCTTATGCTGTTTTATTTTTGATTGTAATGTTCATCATTTTTTACTTTGCAAATAAAGCTCAGTTATCTCCTTGGGGGAGAATGATGAGAGCTATAAGAGATAATGAAATAGCAGCAAATGCAATGGGAAAGGACGTTGTAAAACAACATTTAATTATTTTTGTAATTGGGGCTGCAATTGTAGGAGTTGCTGGAGCAATGCTTGTCACGCTAGATGGATTATTTACTCCATCAGGATATAGACCTCTTCGTTTTACTTTTATTATTTGGATCATGGTTATTGTTGGAGGTAGTGGAAATAATTTAGGAGCTATATTTGGTGGTTTTGTTATTTGGTTTTCTTGGATAGAAGCAGCACCACTTACAACATTTATTATTAATCAAATTACAGTTGGATTAGAGCCAACTAACGCTTTAAAGCTTCATTTACTGGAAAGTGTTCCTTACTTTAGATACTTATTTATGGGATTAATCTTATTATTGATTTTACGATACAGACCAAAAGGGATTATACCTGAGAAAGTAAGACATTCATAAAAAAACCCCAGCTAAAAGCTGGGGTTAAATTTTCTATAATGAATAAGTACTAAAGAGCACCAACAGTAACGAACTCGCCACCACTAACTTCTAACTCTTTAAAAGCACCAGCTGCATCACCAAACGCATTAAATTCTACGTCTGTTGCACCTTGGTAATCAATATCATTACCTGCAGCTAACATTTGTAAGCCGTATGATAATTGACCAGGGTTAATTATAATACCTGGAGCGTTAGATACTTTGCTAATATTGTTTAAGATTGATTGCTTATCAGCAGATCCACCAGCTTGAATTGCAAGAGCAATAATTGCTGCAGCATCATAAGACTCTCCAACATATGGAGCACTTCCATCCATGCCATTTGCAGCAGCTAGTTCGCCAAACTTAGCTGAACCTTTTGAAATTGCACCTGGCATAGAACCAAATGATCCTTCAAGATCAGCACCGATATTATCAATAATTGATTGACCAATCATACCATCAGAAAGAACAAAAGTGTCAAATGCACCTGAATCTAAAGATGCTTCGATCATTCCTTTTCCACCATCATCGATATAACCAATTACTAGTAGTGCGTCTCCACCAGCTGATGCAAGAACACCAACCTCTGATGAATAATCTGCTTTACCATCTTCGTGTGCAGCAGATGCTGTAATAGTTCCGCCACCACGAGCAAATGAAGCTTCAAATACTTCAGCTAAACCTTTTCCGTAGTCATTGTTAGTATACGTTACAGCTATACTTTCAATTCCTCTGCTTAAAGCAAGTTTAGCTAATACTTGACCACCTTTTGCATCAGATGGAGCAGTACGCCAAAAAGTTCCATTATCAGGAACTTTACTTAAACCTGGTGAAGTTGCAGATGGAGATACCATTAAGATACCATTCGGTACTGCAACGTTTGCATTAATCGCACCTGTTACACCTGAGCAGTCAGCACCCATAATAGCAGTTACGCCATCAGCTACCAATCCTTCAGCAGCAGCTGTTGCAGCTGCAGAATCAACACAAGTTGAGTCAGCTTCTAGGATAGTAATTGTTTCGCCACCTAATAGGTTTCCAGAGTTTGATGCTTCATCAAAAGCCATTCTAGCACCATCTCTCATAGCAGGAGTTAAAGATTCAATTGGTCCTGTAAAACCAAGAATAATTCCTACTTTAATTTCTGCCATTGCAGCAGTCGTTACAGTCGACAAACTTACAATAACAGCAAGAAGTAATTTTTTCATATTTCCTCCAAAAAGTATACTTTTATATAGTTTACCTCATATACTAGTTATAAAAATCAATCATGCAGTTTTTTGCATAAAAATACCCAATAATTAAGCCAAAAACCACAAATTGACTTCATTTGCCCCACCAGATAAAGATCAATTTATGACTATTGGAATTCTGGGAGGCGGCGTCTGGGGAAGTGCTCTCGCAAGAGTACTAAGTAAAAATAAAGTCATAATTTATGCTAGAGATGAAAATATTGTTAAATCAATAAATGAGCATAAATTAAATCCAAAATTAAAATATAGTTCTTTCAACGATAATGTTTCAGCTACTTCAACTTTAAAAGATATTAGAAAAGTAAAATATTTATTCATTACTTTACCTACACAAAATATTAGAGAGGTAATTAAAGAACCTTCTTTACATAATAAAGAACATCATATCATTATTTGTTCCAAAGGAATTGAGATAACTTCATCTAAATATTTAACCGAAGTATTTAACGAAATAATGCCTTTTAAATCAATTAGTATTTTATCAGGACCATCTTTTTCTAATGAAGTATCTCAGGGTTTGCCAACCGCAGTAACACTTGCTACAAAAGATAAAAAAGATTTTGATAATATTTCTAAACTTATACCTAACAAAGAGTTTAGAATTTATTATTCAAATGATTTAATTGGAACGCAAATAGGAGGTTCGTTAAAAAATATTTATGCAATAGCTGCAGGTATTTCAGAAGGGTTAAATCTAGGTGAAAATGCAAAAAGTGCGCTCATATCTAGATCTTTTGCAGAAATGACACGATACGCAAAAAAATTTAAAGCTGATAAAAATACATTATTTGGTTTATCTGGACTTGGTGATCTGATTTTAACATGCAGCTCTACAAACTCTCGCAATACACAGTTTGGTATTAAATTAGCTTCTTCAAAATATGATAATTTTTTAGATCTTTTACAATCGCAAGAGGTAACAGAAGGTTATTATACAGTTAAAGCAGTCTATAATATTTCAAAAAAAAATAAAATTGATATGCCAATTATGGAGTCTGTATACAATATACTTTATAAGCAACATGATTTAAAAGAAGAACTAAGTAATTTACTGAGTAGACCAATAACAGAAGAAAAAATTTAATTGGATGACAAAGAAAAGATTTTATAACTTAGATACAAGCTGGGTGAACAATACACAAATTAATTTGAGTGCTGTAGAGCGACGAACATCTACCTTAACTAAAAGAAGAACTGTAAAAAAGGAATTTCAAGTTGCTTGGTTGTTAAAAGCTATTACTTTAATTGATCTTACTACACTAAGTGGTGACGACACTTTTGGTAAAGTTGAAAGACTTTGTAATAAAGCTCTTAATCCCATTGATAATTATATTCTTCAGGATTTAGGACTAGAAAATAATGAAGTAAGAGTAGGAGCAGTGTGTGTCTATCACCATCTAATAAAAGATTGTGCAAAACTTATTCAAAATAAACTCCCAATTGCTGCAGTTTCTACCGGTTTTCCTGCAGGTTTATCATCTTATACGACTAGAAAAAAAGAAATTTCTAACTCTATTAAAGTTGGTGCAGATGAAATTGATATTGTTATAAATAGAGGATACGTTCTCCAAAATAATTGGAAAAAATTGTATGATGAGGTTCGCAGTTTTAAAGAAACTGCAGGTAAAACAAAAATAAAAGCTATTCTTGGTGTTGGTGATCTTGAGACTCTTCGAAATGTAGCAAAAGCATCTTTAGTTTGTATGATGGCTGGTGCCGATTTTATTAAAACATCAACTGGAAAAGAAAGTATAAATGCTAACTTAAATAATAGTCTTGTCATGTTGAGAATGATTAGAGATTTTCATACAAAAACTGGAAAAAAAATTGGTTTTAAACCTGCTGGTGGAATATCAACTGCAAAATCTGTTTTAGAATTTTTAATATTAGTAGCAGAAGAACTAGGATTTGAATGGGTTAATCCTAAATTATTGCGAATTGGTGCTTCTAGTTTATTAATTGATATAGAAAGACAACTCTATCACTACACTAGTGGCAGGTATGCAAACAAAGAAAAACTTGCAATAGGATAATATGGATAAAGTTATTAAAAATTTTCAAAATATATCTTATGGGCCAGCACTAGAAGACAGCAAAGAAGTTAATAATTGGATAAAAAGTTTAAAAAATCCAAATAATCATTTTATTAATGGAAAATTTGTAAAATCGTCTAGCTCAAAAAAATTAAATATAATAAATCCTTCCACAAATAAAAAAATTGCAACATTGTCTGTTGCATCAATAAAAGATGTTAACGCTGCAGTCAGTGCTGCCAAGAAAGCTCACATTAAATGGAGTAAATTATCATCTTTTGATCGATCAAAATATTTATATGCTTTAGCTCGTTTAATACAAAAAAATTCAAGATTTATTTCTGTTTTAGAGACCATTGATAATGGTAAACCAATACGAGAAACAAGAGATATAGATATTCCACTTGTTGCAAGACATTTTTATTATCATGCCGGGTGGGCTGCAAGGAATACAAGTAATTCTGATAATTCTATTGGTACTGTTGGACAAATTATACCGTGGAACTTTCCCTTATTAATGTTAGCCTGGAAAATTGCTCCTGCAATTGCTATTGGAAATACAGTAGTGTTAAAGCCTGCAGAGTATACTTCTCTAAGCGCACTCTATTTTGCTGAACTTTGTCAGAAAGCTAAAATTCCTCAAGGTGTAATTAATATTATTACTGGAGATGGTTCTACCGGTGAACATATAACATCGCATAAAGATATTAAAAAAATTGCTTTTACTGGATCGACTGAAGTTGGAAAAAAAATAATTCAAAGAAATACTAATCCAGATAAAAAAATGACAATGGAACTTGGGGGAAAATCACCTTTTATCGTTTTTGAAGATGCTGATTTAGATAGCGCAGTAGAAGGTGTCGTTGATGCGATTTGGTTTAACCAAGGTCAAGTATGTTGTGCGGGATCAAGACTCTTAGTACAAGAAAGTATTGAGAAAAAATTTATCCAAAAACTAAAGAAAAGAATGGAAAAACTTCGAGTGGGTGATCCATTAGATAAGTCAATTGATATTGGCGCTATAGTTGCACCGGTTCAGCTTAAAAAAATTAATTCTTTAGTAAATAAAGCTCAAAAAGATGGAAATCAGTTATGGCAACCTTCATGGTCATGTCCAACAAATGGTTTATTTTACCCTCCATCTTTATTTACAAACGTAACGCCGTCCTCTTTTATTGCCCAAGTAGAGATATTTGGACCAGTTTTAACAACAATGACATTTAGAACACCTAGTGAAGCTGTATCAATTGCAAATAATACACCCTATGGACTTGCTGCAAGTATATGGTCTGAAAATATTAATTTAGCTTTAGATATTGCTCCAAAAGTAAAAGCTGGAGTCATTTGGATAAATTCTACAAACTTATTTGATGCTTCTTGCGGTTTTGGAGGTTACAAAGAAAGTGGCTTTGGAAGAGAAGGTGGTTCGGAAGGTATTAGAGCATATTCAAAATTACCACTTCCTGTTTCTAAGTCAAAAAGAGGAAAAAAATCATCTAAAGGTCAATCATCTAATTCTATCGATAGAACACCGAAATTATATATTGGAGGGAAGCAAAAAAGACCTGATAGTGGTTATTCCTTTTCTTCATATGACGCTCAAAATAATTTTATTTGTGATGTTCCAAACGCTAATCGTAAAGATGTAAGAGATACAGTTGAGGTTGCTTCTAAAGCAGTTGGCAAATCTTCTACTTACTTTAATAGAGCTCAAATTCTTTATTACTTAGCAGAAAATTTGCAAAATCGAAAAACTACCTTTTCTAATTTGCTATCTTCTTTAATTGGTATTTCACAAAAAGATGCCGAAAAAGAATTTGATCAATCAATAGAAAGATTATTTTATTACGGAGCTATGGCTGATAAGTTTGAAGGTTCTATACATAATCCTCCTATAAGAGGTTTAACACTAGCTGTTAAAGAACCCATAGGTGTTATTGCAAATATTTTAAATGATGATTTTCCTCTTTTAAGTTTAATTACAACATTAGGAGCAAATTTTGCTGCAGGAAATGCCAGTATTACTGTTCCAGGACAAAAGACATCTCTTTTATCAACAGAATTATATCAACTACTTGAAACCTCTGATGTTCCAGCTGGGTATATTAATATCCTTACAACTAAACAAAATAGTTTGAATAAAATCTTAGCAGAACATGAAAATATCCATGGTATTTGGTATTTTAGTGAAAATAATAATGAGCGATTAAAATTGATTAAAAGTACAACTTCAAATTTAAAGAGAAGTTGGTGTCCACAATCTAAAAATCTTGATTGGTTTTCTAAAGAAGAAGGTTTCTTACAAGAGTTTTTGTATCAAAGTACACAAGTAAAAAATATTTGGATCCCATATGGAGAGTGATATACTAAAAATATGTTAATTAACGTCGATCCTATTTTAAGTCCTGATATATTAAAAACACTTCGTGAAATGGGTCATGGTGATAGACTTGTTATATCCGATATTAATTATCCAGCACATTCTAACCACAATAGAGTTCACCGATTAGACGGCCTTGACATGACAACTGTTATGAGAGCTGTTTTATCTGTTTTTCCACTAGACAGTTTTGTAGAATCTGCTGTTCAACGAATGGAAGTTGATAATCATCCAAATGAAATTAATGATGCAAATAAAGAAGTAATTGATGTAATTAAGAAAGTATCAGGAGATCATTGGAAAATTGGTTCCTACGAAAGACAAGAATTCTATAAGCAATCAAGATCAACCTATGCATATATTACAACAAGTGAAAGACGACCTTACTGTAATTTTATTTTAACAAAAGGTGTTATTAAACCAGATGGAACTGTTTGGATAATTGATAAGTAAATATGTCGATAAGTATTCTTGGTATTTTTGTTGCTGACTTAGTTTTTTTTGGAGAAAAAATTCCAGTTGAAGGAGAAACTATTCTTGGTAAAAATTTTGTTATTGGTCCTGGTGGAAAAGGATCAAACCAAGCTGTAGCTGCAGCAAAAGCTGGTACAAAAACTTTTTTTATTTCAAAGATTGGTGATGATCAATTTGGTTCTATGGCAAAAGAAGTTTATAAAAATTCTGGTGTTGACTATAGTAATGTAATTATTTCAAAAGATCATTCAACTGGTGCTGCAGGTATACTTGTAAATGAAGGAACTGGAGCTAATGCCATAAATGTTTTTCCGGGGGCGGCAGGTGCAATTACAATTGAAGATATAGATAAAGCTGAAGAAACAATTAAAAACTCAAGTATATTTCTTACTCAACTGGAAGCACCAAAAAATGTCGTCACCTATGCATTAAAAAAAGCACATAGTTTAAATGTTAAAACAATATTAAATCCTGCTCCAGCAGCTGAAATAGATGAATCTTTATTTTCAATGATTGATTATTTTACGCCAAATGAAACGGAAGCAAGTTTTTATGTAGATCATAATATTGAGACGCATGAGGATGCTGAAAAAGCTGCAATGCAATTATTAGAAAAAGGAATTAAAAATGTTGTTATTACTCTTGGAGAAAAGGGAGCTTTCTTTGCTAACAGTGATGAAAAATTTTCTTTACCTATAGCTAATCTTTCTAATCCAGTAGTAGATACTACAGGTGCAGGTGATGCATTTAATGCAGGTTTTGCTGTAGCGCTTACAGAAGCTCAAAATATAAAAGATGCGCTAAAATTTGCTAGTGCTACAGCTGGTTTATCAACTACTAAAATTGGTACAGCAAATTCTATGCCTTCTCGAGAGGAAATTGAAAAACTTTTATAAATACTATATAAATATTTTATGCAATTATTTTTAGAAAGACTGATCTACTTTTGGGCTGGTATTACATTTATTGGGATTATTGGATATTTAATTTATGTTGCATTTTTTCTAATTATTGTAATTGCATTTTATTCTCTATTAGTTGCCATTTTAGCAACACTCTTCTATCATTTTTATTGGTCCAAAAGAGATAATTAATAGTTTATAAACATCACTAAGGTTTATTATTAGTGTCAAAATATATATTTTATGATTTAGAGACCTCAGGCAGAGGAAAAAAAGAATATCCAACTGCTTTTGGGACCACACCAAAGTGGGAGCAGATTATGCAAATTGCTGCCATTGTTACAGACTCAAATTTTAATCAAACAAATCAAAATATGAATGAATTTTGTCGACCTAGAATATCTGTAATTTCTCAACCCGGAGCTTTAATAACAACATTAAAAGGAATGCGTGAAGCACTTGATGCCCCTCAGTCATCTTATGAATTAATGAAAAAAATTAACGATACTTTTGATGAATGGAAAAAAGATGATCCAAGCTCTACTTTTATTGGTCATAATATAATAGAGTTTGATGAATCCGTTCTCGAATACAATTTATTTAGTCATATGTTTTATCCTTATGTAACTAGAAAAAGTAGGGGCGATACATTAAATTTAGCAAGAGGTTTATACGTCATTAATCCTTCAAGTATTAAAACGCCTCTTACAGAAAGAGGTAATCCTAGTTTTAAATTAGAAAAAATTGCTGAGATGAATAATTTACCTGTAGAGTTTGCTCACGATGCATTTTCAGATGTTAAAACATCAATTGCTCTGACAAAATTTATTAACGAAGCAGACACAACTAATTGGAATCAGCTTCAAATGACAATGAGTAAAGAAGATGCCATTGATTACATAAATAAAAATAAAGGTTTTTGTTTTATGACAAGTTTTGGAGGGAGAATTAAAATACAAGCTCTTTCGATGGTATGTGAGTCACAATATAATGGTTGGTTTCATACATTTGATCTAGCTCATGATCCGACACCAATACTAGAAGCTAACTCAGAAGAATTTAAAAAATTGATTAAAAGAAAAAATAGATATGTTATTACCAATCAGCACCCAATTATTTTACCAGGTAAGATTGCTTCTAATTATGAACCTTATGATGAAATTGGCTCTGATGTTCTCAATGAAAGAGCAAAAATAGTTTTTAAGAACAAAGATTTAGCAGACAAGTTTAAACTGATGGAAATTGATAAACGTATCGAAAAAGAGGATGAAAAATCACAAGATAATATATTTCCAGAAAGTGCGGCAAATGCCTTTCTTGATATTAAACAATCAATAGAAATAGCTAAATTTCATGAACAGAATGACTGGAATGAAAAATACAAAATTGCTCTTTCAATTAAAGAGCCAAGAGCAAACTTTATTTTAAAAAGACTAATATTTGATGAAAGTCCAAAAACTTTATCAAAAGAAGATTTTAAAATGGTTCACCGGGAGTTACATGAGAGGTTAGTTATTAACCAAGAAAGACCATTTACTACGATACCTGAAGCAATGTCACAAACTGATACTGAATTAGTAAAAATGGAAGACAGTGATGATGAAAATAAAGTTATAAAAATGCAAATATTAAAAGATTACAATGTTTATTTAAATTTTATGGAGAAATATTTTTCTAATAAAAATGCTGAACCTCTTCCAAGTGGTAAAGAACTGAGCAAAATAATCTTTGGTTAATGTTTGAGCTTCAATATTTTATCATTGGTATTGTGCAAGGATTTACGGAATTTTTGCCAATTAGTTCTTCTGGGCATTTAGTTCTTGTATCAGAATTAACGAGTTGGCAAGATCAAGGTCTTTTTACTGATATTGCCGTACATGTTGGAACATTATTAGCAGTTATAATTTATCTAAGATCTCATATAACAACATTAATTAAGAGTTTTTTCTCCTTCCAGCTTGCACACAATAATAACTTAATTAAAATTATTATTGCAACAATACCTGCGGTTATAGTGGGATTTTTTATTTTTGATTTTGTTCAATTATACTTTCGAGAAATCAAAGTTGTTGCAGTGACAAGTATTATATTTGCCGCTCTATTATTTGTAGCAGATCATTTTAAAATGAAAATATCTTCTTGGGAGAATATGAGTTATGTGCAGGCCTTTATCATTGGCGTATTTCAAGTATTAGCATTTATACCTGGGGCAAGTAGAGCAGGTGTTACAATTACTGGTGCACGTTTTTTAGGATTTGATAGATCATCTGCAACAATATTTTCTATGCTTTTATCCATTCCTATTATTTTAGCATCCTTAGTTTTAACAAGTTTTGATTTAATGAGTATTACTGAGGTAAATATAAATTTATATCAATCACTATTTGCAGCATTTGTTGCATGTATTACTGCACTATTATCAATTAACATCATGATGCGCATAATACAAAGATCGACCTTCAATATATTTATTATTTATAGAGTTTTACTAGGATTTATCTTATTATATTTTTATGCATAAAATATCTGGAATTTTTAGCGCTGCACTAACACCTGTCAAAATTGATTTATCAATTAACAAAGATTTATATCTTCGTCATTGTCAATATTTAATGAGACAAGGTCATGACGGTCTTGCAATATTTGGTACTACTGGAGAAGCAAATAGTTTTTCAGTACAAGAAAAAAAAGATCATCTAGATTTTCTAGTATCAAATCGTATCGATCCAAATATCCTTATACCTGGAACAGGATCTTCCTCTTTGAATGATGCAATTGATATGACTAAACATGCTGCTAGTCACAAGGTAAGAGCTGTTCTTTTACTTCCTCCTTTTTATTATAAGAATGTTACAAATGAAGGTGTCATAAATTATTATCGTAATATTATTGAAAGAGTAGGTGAGAGTGATCTACAATATGTTTTGTATCATATCCCTCAAAATTCTTACGTATCAATTGATTTTAAGATGATTGAAGTTTTATTAAAACTTTATCCGAATAACGTCGTGGGATTAAAGGACTCAAGTGGGGACAGTGATAGAATGATGAAAGTTATAAAATATTTTAATGATTTTGCAGTATTTTGTGGTCATGACAGTTTAGCATTAAATATTTGTAAGCGAGGAGGGGCTGGAGCAATTACAGCTGGCACTAATGTATGTGGTAAATTACTGAGCTTTATTTTAAAAAATCATAAAAATGAGAACAACATTAAAAATTTTGGTGATTTACAAAATCTACTGCAACAAATTCGTAAAGTTATAACTTCACATGAGCCAATAAGTTTAATGAAAGCATATTTTTCAATTGTTGATAATATTCCTGATTGGAATATTGTATTACCTCCACTAAAAAAAATTGAAGATCCTGCAAATCAAAAATTAGTATTAATATTAAAAGAATTAATAAAAAAAATAGATCCTTTAATAGCGAATACGTGAGTTAAAATATTTTTTGGCTTGAGTAGCTATAAAATTTTGGACAGGTTTCAAGAAAACAGCAAAACCAATACAATCAGTAAAGAAGCCAGGAGTAATCAATAACAATCCCGATACTAATAGAAAAATACCCCCTTTAATTTCTTCAGTGGGCATTGAACCTTGTGATAAATTTCGTTGTGCATCAAATAATAATTTGATTCCTTGTCTTCGAACAAGAAAAATCCCGACTAAAGCAGTAGTGAGTATAATTGCAATAGTATTTAAAATTCCGATATTGGAACCAATTGTTATAAAAATACTTATTTCTACTATTGGAATAATAATAAATGCTAGAAAAATCACTAGCGAACCATACCAGTTTTTTCATCCTGAATGTTTTTTTCTATTTTATTCTCAAATTCTCTTAATCTTTTATAGACACTAGCAAGTTCTATAATTGTTGGCCATGCTCTAAATAAATATTGTAGTGAACCTTCTACTCTTCCGAATGCTCTAATAATTTGTTGCATAACTCCGAGTGTCATAACTCCCGCAACAATTGCCGGTGCTAAGAAAACATAAGCTGCAAGGACGTTAGCCTGTAGATATGCTAGTCTACCAATGCTGAAATAGAGATAATAAAGATAACTCTTAAAATGAATTTGTCTAACACCCTGGAATAATTCATCCAACGATTTTGGTCTAATACTTCCATCGTCTTCAGCAATAACTAATATTTTTCTGTAAGCAGCTTCTTTTTTTTGAAGATCATATTCAATTCCAACAAGTCGTAATAACCATGCTAACACAATCATTAAAATTGTTCCTCCAACTGCCCATATAAATGCTCCAGATACTAAACCATACTGCCAGTCACCAAACCATAAGATCGGTATACCAACTGAAAGGGTCATTAAGAGAGGGAAAAACTCTACAAGTACTAAAACAGATTCAATTAAGCTCGTTCCAAGACCTTCCATAATTCTACTAAACTTAATTGTATCTTCCTGAACCCTTTGACTTGCACCTTCGATTGTTCTCGCTTGATCATAAACACTATGGTACCACTCAACCATTGCAGTTCTCCATCTAAAAAGAAAATGTGAAGTAAGGAAAGAAATTGCAAGTCCTAAAGCAATTGAGATAGCAGCAAGTTGCGCAAAGCTTAAAAGACCTCCCATGTAATCTTGCATAGTTATAGCGTTTGGTGTTCCAAGAGCTTTTTGGATCATATCATAAAATTCACCAAACCATTCATTGATGAGAACATCAATTTGTACTTGTACCCATATTGAAGTTAATATTACTGCAGAACCAATATAAGCCCAGGCATACCATTTCGGGTCAGTGAAAAATTTAAACATGAGAATTATATAGACTAATTTGTTAGTTAAAAAAGAAGGTATTTATGTTTATTTATTTCTTCTTTTGACGCTTTTTGTTTCTTCTATATTTAGAACCTCTTTTACGTCTACCTCTATGTTTTTTTGGATATCCCATAATCTATGAATGGTATACAAAAATTAAAAATTAAGTCAAAGACTAATAATGCCAATCTTTAGCTTCATTAAATAAAAAATCTCTAAAAACTTCAAGTCTTCTATCATTTTTAAAAGACTCAGAATAAACAAAATATGTTTGATAAGATGGACCTTCTAGGTTTGGTAGTACACGAACAAGCTGAGGTTTGTCTGCAACCATGTAATCAGGTAAAGATGCTAAACCTCCACCTTTTTCAATTGCAAGTGACATCGCGTAAATACTATTCACTCTAAATTTAGGTCTTCTTTTTGTTCCTTCTTTTCCAATTTTTAATATCCAATCAATGTTAGAAACAGGAGAGGGTAAACCAGCTCCAAAGCAAATTAAATCATGTTTATCTAGATCATTTACATTTCTTGGTATTCCACTTTTCTGTAAATAATCTGTAGAACCATAAATATGGTTATGGAAATTAACAAATTTTTTAAAAATTAAATTTGCTTGAGTCGGTTTCTTTACTCTAACTGCAACATCAGCAACTCTTGCAGATAAATCAACTTCTTCGTCACTCATAACTAAACTTACATCTATCTCTGGATATTGATTAGAAAATTTGGTTATTCTTGGTGTGAGCCAAGCTGATCCAAAACCAACAGTTGTGCTTACAGTTAATTTACCTACTGGCTTAGTTTTTTTATCTAATAATTTTTTTTCAAAATCAGAAATCGAGAAATTAATTTGATTTACAGTATTAAATAAATTTTCACCTTGCTCTGTTAACCTTACACCTTTTTGATGTCTTATAAATAATGGTGTCTTTAAATCGTATTCTAGATCTTGTATTTGTCTACTAAGAGCAGATTGACTGATATTAAGTTTTGCACTTGCTTTAGAAATGCTTCTTGAGATTGCAATTTCATAAAATGATTTTAATTTATCCCAGTCCATTATCTTAAAGAATTTATAATTTCATTATAGTTATTTTGATTTTGTGATAATAAATAAGATCCTACCGTCAACACATTAGCTCCATTATTTTTGCATATTTTTGCATTTTCATTATTTACTCCACCATCAACAGTTATTTCATAGTTATAATTATTATTTTTTTTTATTTCATCTAAATCTTTAATTTTTTGTACTTGATCATGCATAAATTTTTGACCGCCAAAACCAGGTGTGACTGTCATAACTATTATTTGTTGCACTTGATTAAATAAATGGTCAATATCTGAAATATTTACCTTAGGATGAATAGCAATTCCTGCTTTAATTTTAGCATCACATATTGTTTTAATAATCTCTTCAGGGCTATCATCGGCTTCAGGATGAAAGGTAATGATATCTGAGCCAGCCTCTATAAATTCATTAATATATTGTTTAACTGGTTTAATCATAAGATGCACATCTAAAATTTTAGAAGTAACTTTTTTTAATGATTTAACAATATTTGGTCCAAAAGTAATATTGGGAACATAGTGACCATCCATAATATCTATATGAATATAGTCAGCTCCATTTAGATCTAAAGATCTAACTTCTTCTTCTAATTTAAGAATATCCGCCGATAATATTGATGGTGATATTTTTATCATTTATAAAGAGATATATAATATATAAATAAACATTCATAATGAATTTTATCACAGAAAAACCTTGGGGATCATTTGAGATACTAAAGTCGGGTAAGAAATACCTAGTAAAAAAAATTTTTGTAAAACCAGGAGGTGTTTTATCACTTCAAAGTCATGAACATAGATCTGAGCATTGGATTGTGGCTGAAGGAGAAGCAGAAGTCACAATTGATAAAAAAGTAATTAATTTAAGAGAAAATGAGAACATTTTTATTCCTAAAGGAGCAATTCATAGAATGGCTAATAGAAAAGATAGTGATTTAGTTATTATTGAAATTTGGTTTGGTGATAATCTTGATGAAAATGACATAAAAAGATACGAAGATATTTATGAAAGAATTTAATGCTTATTAATACTCCTATATCGCTTGGTGAACTTGTAGATAAAATTTCTATATTAATTATTAAGCAGAAAAACATAACAGATGAAACTAAACTTGATCATGTCAAAAAAGAATTAGATTTTCTTCAAAAAATATTGATAAATTATGTTCAACAAGAAGAAATAAATAATTATTTAGAAAATTTGATAAATATTAATTCTAAACTTTGGAATATAGAAGACGATATTAGAGAGTGCGAAAGAAAAAAAATATTTGATCAAACATTTATTGAGCTAGCTAGAAGTGTCTATTTCACCAATGATGAAAGAGCAAAAGTAAAAAGTGATATTAATAAAACATTTGGTTCTGAATTATTAGAGGTAAAATCTTATGAAGAATATTAATTAATAAATTCTTGAGACGCTTTTTGTAACAAGAGAAACTAATTTTTCTTTGTAAATGTTATCTTTAAATATATCAACTGAGTCTACAGCTACATTTGAAAAGTGATTTGCTCTTGTTAGAGTATCCTCAATACATTGGTATTTATTAATAATTTCTAAAGCCATTTCAAAATCACCTTCATTTTGGTTAAGATCAGATATTGTTCTTTCCCAAAACTTTTTTTCTTTATCATTTGATCGTCCATATGCTAAGATTATTGGAAGAGTAATTTTACCTTCTTTAAAATCATCTCCAGTATTTTTTCCTAGTATTTTTTTGTTTGAGGAATAATCAATAGCATCGTCAATTAATTGAAAAGTCATGCCAAAGTTTGTTCCAAATGATTTTAATGCATTAACCTCGGCTTCTGTTCCAAGACCGCTAATTGATCCAACTTGACACGCCGCACTAAACAAAGAGGCAGTCTTTGCATTTACAACTTCAAAATAAATATTTTCATTTATTTCTAAATTTTTATCATTAGCAAGTTCTAAAACTTCTCCTTCTGAAATTACAACACTAGTATCAGCTAATATTTTTAACGTTTCAGTGTTGCCATATTTTGTCATTAGTTGAAAAGCTCTACTGAATAAAAAATCACCAACTAATACACTTGTTTTATTTTTCCATTTCTCATTTGCCGTTGGTTTTCCTCTTCTTTGTTTACTTTCATCAATTACATCATCATGTAATAGTGTTGCAGTGTGAATAAATTCTACTGCTGCAGATAGACCAATATGATTCATTTTATTTTCAATTTCACTAGTTTCATTTATTGTCATATGAAAACTCGAAACTGTTAAAAGAGGTCGTAATCTTTTTCCACCTGATAGGATTAGGTATTTTCCAACTTCATGAATTAAAGGCACATTACTATCCAATTTATCAAGGATTATTGTATTTACGGATACTAGATCTTCTTTGCAAAGATCTGTTAATTTTTTGATTTCATCTTCAAATGAAAATTCTATTTTTCTGAGTGGAAGAACATTGTCCATTTTGTTTAACTATTAGAATATTATGTTAATTCATTAACTTAATTGACGCACTTAAACTCAAATTACCAAAATTACAAACAAATGCTACATAACGCTTTAAGAAAAGATTAACATTTGTTATTAGATATTATGTTTAAAAGGTTATTTTCAAAAAGTACTACAATATCGGTTTTACGTTTATCTGGCATTATATCATCACAGTCAGGCTTAACAGGCTCTGGTTTAGCAATAAATAATTTAGAAAAATTAATTGATAAATTATTTGCTGATAAAAAATCTCCTGTTGTAGGTTTGATCATTAATTCACCTGGAGGTTCTCCTACACAATCCTCTTTAATTGCAAAAAGGATCATTAATCTGGCTAAAGAAAAAAATAAAAAAGTTTTAGCATTCGTTGAAGATGTTGCAGCTTCTGGAGGTTATTGGTTAGCATGTGCTGCTGATGAGATATATATTGATCAAAACTCTGTTATTGGATCAATCGGTGTTATTTCACCAGGTTTTGGTTTTGTTGATCTTTTAAAAAAGGTTGGAATTGAAAGAAGAGTTTATACATCTGGAAAAAGTAAAAGTTTTCTTGATCCTTTTAAAGAAGAAAAACAGGAAGACATTGATAGATTAAAAAATATTCAAGAACAAATTCATGATAATTTTATTAATTATGTGAAAGAGAGAAGAGGCTCAAAACTTGATCAGAATAAATTAGATGATATATTTTCTGGTTTATTTTGGGTCGGTAATAAAGCTATCGATTTAGGTTTAGCAGATGGTATTGGTGCATTAAAACCAATTTTAGAAGAAAAGTTTGGAAAAAAAATTAAAATTAAAATGATCAGTCAAAAAAAATCTTTTTTACAACGTAGGTTTTCTTCATCAATATTTAATTATGATGAAATTTTGAATAAAATCGAAGAACGAATTATGTTTTCTAGGTTTGGTTTGTGATGAAATTTCTAGTTTTATTTATAATTTTAGCTTCTATTTTATTATTTTTAAGGTTTAAGAAAAAAAAACAAGACAAATTCACTAATAATAAAGTAAATAATGACTCAGTAATCGATTTAGAGAAAGATCCAAGAACGAAAGAATATAAACCAAAAGATTAAGAGTTATATGACTGCACAAATAATGGAAGAGTTAGTTTCTCTTTGCAAAAGAAGAGGTTTTTTATTTCAATCAAATGACATCTATGGTGGTATCAAAGGTATATATGATTACGGACCAATGGGAGTTGAGTTCAAAAATAATCTTAAACAAGCTTGGTGGAAATCAATGGTATATGAACGAGATGATACCGAAGGTTTGGATGCCTCAATTTTAAGTTCTCCAGTAGTTTTAAAACATTCAGGTCATGAAGATACTTTTACCGATCCTTTAGTTGATTGTCGTGCATGTAAATCAAGGTGGAGAGCAGATCAATTATTAGTAAATAATAAATGTCCAAATTGTAAATCGGAAGATCTTACTGAACCAAGACCTTTTAATTTAATGTTTAAAACTGCAATTGGACCAGTAGATGATGGTTCGTCATTCGCTTATTTAAGACCAGAAACTTGTCAGCAGATTTTTACTAATTTTAAAAATATATTAGATTCAACATCTAGAACTGTTCCTTTTGGTATCGCACAAATAGGAAAAGCATTTAGAAATGAAATAACACCACGTAATTTTATTTTTAGAGTTAGAGAGTTTGAACAAATGGAATTAGAGTTTTTTGTTAAACCAGGTACTGACGATCAATGGCATGAATATTGGATAAATAAAAGAATAGAATGGTGGGTTAATCAAGGAATAAAAAAAGAAAATTTAAAAAAAATTGAAGTAGAAAAAAATGAATTAGCTCACTACTCAAAAAGAACTGTTGATATCAATTATGCTTTCCCTCACGGTGAAGAGGAACTTGAGGGAGTAGCCAATAGAACTGACTTTGACTTAGGTTCTCATACTAAAAATCAAAACGATTTTAAAATTACATCAGATGTTATGAAAAACTCTTCTTCAACTACAAAACTAGGTGTCCAAGATTTAGAAGAAAAAAAATGGTATATTCCTTATGTAATTGAGCCATCTGCTGGTGTTGATAGAGGAGTTCTTGCTTTATTAAATGAAGCTTATCGTGAGGAAAATGTAGATAAAGATAATAAAAGAATTCTTTTATCTCTAAAACCTCATCTTTCACCTATTAAAGCTGCAGTCATTCCACTCAAAAAGAATAATGAGGAATTAGTAAATTTATCTAAAGAAATAAAATCTAATCTTCAGAAATTAGGATTGGGTAGAGTTGTTTTAGAAAATTCAGGAAACATTGGTAAGAATTATAGAAGACATGATGAAATAGGAACACCAATTTGTTTAACTGTAGATTTTGAAACTCTAGAAGACAAAAGTGTTACTGTTAGGGATAGAGATACTATGAAACAGGAAAGAGTTTCTATAGAAAATTTATCTGAATATTACAAAAAATATTTCAATTAATAAAATTGTATGAAAAAAGTTAGTGATATTCATGCAATAAAAATCATTTTTTTTATTACTGCTTGTTATGTAGGCTTATGGGCTATTAGGATACCTACCATAAAAGATCAACTTCAAACTGATTATGTTGGTGTTGGATATATTATGTTATCATTTGCAATTGGATCAATCGTTGCAATGATTTTCGCAAATGCCCTTATTCTTACAACTTCTACAAAATCTATTTTAACATTCACCTTAATTGCAGAAGGTTGTTTGTGGTTGCCAGTACCTTTCATTCAAGAGTTGTGGCTTTTTATGGTTTTCTCATTTATTTTTGGCATGAGTTATGGCGCATTCGAAATAGCATGCAACGTTTATGCATCAAACTTAGAAGTTAGGGAAAAAAAATCTATGATGTCAGGGTTCCATGCATTTTGGAGTCTTGGTGTTTTATTTGGTTCCTTGATTACAAGTTTTTTACTAGAGTGGAATTATTCTTTTATTTTTAATATACTTTTGTATGTCATCATTCTTCTTCCTTTGAGTTTGTATTTTGTCCTTTGTTTAGAGTCACAAGTTGAAACAAACACTAAAGACTCCAGTAAAAAAAATATATTTTTTATTTGGCCCTTACTTATAATTTTACTAGCTTTAATTGCAATGGCAAACGCTCTAACAGAAGGTAGTGTTGATGCATGGGGAGCTCTCTATATGAGAGACTTTATTCAAGTTGATGGTTTCTATATCGGCTTAGCCACTCTAAGTTTTAATATTTTTATGGTTATTGGAAGATTTAGTGGTGATTGGGTAAGAGATAAAATTGGAGTTTTTCTTTTGATTTTCTTTTTATTTTTATCAACGATTATAAGTTTAATAATTTTATCTAATTTTACCAGTATTTATGCAGCAATTATTGGTTTTTCATTATTAGGTATAGGAGCATCCTCAATTGTTCCTATCGCATATAGTTTAGCTGGAAAAATTGAAGGAATTGATAGTGGAGTAGGTATTACAATTATTTCAATTTCAGTTTATGGAACTTTTATAGGAGCTCCAGCTTCATTAGGGTTTATAGCAAACAACTATGGAATTAATAATATATTTGTTCCAATGTTGATAATTTTCATGATTTTAATAATTCCAGTAAGTTTTTACAGAAAAAAATTTTCAATTTAAAAAATCAAAAGATAATAAATCATTAATTACTAAATTTTGATTATTTTTTTTTAACTCATTAACAAAATTAATATTTAACGCAGCAAAAATATTTGAATTTGCTTTAGATATAATTGTACCTATTTTTTTATTATCTACTATCAACTCATCTCCCTCTAGAATATTGCCATTTTTTATTTTTAAAGCATAAAGTTTTTTTTTGAGTAATCCACGGTATTTCATTCTTGCAGTTATTTCTTGGCCCACATAGCATCCTTTGTCCCAATCAATAGCATTTAAATTATCAAAATTATTTTCTAATAATAAAGATTTGTTTTCTAATATATCAAATGGTGAATAGGGTATTGTATTATTAATTAAAATTTCATGATATTCTGTTTCATTGATTTCTTTCAATTTCTCTTTTTCAATTAAAATTTTTTTATTCGTTATAAGTTTTTTACCTAAATTTATATTTCTAGGATCATTTAAATAAACACTATAATCACCTTCATAATCAATATTAAATAACGTATAAGAGTTTAAATTATTAATTTTTGTAATTTCAATGTCAGAGCGAAGTTTATAAATCTTTAATCGTGATAATAAATTATTGAAAAATTTATCATTTGTTTCAAAAATATAGTTTTCATTTATATTGAATATAAAAAAATCTGCTAAAAATTTACCCTGAGGTGTTAATAGACATGAATATATAATTGATCCATTGTTACATTTTTCAATGTCATTAGTAATTAAATTCTGAATAAATAATTTACTATCTTTTCCAGAAATCTCAAAAAATCTTGAATTCAAATGATGAAAAAAGTATTTATCTTTCATAATTATCTAAATATATATTGAATATATTAAAAGTGTAATATTTCTGTGAAAATTCTTGTTATTTCGTCAAATCTTATTGGAGATACAATTCTATCGACTGGAGTAATAAAATATTTTAGCAATAAACATCCTGAAACTAAATTTACATTTGTTATTGGTCCATCTGCTAAATCAATTTTCAAAAATTTTAAATCTGTAGAAACCATAATCACTGTTTCAAAAAAAAAATACAATATGCATTGGCTAGATATAATTTCTAATTGTTATGGAAAGAAGTGGGATATAATTATTGATTTTAGAAGTTCGTTGTTATCATTTTTTTTAAAACATAAGCAAAAATTTATTTTTAAAAAAAAATCTAATTTAAACCATGTTCAGCAATTATCTAATTACTTTAAATTTGATTGCTCAGATTTGTTTATTGAAACAAATACAGAAGAAGAAGAAATAGTAACAAATCATTTGTCTGATGATTTTAAATATTTTGTAATATTTCCAGGTGGAAATTGGAAACCAAAAATTTGGAGTATTCAAAATTATAATTCACTATTAGTCAAAATATCGTCTCAAAATAAAAATATTAAATTTATTTTAGTTGGTTCAAAGTCAGAAGAAGATAATTATTTAAATGCAATAACAAAAAATATTGATAGAAATAAGATAATTAATTTATTTGGCGAATCATTGACTCAAACTGCTGCTTATATGAAGAAATCTAAATTATTTATTGGAAATGATTCAGGATTATCACATATGGCTTCAGCAACAAAATTAAAGTCTATAGTATTATTTGGTCCAACAAATGATTTGATTTATGGTCCATTTATGCAAGATTCACAAGTTATAAGAACAAATGAAAGCTATGACTATTTTAAAAATATAAATATTGATAAAACAAAGTCGTATATGGATTCTATAAGTGTAGAAAAGATTTATTCTATATTACAAAAAAATAACTATTGTGAATAAAAAAAAAATTGAAATAATTCAGCCTGATGATTGGCATGTACATTTTAGAGAAGGTGACATGTTAAAAATGGTTACTAATTTCTCCTCAAGAATAAATAATAGATGTGTGGCAATGCCAAATACAGAAATTCCCATAACAGATACTAATAAAGCTTCTGCTTATAAAGAGCTTTTAAATAAAACCTCTAGTAATAATTTTGAACCACTTATACCTTGTTATTTAAATGAAAATTTAGATTTAGAAGATTTTAGAAAGGGTATTCAAAATAAAGTTTTCTTTGGATCTAAACTTTATCCTTCAAATGCGACTACAAACTCAAGTCATGGAGTAAGTGATATTTCAAAAATTTTTAAATTTTTGGAGATTTTAGAAGAAGAAAAAAGCCCATTACTTATTCACGGTGAAAAAGTAGCTGAGAATATTGATATTTTTGACAGAGAAAAATATTTTATAGATGATGAATTAAGTATTATTAGAAATAAATTTCCCTTTTTAAAAATTACTCTTGAGCATGTATCAACTTCATATGGAGTAAACTATGTGAAAGAAAATCAAAATATTGCAGGAACAATTACACCACACCACATGCTTTTAACAAAAAAAGATGTATTTCATGATGACTCTATTAATCCGCACCATTTTTGTATGCCAGTTGTTAAAAACGAAACAGACTTAATAGAATTAAGAAAAGCGGCATGTCACAATAATTCTAAATTTTTTCTAGGTACTGACTCAGCTCCACATCCAATTCAAGAAAAAAAACCTGATATGTCATCTAAGCCAGGAATTTTTTCCTCTCCTTGCTCAATAGAATTATATGCAGAAATTTTTGATCAAGAAAATGCAATTGATAAGTTAGAGATATTTTGTTCAGTTAATGGTGCAAAACATTATAGTTTTCCAATTAATGATAAAAAAATTAAATTAGAAAAAGAGCAATGGACTATGTCAGAATTATCTAGTTACAAAGATGTTAAGGTTAAGAATTTTTATGCTAATAAAAAAATTAATTGGAAAGTAGTCCATTAATCTTTATAGGAATATTAATGTCATTAGGAACAAAAATTTATACTTGGTTAAAAGGAAACTTAGTTGGTAATGATGAATTAGGAAATAAATATTACTGCAGTTCTAAAGATTTTAAAAATTTAAAAGCAAAAAGATGGGTAATTTTTAATGGTGAAATAGAAGCATCAAATATTCCACCCCACTGGCATGCCTGGCTTCACAAATCGATTGATAATCCTCCACTTGACTATTCTCATAAATACAAATGGCAAAAAAATCATAAACCAAATATGACTGGTACTAGTGATGCATATTTTCCATCATCTCATCCTCTTTCAAAAAATTATGACCCAGAAAAAAAAGAAGAAGAATATAAATCTTGGACTCCTAATTAGAGTAACATTTTTTTTTCTCCTACCGCTTACTGTTTCTGCTGAGACAATTGAAAAAAAATATGCTTCTTTTAAGTTATTAAATAAAACTACAAATAAAGTTTCTACAAAAGATATTTTGGTAAGTTCTAAAATATCATGGGAAACGTTAAATATTGAAGTTTTGTATTGTGGAAGTACTCCTCCAACTGAAATTCCTGAAGATTATGTTTTGATAGATGTTTATGACACTATCAATAATGAAAATACTAATATTTACAAAGGTTGGATGATTTCCTCTTCTCCTGAGGTTACCCCTTTAGAAAATCCAATTTATGACCTTTGGTTAGTTAATTGTAGTAATGATAAGACTTCTTGAAAATTATTAATTCCCTCAAAAAAACTTTCAATTTCTAAACTTTCTTTCAGTCTATTTTCATAAATTTCAGTTTCTATTTCATACGCACCAAACTGAACTAAATGAGGATTGAAAAACTGTGAGTCTAAAATGGAAAAATTATTTTTTTTTAATATTGCTAATAAATAAAGTAGACAAAACTTACTTGTATTGGTCTTTAAACTAAACATACTTTCACCAAAAAAACATGATCCTATATGTAAACCGTATAAACCACCAATTAAATTATCATTTTCATAACATTCTACACTGTGACATTTACCTATTTTATGTAATTCAATATATGTATCTAAAATAATTTGATTAATCCAAGTATCTTGATCTTTTCTTTTAATCTCTTTGCATAACTCTATAACTTTTGTAAAATTTTGATCAATCTTAAAACTATATTTTGTTTTTTTAAACTCACTAAAAAGTTTCTTTGGATAATGTAAATTTGAAATAGGAATGATAAATCTTAATTTGGGTTTATAAAATTTTATTTCTTCAGAATACTTACTATCAGCCATCGGGAAGTAAGCTTTTTTATAGAATTCTATTAAGCTATTTAAATCAATTATTTTACTCAATTAAATTTGACATAAAATTAATGTTGTAACTTCCTCTTTTAAATTCATCAGTTTGAATAATTTTTTGATGGAGTTGTATATTTGTATTTATTCCCATAATTACATATTCTTCTAGTGCTCTATTCATTTTTTTTAGAGCTTCTGATCTTGTTGCCCCGTAGGTAATTAGCTTACCAATCATACTATCATAGTTGGATGGAATTGAGTATCCATCGTAAACAGCTGAGTCTACTCGAATACCCAGTCCTCCAGGTTGGTGGTATTGTGTTATTCTCCCAGGTGATGGTATAAAACTTTCTGGATGTTCAGCATTGATTCGGCATTCAATTGAGCTTCCTTTTAATTTTATATCCTCTTGTTTTATTATAAGCTTTTCTCCATTAGCGACAAGAATTTGTTCTTTAACAAGATCAATGCCAGTTACCATTTCTGTTACTGGGTGCTCTACTTGTAATCGTGTATTCATTTCCATAAAATAGAATTCATTATTTTCATATAAAAATTCTAATGTTCCAACTCCTTCATATCCGATTTCTTTCATAGATTTTCTACAAATTTCAGAAATTTTTTCTCTATTTTCATTTGTTAGAACTGCACTTGGACTTTCTTCAATAAGTTTTTGATGCTTCCTTTGAATTGAGCAATCTCTTTCTCCAAGAGTAACAACATTTCCAAATGAATCACAAAGAACTTGAATTTCAATGTGTTTAGGGGATGTTAAAAATTTTTCTAAATAAACATTTTCATCATTAAATGATTTTTTTGCTTCAATTTTTGCTTCATTTATAGCTTTATTCAAATCATCTTCTTCTGTGACAATTCTCATTCCTTTTCCACCACCACCACTCGCTGCTTTTACTATAATTGGGTATTTTACTTTTTTTATAAATTCTTCAATTTTATTTTTATCGCTTAAGTCATTTATTCCTTTTACTGTTGGAACTCCAGTTTCATCCATTATTTTTTTTGCATCAATTTTGTTACCCATCATTTTGATATGTTCTGATTTTGGACCAATAAATTTAATATTGTGTTCTTCAATAATTTCCGCAAACCTTTGATTTTCACTTAAAAAACCATATCCAGGATGAATTGCGTCTACATCAGTTAATGTTGCAGCAGTTATAATTGCAGGTATATTTAAATAACTTGATTGTGCGGAGGCTGGTCCAACACAAATACTTTCATCTGCCATTCTTACATGCATTGCATTTTCATCAACATCAGAGTGAATGGCTACAGTTTTTATTCCTAATTCTCTGCAGGCTCTAAGAACACGTAAAGCAATTTCACCTCTATTAGCAATCAGTATTTTTTTGAACATTATTCAAAAATTATAAGAGTATCCCCATATTCAACGGGCTGACTATTCAAAGTGACTATTTTCTTGATAATGCCAGATCTAGGAGCTTTAATTTCATTAAAAGTCTTCATTGCTTCAATTAATAATAATGTATCACCGGCTTTTACATGTTGACCAACTTTAACATAAGGTTGTGAATTTGGATCAGCAGAAAGATAAGCAACTCCTACCATTGGAGATTTTACTATATTGTCCTCATTTACTACTTCGTTTGCATTATCGACATCTTTAACTTCAGTATTTTTTTCAAATTTCTGAACAGATACATTGTTTCCAATAAAGTTATTTGAGGTAATCTCTATTTCATAATCATTTTTTTTAATTTTTATTTTAGCAACACCATCTATTTTTGATTCTTTAACAATTAACTTAATGTTTTCTAAATCAGTTTTATCAATTTTTGTCATACTTATTTATAAATTAATTTGCATATTGCTTCAATTCCTAGAAGATAACTATTTCCACCAAATCCACAAATTAAACCATGTACTCCTTCAGAAGTAATACTTTTTTTTCTATACTCTTCTCTTGCATAAATATTTGATAGATGAATTTCTATCTTGGGCTTATTAATTGCCCTTAGTGAATCTAGAATAGCAATTGACGAATGAGTAAATGCTGCTGGATTAATAATTAAACCATCAAATTTATCATTAACTTCATGAATCTTATCAATTATTTCACCCTCATTATTAGATTGGAAAAAAATAATTTCTAATTTTTTCTCTATACCTTTTTTTTCACAATCAGATTTAATCTTTTCTAAACTGTCTTTACCATAAATATCATCTTCTCTATTACCTAATAGATTTAGGTTAGGGCCATTAATAATTAATATTTTTTTCATTCTATTTAAAATGCTTACTTAATTTTAAACCTTGATTTTGATAATTTGATTTAATATTTTTTCCGTATACAATATTACTATTTTTGTTCAACTTTTCATATTTAATTCTAGCTATAGTTTGACCATCCTCTAATAAAAAGGGCACTTCATTTGTTTTTACTTCTAAGACCGCATATGAACCAATTGCTAAACCAAAACCTGGATCAAAAAAACCTGCATAATGTGCTCTAAAATCTCCAATACCTGTATCGTATGGTATCATTTCTCCAGCTAAATTTGATGGTATCACTACCTTCTCTTTTGATCTTAAAATATAAAACTTGTTTTTTTCAATTACTAATTTTTTATTATTTTTTTTAATTACATTCCAAAAATCATTTATTCTATGAGATTTAATTTTAGAGAAATTTAGAATTCGAGTATTTTTTTTGGCTACGTAAGCAATTATATTTGACCCAGCCAGATCAACTGATAATTTTAATCCGTTATCAATTTTAACTTTATCTCTAGTTTGAATTGAAATTTTTTGTTTTTTATTTAGGTCGATTAGTTGTTTATCAGTCAAATAATTATGATTTTTATTTACAAGTCTCAATTGATTTAAAGAATTATTTTTTTTAAATGACACATCAAACGATCTTGATGTTATTTCTAAAAAAATTTCACCTTTATAATTTCTAGGAATTTTTTCATATTCTTCTGCAAAATCAACAAGGGATCTGCAAAAAATATCTAATCTTCCAGTACTGCTTTTGGGATTGCAGTGACCAAATAAATTTTTTTGTAAATTAAGTCTTTCATTAAGTCTAACAATGTAAGTTTTGTTTTTTCTAAATATAAATTCTTTACTTAAATCAATTTTTTTAATAGCTAAGTTTTTTAACTTATCTCTAACTTTAGAATTGTATGATAAAAAACTATATTTTATTTCATAACATTCTTCACTTAATGACAAATCTATACTCGAAGGTTGTATTTGATTTTCAT